>JBGFSC010000028.1:0-63678 GCA_041694815.1 Elusimicrobiota bacterium | reverse complement strand
TGACGTTGGGGGTGGTAATCGACGGTTGCGGCGCGTCGCGGAAAGTGAAGATGCCCTGCGCGCCCACGGCCATCGCCGGCCGGAACTTCCCTTCCGATTGGATCTGCATCTTGCCGTCGATGCTCAAGAACCACACGCCGAGGCGGTCGAGGAATTCGGTCTTGCGCGTGGTGTAGCTGAGCGAGTTCTTGCCGTAGAGGCGGCCGATGAAGTAGATGGCGTTGAAATCGAGGCCCAAGCCGGGACGATTATGCCGCCCAAGCCCCCGGTAGGCCGTCGGCGTGAAGACGACGCCGCTGACCGGGATCGGCGGGCCTAGCGGTTTGGCCTGGGCCGGGGCGGTCGAGGCGACCGGGGAAGACCCGACCCCTTCTTGGACGAAGAAAACCAGGCGCACCATGGAACTGGAGATGGAGATGCCGCTGTACTGGCTGGGGACCGGTTCGTCCATGGCGAAAAGGGCGGAGTCGACGGAGGTGAAAATGCCCATCGCCAGGAGGGCGGAGACGTCGCCGGCGATGTCGTTCGGTGTATACAGGCTGCCCCGCCGTACCCGGACCTTCGACTTGAGCGAATATTCGCTGATGGTGCGGCTGCCCTCGAAACGCACGTCGCCGATCACCCAGGGCCCGTTGTCGGCGGGAAGGCGGGCGCCGAAGCCGGCAGCGGTCGGCGCGACCAGAACCGGGGGAGCGGTGCTGACCGTTCCCGTGAATTGCGCCGCAGCCGGCGCGGCCACCAGGAGAAGGGCGAGCGCCGTCATGCCGCCAGGAACCCAAAATGCAACCCCGCGTGCAGCAGGAGATTGGCCGCGACCCCGGCCCCGACATCGTCGAATACCACCCCGTAGCCGCCGGGCAACCGCTCGAGCCAGCGGTAGGGAGGGAGTTTCACGGAATCGAGGAGGCGGAAGAGAACTAAGCCGGCCGCGAGCACGGCCGCCGATCGGGGAAGCAGCGCGACGGAAACCCAATAGCCTAGAACCTCGTCGATGATGATCCTCGGGTCGTCGTGAACTCCCAACGCGAGTTCGGCATGCGTGCTGCTCCAACAGGCCACCCACAGGCACACGCCCAAAACCGCAGCGAAGGCCGGTAAGGTCTCGGGCAGGGCGTACAGCGAGGCCCAGCCGAGCAGGCTTCCCAAAAATCCAGCTCCGGTCCAACGCCCGGCGCGGCGGGGAAGGAGCCGCTGGGAAAATGTCGCTGGAATATAGCTTAAATAAAAGCAGGTGGCAATCAAAAGGCCTGCTTTTCTCAAGGCGGGGATTCTCCCCAGGAGCTTTCGAGCAGGCGGCGGTTGTTGCGCAGGTAGGCGACGCCGCTCAACCAGGAAGCGATCATGCTCAAAATGGTCAGGACGTAAGGAACCCCCAGCATCCAGGCCGGCAGGGGTAGCCCCAAGGTGTCGCGCAGCACCAAGAGCAGCAAGATCGTGATCATGAAGCCGCATTGAAAGCCCATCGTGAGCTTGCCGGATCTCGCCGAGGCGAGCAGCTTCCCCTGCACCGCCGCCAGGCTGCGCAGCCCGCCGATCACCAGCTCGCGTACAACCATGAGGAAGATGGCCCAGCCCGGGATCTGCAGCCAGCGGATGCGCATGCAGGCGATGAGGGTGCCGAGCACCAGCACCTTGTCGGCGATGGGATCGGCGAGGGCGCCGAAGGAGCTCTTCGCGTTCGTGTTCCTGGCGATGTAACCGTCGATCCAGTCGGTGACGGTCGCCCCGATGTAGAGGGCGAAGGCGGCGGCGTATCCAGCCGGGTGTAGGGTCCAGAGGGAGGCGAAGGTCAGTAAGGCCATGACGCCCCGGGCCAACGTGAGCTTGTTGGGCAGAGTCATCATGAGCCTATGGTCTCACGATGCGGTAATCTCCTGAGGAGGTCTTGGGCGTCTGTTCGAAAACAACGGGTTTGCCGTCGAGCTCCACGCCCAGCCCGGCGGGGTCCTTGGTCCGCAGAAGGAAGAAATCCGACGCCTTCCACTCCTGCGAAAGGCCCGCGGGGGCGCGTCCCTGGAAGCGGAGCACTCCGTCGGCGCTCAATTGCAACCAGGTGTCGTTCTTGACCGAGATTTTGAGCGTCATCTCCTTGGGCGCCTCGACCGGGGCCAGGGCGCTGGGCAATTGATGGACGGGCGCCGCCGGGGAGGACGGCCTACGGCCGAGCTGCCATACGGCGAGCGCACCCACCAGCAGCAGGCCTCCCAGCAGGAACGGGAACAGGCTCGACTGGACCAGCCAGGGGCCCTCCGGTTCCGGGGGCTCGGCGTGGGCTTCCGGTTTCTCGGTTTTCGCGGTCGCCGCCTCGGGCTGGGCAGCGGCCTTGGCCTTGTTGGGGTCGATCTGTGCCCAGAGCGGGTCGAATTCGACGTCGAGATGGTCGCAGTAGTTCTTGAGAAAGCCGCGCAGGTACACCGTCGCTGGGAACTCGTCGAAGCGGTTGGACTCCAGGGCGTCCAATAACTTCTTCGGGATTCGGGTCTGCTGCTGCACGGCCTCCAGGCTCTGGCCCCGGCGGGTGCGGGCCTGCCGCAGGAGCGAGCCGATATCGGGAGTGCCGTTGGAAGCGGGGGTCGTTTCGTTCATGGATTTAATCGGGGCGGTTTGAAGTTGCGGAACACGTCCGCGCCCGCCGGCGGCGCGAAGGCGAAGGCCGAGTCCCGGATATCGGGGTTGATTTTTAGGTTTTCCAGGACGGTACGAACTTTCATCTGCGAGACGGCGAGCTCGGTCTCGACCGGAAATCCCCAGCGGTTGAGGCGCAGGCGCAAGTTGAACTCCGAAGGACCCGTCTTGGGAAGCAGGAGTAATTCCAGGGGGGCGGAGGAGAAGGAGACATCATATTTCTTCAGCCAAGACGAGTAGGAGCCGAAATCAAGCAGGCTCGCGAGCAGGGGATCGGAGGCCTTCCATTCCTTGAGCGAGGCCTCGATCACCTGGTTCTGGCTTTTCCGATGCACCCAGATCGACTTGCCGTCCGACACGATGGTCTGCCTTTCGGGCTTGTGGTGCTCCACGCGTAGGCGATCGGGCTTGGAATATTGCAGGCTGCCCTCGATCTCCTGCGCGGTTTCCGAGGCCGAGAATAGGACGGACTGCTTGAAATCCGCCGAGAGGCCCTTGAGCCCGGACTCGATGGCCTCCAGCCTGGCACTGACCGCCGCCAGCGTCGTCAAGGGCGCGGTGTCCTTCTCGACGGAAAAAGCCGCGGAGGCGGGCGAAACAAGCGCCGCCGCGAGCATGAAGCTCAGCACGGCCTCATTGTACATAATTCGGATAGGAGCATCTTACAAGCCCAATATGTAGCGGAAACCGTGGCTCCGGTATACTGGCCGCGAAGAGGTGAGCGACCTATGATACTCGCGGCGCATCAACCCAACTTCCTTCCTTGGCTCGGTTTCTTCGACCGGATACGCCAAGCCGAACGCTTCGTGCTCCTAGACCATGTCCAATTCGAGAGGCAGAACTTCCAGAATCGCACCCGAATTCTCATGGGCGACATGCCGATGTGGATGACGGTGCCCGTGGTGCAGAACAGCCGCGACGAGACCATCCTCGAGAAGGCGATCCATAATGAGCTCGACGGCAAGCTCAGCTGGGGCGAGAAGGTTTATAAGACGCTCGAGCATGCCTACGGGCGCGCCCCTTACTTCAAGCGTTACGCGGGGAGGCTGCGCGAGATCTTCGGGAGCTCCTGGCGGCGCCTGGTGGACTTAAATCTCACCCTGCTGGGGTTCTGTCTCGAGGCCCTCGAGATCCGCACCCCCTTGCTGCGCAGCTCGGCCCTAAAGCCGTCGGGCAAGAAATCGGAGCTGGTCTTGAGCCTTTGCCGGAGGGTCGGGGCCGACGTCTATTTAGCCGGGATGGGGGGCTCGAAGGGGTATTTGAATGTCTCGGAGTTCGCCCGCGCCGGGATTCGGGTCGAGTGGCAGCGCTTTACGCCCCCGCAGTACCGGCCGCTGGGCAGCCACCCGGCGGAGACCTGCTTGTCGGTAGTCGACCTGTTGTTCCATTGCGGGCCCGAGAGCGGAGCCGTGCTTAGAGGAGAGCGCCATGGCGCCCACCGCCTACCGGTCGATCACGCAGGATAGGCCTTGGATCAGCCGGTGGTACGCGGAGCGCTTCAAGCGCTTCGGCCCCAACCACCGCGGGATCGGCTACAACCACCGCCAATCGCAGCTCAAGCGCTTCGAGGCGCTCTGCGAGCTCGGGGCCTTCCATCAGCGGCGCCTCTTCGACGTGGGCTGCGGCTTCGGCGACTTCCTGGAGTTCCTCCGCCAGAAGGGAGTGCGCCCCTACTACAGCGGCATCGACCTATGCGAGGAGATGATTTCCTGCTGCAGGTCCCGCTTCGCCGTCCGCCCGGAGCTCAACTGCCATTTCGAGCTTGGGGACGCGCTCGAGCACCATCCCCCCGAACCCTACGAGTACGTGGTCGCCAGCGGGCTTTTCGGCCTCGAGTCCCAGAACGTCCACGAGCGCATCGCCCCCACCCTGGAACGCCTCTTTTCTTGGTGTACCGAGGGACTGGCCGTCAACTTCTTGAGCCAATGGTCGCCCAAGCGGACCGAAGGGCGCGCCTACGTCGAGCCCGCCCGCATGCTGGAGCTCGCGAGGTCGTTGACTCCGGCCGTCCGCCTCAACCATCAGTACCTGCCCAATGATTTCACCCTGTACCTCTACCGTGCCCCCAAGTGGAAGGAGTCCGTAAAACGGAGAAAGAACGGGCATGAATGAAGATCGATTGGCGTCGCGTTACTCGGGGAGGACGATCCTGGCGATCGGAGCGCATCCAGACGACCTGGAAGCGGGCATCGGCGGCAGCCTCGCTAGATTACGCCGTTGCGGGGCCCGCGTCGTGATGGCCGTCGCGACCATCCCCAGCCAGTTCGAGCGGCGCACCGAGGAAGCCAAGCACGCCGCCGAGATACTGGGTTGCGAGCTGAGGCTGCTCTTCTGCGAGCGCCCGCGGCGGGTCGAGGACATCAAGACCTACGAGCTCGTCTCGGCGCTCGACCGCTTGGTCGCGGAGCTCGAGCCCGCGGCGCTGATCTCGCACGGCCCGCGCAATCTCCATAAGGACCACGGGCTGGTATATAACGCCTCGGTGGCCACGCAGCGCGTGGGCTTCCATGACTTCCTATGCTATAGCCCCCTCAGCTGCCATCCCGTGGAGGTGCCCTTCGTGTCCCAAGCCTTCATCGACATCACCGAGACCATGGAGACGAAGATGAAGGCGCTGGAGGCGCACGCGAGCCAATTCCGCTGCCGCGGGATCGCTACGGACGGTTATGTGCAGGAGGCGATGTTCCTGGGACGCCTGGCCGGGGTTCGCTACGCTGAGGGCTTGGAAGTGATGCGGTTGATGTTGACTTAGGAGGCGCTATGACCCGAACGGATATCGTGGCGAAATACGCGGGGCAGACGGTGCTGGCCGTGGGCGCGCATCCGGACGATCTAGAGATAGGGGCAGGGGGCTTGCTGGCGCGACTCAAGCTCGTCGGGGCGCGCGTCGTGATGGTGGTGCTCTGCGTTCCCGACCATCTGGAGGCCAGGATCGATCACGCGCGGCGCTCGGCCGAGATATTGGGAGGCGAGCTGCGCGTGATGTTCCCGGACGATTGCCGCCGGGTCGAGGATATCAAGACCTACGACCTGGTCTCGAGGCTCGACGAACTGGTCCGGCAGTTGCAGCCGGCCCTGATGCTCGCCCATGCCGCGACCAACTTCCACAAGGACCATGTCCTGGCGCATTCCGCCTGCCTGGCCACGGCTCGGATCAGCTTCCACGACATGCTCTGTTTCTATCCGACGAGCTGCCATCCGGTGCAGGTCAGCTTCTTCCCTCAGGTCTACGTCGACATTAGCAAGACCATCGACGAGAAAATGCAGGCGATAGACGCGCATACCACCCAGTTCACCTGCAAGGGCCTAAGCACGGACCATTACCGAGACACCGCGCGGCATTACGGTCGCCTGGCTGGGGTGGAATACGCGGAAGGGCTCGAGGTCGGCCGGCTCATCATGTCATGAAGACCCCCGGACCCGCGCTGGAACGCTATCGGGGCCGAACCGTCCTCGCCGTAGGAGCGCATCCCGACGACATCGAGCTGGGGATCGGCGGGACGGTGGCTCGGCTGCAGGAGCTAGGCGCCAAGCTGGTACTGGTGACCGTTTGTGTTCCCAACGAGCTCGAACGCCGCCTGGAGGAGGCGGAGAACTCCGCGTCGATCTTGGGTGGGCAATTCAAGGCGCTGTTTTCCGACTCCTGCCGGCGGGTCGAGGACATCCGCGGCGAGGATCTACGCGAGAAGCTCGATAGGCTCATCTCCGAATGCGAGCCCTCGCTGCTGCTCGCGCACGGTTATTCCGATTTTCACCTCGACCACCGGCTCGTGCACGAGGCCTGCCTCGAGAGCCTGCGTCTGTCCTATTTCGACTTCCTGTGCTACTGCCCGACGAGCTGCCGGAGGATCCCGGCGCGCTTTGACCCGGACGCCTACGTCGACATCTCGCAGACCATCGAGAGGAAAATCGCGGCCATCAACGCCCACCCCAGCCAGTTCCAATGCCGCGGCCTCGAGACGGACGTATTCCGCCGCATCGCCCGCGAGCAAGGCGAGGTCGCCGGGGTGGACTATGCCGAGGGTCTAGAGATCATCCGCTTCCGCCTCGACTAAAAACCAGGTGTCCAACTAGGTGCCAGGCATCCACTTTCTTCACTTTCTCAACTTTCTCCTGACCATGAGGGAGAATTTCAAGAAAGTGTAGAAAGTGGATGCCTGGCACCGTTAGATGCCGGGTTTGTCTAGGCGGACCTGGGGGTAGTGGGTGCGCAGGTGGTCTTCGATCTGGTCGAAGTGGATTTCCCAGCGGTTGGAGCCCTCGGGCTTGTGGATGAACCCTTTGACCTCCAGGAGGCTTAGCAGGTTCGTGGCGCGGGCCGAGGAGCCGAACTGGGATTTGAGAAGATCCTGGCTGACGCGTCGCCGCTCCAGCACGAGTTTCAAGGCCTGGGTGAACTCCAGGGGCTCGACGCCGAAATCGCTCAGGTCGGCCTCGCCGACGGCCGACATGGTTTCCAGCGGGGCGTATTCGGGCTTGCCCTGCGCGCGCAGATGGTCGACGACGCGCGCGATCTCCTCCGCCGAGACGAAGGCCCCTTGAACCCGGATCGGTTCCTGTCCGGGAATCATGTAAAGTAGGTCGCCCTTGCCGAGCAGAGACTCGGCGCCGTTGATGTCCAAGATCACCTTGGAGTCTATCTTGGAGGCCACCCGCAGCGCGATGCGCGACGGCAGGTTCGCCTTGATCACGCCGGTAATGACGTCGACCGAGGGCCGCTGGGTCGCCAGGACCAGGTGGATGCCGACAGCGCGGGCCATCTGGGCCAGGCGCTGGATCGAGTCCTCGACCACGTCGCGGGCGATCACCATCAGGTCGGCCAATTCGTCGATGACCACCACGATGTAGAATTCCGTGGGCTCGGAGCGTTTGAGGGCTTCGCGGTTGTAGCCCTCGATGTCGCGGACGCGGTAATTTTGGAACTTCTCGTAGCGCTTCTCCATCACGGTCACGAGGGCCTTGAGCGAACGCGCCGCTTCCTTGGAGTGGGTAATCACCCCCACCTGCTCGCAGGGCGTCTTGGGGTCGTAGAGATGCGGGATGCCCTCGTAGAAGCTCAGTTCGATGCGCTTGGGGTCGATGAGCAGGAACTTGACCTCGTCGGGGCGCGCGCGGAGCAGGATCGAGCCGATGAGGGAATGCACCATCACGCTCTTTCCGCTGTTGGTCGCGCCGGCGACCAAGAGGTGCGGCATCGCCTGCAGGTCCGCGGCCAAGGGGGTACCGTCGGAGCTCAGCCCCAGGCCGAAGGCCAGAGGGGAGGCGTATGGGGATAGGGCGTCGCTCTCGAGCACCTCTCGCAGGGTCACGGAAGCGGGGCGTTGATTGGGGATCTCGATGCCGATGGCGGCTTTGCCGGGGATCGGGGCGATCATGCGGATGCCGCGGGCCTTCATGGCGAGGGCGATGTCGTTGGAGCGGGCGACGATGGAGCTGACCGTGACGCCGGGGGCGGGAGAGACCTCGTAGCGCGTGATCACCGGCCCCGGACTATAGCCGCTTACCCGGGCCTGGATCTGGAAATTGGCGAGGGTCGCCTCGAGATTCGAGACGGCCGAGAGTATCTCGGCCTCGCTGGGCCGGCCGCCCTGAGCGTCGGCGCGCTTGCCCTTGAGCAATTGGACGGAGGGAAGCGTAAAGGAGCTGGCAGCGGTGCCAGGCCGGCTGGCTCGCGGAGGTTTCTCGCCGCGGGGAGAGGATGCCGGCTCGATCAATTCAGGAACGCGCGTGGGTTCTGGCTTGGTCGCGGTCGGCTCCGGGGGAGGCGCAAGACGGGGAAGTTCGGCGGCAGCCGCTCGTTGCTCGGCGGCGGAACGCAATTGCTGTGCCAACTCGCGCTTGGCGTTACGCCAATCGCGCCAATCCTCGCGCAGCCATTGCCACGCGCTCTTGGCCAAGTAGCTCCAGGAAATCTCAAAGAGCAGTTGCAAGCCCAGCGCGCCGAAGGCGGCGGCGGCAAGCCACGCCCCGGAGACGCCGATGGAAGCCTCGGCCCAGCTATAAAGCTTGCCGCCGACGGCGCCGCCCCATTGCGGGCGGCTCAAGGCCGCGCCTAAGGCGGCCAGCAGCGCGGCCGAGGCGGACAGCAAGGAAAGCGAACCCACCGCCCAGCCCAGGTATCCGGAGGCTTTCTGGGTCTTAAAGTATAGGAAGAGGCCATAAAGGATAAGCGGGGCCGTTAGGTAGGCGGCGCCTCCGAGGGTCGTGAACAAGACCGTCGCGACCCAACGGCCGATGGCGCCGGCGGAAGAGGGCAGGAGCAGGGCCCAGATGAGGTAGAGGGCGCCGAAAAAAAGCGCCACCCAAAGCGTGGCGCCCATCAGTACGGAGTCCGATTTTTTCCGCTGGCTTCTAGCCTTGGAGTGCGGCATCGGCCTCGGCCAGGGGCGGGGAGGGAGGTACGGGCGGAGGGTCGCGGCGCGCGGGCTCCACCTTGTAGGTCATTTGGTCCGGGGTGAGGTGGACGGCGCCGCTGCGCATCAGGGCGCCCAAGGCCATGCATAGATGGGACTGCGAAACCTTCAGCCGTAATTTGAGCTCCCAGGCCGTGAACGGCCCCCCGTGCTCGAGGGCCTCCTGCACCTGGTGGGCGAGCCTGGCGATATGGGCGGAGAATTCGGCGTTGTTCATTTTCTCGAGACGATGTAGAGATCCTGGCCCGCCTTGACCGGCTTGCCGTTTTCGAGCAGCACCTCTTCGATGACGCAGTCGAAATCGGACTTGATCTCGTTGAATACCTTCATGGCTTCGATGAGGCAGAGCACCTGGCCCCGCTTGACCGCGTCGCCGCGCTTGACGAAGGGCGGGCTCGAGGGAGAGCTGGCCCGGTAGAAAATGCCCATCATGGGCGATTTTACGGTCAACGCTCCGGCAAGTGCCGCGCCGGGGCCGGCTGCGGCGGCGGCGGGAGCGGCCGCGGGCGCGGCCGTGGAAGGAACCGTCAAGGCGGCCACCGGCATCGGAACCGGGACCGTCGCCGGGCGTTGGCGCACCAGGCGCATATGCAGCCCTTGATGGTCGAACTCGAGGGACTCGAGCTTCTGATCCACCATGAACTGGTAGATCTCCCGTATCTTCTTGAGCGGCGAATCGGAATACGTTTTCCCGTTCTTACCTGGCTTGGGCGCCATATTCTCTATCGGTGCGATCGCTCGGGTCTGCGTTCTCCTGGGCGGCCGTGCCCCCGAGGCTTGAAGCCTCCGCCGGCGAGTTCGGAGCCGGGCTGCAGTACCGCCTTGCGGGAGAGGCGGAGCTTGCCCTCGGGATCGATCTCGAGCAATTTCACCTCGACCTCGTCTCCCTCGTGGAGCACGTCCTCGACCCGGTTGACCCGGTTGACGTCGATCTGGGAGATATGGAGCAGGCCCTCGCGGCCCGGAAGGATCTCGATGAAGGCGCCGAACTCCTTGATCGAGACCACATGCCCCTTGTAGATCTTGCCCACCTCGGGCTCGACCGTGAGGGATTCCACCTCGGCTTTCGCGCGATCAACGCCGAGCGCGTCGATGCCGGCGATGAACACGGAGCCGTCGTCTTCGACCTCCACCTCCACGCCGTATTCCTCGATGATGCGGCGGATGTTCTTGCCGCCCGGCCCGATGAGGGCGCCGATCTTGTTGACTGGGATCGAGAGTCTAATCAGCCTCGGGGCGTGGGGCGAGAGCTCGCCGCGAGGGGAGGCGATGGCGGCGTCCATCTTTTCCAATATTTTCAAGCGCCCCGCCTTGGCCTGCAACAGGGCTTCCTGCATCATCTTGACGGAAAGGCCCTCGATCTTCATGTCGAGCTGAAAGGCCGTGATCCCTTGCCTCGTGCCGGCGACCTTGAAATCCATGTCGCCCAGGTGGTCCTCGAAGCCCATGATGTCCGAGAGGATGGCGTAGCGCTCGCCTTCCAGGATAAGTCCCATCGCGATTCCGGCGCAGGAGCTCTTGAGCGGGACGCCCGCGTCGAAGAGCGACAGCGAGCCTCCGCAGACGGAGGCCATCGAGGAGGAGCCGTTCGATTCGAGTATGTCGGAGACGATGCGCAGGGTGTAGGCGAATTCCTCTTCCGGCGGCAGCAGGGGGTAGAGGGCGCGTTTGGCCAAGGCTCCGTGGCCGATCTCCCGGCGCCCGGGGCCGCGCTCGGGCTTGAACTCACCGACGGAGAATCCGGGGAAATTATAATGGAGCATGAAGCGCTCCTTGAATTCCCCCTCCAGCTCGTCCATGATCTGCATGTCGCCGGGGGTGCCTAGGGTGGTGGTGACGAGCGCCTGGGTCGAGCCGCGGGTGAAGAGGGCCGATCCGTGGGTGCGGGGCAGCGCTGGCACCTGGATGGTGATGGGACGGATTTCGTCCACCTTGCGGCCATCGGCACGAACCTTGTCGGTCAGCACCATCTCGCGACTTTCACGGTAGAGGATATCCTCAACGATCGGGCCGACGAAGGCTTCCGCGCCGAGGAACGCCGGCTCGGCAGGAGCTTTCTCGGCCACCGATTTGCGCAGCGCGTCCTTGAGACCAGCGACCTGCGCGTCGAGTCCCTGCTTGGGATGGAATTTTCTCAAGATGGCGCGGATCTCCGGCGTCGCCTTGTCGACGACGAATTGCTTGACCGGCTCGGGGTAGGAGGGCGCGGGCACGGCGCGTTTGGCGACGACGCGCCCGGACTTCCGGGAGGCCTCGACGAGGGCCAGCTGCAAGTCGCAGAGCTTGTTGATCTCCCGTTGGGCGGCCTCGAGGGCCTCGACCATCGCGTCCTCGGAGACCTCGCGCGCGCCTCCCTCGACCATCAAGATGGCGTCCTTCTTTCCAGCGACGACCAGCTCCAGTTCCAGGTTTTCCCTTTCCTCGAAGGTCGGAAAGAATACGATCTGGCCGTTGAGCCTCCCGACCCGCACGCCGGAGACGGGCCCGTTCCAGGGCACGTCCGACAAGAGCAAGGCCGCCGAGGCCCCGAGTATCGAGAGCACGTCGGAATCGTTCTTGCTGTCTGCGGAAAGCACGATGGTCTGCACCATCGTGTCGCAGTTCCATCCCTCGGGGAACAGGGGGCGGATCGGCCGGTCGGTCAGCCGCGCGGATAGGATTTCCTTCTCCCGTGGGCGTCCCTCGCGCTTGAAGAAGCCGCCGGGGATCTTGCCGGCGGCGTAGGTTCTTTCGCGGTAATCGACCGTCAGGGGCATGAAGGTTATACCCGCCTTGGGTTCCTTGGCAGCGGTAGCCGCGGTCAATACCGAGGTCTCATCGAGATGGACGGTGACGGAGCCGCCCGCCTGCCTGGCGAGCGTGCCAGTCGCGATGACGACGGTCTTTCCGCCCACAGTCTCCTGTAGGCGCAGGCTCTGTAAGGAATCCATGCTACTTCCTTAAGTCGAGCTGCTTGAGGATTTTGTTGTACTCGTCGAGCTGCGTGCGCTTGAGATAGCCCAGCAGCCGTCGGCGCTGGCCGACCATCTTGAGCAGGCCGACCTGGGAGGTGTAATCCTTCTTATGCGTCTTGAGATGCTCCGAGACCAATCGGATGCGCTCGGTGAGCAGGCCGATCTGGGCGGAGGGATGCCCGGGATTTCCCCGGTGCTTGGAAATGATCTCTGCTTTCTTTGTTTTCGTTATCATATTTGAAGAATGATAGTTTTTTCTCGACGGGGATGTCAAGGCGAAGCACCATTGACAATATAAAGGAAAGGGCTCATACTAAGGAAAAATGCCGCCCCGGCCAGCCGCCATGCCGTCCCCTCTCATGGATAAGCGCCTGTATTTGCTTGTCTTTTTGGCCCTGTTCCTTGTGTTCATTTCGTTGATTTTAGGTGGTTTTCGCGGAAAATCCAGGACATTGGATTTCCATGGGACGCAGATTCTTCCCGAAGTAGCTCCTAGAGCGCCTGCGCCCCCCCCGACATCCGAGATGAAGGCTGATTCGATGCAAGACGGCGCCCAGCCGCTGAGCGTTCGGGAATTGCTCGCCGGAATGGGCCGCGAGTCCCGTCATCCCGCGGCCAAACGTTTCATCAGGGATTTCCTGGGCCGGCCCGAACTGCGCAAGATCTTGGTCGATTCCTATCGGCGGCCCGAGCCGGATTCGGCTCGGGGCTTTTTCGTGGCCCTCGGTCGGAGCCCGGAATTCAAGGCGTTGTTAATCCGGCATGGCGCCGATCCCGAGTTCCGCCGCTTGGCCGTAGCTGCGGCCTCCAAGCCGCGCGTCGCTCGGTTGCTGCTGGAAAACAGCCGCCGCGCGGGGCAGGGCTCCGTTGCCGGATTGACATCAGCTCCCCCTACGCTCAAGGACGAATCGGCTTGGGGTCGGGCGGCGGCCGAGGGAGTTCTCCAGATGATCGGTCAGCAAGAGGGCGGCGAGGCGCCATCCGCCGGGGCGTCGAGGGTTTATCGTCAAGGCGCGGGCGTGTTCGCCGAAGCGTCGATCCCGGAGATGAAGGGGACGGGCTCGAAGGATCGTATGAGTTCCATTTACGGGCGTTTTGAACCGCGGGAGCAGGAATTTTTCATCAGGTACGGCGACTTTTTCGAAGGGTGCGTGCGCGGGAGGTTCTTGGATAAATGCGAATCGATCTGCTGCAGCGACGCATGGTGTCGCTCAATCGCGTCAAGAAGGTTTAGGTGCCAATGATTCGATTGCCCAAAAGCCTGGCCGGCCTCGACCCCAAATGGCTGCTCATCGGGGCCGGGGGGCTGTGCGCGATGGGCTTTGCCGTGGGCTTGGAGCTAATCCCATGGATTTCCCGCTGGCAGGCGCCGCAGGAGGGTCTCGACGGCTCCTTTCTGGCCTTTCCGGAGGCTCCGACGATGGCTTCCGCGCCTAAGCGCGACCGCCTGCCGAAGCTGAGCTTCGACGATCTGATGGGGCTTTTAGGCGAGGAGGCCGCCAAGCCCGTGGCCAAGAAATTCGCCAAGGCCTTCATGCGGGAGCCGAGGCTCCAGAAGGCCTACGAGGAGCATAAGGCCGCCTCGGGCCGGGACGGGAAGGATGCTCGCTCCTTCCTTTCGAGCCTGAGGGGCTTTCCGGAATTCCGCCGCCTGATGTCCCATTTCGCTTCCGAGCCTGGTTTCCGGCAGATGGTCGGCGGGCTTCTCCAGAAACCGGAGATCGAGGAACTCCTGTCCGAGGAAAAAACGCGGCAGGAGCGCGCCGCTATGGCCGCCAGGAGTTGGACCGCCTCCCCCGGCTCGGCGCGCAATGTCGGCCGCTCCTTCAAGGAGAGCTTGGGCTCGATGTCCCTACGGGAAAAGAACGCCACGGGCACGACGGCCGCCAAGCCGGAGGGAAGCTCCGGTTTTACCGGGGAAGCGGCGGCCTCGGCGCTGCAGCAGCCCGGCCGCCCCGAGAGCATCGCCGACGGCGCGCTCGCCGGCGGCGGCTCGGGGCCAATGGAGCATATCGTCACGGGTACCTCCGACGGTGGGCTCCAGCCTCCGCCCGCCGCGCAGAAGGCCTCCGCGGTGGGGACCGGGGCCGGCAATAGGCCTGCCAGCGTTCCTTCGTGCTATGCCCTGCTCAACGCCGAGCTGTGCGGGCGGCCCAGCGCTTATTGCGACGGCATCGCGCGCCGCTGGGCCAAGGACGGGGACTTGCTGTCGGCCTGCAAGGAGGAAGGCGTCCTGGATCGGTGTGAGAAGGCGCTCGACAAGTATCCGGATTGCAAAAAAATAATCCCGAGTTCGGCTAAGTCCGCGAGCGAATGCCAGGCCGCGGCTCGATCGGAGGTCGAGGCCTCGATGCGGCAGATCGCCTCGATCCATAAGGCTCTCAAGGAAATGGCCGGGGCCTGGGGCGGGGTCGGCACCTGGCCGGTGCTCAGCGGTTTATCGGGCTACGACGAGTACAAGGGCAAGGCGGAGGCGATGCTCAACGAGGAGCGCTGCAAGCTTCAGTTGACTTTAAATTCCAGCCCGGCATGCAAGTCGGATGAGGCGGTTTTCGAGGCGCATCAGTGCCGCGCGACCGCGGCGACAAATGCTGACGCGGCTCAGGCGATGCAAAAGTCCTATGATGCCATGAGCTGTTCCGAGCTGGAAACCGCTCTGTTCGAGTCGAGGCGTTTGCTGGCCTACCGAGGGCAGGCTTGCACCAGGGGCGGCTGCGATAGCGCCGCCGCGAAAAAGGCTTTTCAGGACGCGGAGATCGCCGTAAACGCCACGATCCCCAACCTGCAGGCGGCTAAAGGCTGCCGTCGTTAGGGCCTGTCGACCAAGCGGCGCCAAAGCAGGGTCAAGGCCGTGATCGCCGCACGGCTTCGGATCTGCTCGCGGCTTCCCGGGAATAGGAATTCGAAGGCCCGGGCGCCCCGTTTCGGGCCGGCGACGGCGATGAAGACGGTCCCGACAGGCTTGGCCTTCGTTCCCCCTCCCGGCCCCGCGATTCCGGTGATCGAGACCGCCCAGTCAGAGTGCCAAAGGCGCCGGATCCCTTCGGCCATCGCCTTGGCGCAGGGCGCGGAAACCGCGCCATGGCGGCGCAGCAGGGACTGCGGCACCTCGAGTTCGCGCGTCTTCGCGGAATCGGCGTAGCACACGGAGCCGCCGAGGAAATAGCGGGAGCTTCCCGGCACCGAGGTCAATTTTTGAGAGAGAAGCCCTCCCGTGCAGGATTCGGCCAGCGCGAGCGTCTGGCCCCGCCGACTTAAACGCTCGCCGACCGCCGATTCTAGGCTCTGCTCGTCCTCGCCGAAGACGTAGCCGTCGAGCAGCGAGGCGGCGGCGTTTTTGGCCTTCGATAAGAGCCGGGCGGCGGCCTTCGGGCTCCTGCCCAAGGCGGTCATATGCAGGTCCACCAAGCCCGGCTCCGAGAGTATCGTGAAGTCGAGGCCGCCGCCAGCGCCTTTCGCCGTGCGGTAGAGCGAGGCAAGGCGCTCGTCGGCCGCCGATTCGGATATCCCGCACAAATGCAGGACTCCGCGGCGGAGCACCCGTCCGCGCCCGAAGCGTTCCTTGAGCCGGGGCAACACCGAGTGCTCCATCATCGGGTAGAGCTCCGGCGGCGGACCGGGGAGCAGGAAAAGCAGTTTCTTTCCCCATTCCAGCATTTGGCCCGGCGCGGAGCCGAATCGGTTGGGCAGCACCCGCGCGCCGGTCAGCACGAAGGCTTGGCGCCGGTTTTCCGAGGGCACGCGACGGTGGCGGTAGGCGCGGAATTTCCGGCGGATGCGGGCGTAGAGCCGCGGCCGGTACTCAAGCCTCGAGCCAAGGGCCGCGGCCACCCCCTCGCGGGTCAAATCGTCGAAGGTTGGGCCGAGGCCGCCGGTGACGAGCACGATATCGGAGCGGGATAAGGCGGAGGAAACGGCTTGGCGGATCTCCGACACCGAGTCTTGGAGGCAGCAGGCGCGCGATAAGCGGAGCCCGGCGCCGCCCAGGACTCGGGCGAGGTAGGCCGCATGGGTATTGACCTTGCCCGAGAGCAGCTCCGTTCCGACGCCGAGCGTCTCGACGCGGGGGCTACTGATAGTACCCTTCCGGCTTGACGGGCGACTCGGGTGTCGAAGCGCGGATGGGGCCGAAGCGGGCCTCATATTTTTCGATGTTGTCCTTAAGGGCCCATAGCAGGCGCTTGACGTGTGCCGGGGAGGACACGATCCTCGCCAAGACCTTGTTCTTCGGGTTCTGGGGCTGCAGGAAAATGAAGTCGAGCAGGAACTCGGTCTCGGAATGGCTGATCAACGCCAGATTCGTGTAGATCCCGCGGGCGGTCGGTTCGTCGATTTCGATCTGGATTTGGGGGTCTGGGGCGTTCATTGCCCTATGATACCCTATTTTGATACACTCCATAAATCCCTTCATGAGCCGAGGATTCGCCGTCATTATCTCCGCCCCCTCCGGGACGGGCAAGTCGACGATTTGCCGCAAGCTGCTGGCCCGTGACAAGAGCCTCCGCTACTCCATCTCCTGCACCACCCGCGATCCCCGCCCCGGCGAGAAGCACGGCAGGGACTATTATTTCCTGACCCACGAGGAGTTCAAACGCAAGATCCATCGGGACGAGTTCCTGGAATGGGCGATCGTCCACGGCCAGTATTACGGCACGCCCAAGCGTTTCCTCGATGAGCAGATCGCGGAGGGAAACGTGGTGATCCTGGCCATCGACGTGCAGGGCGCCAACGCCATTCGCCGTAAGCGGCCCCACACCACGGCCATCTTCCTGGTCCCACCGTCTTGGCGCTCGCTGCGCGAGCGCTTAAGGGAGCGCCGCCAGGACCCCAAGGAGGCCGAACGGCGCCTGGCCAGCGCCCGCGAGGAGCTGCACCAGGCCAAGCACTACGAGTATATGGTCGTCAACGACGATTTAAGCGACGCCCTCGAGCATATCGAAGCGATTATCACGGCCGAGAAGCTCAAGGTGATCCGGCATGACTTAAACCATCTCGACATCGCCGAGTTGAGTTTAGGTCGCCACCATTGACGGAGATATCCATGGCGAAAAAAAAGACCGAAGAAGCGCAGGAGAAGACTCTCGAGAATCTCATCCTAGACAAGTCCGAGGGAAAATACCACGTGGTCCCCTTGATCTCCTCCTGGGCCCTCTCCTTGCGCCGCCGCGAGGAGTTCCGCCACCTCAATCAGACCGACATACTCGAGATCGCCATGCGCCAAGTCCTAGGCGGGGAAGTGAGCCCCGAGCAGATCAAGGCGCAGGCGGCGCAGGACGCCTCGGAGGCCCCCGCGGAGTCCAACGGCGCCGAGAAGGAAAAGAAGAAGTAGCGCCGCGGTGGCCCGAAAAAAGGGGAGGAGGATCGTTCTGGGCGTCTGCGGCTCCATCGCGGCCTACAAGGCCTGCGAGCTCGTCCGCGGGCTCACGCGGGGCGGCGCCGAGGTCAAGGTCGTACTCACCCCCTCGGCCTCCCGCTTCGTAACCCCACTCACCCTGAGCGCGCTTGCGCGCGGGCCCGTGTACCAAGACCCTTTCGACCCGGCCCTCTGGGAGATGGCCCATTTGAGCTTGGCTTCGTGGGCGGGGCGGATCGTAGTGGCGCCGGCGACGGCCGATTTCATGGCGCGGCTGGCGGGCGGCCGCTCCGGCGGGCTGCTGGAGGCGACGATCCTGGCGAGCAAATCCCCGGTAGCCCTTTGCCCGGCAATGGATACGGAGATGTGGGAGCACCGGGCGACGCGCGACAACGTGTCGCGGCTCAAGGGTTTCGGCTACTCTTTCTGGGGTCCGGTCGAAGGCCCCTTGGCGAGCGGGCGCGTCGGGATGGGTCGCCTTTTGGATCCTCGGGAGATCGTCGCCAAGGCGCTGGCATGATCCCCTCCGCCTCCAACGGCAGTCCCCTCAAGGGCAAGACCGTGCTCATCACCGCGGGTCCCACGCGCGAATACCTCGACCCCATCCGCTTCATGACGAACGCCTCCAGCGGTATGATGGGCTACGCCCTCGCCAAGGCGGCTAAATTCCGGGGTGCTAAGGTGGTGCTCGTCAGCGGTCCCTGCCGCATCACGAGCCCCTGGGGCGTGGAGGTGGTGCCCATCGTTTCCGCGGAGCAGATGCACCGGGCCGTGATGTCGCGCTGCCGCAAAGCCGACGTCTTCATCGGGGCCGCCGCCGTGGGCGACTGGAAATTCGCGGATATCTCCTCCAAGAAAATAAAGAAACTGGGCGGCGCCCTGCGCCTGACCCTGACTCCCAACCCCGATATCATCGCCGACGTGGCCCGCCGGCGCGGCGCCCGGGCGGGAAGGCCGGCCGTCGTGGTGGGCTTCGCGTTGGAGACCACGCGCTGGCTGTCGAATGCCAAAGAAAAGCTCCGCCGCAAGGGATTGGACCTTATCGTCGCCAATCGTCCGGATTCCCTCGGGATGAACGAGTCGCGCGTCGCCTTGATCGACCGCAAGGGGAACGCGCACCGCCTCTCGCGCATGCCCAAACCCAAGCTGGCCGAGGAGATACTGCGCCGGGTCGAGGCGCTGCTTTGAGCCGCGACGAACTGCTCTCGCTGGCCTCCACCCTCCGTGTCCGCCTTGAGAAGGCTCCAGGGGATTTCCTCCCCTCCTCCACGCCCTCTCCTTTCCCGGCCACGGGAAGCATACCGGCAAAGGCCTCTGAATTGGCCGCGCTGGCCAAGGAAGTCGATTCCTGCCGCAAATGCCCTTTGGGCCATTCCAGGCTCAAGGCCGTTTTCGGCGTCGGCTCGCCGCAGGCGCAGGTGCTTTTCGTCGGGGAGGGCCCGGGCTTCCAGGAGGACCACGAGGGCGAGCCCTTCGTCGGCCGCTCCGGCAAGCTCCTCGACGACATACTTAAGTCGATCGGGCTTTCCCGGCAGACGGTCTACATCGCCAACATCGTTAAATGCCATCCGATGGTCCATCCGGAGGATCCCGAGAGGCACGGCAACGACCGCCCCCCGAGCCCCGATGAGATCGCGGCCTGCCGACCCTATCTCGACGCCCAGATACGCGTGATCGCCCCGCGCGTGATCGTCACCCTCGGGTCGGTCGCCGCCAAGGTCCTCCTCGGCGAGGAGATCGGCATCTCCAAGATCCGCGGACTCTGGCGCGAATACCGGGCGGGCGCCGGAGAGCCGCCGATCCGCCTGCTGCCGACCTACCATCCGGCCGCGCTCTTGCGCAACCCCAACTTGAAGCGCGACGTGTGGACCGACATGAAGAACCTCCGCCGCGAGCTGCAGGGCTCATGAAGGCGGGTCGCGATTTTTTCGACCGGATCGAGGCGCTCATCGAGAGCGGCATCGAGAAGGCGCTCCGGGGAGGCCTGAGGGGAAAGAAAGGGCCCGGCGCCAGGAGGAATCCCTTTTCCTACATCGAGGCCTTCCTGAAGGACCCGAAGGTCGCCTCGATCGCGCCGAGCACGAAATTCGTCATCCGCCGTGTGATCGCGCGCATGGAGCGCTCGGCGAAGGTCGTCATCGAGTACGGGCCGGCCGAGGGGGTGATCACCCGGGAGATACTCAAGCGCCTGCCGGTCGACGGCATCCTCGTCGCCGTGGAGCTCAACGAGGATTTCACCGCTTCCCTCTCGAAGCTGGAGGACCCCCGGCTCAAGGTGATCCGCGGCAGCGTCACCGAGATCGACGAGCTCGTGGCTCCCCTCTCCCTGCCCCCGGCCGATGCGATCGTATCCGGCATCCCCTTCAGCTTCCTCAAGCCGGTGGAGCGCCATGCGCTGCTCCATAAGACCGCGGATCTGCTCAAGCCCGGCGGGCGGTTCATCGCCTACCAGTTCACGACCCACCTGGTCCCCCTTATGAAGTATCATTTCGACGATGTGGACATCGATTTCGAGCCGCGCAACCTCCCGCCGCATTTCATATTCACGGGCACAAAGTAACCTGTTCCGATGAGGATCGCCGAACTGGCCTGTCCGGCCCCCCTCCACCAGCTTTTCGATTACGAGATCCCCGACGCGCTTAAGGAGCGCGTACGCCCGGGCATGCGGGTCCGGGTGCCGTTCGGGCCGCGCCGGGTGGCCGGGGTCGTCGTCTCGGTCCGCGAAGGGGAGCCCGGACGCGAGCTCAAGCCCATCGAGAGCCCCCTCGACTCCGAGCCGCTGCTCTCTGCCGAGATGCTCGCCCTAGCCGATTGGCTCGCGCGGCGGACCTGCGCTCCTCCGGGAGAGTGCTTCAAGGCCTTGCTGCCGGCCTATGTCAAGCCGGGCGCGACGGCCGGGCCGGCTTTTCCCGCGCCGGCCGCCGCCGCCGCGGGCGGATTCGAGCTAACCCCGGGACAGGCCGCGGCCGTAGCCCGCCTCGGCGAGGTGCTCGCTCGGCGGCGCTTCTTCTCCGCGCTTCTCTTTGGCGTCCCAGCTTCCGGGAAGACGGAGGTCTATCTACGCCTCATCCGCGAGGCCATCGCCGCGGGCGGGCAGGCCCTGTTCCTGGTTCCGGAGATATCGCTCACCCGCCCCTTTTTCGACGATTTCTCCTCCCGCGCGGGCTTTCCCGTGGCGTTGTGGCATAGCCAATTGCCGGACGCCAGGCGCCGCGAGGTGTGGCTCGGCTTGCGCGAGGGCCGCGTCCGCGTCGTGGTGGGAGCGCGTTCGGCGTGCCTGCTGCCGTTTAAGGAATTGCGCCTGGCCGTCATGGATGAGGAGCAGGACGACTCCTACAAGCAGGAGGGGAAGGCCCCGCTCTACCATACCCGCGACGTGCTCTTCGAGCGCGCCCGGCGCCTCGACGCGGTGCTGGTGCTCGGGAGCGCTACGCCGAGCATGGAGACCCTGGCCGCGGTGCAGTCGGGAATCCTCGAGATGCTGCGCATGCCCGAGCGGGTCGCGCGTTCGACGCCACCCGTCGTGCGTATCGCCCGGTCGGCGCCGCCGCCGGGGCGCTGCCTTTCCGACGATCTTTTGGCGGCGCTCAAGGACCGCCTCGCCAAGCGGGAGCAGGCCATACTGCTCGTCAACCGCCGCGGCTTCTCGAATTACGTGCTCTGCCGCAAATGCGGGTGGGTCCCCCGCTGCCCGGCGTGCGCCATCGCGTTCGTGCTCCACGCCCGGCAGGAGGGCTCGGGACTCTTCGACCTCTTATGCCATCATTGCGGCAGGGGCGCGGAGGCCCCTTTGGCTTGCGGCGGCTGTCGCGCCCCGGCTCTAGCCTATGGCGGAGCCGGCACGCAGAAGGTCGTCGCCGAGCTCCGCTCGCTGGCGCGGGGCGCCAAAATATTGCGGATGGACCGGGACACCGTCTCAAAGGAGCGGCCGGCCGTCGCCGAGGAGCGGATCTACGACCGTTTCCAATCCGGCGCGGCCGACATCCTGGTGGGCACCAAGCTGGTGGCCAAGGGCTTCCACTTCCCCAACGTTACCCTGGTCGGCGTGGTCGACGCCGACGGCATGCTGCACATGCCGGATTTCCGGGCGGCCGAGCGCACCCTCCAACTACTCGTGCAGGTCGCGGGGCGGGCGGGCAGGGCCGAGAAGCCGGGCGAGGTGCTGCTTCAAAGCGCCAGCGAGGGGCACTACGCCATCGAGGCGACGCTGCGCGGGGAATACCTCGACTTCGCACGCAAGGAGATGGAGCTCCGCCGCGAGCTCGACTACCCCCCGGCCTCGACGCTCGTGCGGGTGCTGCTCTCCGGGACGAAGGAAGGGGCCGTGCAGAAGGCGGCCGAAGCGGCGGCGGAACGGTTTAAGTCCCTGCTGGGCTCCGGGGACGGGGAGATGATCGGCCCGGCGCCCAGCGTGCACCAGAAATTGCGGGGGCGTTTCCGCCACCATCTGATCCTCAAGATACGCTGTAAGGAGCGCTTGGAGGCTTTACTCGAGGGGGTGAGGTCCGAAAAGCCCCCCTCCGGCATCCGCCTTCAGGTCAACGTCGATCCTTACGATCTATTTTAGGTGCCAGGCATCCACTTTCTCCACTTTGTTGAGATTCTTTGGAGAAAGTTGAGAAAGTGTAGAAAGTGGATGCCTGGCACCTAGGGGCGGAGTTGGCGGAGGCGTTCAAGCATCTTGCGGCGCATCTCGTCGACGACGCGCTTGGCCTGCTGCAGTCCCTGCGCGAGCTTGGATTCCGCGTTCTTTCGGCGCTCTTCTTCCGCGGCCAGCGCTTCACGCGCGGCCTTGAGCTCTTCGCGCAATGAGGCGCCCTCGGCCGCCAGCCGTCGGATCTCGTCTTCCCTTCTCTGTGAGGACTGCTCCAGATGCGCCCTCATTTCATCGAAGCCGCGGACCCTGGAAATCGCCTCCTCCGCGGCCCGCTCGCGCTGGGCCAGTTTCTCCGCCATGGCCTCGTATTCGCGCAGCCAGTGCCCCTGGGGGACGCTGAGATTCAAAGAGAATTTTTTCTCGGCCTCCAGCCGCCGTGCGCGCTCTTCCTGCAACGCGCGCGCCTGCACGCGCGTCTGCTCGAGAGCCCGATCCAGGGCCTTCTCCAAAGAGACGAGTTTGTCCCCCCAGAGTTCCGTCTTGCGCCGCCACTCCTCCAGGCGCGCGCCGACGGCCTCCTCGCGCGGCAAGAGGGATTTCTCACGGGCATCGAGGGCCTCGCGGAGCCGGGCGATCTCAGATAGGGCGCTTTCGAGCCTCTGCTCCAAGGGTTTGGCGTCCTTGAGGCGTTTTTCCAGCTCGAGGTTCCTGGCCGTCTCCTGGCCCAGCCTTCCCTGCAACTCCTCTTGCTGCTGGCGGGCGGTTTTCCAGGCCGCCTCGAAATCGGCGTTCATTTTTGAGCGCAACGACTCGAGGGCGGCCTCTCCCTTGAGCGAGGCCGCCACCAGCGAATCCCCGGCGGCGTGGAGCTTCTCCTGCAGCTCACGTATGGTCTTCTCCCGCTCGGTGAGAGCCCGCAAGAACCCTTCCTTTTCTTGGCGCCAGGAGCCCTGCAGGCGCGCGGCCAGGGCCTGCTCGTTGCTTTCCGTCTCCCGCCGTAGCCGTCCCTGCAGCGCCGCCTTTTCCTCGGCCTCCTGGCGCGCGGCCTCAGCCTGGGCCTGAAGCTTCTTGGCCTCCGCCAAAGATGACTCGGCCTGCTCGAGACGCCGGCGAAGATCCGAGAGCTCCCGCGCGGAGGAAGCCTGCACCGCGAGCTCCTCCTGGCGCAGGGCGTTCTGCTCGCTTTCGCGTTGCGCGAGCCATTCCCGCTGGCGGAGGCTAAGGGTTTCCGCCGCCTTCTGGCGCTCGGCTTGGAGCTGTCCTTCGAGCTCCGCGATGCGCCGTGCCGACTCGCGCTGGCGCTCTTCCGATTTTTGGCGGAGGTCTTCGAGGGTCGAGCGTTCCCTCTCGGCGACCTCCCGCGAGCGCGCCTCCGCGGCCTCGGCCCGCTCCCGTTGGCGGCGAGACTCCTCGAGGGCTTCCATCCACTGCTTGTCGAGGGCGAAGGCCTTGGAGGATTCCTCGTTGGCCTTCTCGCGCCACTGCTGGACCTCCGAGGCCCGCAGGCGTTCCGAGGCGCCCTGCTGATCGAGGATGGCTTGCTTCTCGGCGGCCCAGCGGTTCTGAGCCTCTTCCAGCCTGCCGCGCCATTGGGCCTCGAGCTCGCTTAACTTCTGCGGCAGGCTCTTCTGCAATTCCTCCAGCCGCCAGGCGGTCTTCTCGCGCTCGAGCGCGCGCTCCTTTTCCTGGAGAACTACCCGCTGGGCCTCGAGCGTGTCCTGCGCTTGCTGGGACTGCGCCTGCGCCATCGAAAGCCGCTGCTCGAGGTCTCGCACTTGAACGATCCGCGCCTCGAGCCTCTTTTGAAGGTCCTGCGCGCGAGCGGCCCAGCCTTCCTTTTCGAGCTCCGCGAGCCGCTTTTCCTGCTCGGCACGGGTCTGTGCCTGGAGGGCCCGGGCCAAGGTTTGTTCCGACTCGGCGGATGTCCTTTCCGCCTCGAGCACCCGCGGCATCTCCTCAAGTCCCTTGCGGCGGAGCTCCTCGATCTCGGCCTTGAGCAGGGCCCGCTCCTGGCGCCAGGACGCCTCGGCGGCGGCGAGGCGCTCGCGCACCCATTTTTCCGCCGTCTCCTCGCGAAGGCGAAGGGACTGCTCGGCGCGGTCCCGGATATTTTTTTGCTCGCTTTCGATGCGGTGGTTTTCGGCGGCGAGGTATTCCTCGAAGCGTTTTTGCCGGTTGTCGAGATCCTTTTCCTGGCGCTCCAGTCGCCGCGCGCGCTCCCCCAGGGCCAGTAGGGCCGACGCCTGCTCCTTTTCGAACTGCTCGCGGCGGTTCGCCAAGGCCCGCCGGGCCTCCTCGGCCTCCTCGCTCCATTGGCCGGCCAGGCGGGCGCGCTCCTCCTGGATCTTGCGCCGCTCGGCAGCCGCCTCGTCTTCGAGCTGGGCCTGCCGGCGTTCGAGGAATTGCTCGAGGCGTTCTAAGTCCTGCTCGCGCTTGGCTAGGGCGGCCAGGTCGAGTTTCCCCGAGAGCCGCAGGGCCAGGAAGCCCTCGATGCGGGAGTAATACTCCTCGCGCTCCTGGGCCTGGGCCAGGCGTAGCGCGAGCGCCTCCTTAAGCCGGCCCGACTCCTCCTCGGCCTTGCTCCGCCCTTGGATCTCCCGGGCGACGTGCTCGGCCAGCTCCTGCTTGGCCTTTTCCAGCGACCCAAGCCGCTCCAGCGCCCAGCGCAGCGCCATGCGGGCCGTGTCGATATTATTGAGCTCGTCGACCTGGCTCAGGTCGATCTGCGGCTTTTCGCCTTCTTCCGGCATCCCGTGAAATTTAACAGCGCCCTGTTACAAAATCAAGGCGCGCGCTCAGGACCCGCGCCGCACCCCTTGAGTAAGTGGATAGCTGGCACCCGCAATAAGTAGAATAGCCACATGAAGGCGCTGGAAACGCTCCGGAGGGGCTGCGTCGAGCTGGTCTCGGCCGCCGAGCTCGAGCGCAAGCTGTCGCTCGGCCGGCCGCTGCGAGTCAAATTGGGGGTCGACCCGACCTCGCCGGATTTGCACCTGGGACATACCGTCGTGCTCAACCGTCTGCGCGCCTTCCAGGAGCTCGGCCACACGGCCGTGCTCATCATCGGGGATTTCACCGCCCGCATCGGCGATCCCTCCGGTCGCGATGCCACGCGCCCCACCCTCTCGGAGTCCGAGATCCAGGCGAACGCGAGGACGTACCAAGAACAGGCGTTTAAGGTCCTGCTTAAGGAACGCACCGAGCTGCGCTTCAACTCCGAATGGCTGGAGCCGTTCATGCGCAAGGGCCTGCTGGAGACGCTCAAGAGGGTCACGGTCGGGCAATTGTTGCAGCGCGAGGATTTCGCGGCGAGGCAGAAGGCGCAAAGCCCGATCACCCTCTTGGAGATCCTGTACCCCGTATTCCAGGGCTACGACTCGGTGGCGGTGAAAGCCGACGTCGAATTGGGAGGAAACGATCAGGTATTCAACCTGCTCATGGGCCGCGAAATGCTCAAGGATGCCGGCCTCCAGCCCCAGGTGGCGATGACGGTCCCCCTGCTGGTGGGGTTGGACGGGGTCAAGAAGATGTCGAAGTCCTACGGGAACGCCATCGCCTTAAATGATCCGCCCCGCGAGATGTTCGGCAAGCTCATGAAGATCTCCGACGAACAGATGCTCGCGTATTACGAGCTGCTGACGCAGCATGACCTGGCGGGCATCCGCTCGCGGCACCCGATGGAGGCGAAGAAGGCCTTGGCCCAGGAAATAACCGGGCGTTTCCACGGTGACGCCGCCGCAAGGCAGGAGAGGGAGTTCTTCGAGAAGACGTTCTCGCAGAAAGAGATCCCGGAAAACATAGAGATCAAAACAGTTGAGTCCTCTATCGCCAGTTGGAGCCAACTGCTCGCTGGCATCGGCGCGGTTCCCTCGCGCAAGCAGGCCCAGCGCCTCATCTCCCAAGGGGCCCTCAAGGTGGACGGCGCGGTGGAGACGGTCGACGGCAGGCCCGCGATCGCCGGCAAGCCGGAATTGACCGTGCAGCTGGGCAAACATCGCTTTTACAAGATACGCTTCACCTCGTGAGCGTTTCTCTGCTATCATTTTCCTAACCCATGTCCTCGGCTCCACCCGCCGCCGGCCCGGCAGCTCGCGCCGAAAAAACCGAAGAGGCTCCCTCCCCGGGAGCGACGCTTTCGGAGATCCCGGTGCTTCAGGAGTACCGCGCCTCCGACGTCTCCGGCGGCGAAGCCGGCCGGATCGGAGAGCCCGGCCATTACCCCTTCACCCGCGGTATCAAGGCTTCCGGCTACCGAGTCCATCCGTGGACGATGCGCCAATTCGCGGGGCATAAAAGCGCCAAGGACACCAACGAGCGGTTCAAGTACCTGCTCGCCCACGGCGAGACGGGGCTCTCGACGGCCTTCGACCTGCCGACGCTCATGGGAGTGGATTCCGACGACCCGCGCGCGGCCGGCGAGGTCGGCCGGGAGGGCGTGGCCGTCGACTCCCTCGCGGATTTCGAGCAACTTTTCTCGGGCATAGACCTGGCCAAGGTCTCCACCTCGATGACGATCAATCTGCCGGCTCCGGTGATGCTCGCGATGTACTTGGCCGTCGCCCAGCGGCAGAACGTGCCGTTCAAGCGCGTGCGCGGCACGCTGCAGCTCGACATCCTCAAGGAGTACATCGCCCAGAACGAGTACCTCTATCCCCCCGAGCCCTCGATGCGGCTGGTGCTCGATACCATCGAGTTCTGCGTCAAGGAAGTCCCGCGCTTCTATCCCATCTCGATCTCCGGCTACCATATCCGCGAGGCGGGGGCCAACGCGGTGCAGGAGCTGGCCTTCACCCTGGCCGATGGGGTCGACTACGTCGAGCGCCTGGTGGCGCGCGGCCTGGCCGTCGACGATTTCGCCTCGCACCTTTCCTTCTTCTTCGACGTGCACAACTATTTCTTCGAGGAGATCGCCAAGCTGCGGGCGGGCCGGCGCATCTGGGCGCGCTTCATGCGGGAAAGCATGGGCGCGCGTAGGGAGCTCTCCTGGATGCTCCCCATGCATTGCCAGACCGCGGGGGTATCCCTGGTGGCCCAGCAGCCGATGAACAATCTGGCGCGCGTCGCCTACCAGGCCCTGGCCGCGGTGCTGGGAGGGACGCAGAGCCTGCACACGAACTCTTTCGACGAGGCGTTGGCGTTGCCCTCGGATGAGGCGGTGATGCTGGCGTTGCGCACCCAGCAGATCGTCGCCGCCGAGTCCGGTGTGACGGACACGGCCGACCCCTTCGGCGGGTCCTATTACTTGGAGTCCTTGACCGACGAGGTCGAGCGCCGCACCCTCGAGCTCATGGACCGCATCAAGGAGCAAGGCGGCGTCGTGCCGGCCCTGGAGCGCGGCTTCTTCCATCGGGAGATCGCCGAGACGGCCTATCGATACGAGATGGACGTGGCGCGGCGGCGCCGCAAGGTGGTGGGCGTCAACGTGCTCCAAGGGCACGCCAAGCCCCCGCGCATCCTCAAGATACACGACACCGTCGAAAAGCGCCAGGTGCAGGCCCTGCGGAAACTGCGCAAGGAGCGCGACAACGCGGCGGTGGAGGCCTCCCTGCGCCGATTGGCCCAAACGGCGGCGACCAAGGACAATCTCCTTCCCCCGATCTTCGAATGCGTCAAGGCCTACGCGACCTTGGGGGAGATCGTCGAGAGCTTAAAGAAGGTATTTGGAGAGTACCCTGTACTGGCCCATTAAAATAAAAACGGTCCCCCCCGGCTACTCGTCCCCCCGTGGGGGGGACGAGTGACATGAATATCGCCATCGTCGGCAACGATGCGAAGTTCTGCCTGCTGCTGCAGGAGCTGCTCGAGCAGCAGAATCACAAGGTCACGCTGGTCCCGGACCCAGGGAGGGCCTTGGCCAAGATGCTCGCCGATCCGGTGCATCTCATCATCCTCGACGGCCTCCCCTCCGCCCAGGCCTCCGCGGAGTTCGTCCGCTCCCTGCGCGGTCACGCCAAGACGCAGCGGCTTCCCGTGCTCAGCGTCAACGTCAAAGCCAAGCCCCGAGAGGTGGTGGCGCTGCTCGACGCCGGCGCGGACGATTTCCTGGTCAAGCCCTTCCACGGCCAGGTATTCCTGGCGCGGGTGCGGGCGCTCTTGCGGCGACGCATCTGGGGCGGCGAATCGTTCGAGGAAACGCCTTCGACCACCCTGCGCGCCGGCAATATGGAATTGCGCCTTTTGGAGCGCCGCGCCCTGCTCGCGGGCGAACCGCTCCCCTTGACCCGACTGGAGTTCGATCTCCTGGCTTTCCTGATGCGCCATAAGGAACAGGCGCTCAAGCGGAAGGAAATACTCGATGCCGTATGGAATTACCCGCAGGGCGTGGAGACCCGGACCTTGGACAAGCACGTCGAGTCGTTGCGCCGGAAACTCGAGGGCGTCGGCCCGCAGATCGAGACGGTGCACGGCGTGGGCTACCGGCTCACCGTCCCATCCTCCGCGTTCGCGGCGGATTCAAAGGTAGCCTAGGGATATGGCAGACAAGGTATTAATCATCGACGACGAGCTCGATTACCGCATCATCTTAAGGGATACGCTGGGCGAAAACGGCTTCCAGACGCGGCTCTCGGAGGACGGCGAGGAGGGGCTCAAGGCCCTCCGGGAGTTCAAGCCAGACCTCGTCCTGCTCGACTGGAACATGCCCAAGGTCAACGGGGAAAAGTTCGTCTCCGTGCTGCGCTCCTCGGAATTCGCCAATGTTCCGGTCATCATGTTGACCGTCATGCGCGCCTCGGAAAACGAATTGGAAGCGCTGCACTTCGGCGTCGACGACTACGTCACCAAGCCCTTCAAGCCCGAGGACCTACTCGCGCGCATCCGCGCCGTCTTGAGGCGCGCGCGGGCGTGACCCGGCGCCGCCTGCTTGCCGCAGCGATGCTCCCGCTGGCGCTCGCGGCTTGGTTCCTGCGCCCCGGGGATCCCGTCACCGTCACGCTGATGCCCGGCCTTCCCGCGGCGGAGACGGCCCGCTTGTTGGAGCGGGAAGGTGTTATCGGCAGCTCCCGCGCCTTCCGCGCGTTGGCGAAAGTCACCCGCTTGGATCGAAAGCTCAAGCCGGGCAGCTACCGGCTGCGCAAGAACATGGCTTCTCCGCATGCCCTCTGGCGGCTGAGCCGGGGGAGACCCGAGTGGGTCCGGGTGGTGATCCCTGAGGGATTTTCGGCGCGGCAGATCGCCGAGCGCCTGGAGGCCGTCCGAGTCGCCTCCGCCCAGGCCTTCGAGGAGTACGTGCGGCGCAACCGCCTCGAGGGCTATCTCTTCCCCACGACGTATTTCCTGGGCTTCGGGATGGAGGCGGGGGCCGTCGCCCACCTGATGCACGAGGAGTTCAGGCGCAATGTGGAGCCCGTTTTCCAATCCTCCCCCCAGTCGCGCCTGAGCCTCGATCAGGCGGTGATCCTGGCCTCCATCGTCGAGCGGGAAGCGGTGCTGCCCGAGGAGAAGCCGATGATCGCCGCCGTCTATCTCAATCGACTGTCCAAACGCATGCGACTGGAGGCCGACCCCACCGTGCAGTACTCGCTCGGGCGATGGAAGAAGCGCTTAAGCCGCAAGGACCTGCAATTCGACTCCCCCCACAACACCTATGTCCGCTACGGCCTTCCCCCGGGGCCCATCTGCTCGCCGGGCTTGGACTCGATCCGCGCGGTGCTCGCACCGGCCAAGACCGACGCCCTGTATTTCGTCGCCGACCATACCGGGGGGCATACCTTCAGCGCCGATTACGGCTCCCATCTGCGTGCGGTGGCCGCGGCCCGCCGCAAGAGCCGCGGCGCGGGGGCGGCGAGCCCGTGAGGCTGTTTATCGCCATCGAGCTGCCCGAGCCCTTGAGGCGCTGGGTCGAACGCTCCGTCGAGTCCCTTAAGCCCTCCTGTCCCACGGCACGCTGGACCCGGCCGGAAAACGCCCATGTGACCTTGGAGTTCTTGGGGGAACAGCCTCCGGAGAGGCTCTCCTCCTTCGCCCAGGCCTTAAGCCGCGCGAGCGGCAACGCGAAGCCCTTTTTGCTCGGCATTTCCGGCTCCGGCGCCTTCGACTCCTGGCGGGCGCCGAAATTGATCTGGGCCGGCATAGGGGAGGGCTCCTCGATGCTTCGAATCTTGGCCGAGTCGGTCCGGACCGAGCTGCGGCAGGTCGGCTTTCCGGTCGAGAAACGGGTTTTCGTGCCCCATATCACCCTATGCCGCTTGGGCCCCCGCGACGGCGGCGAAAAATTGAAGGGCGCGGTCGAACGCCTTCCCCCGGGACCGGTCGGCGGCGTTTCCGACATGGTGCTCATGCAAAGCCTGCTCGGTGCCGGCGGGTCGGAGTACCGGCCCATCGCGCGTGAGCCCCTGGGCCAAAAATAGCTATAATCTCTCTGCGGGCGTGTAGCTCAGCTGGGAGAGCGCATCCTTCGCAAGGATGAGGTCAGGGGTTCGATCCCCCTCACGTCCACCATTCTTTTTGGTGCCAGGCATCCACTTTCTACACTTTCTCAACTTCCTTTCGACGTAAGTCAACAAAGTGAAGAAAGTGGATGCCTGGCACCTTGTTTTTCTCGCGTTTGAGGGCTAATCTGGATGGCGATGCGTGTTCTCGCCGCTTTTCTATTGGCGGTCCCGGCCTTTGCCGGCGCGGAAATGAGGGTTTTCCCAGTACTGGAACCTCGATCGCCGATTCGTTTCCGCCTTGACGCTCCTAGGGAGAAGCTCTTCGCCCGCACTACTCCCATGCGCCTTATTTACTACCTGCCAGAGCCCGCGAAGCCTTCGCAGGAAGACCGCGATACGATTTTACAGCAGATACGCCTTATCCGCGATTTCTACCGGCATTTCGGCCTGGATGTACGGATGGAATCCGAGGTCTACGAGCTGCATGGCGAGAGTGTCGCCGCCACGGAATATTCAGAGGGCGTCTATGACTATTATTTCGTCGCGGACCTGCTGAAGGAGCACGGGCTGTTCAAGCCGCGGGCTACGATCGTCTTCAGCGCGTCGGATCAATGGCTGGGAGGAGAATACGCGTTCACGATCATCAATAATGAGAGGCTTGAGCGCCGCGAATGCCCCATCAATCATGCCGGAATCAATCCGTGGTGGTGCGGCTGGCCCATGGAGGCGCGTTGGGGCGGAGTGCTGCACGAGGTGGGGCATATGCTCGGTCTGCCGCACCCAGATTGGTTCACGGACAAGCGGCCTTTTCGTTTTCCGCCGAGAAAGGAATGCGGCCCGCAGGGTGCCGAGGAAGGCGGAGAGGGCTGCATCGAGGAATTCGTTTATCAAGAGGCTTTCGGCGGTTCATCGGTGATGCGCGCTCATTGGGATTTTTCGCGTCTTCCGCAGGTGGGCCTGCTTCCCCATGAGGTGCAAATGCTGAAAGATCACCTGCGTTCAGGTATCGCCATTTATGAGCCGGAGTATGGAGACTATGAAGATATGGATCCATTCGGTCCGACTCTTGTTTCCGGGGTAGAATGGCTAGGTGAACGTACAGCGAATCCATCCGAAGAAGGTGTGGAAGCCTGGCAATGCCATAGCGACCGCTATTGGCACTCAGACGGCCGCTGCTACGCCCCCGCCGGCACATGTAACACGCGGGGGCATCGGCGCAGCCCCGATCTCGACCCTTCTGGATGCCTGCCGGAGCGTCGGAAGACCATGTCCTGCCGCTGCCCGAGTAGGTCTTGACAAAATAAGGCAACGGGGGCTAATCTTGGATCATGGCCCCCAAATCCCGCCGTCTCGCCGCCGCATTCTGGATCCTTTCCTCCATACTACCTGCCGCAGGTTTTTCTGAATGTAAGGATATAGGCTTTATTCCCCATAAGCACGGGCATATGCCTTGGGATGGCGCTTTTCAACTCGGCCTTAAATTGGAGAAAAACCAGGCCATTTGTGAATTGACCTGGTATAGGGATGCGGTGCCGGCAAAAGCCGTCATCGGACCCAAGATCATGGCGAGCGTCGACGGCAAACACTTCGTGATCCACGGGAGCGCTCAAAAGTTGCTCCGGATCGCGGATCGGGAGAAATTAATTAACACGCTGGATTCACGGTGGGACTTTTTCCATCACCTGACGGGCGTCGATCCGGGAAAATTAGTTTTGGTCGAAGGATTAGGCATTTCCGGCGGCTCTAACGAGCTTCACCTCGAGAAGGGGCTCTTGGAGGGGTTCGCGCATCTAAAAACCACCAGCGATAATCGAGGGTTCGTGCTTCCTCCCGAGCTTGAAGAGAAAATCAGCGCCATGTTCGATCGCGAGGTGTGGCAGTGGAACAAGACCTTTTTCGCCAAGTTCAAACCCAGGATCACCAATTATCTATACGCGAGCGGTCGTCTGGATTCGCCGTTGTTAAATCCCGAGCAATGGCTTCAAGATGATGCCTCGATTCCCCGTTTTATGAAATTGCAGGTCTTGGTGGGGAAAGAGGCTTTCTCCAAGACGTTTAAAGCGTTGCGCGACGTTGACGCCCAGGGGTTGCCCCCTCAAGGAAAGCTGAACCTGTTCGCGCGAGTGCTCCAGGACAATATTCCCGAAAATGTGGCTCAACGCATGGATCCGGTAGAGTGGCTCTACGAAGCTAATTTCCCAATTGAACCACGGCAGCCGTTTATTGATCTATTGGGCACCGATGAGAAGATCTCTCTGGTCAAGGCCTATTACGGAAAAGATGCCCGCAACGGCGAGTTTGCGGTTTGGAGCGCCTGCGAAAAGGCAGGGATTCTTTCGAAATGTAAGGAGAAGTGCGATAAATTGCAGGAATGCGTCGTTCCCGAGAATCTGGCGAAAGTGGCCGAGGTTCGGGGGATCGGTTCGCTCTATGAAACCTATCTTCCCGACGGAGTCAAGGGCGTCACGCCGACTGCCTGTATACCAACGGCGGGGGGGCCTAAATGGTATACGGACGGTCGCTGCTTCGTAGGCGACAATGTCTTCTGCGGCACCCGCCAGAAACACGAATTGAAATGGGGCGAAGATTGCACCAAGGAGCATGAGAACGCAAGAAAGGCTGGCAAGGATATGGCATGGATAGAACCTTATCCGGTGTGCTATTGTCCCCGAAACGCCCGTTTTTACCAAAGGGACCCGAAGAACGACGATGGCCCCTACGAAGAATTAAAGTTAAGCGACTAAACCGCTATTTCTTTAGGTCCAGCTTAATCGACAATTCACGTAGTTGCTTGGGATCCACCGGCGAGGGGCATTCGCTCAGCGGGCAGGTGCCTTTCTGGGTCTTAGGAAAAGCGATCACCTCGCGGATGGATTCTTCCCCCCTCAAAATGGCGCAGAGCCTGTCGAAGCCGATGCCGATGCCGCCGTGCGGCGGTGCCCCGTAATCGAGGGCCGAAAGCAGCAGCCCGAAGCGCCGGCGGCGCTCCTCGGCGTCGTAGCCCATCAGGCCGAGTATCTTCTCCTGCACGTCCACCCGGTGGTTGCGGATCGAGCCCGAGGCGAGCTCCACGCCATTGAGTACCAGATCGTACTGGTGCGAGCGAATATTGCCGGGATCGGAATCGAGCTTGGGCAAATCCTCTTCCAGAGGGGCGGTGAAGGGATTATGGGTGAAGGTCCAGCGCTTTTCCTCCGCGTCCCATTCCAAGAGCGGGAAATGGGCGACCCATAAGAAGGCCCAGGGGCGTTCGGGCTTAAGCCCCAAGCGCGAGATCAGCTCCTTGCGCAGGGCCCCCAGGTGCGTCGCCGCCGCCGCCGGCTTGTCGGCCCCGAAGAAGGTGATGTCGCCCTCTTTCGCGCGGCATGAGGAGCGGATGCCTTGGAGTTCCTCCGGTTTTAAGAACTTGGCGATCGGCGACTCCGGCTTGCCGCCCTCCGACCAGCGGATCCAGGCCAGTCCCTTGGCGCCCAGGGCCTTGAGCTTCTCCGTCAGCTTGTCGATGTCGGCGCGCCCCAGCGAGGCGCCCGGCGCGTTTAAGGCGCGCACCGCGCCGCCGCCGCGCAGCGTCTCGCCGAACACCTTGAACTCGGTCCCCTTTAGAAGCGAGCTCAGCTCGACGATCTCCAGTCCGAAGCGGGTATCGGGCTTGTCGGAGCCGTAGCGCAGCATGGCCTCCCCATAATCGAGCGTGGGGAAGGGGGTCTGGAGGGAAAAATCGATCGTTTCCTGGAAAACGGCCTTCATCAACCCCTCGATGAGCGCATGCACCTCCGCTTCGCGGACGAAGGACATCTCGACGTCGATCTGGGTGTGCTCGGGCTGGCGGTCGGATCTGAGGTCCTCGTCGCGGAAGGCGCGGGCGAGCTGGAAATAGCGCTCCACGCCCGCGACCATAAGGATCTGCTTGAAGATCTGCGGCGACTGGGGCAGGGCGTAGAATTCGCCGGGAGACAGCCGGCTGGGCACGAGAAAATCCCTGGCCCCCTCGGGGGTGGCCTTGGTCAGCGTGGGGGTCTCGATCTCCAGGAAGTCGCGGCCGTCGAGGAAGCGCCGGGCCGCCTGAGCCGCGCGATGCCGCAAGGAAAGGTTTTGGAGCATCCGCTGGCGGCGCAGGTCCAGAAAGCGGTATTTGAGCCGGACCTCCTCCGACACCGACACGTGCTCGTCGATCTCGAAGGGAAGGGCTTTCGACCGGCTGAGCACCGTAAGCTCCTCCGCGTTGACCTCCACGGCGCCGGTGGGCAGCTTGGGGTTCTCGGTGCCCGCGGGCCGCTTCTGCACGGTCCCCTTGACGGCCACGACGTATTCGGCACCCAGGGCCGCCGCGGCCCCGAAAACCTCGGCCGATTCCGGACGCGCGACCACCTGGACCAAGCCGCTGCGGTCGCGGAGATCGAAAAAATAGACCCCTCCGTGGTCCCGGCGGGCGTGCACCCAGCCGGCCAAACGGACGCTGTGCCCCTCCTGAGCGGGCCGCAGCTCCCCGCAGCCGTGGGAGCGCAAGGGTTGCGTCACCTGCGTCCCAAGAGAGCCTTGAGCTTGGCCGGCACCTGCGAGATCTCGCTTTCGATTTGCGCGTCCTTGGCCCTCATGTCCTTGATCAGGCAGCGGTTCCGGCGGAACTCCTCCTCGCCGAATATCACCGCGGCGTCCGTACCGAGCCGGTCGGCCTCCTTGAGCTGGGCTTTGAGGCTGTGGGCGAAGAGCCCCCCCTCCGCGTCCCATTCCGCGTCGCCGCAGCGGAGCCGGGACAAGAGTCCCATGGCCGCCGTCTCGAGCTCGGGAAGCTTGGACTGCACGGCCACGTACACCTTCGGGCGAGAGCTCTCCTGAAGGCCTCCCGCCGCCGCCACCGCCATCAGGGTACGCTCGACGCCGAAGGCCCAGCCGACGGCCGGGGTCTCGGGCCCTCCCATGGAGGCGACCAGCCCGTCGTAGCGCCCCCCGCCCGCGATGGCGTCCTGGGAGCCGACCGCGCCGGAGCGCAGCTCGAAGACCGTGCGGTTGTAGTAGTCGAGGCCGCGCACGAGCGCCGGGTCGACTCGGACGTCCAGGGGGGCCGAGCGTTGGCGCAAAAGCGTCTCGAGGGAGTGGAAGTGCTCCGAGCACTCGGGGCAGGGGCTTAGCAGCGGGCGATGCGAGTGCGCCTGCAGCTTGGGGGCGTCGGCCTTGCAGTCGAGCGCGCGCAGGGGGTTGCGGCCCAGGCGGCGCTGGCAGTTCGCGCACAGCTGATCGCGCATGCCCTCCAAGAAGGCCAACAGCGAGTTCCGGAAGGCGGGGCGGCAGCCCTCCTTGTCGCAGCCCAGGGTGTTGAGATGCACGGTGTAGCGGCCCCGAAGGCCCACCCGGTCGAAGATGTCGGCGAGCGCGAAAAGCGCCTCGGCATCCGCGGCCGGGTGGGGATTGCCGAAGCATTCCACGCCGATCTGCTCGAACTCCCGGAAACGCCCCGCCTGTGGCCGCTCGGCGCGGAACATATTGCCGACGTAATAGAGCTTGGTGCGCCCTCCCTGCTGATGGAGATGGTGCTCGATGTAGGCGCGCACCGCCGAGGGGGTTCCCTCCGGGCGGAGGGCGAGCTCGCGGCCGCCGGCGTCGCTGAACACGTACATCTCCTTTTCTACGATGTCGGTGGTCTCCCCGGTGGATTTAACGAACAGCTCCCGGGCCTCCACGGTGGGCAGACGGATCTCGCGGTAGCCATAGCTCCGCAGGACCCGACGGGAGAGCGCCTCGAAGGCGCCGATGCGCTCGGAATCGGGAGCCAGGATGTCCTTGAAGCCTCGGACGGTTTGGAGCGCCATAAGGAGGCTTAAGCCCTGGTCAATTCCTTGAGGCGCTCGGGGTCTTGGAGGAAAAGACGCCCGTGGCGGGCGCCGACAAGCTGCGCTCGCCGGAGGCTGGCCAAGGCCCTAGAAAGTGGCTCCCGGCTGGTGCCGATGAGATCCGCTAACTCCTGCTGGCTGAAGGGATGGTCGATGAGCAGGCCTCCTTCGGCTGATTTTCCGTAGCGCCCACCGAGCTGGACCAGTATCCTGGCGAGCCTACCTAGGACATTCTTGAAGATAAGGCTCTCGATCTCCTCGTTGGCCCCGCGCAGCCTATCGGAGAGGGTCTTGAGGAGAAGGCAGGCCAGGCCCGGATGGGCTAGGAGCAGCTGGCGGAACTCCCTCTTGTCGATGAGTAAGAGCTGGGAATCCTCAACGGCCTGCGCGGAGGCCGAGCGTTCCTTGCCGTCGAGCAAGGCCATCTCGCCGAAAAAGTTGCCGCTTTCTAGGTAATCGAAGGTTTTACGCTTGCGCAGGCCGGAGCTGATATAGATCTTCACGCGGCCCCGGGCCACGATGAACATGTGTTTGGCCTGCTCGGCCTTCGAGAATATTTTGGAGCCGGCGGGGAATTTCCGCAGCCGGGATATCTTGGCGATACGCCGGATTTCCGCCTCGGGGAGCGTCCTAAACAGTGGCGTTCGGCGCAAAAGCGAGACCGTCATAGATTAAGGACATTATAAATAAGTGAAGAGGTGCGTGCCAGATGGTGCCAGGTATCCACTCTCTTCACCTTATTGAAATTCTGGAGAAAGTTAAGAAAGTGTAAAAAGTGGATGCCTGGCACCTAGAGATCCCAACGGCGGAGGGATTGCAGGGTGGGCAGGTCGGTATTGTCGATGTGCAGCGGTGTGATCGACAGACGTCCGGCCTCGGCGGCAGCCACGTCGGTGCCGGGCACACCGATGCCGGTCACGTTCTTGCCCGCGAGCCAGAAGTAGCGGTGGCCGCGGGGGTCCAATCGCCCGGTGATCTTTTTGCCATAGACTCGCCGGCCCAGCCGCGTGATCGCCGCCGGGCCCGGATGGACGGAGTCGGGCACATTGACGTTGAGGCAGACCCCCTCGGCAAGCCCGTGCTTGAATATCCGCGCCGCCACACGGCGCGCGAAGGCCGCGGCGAGTTTATAGTCGACCTTTTGGGACCCTATCCCTTGGCTGATGGCGAAGGACGGTTTGCCGAGTAGGGTCGCCTCCAGGGCCCCTGCCACGGTGCCGGAATAGACCACGTCCTCGCCGAGGTTAAATCCTTGGTTGATCCCCGAGACGACCAAGTCGACCTTGTCCTTGAGTATGCCCAGAATGCCGAAACGGGCGCAGTCGGCGGGGCTCCCGTTGAGGATGTAGAAGTTTTCGGAGATCTTGCGCACCCGCAGGGGTTTATGCAGGGTGAGGCTGTGGCTGTCGGCGGATCGCTCGTGGTCGGGGACGACCACGGTCACGAGGCCGACCTTGCGCATGGAGGTGATCAGCGGCCGAAGCCCGGCCCCGAAGAGCCCATCATCGTTGACGATTAGGATCCTGCGCCGCATAATCCCTCCACGGCCTCGGCGAGCATCCGAGCGCTCTCGCGCGGGGAAGGCAGGCCCAGTCGGCCGTAACCGCCGCTCATCTTGGCCAATCGCTCCCTCGCGCCGACGTCCTCATCCTGCGCGGGCATCAATTCACCTAGGGCGGCGGACAGGCGCCCGGAGCCGAGCTCGCTTTCCGGGATCCGGAGCGCCGCGCCGACGTTCTCGAGAAGGCGAGCATTCGCTTCTTGATGATCGGCGGCGGCGGCCGCGTACGGGATCAAGAGTGCGGGTCTGCGCGAGGCGATGAGTTCCGCCAGGGTGCTGGCTCCCGCCCGGCAGACGACGAGATCCGCGGCCGCGTACGCCTTGTCCATTTCGTGGAGATAGGATAGCACGAGGGCCTTAAAGGGCGCGGAGGCGTAGGCGGCGCGCACGGATTCGACGTCCTGATCGCCGCAGATGTGCAGGCATTGGAACGGGCGGCCGCCCATCGGGAGTAGGGCCTCGGGGAGAGCCTGATTTATGCGTCGGGCCCCTTGCGAGCCGCCGAAAACGAGCAGGGTGAAGCGCTGCGGGTCGAGGCCCAGCTCGCGCCGCGCCTTTTGGGCTTCCGGAAGGCTCCAGAGTTCGGGACGTACCGGCGTGCCGCAGAGCAGGAAGGGGCGCTTGGGGGTCTTTAGCAGCGGTAGCCCCAGGGCCAGCCGCGAAGCCGCCGGCAGGCAGGCGCGGTTGGCCAGGCCCAGCACGGCGTTGGATTCGTGCACCAGCGATGGCAGGCGCAGGCGCCAGGCGCTCCATACTGCCGGAAAGGTTAGATAGCCGCCCATGCCAACGACGCAGTCGGCCCGCCAGTCGCGCAGCACGCGGCCGATGAGGCGTAGGCTGGCGAGCAGGCGGGGGGCAAAGCGCAGCAGTTCCGCTCCCGGTCGGCGCGGCAACCCCCGCAGGTCCACTTCCACAAAGGGGATCCCCTCGCGGTCCAAGACGGCCGCGGCGGGATCCTGCCGGCGCAGGAGGAACAGGCTCGAGTGGCCGGCGGAGGCCAAGGCCTGCGCCAGCACGTACCCGGGGTAGAAATGCCCCCCCGTTCCTCCCGCGGCGATTGCGATTTTTTTCATTGTGCCTGGCGCGAGACGCTCAGCAGTATCCCCATGCACGCTAGGGTCACCAACAGCGACGATCCGCCGAAAGAAAAGAAGGGAAGGGGCACGCCCTTGGTGGGTAAGAGTCCCAAGGACATGGCCATATTGAAGAAAGCCTGCAGGCAGACCATTAAGGTGATCCCCGCCGCCAGCAGGGTCCCGAAGAGGTTGGGCGCCGAACGGGCGATCTTGATGCCGCGCAGCAAAAGGAAGGAGAAGAGGCCCACCACGAGCAGCGAGCCCGCCAGCCCCAGCTCTTCGCAGACGATCGGGAAAATGAAATCCGTATGCGGTGTCGGCAGGTGCAACAGCTTGAGCTCGGAGGAGCCGAGCCCCTTGCCGAACCATCCTCCCGAGCCGACGGCCAAGAGCGATTGGACGAGCTGGTACCCGCTGCCTTCGGGATCGGACCAGGGCTGCAGGAAATTGAGGACCCTCCGCCTCCGATAGGGGAGGCGGAGCAACTCGAAGACGATCACGGGTGCGGCACAGAGCGCCGCGGAGGCGATGAAGCGGAACTTGAGGCCCCCGATGAAGAGCAGCGCCAGGGCCACGAGGAACATGAGCGCCGGCGTCCCCAGGTCCGGCTCCAAGAGTATGAGGCCCAACATCGCGGCCATGATGATCGAGGGGCCGGCCAGCGCTCGCAGTGGCGCGTCCAAGCGGCTCCGTTTCCGGTCGAGGAAATCGGCCAGGAAAAGAATCATCGCCAGTTTGGCGAACTCGGCGGGCTGCACCCCGAGAGGGCCCATCCGGATCCAACGGCGCACGCCGGCGATCGGAGCAGAGAGAAGGGCCGCCGCCAACGCCAGCAGGGTCAAGACCACCGCGAGCCAGGAGAACTCCCCGAGCCGGTTATAATCGAGCTTAGAGAGTGCCAGCATCACCGGTAGGCCGATGGCCGCCCAGAGGAGCTGGCGCTTTAGGAAGTAAAACGGATCGGAGAAATGGCGCTCGGCCCAGAGCGCGCTGGCCGAATACATCATGACGATCCCGAGCACCAGGAGGATCAGGGCCACGGAGAGCAGCTGCGAGTCCAACGAGGCGCGGCGCTTCGTCATAATCGCGTCACAAACCCCTGGCGCCGGCGGCCGTACGGATCAAGGCCTTGAAGCGCCGGCCGCGTTCCTCGAAATCCTTGAACTGGTCGAAGGAGGCGCAGGCGGGCGATAGGAGCAGGGTATCTCCTTCCTCCGTCAGCTTGAAGCCGGTTCTGACCGCCTCCTCGAGGTTCTCGCAGGGCAATATGGGCGCGCTGCCGCTCAAGTCGTCCTCTATCTTGCGCGCCGCGCTGCCGATGGTCAAGATACCCTTGACCAAGGTCCCGAGGAAGGGCCGCAGCGGGGTATACGGAAATCCCTTGTGGAGCCCTCCCAGGATCAGCAAAACATGGGGCCTTGAGGGACGGGCCGGATCTTCCGCCAAGGCGCGCAGGGCCACGAGGGTGGAGTCCACGTTCGTGGCCTTGGAATCGTTGATGCAACGGACTCCCTCGATCGAGCCACAGTCTTCCAGTCGGTGCTCCACGCCGCGGAAGGCATTAAAGCCCTTCTGCACGGCCGCGGGGGAGACACCGGCACCGAGCGCCAACAGCGCGGCCGCCATGGCGTTGTCGAGATTGTGCGCCCCAGCCAGCTTCGGCGGATCAAGGACGACTTCCTTCTGCTGCGGGAGTTTGAGAAGAATCCTTCCCCGTTCGACCCATGCATGGCGACCCACCGAGGCATCGCGAGCGAAAAACAATTTCTTGGAGGGGCAGGAGCGGGACAATTGAAAGCTCAGGGCGTCGGAGGCGTTGAAAACGCAGAATTCCTGCGGGGTCTGGGCCCGGAATATTTTGCTCTTGGCGGCGAGGTATCCCCCCATGCTGCCGTGATGGTCGAGATGATCCGCCGTGACGTTGAGCAAGGCGGCGGCGGAGGGATGAAAGCGCTGGCTGTCCTCCAGCTGATAGCTGGAAATCTCCAGCACGACGACATCTCCCTCGGCGATCTTGGAGGCGGCTTGGGCCAAGGGAATCCCGACGTTGCCGAGCACGTGCGCGCGGCGGCGGCCCGCCTTGAACAGGGCTCCCGCGAGCAGGGTGGTCGTGGTCTTGCCGTTGGTCCCGGTGATGGCGATGACCTCACGCGCCCGGCAGAAGGCTAGCGAGACTTCGATCTCGCTGAAGACGGGAATCTTGGCGGCCTTCAGGCGCTGTAGGATGGGGGCGGACGGATGGAGGCCAGGGCTTTTGACCGCGAAGCCGCAGCGGAGCAGGCGGTCGGAATGCCCTCCCGTCTCCAGCTTGACTCTGGAGCGAAGCCTCGCGGCCAAGGGTCGTATCTCCCTCGCTGGGCGCTGGTCGGAGGCCAGGACCTTGAAGCGGTGCTGGGCCAGGAGATTGGCGACATGCAGGCCCGAGCGGCCCAGGCCGAGCACCGCGGCCGTTTCCCCGCGGAGGGCCTTGGGATCGAAGCCGGCGCTCATGCTTCGATCACCGGATCTTGAGGGATGCCAGCGCGGCCAGCATCAAGACGATGCTGACGATCCAGAAACGAACCGTGACCTTCGGCTCGGCGACGCCGCCCAGCTCGAAGTGGTGGTGTAACGGCGCCATCCGGAACACCCGCTTGCCGCGCCGCAGCTTGAAGCTCGTCATCTGCAGGATCACCGAAAGCGTTTCGGCGACGAACACGCCACCGACGAGTGGGAGGATGAGCTCCTGCTTGACGCAGAGGGCGACCGTCCCGATCACGCCTCCGAGGAACAAGGAGCTCACGTCGCCCATGAACACCTCGGCGGGATAGGCGTTGTACCAGAGAAAGCCCAGGCAGGAGCCCACGACCGCGGCCAGGAAGACGGCGATCTCGCCGGCACCCTCCACGTAAGGGACGAGAAGGTAGGAGGCGAATTTGGCGTTGCCCGCGACGTAGGCGAAGACTCCGTAAGCGATCGAGCAGAAGATGATGCTGCCCGCCGCCAGGCCGTCTAAGCCGTCGGTCAGGTTCACGGCGTTGGAGGAGCCTACGATGACCAGGAGGGCCAGTACGAAATAGAGCGTCCCCAAATCGACCGTCCACTGCTTGGTGTAGGGGATGAGCACGTGCGTGGGCAGGCGCGGGTTCGGCGGATCGACCGCCAGGTAGGCGACGACGAGCAGGGCGGCCAAGAGTTGGACGGCGAATTTGACCTTGGAGGATGCGCCTCCGGGGTGTTTGCGCACGAGCTTGAGGTAATCGTCGTAGCCGCCGACGGCCGCCAAGGCGAGGGCCACCGCCATCATCAGCCAGGTGAAGCGCGAGTCGAGCCGCATCCATAAAAGGCCCGATATGATCACGGAGAGCACCAGCAGGAGCCCGCCCATCGTCGGTGTCCCCGACTTGGGGAGATGGCTGGCCGGGCCGTCGGAACGCTGGACCTGGCCGATCTTGTATTTCTTGAGCCAGGCGATCATCGCCGGGCCTAGGGCGAGCGAAACGGCCAAAGCCGTGAGCACGGCACCCGCGCTCCTGAAGGAGAGATATTGGAAGAGGTTGAGCGGGCTCCAGAGATGCCGCAGCTCGTAGAGGGAATATAGCATTAGAGTTCCTTGAGTAATTTTTCGAAGGCCATCGCGCGCGACGCCTTGAAGTACGCCGCGCTCCTCGCGTCGAGCAGGCCGGCCAACTCGCCGAGCCAGTCTTGAGGCCGCTCGGCGAAGCGCACGAGCTTGGAAGACGCCGCGCTCAGGGCGAGCGCTGCGGCCCTCATTTCGGGGCCGGCCAAAAACACCGCTTCTACCTTAAGGCCGCCGATCCATTCACCCAGCTCGCGGTGCAGGTGGGCGGAGTGAGCGCCCAACTCCTTCATGTCGCCCAAGACGAGGATGCGCCGGCCGGCCGGATGGGCTTCCAGGAAGGCCTCGATGCCCGCCCTCATCGAGCCGGGATTGGCATTATAGGCGTCGAGGACCAAACGCGCGCCGCTGGCGTGCTCTCTTTCCTCGAAACGCATCGGGGCCGGGCGGTAGGACGCCAGTCCCTGGGCGATCTCCTCCGGTCCCAGGCCCATCGCCGTGGCGGCGGCGGCCGCGGCCGCCGCATTGAGGCGGTGCAGCGCTCCGGCGGAGGGGAGCTTCGCGCGGAGGCGGCGCCCTGCGATCTGTAGCTCGACGTCGGTTCCCGTGGAGGGGAGCAGGCGGAGCTGAGCCTTCGGCGAGGCGCCGTAGCCCACGGCGCGGGGCCCCAGCTCGGCCTCCAGGCGCGAGAGCCACGGGTCGTCGAGATTCACGGCGAAGCGCGTCGACGCGGGCGAGGCCTCGATAAGCTCACAGAGGCAGCGGTAGACGCCTTCCAGGGATCCGAAGAATTCCAAGTGGGCGGGGCCTACGTTGGTCAACACGCCGACGGTCGGCTGCAGGATGCGCGTGAGTTCCTCGAGGTCTCCGGGATGGGACTCACCCAGCTCGAAGACCCCGAATCGATGGAGGGGGCCCAGCTCGAGCAGCGAGAGGGGCAGCCCGTATTGGTTGTTGAGATTTCCCTCGGTGGCGCAGACCGGGCCGCGCACGGCGCAGATGGAACGGAGAATCTCCTTCGTGGAGGTCTTCCCGTTGGAGCCGGCGACGGCGGCTATCGGGATGCTGAAGCGTCCCCGGTGCCAGGACGCCAAGGCCTGAAGGGCCTTGAGCGTGTTGGGAACCTCCACGACATGGGCGGGGCGCGGCGCCGAGGCCTTAAGCTTGCCGGCTTCGACCACCCAGCCTGCGACCCCCCCCAAGGCCTTGTCGAGGAAGTCATGCGCGTCGTAACGGTTGCCCGCGAGGGCCCAGAACGCCGATCCGGGGATCAGGCGGCGCGTGTCGGTGCCGATCGTGTTCACCCGGTCCTCCGCGTTACCGCTCAAGAGGCGGCCTCCGGCGGCCCGGGCCAGCGATCCCCAGGAAAGATCAAGGTTCATCGTTAGGGGGTCGATAAAAATTCGCGGACGACTTCCCTGTCGTCGAAATGCAGCGAGCGGTCGCCTAGGATTTGGACTTCCTCGTGGCCCTTGCCGGCAATCAAGACGACGTCGCCCGAGCGCGCTTGCCGCAGCGCCGTCCGGATGGCCTCTTTGCGGTCCGGAATCATCTTATAATTTTGCCGGCCCGTTGTCTTGATCCCCTCTTCGATGTCCCGGAGGATCTGCAAAGGGTCCTCGCTCCTGGGATTGTCGCTGGTCACCAGGACCAGGTCGGAAAGGGAGGCCGCCGCCTTACCCATAGGGGCTCGCTTGCCCTTGTCTCGATCTCCTCCGCAGCCGAAGACGGTCAGCAGGCGCCCGTGGGGGAGCTTTTGGAGCGTCGACAACACCAGCTCCAGGGCGCTGTCGGTATGGGCGTAGTCGACGAAGACCTTGAAATCCTTGGCGGAGGGCACGGGCTCCAGGCGGCCCGGTACCGCCTTCAAGGCCTCAAGGCCGTGGGCGATCGAGTGCTCGTCGATCCCCAGGGCCTGGGCGGCGGCGGCGGCGGCGAGGGCGTTATAGACGTTGTATTCGCCGATGAGCGCCAACTGTACCGCCAAGGCCCGGCCCTTGAAGCGGAGTCGGAAATGGGTGCCCGACATAGAGGCGATGAGATTCTCCGCGCGGAATTGGGCCTTCTCCCCCAGGCCATAGCTGACTAGCTCCGCGTTGGGGGCGCGGCGTTTGAGCGCGGCGAACGCCGGATCGTCCGCGTTCAAGACGGAGAAACGGCGCTTCTTCGCGGAGGGGCGTTCGAGCAGCTCGAAGAGCCGGGCCTTCGCCTCGAAGTAGGCTTCGCGCGTCCGATGGTAATCGAGATGATCCCGATGCAGGTTCGTAAACACGGCGGCGTCGAAATCCACTCCATCGACCCTTTTGAGCGCCAGGGCGTGGGAGGAGACTTCCATCACGGCGTGGCTACAGCCTGAGTCCCCCATCTGCTTGAGCAGCCGCTGCAGCTCGCAGGCGGGAGGGGTGGTATGGCTGGCTTTCTCGAGGAGGCGTCCCATTGCGCGGTAATTAACGGTCCCGATCAGCCCGACGGGACGGCCGGCATTGAGGAAGATCGATTCGAGAAAATAGGAGGTCGTCGTCTTGCCGTTGGTTCCCGTGACGCCTACGACGGTCATGGAGCGCGAGGGGTGCCCGTAGAATTCCGCTGAGACGGCCGCGAGGGCCTCGGCCGCGTCGGCGACTTGGATCCAGGCGACGGGGGCCCCCGTGCCGGGAAGCGAGGATGAGGCCGGGGGAGGAGCCTGCTCGCTGATGACGGCCACGGCTCCCCGCTCCACCGCCTCCCGGACGAAACGATTGCCGTCGGTCCTCGATCCCGCCAGGGCGACGAAGAGCCCCCGCGGAGAGGGGCGGCGCGAATCGATGGAAAGGCTCAGGATATCGGCGTCCCTAGGCCCGGCGACCCGGAGGGGGCGGACTCGAGCGATCAACTCCGACAGCAGCATTGTTTCACAAACGTTTAGGAGCTGACGACCAGCGGACAGCCAGGGGTCGTTCCGGGGGGATGCCCTTGAGGGCCAGCAGCTGGCGTCCCAGCGTGGCGAAGACCGGGGCGGCGACTTCGGCGCCGTAATATTGTCCCTTCGGGCTGTCGATGACGACTACGATCGTCAGGCGCGGCTGCTTGGCGGGAATGAAGCCGGCGAAGGAGGCGACGTAGTGGACGGTGGAATAGCGCCGGCGTTCCGGATCCAATTTTTGAGAGGTGCCCGTCTTTCCCGCGACCGAATACCCCGGGATTTGGGCGCTGATGCCAGTACCCCGTTCGACGACCGCCTCCAGCATGCGCACGATGCGCCGGACCGTGTCTTCCGACGCGACGCGGCGCACCGGGACGCCCGTGGTCTCCTCGGCCGGGCGCCTGCCTCCCTCCGACGACAAGACCAGGCGGGGCTCCAACAAGCTTCCGCCGTTGGCCAGGGCGGAATACGCCCCCAGCAGTTGGAGGGGCGTCACCGCGAGGCCCTGGCCGAAGGCGTTGTTGGCCAAGGCCAAGCGCCCCTTAGAGGCGGGCGATTGGAGCAGGCCGCCGCTTTCCCCCGGAAGCCCGAGCGCCGTCTTGGTCCCGAAGCCAAAGGCGCGGACGGCGCGGTGGAATCTATCGGCCCCGAGGCGCAGGGCGAGCTTAGCGATTCCGATGTTCGAGGAGCGGCTCATGATCTCCTCGAGGCTCAATGGTCCGCTGGGCTCATGGTCGCGGATGAACACACGGGGAACCACCTCCCAAGGCCCGGAGCAATCGATCTTCTCGTCGAAAGCCGCGACCCCTTCCTCGAGCACCGCTGCCATCGAAACCGCCTTGAACGTGGAGCCGGGCTCGAAAGCCTGCTCTATCGCCGGGTTACGGAGGGGGTCGCGCGGATGAGAGGCCATCGCCAGGATGTCGCCGCTGCGCGGGTCCTGCACCAGGATGGAGGCCCAGGCGGGACGGTAGCGTTCCACGGCGGTCTTAAGGGCCGCCTCGGCATAATGCTGCACGCTGCGGTCGAGGCTGAGCACGAGGTCCGCAGGCGGGTCGCTGCGCCGGGGCATGGAATCGGTCATGGTCTTGCCCAGGCCGTCGCGCACGAGGTCTATCGTCTGCGCCTTGCCGCGGAGCTTGGAGTCAAAGGACAATTCCAGCCCGGCCAGCCCCCGGCCGTCGGCGCCCACGCCGCCCAAAAGATTGAGGGCCAGTTCCCCGTTGGGGTTGTAGCGCCTCTCGTCGGCAAGCAGGCCGACCCCCTCCATCTTGAGCGCGCGCAGGCGCGCCACCTCCTCTGGGGTCAATTTCTGCTTCAACCATACGAATCGTGAGGCCCTCTTGGCTTTGAGCGCGACTGTCCTCCGGTCGAGGCCCAAGGCCGCAGCCAGGCGCGGCGCCTCGCGTTCGGGATGCTTGAGCGCGGAAGGGTCCAGGAAGGCGGACCAGGATGGCAGTGACTCGGCCAAGACTTCGCCATTGCGGTCGAGTATCCTTCCCCGAGGGATGAGCTCCACGGTTTGACGCTCGACCCGGCTTTCGGCGATGGCCGAGAGCGCGCGATGTTGAAGCACCTGGAGCTGGGTGAGGCGGGCGCCCAAGGGCACGGTGCAGAATAGGGACAGGGCCGCGCAGAGATGCAGGCGCGTCTTCAACATCAGGGGCGAAGGGACGGGGCTAGCCAGCTTAAGAGCGTCGGGCCGGTATTCTTGCGGGGATGGTTTTCCCCCAGGACGATGAGGGAATCCGCCGTCGGGGGGAGCATCCCCAAGTGTTGGCGCGCGGAAGCGGCGAGGGACTCGGGGGAATGGAGGTTCTGCAGTTCCAAGCGGAGGTAGCTGTTGCGGCTTTTGGCCTCGAGGACCGCCCGCCGCCGCTGCTCCAGCTCAAAGCTGAGGCGCGTGGCCTGGATCCTTTGCCAGGCGCAGAAGAAGATCGAGGCGCCGATCCAAACCGCCAATCTCACGGGTTTCATTGTATTTAAAGTTTAAGAAAATGGGGAGGGGCCCGAGGGCCCCTCCGGAATTTCGGCGGACACCCCGCCGAGTAGGTGTCCGCCAGATCGTGTCACTTATGGGGCCTGCCTTTCAGGAATATCCGCTTCCAGACGTAGCCCGGATTCGGGGACGGGCAGATGGGCATCAAGCTGATCACCTGCTGCCGCGATAGGAGAAAGCTCACAGAGGTGTCTACCATCGCCATTGCCGCCAGTCCCGACACCGAGCCGTTGGTTCCGTGATTTTTCATAATTTCTCCACCACACGCAGTTTTGCGCTGCGAGACCTCGGGTTCATCTCCAGCTCCCTCGCCGATGCGCGCACCGGCGAGGGAGTGACCGGACGGCACTGGCCGTGCGCCACGAAGGAGTGAAACACGTGTTTGACGATCCGGTCCTCCAGCGAATGAAAGCTGATCACCGCGATCCGCCCCCCCTGCTGCAGGTAGGGCAGCAGGCTCTCGAGCCCCCGGGTGAGGTTTTCCATCTCGCGGTTGACGGCGATGCGTAGCGCCATGAAGACCCGGGTGGCCGGATGCACGCGGCCCCGCCGTGGCATCCTCGACTCGATGAGATCGGCGAGCTCGGCGGTACTGTCGAAGGGAGTCTCTTGGCGCCGCTCGACGATCCAGCGGGCGATCTTGGCGGCCTCCCTCTCCTCGCCGAACTCCTTGAAGAGCAGGGCGAGCTGCTCGGCCGGCCATTCATTGACGATGCGGCCGGCCGTCAGCGGATTGTCGGGGTCCATCCGCATGTCGAGCGGCCCTTCCTCCTTGAGGCTGAACCCGCGCGAGGGCTTGTCGAGCTGAAGCGAGGAAACCCCGAGGTCGAAGAGGGCCCCAGTCAAGGGGAAAAATTTCTCGCGCTCGATGATCTGCCCCAGGTTCCGGAAATTCTCATGCAGCAGCTTGTAGCGGCCGCGGTAGGGGGTTAGGCGCCGCTCGGAGGATTCCAAAGCCTCCGGGTCCATGTCGAGTCCCAGCAGGCGGCCCTGCTCCCGCAGGCGCCCGAGTATCCCCTCGGCGTGCCCGCCCAGGCCGACGGTCGCGTCGAGGTAGAGTCCGGTGGGGTCGAGCACGAGCCTACCCAGCGTCTCCTCCAGGAGCACCGGTCGGTGGACGAAGGGCTCGGGTGCCATGAGCAGGCTCATAGATCCAGGCTCACCGCGATCTTGCGGTAGGTCTTGTCGACGGAGGATTCCGCCTTGGCCAAGGCCCTCGTGTCCCAGAGCTCCGCGCGAGCGCCGGCCCCGAGCACCGTGACGTCTTTTCTCAGCCCCGCCGCTTCCTTTAAGGAAGTAGGGATCAATATCCGGCCTTGCTCGTCCAAGGGGGCCTCGACCGCGGTCGAGAAGAGCTGCCGCATGATCGCGCGCTTCTGGCCCGCGTTCTTGAATCGGTAACTCCGGAGGCTCTCGACGTACTGGTCCCATTGCGACGGGAGGAAAAGGTAGAGGCAATTGTCGAGGCCCAGGGAAAGCATGAAGCCACGACCGTTCTCCGCCGCCAATTGCTCCCGGTAGCGGGCCGGTACGAAGACGCGGTTCTTCGGGTCGAGGCTGTGTTCGAAGCGTCCGATCAATGAAGGCATGGTCCATGGGGTCCGGGCCTTTCCACCACTTTAAACCACTTATCACCACATTCCACCACCGTGCGCTGAGTGTAATGGACTGACCCGTTTTTGTCAAGGGGTAATTTTAATGGTGCCAGGCATCCACTTTCTTTACTTTCTCCACTTTCTGTCGACGATCGATGCGGATGTCAAGAAAGTGGAGAAAGTAAAGAAAGTAAAGAAAGTAAAGAAAGTGGATGCCTGGCACCTTAGTCGAGTCCTTGCGATTAGCGGAAGGAAAAGCCGACGCCGAAGGTGAGGTGGTGGGAGTTGAAGCTCGCGTCGACGCGGGCGTCGGCCACTTCGGCCCGGACGCGGGCATGCGTCGCCTTGTATTCGAGCAGGGCCAGCCAGCGGGGCGTTAGGAACGCGCGCATGCCGATGAAGCCCTCCAGGGCCGGGGAATCCTGCAGTGTGTATCCAGTCTCATGATTTTTTCCCCGCACGGTGCTCTCGGCGTGGGTGATCACCGGCCCCATGCCGAAGCCTCCGTAGAATTGAGTGCGCCCCCGCGGGTGACGCTCGTCCTTGGCCACGCACCAGCGGGCCATGGCGGCGACGGTCACCAGGTTGAGCCCGTGGGTGACCTCGAACCATTGCACCGTCTCGCGGAGCGGCCGCTCCGTGTCGATGGGGACGCCGTCGAGCGTTCCGGAGGCGTGGTAGCTGCGGGAGGTGCGCGCGAGGGCCTTATGGTGCATGAATTGCACTCGGGCGCCCAGCCAAGGCAGGGACTCGAGGAAATAGCCGACGCGGTAGCCGTAGTACGGCGAGGGATCGAAGGAACGGTCCTCCCATTCGACCGAGCGATAGCGCAGGTCGGTGCCCGACCCCGGCTGGAACAATCGCAGGTCGGAATCGAGGTTGATCCCGCGCCCGCCGAACGCCTCGAGGAACAGTTCGGCTTTCACGGGCGCAGACGTGGCGCAAATGATGGCCCATGCGGCCCAGGCGCGCCTCATAGGTCTAGGGTAGTAAAAAGTATGCTAAAATGTGCGACTAAACTATGACAGTTTGCTTGACGCCCCCCGTGCGCTTGGGAAGCCCCGAGCATAAGGAGTTGTTCTGCCGTTCGTTTTTGGACACGCACGACCCTTTCGACCCCGACTCCATCCGCTGGCCCGAGCTCGACGCGGCGGCCCTCGGTAGGCTCAAGAGTCTTCCTTTTTGGAGCGAGGCGGTCAACACCGAGCGTGAGACCGGGCTCAAGGTGCAGTCCCTCGGGAAATCGGAGAAGGACCCTTTGATGGCCGAGGCCATCGCCCTGCAGGGCTACGAGGAAGAGCGCCATTTCCGCATCCTCGAGCGTCTCACCGCCCATTACGGACTGCCGGTGCAACGCCGGCCGGACCCGCGCATGCCCGAGGATCCCGAATGGGGATTTTTGGGGGTAGGCTTCGCCGAATGCTTCGATTCCTTTTTCGCTTTCGGCCTTTTCGATCTCGCCCGCCGCTCCGGCTTTTTCCCCCCCAGCCTCGTAGAGATTTTCGAGCCGGTGATGCAGGAGGAAGCGCGGCATATCCTCTTTTTCGCCAACTGGGCCGCCTACCGGAGGCAGCGCACCCCAGTCTGGGCCCGGCCCGCGCACGCTTTCGAGAGCGGCTTGGCCGCCTCCCTGCAGCTTATCGCCCGGGTGCGTATGGCCCTGTCGATGGGAGGCCCGGGGGAGGTCGACGATAATTTCATGATGGACGCCAAGGAGAGCTTCGGCGAGATTTCAGCGCGCGAATTCGTGTCCCTGTGCCTGTCGGAAAACGAGCGACGGCTGGCCCCCTACGACGCGCGGTTGCTCCGCCCCCGCCTGGCCCCCAGCGCCGCGCGGCTGATCCTGCGCGTGCTTCCCTCCGGCAAGGAGCCGGCGGCCCCCCGATGAGCGCCCCCATCCCCGCGGCCAAGATCGTCATCCCACCGGAGGACCGCCGGGAGATACTCGCGCAGATCGAAGAGGCCTTAGCCAGCGGCTCGCTCACCCTGGGAACGCTCGGGCGCCGCTTCGAGGAGGCCTTCGCCGCCTTTACGGGAGCCCGCTACGCCGTGGCGGTCAACAGCGGCACCTCGGCCATCGAGATCCCCCTGCGCATTCTGGGCGTGGAGGGCCGAGAGGTGATCGTGCCCACGAACACTTTCTTCGCCACGCCGGCCGCCGTCGTCCACGCCGGCGGCGTGCCCCGCTTCGCGGATTTGGACTCCAAGACTATGGCGATTTCCGTGGAAACCGTCCGGCGCGCGCTCACCCCAAAGACGGCGGGGGTCGTCCTGGTTCACATCGGCGGCTTGGTGAGCCCCGAGACGCCGAAGATCGCGCAATTCTGCAAGGAGAAGGGATTATTCTTCTTCGAGGACGCCGCTCATGCCCACGGGAGCACGCTGGCGGGCCGGCACGCCGGGCTTTTCGGCGCCGCTGCCTCCTTCTCGTTCTACCCGACGAAGGTCATCACCTCCGGGGAGGGCGGGATGATCGTCACTGACGAGGAGAGGATTTACCGCGAGGCCCTGCAGTACCGCGACCAGGGCAAGGAAGGCTTCACCACCAATTTCCACGTCCGGCTCGGCTATAACTGGCGCCTCTCGGAGCTTCACGCGGCCGTGGGGCTCTCGCAGCTCCGGCGCCTGCCGGAGTTTCTCGCCCAGCGGCGCCGGGTCGCGGAGGAGTACCGGCGGCGGCTGGAGGGGACGCCCGGCCTGAGTTTCGTCTCCGAACCCGAGGAGTCTCGGGGTAACTTTTACAAGGTCGTCGCGCTGCTCGGCCCGGGCATCGACCGGGCGGCCCTCAAAAAGGAGCTCAAGGAGCGCTTCGGTGTCTCCTTGAGCGGGGAAGTCTACGAGACGCCCTGCCACCTGCAGCCCGTTTTCTCTCCTTACGTCCGCGAGGGGCTTCCCGCGGCCGAGGAGTTCTGCGCTCGGCATATCTGTCTGCCGGTATTCGCCGGCATGAGCGAGGCGGAGATCGAAAGGGTGGTTTCGGCCCTCTCAACGGTTCTTAAGGAAAGGAGGACGGTCTCATGCGCATAGGCGTCATTGGCGGTTCGGGATTCATCGGCTCGCATGTCGTCGACAAGCTCGTGGAGGCGGGCCATGACGTCACGGTTTTCGATATCATGACCCCGCATAGGCGCGACGTGCGTCACGTCGTCGCCGACATCATGGACATCGGGCGCACGACGCTCGCGCTAGCCGGGCAATACGACGCCCTCTATTTACTGGCGGCGGTGGCCAACGTCAACGACGTCTACCAGATCCCCGTCGAGAGCATGCAGACCAACGTGATGGCCGCCACGCATGTCCTGGAGGCCGCGCGCCGCACGCAAGCCAAGCGCGTCATCCTTGCGAGCACCACCTGGGTCTACGGCCTCGCCGAGAGCAGCTCGGTCGACGAGGATACGCCGTTGTCGCTCAATAAGGTGGGCCATGTCTATACGGCCTCCAAGCTGGCGGCGGAGATGGTCTTCCACGCTTACGGGAAGCTCTATGGGCTCGACGTGACCATTCTCCGCTACGGCATCCCCTACGGCCCCCGCGCCCGCATGGGAACGGCGTTGGCGACCTTCGTCGATCGGGCGCTTAAGGGCCAACCGATCACCATCCAGGGTGACGGAAGCCAATGGAGGCGCTTCGTCTACGTGGAGGATCTGGCCTGGGGCAACGTCGCCGCCTTGCAGGAGCGCGCGAAAGGGCAGATCTACAACCTCGAGGGTGCGGAATCGGTCACGGTCCGCCAGGTCGCCGAAAAGGTGCAGTCGGCCTTCCCCGGCTCGCGGATCGAGTACGTGGAGGGGCGACCGGGCGACTTGGAGCCCAAGACGGTCTCCAATCAGAAGGCTTTCGACCACCTAGGCTGGCGGCCCCGCGTGTCTTTCGACGAGGGAGCGGACCGCTACATCCAGTGGGCGACCGCCAATCACCGCGGCACGGATAAGGCGCTTCAGGCCGCCTGAGTGCCGGGTTTCCAAGAACCCGCCAGCAGGTACAACCCGACGGATACCAGGGCGATGCCCGTCCAGCGGAGCGCTCCCACCGGCTCCCCAAGGAAAAAGGAAGCGGCCACGCCCACGAGAACGTATTCCACCGCATTCATCGGGACCGCCCAGCTCACTTCGGACCAGGAAAGCACCGCCAGCCAAAGCAGGGAATAGGCGATCTCAAAGAGTATCCCCAGCCAGATCCAGGGGTTTAAAGCGGCGTCCGCGAAGAATTCGACAAGTGCCAAGGGCGCGGCGCTGGCCAGCTCACCTACGCCATTCATCCCCTCCTTAAGGCACAGGTTACCCGCCGCGCCGCAGAGCACCGAAAGGAGCACGAACAGGGAGGCTCGTATCATCCTGACGGCCCCCGCCAGGAGAGCATGATTAGCAGCACCCCGACGCTGACCAAGCCGATGCCGGCCAGGCGACGGGGCTCGAGCTTCTCACCGAGCCAGCGCCAGGCCAGGAAGGCGACCGCGACGTATTCGACGGCGTTCATCGGCAGGGCCCAGCTCACCTCGGCCCAGGAAAGGACCACGAGCCATATCAGGAACTGGAGGAAATTGATGGCGACTCCGGCCAGCACAAAGGGATTGGAAACCGCCGCCAGGGCGTAGCGCAGTAGGGCCACGGGCTTAAAGTCCTCTAGCGGGCCGAGCCGGCTCATCCCGCGCCGGGTCAGGATGTTGCCGAGCGCGGAGCAGAACACCGAGGTCCAAAGCACCGCGGTGACGAGTATCATCGGGCCGCGGCCGCCTCCACCATACGTCCACCCTGCAGGACGAACACCCGGCCTTTCCAATACACCTTGCGTTGCACGAAGCTGGCCAGCCATACGAAAACCCCGGCCAAATCGCGCAGGGGCAGCAGCCACAGCTTCCAAAGCCCCTCGACGTCGCCGAGTACGCGCAGCGACGCTGCCGCCGTCGTCAGGCGCAGGGCGACGGTGGCGGGCAGGACGAGAAAGAATTGCGCCGCGTCTAGCAGGCAGAGCAGGCAGGCCAGCGGGACACCGCGGATAAGCCAGGTGAAGAAAAACCCGACGGGGCTGGCGGCGCGCGTGTTCTGGTCCCAATAGACCTGATGCTTCCACCAGGCCTTGAAATCGCGTAGGTCGACGCCCGACTCGGCGACATAGGGGAGCATGCGAACCTCCAGCCCCGCGTCCACGGCGCGGCGCCCCAGCTCGAAATCCTCCACGAGGCAATGGGCCAGGGGTTCCAAGCCCCCGATGCGACCCAGCGTCTCGCGGCGCAGGGCCTGCGAGGCTCCCGGGCAGGCGAGGGAAATCCCGGTCGTGACGGCGAAGGCCATCGAGGGGACGAACTCCACGTTGAGCGAGAGAAGCTCCATGGATTCGTAGAGATTGGTTGCTCCCCGCGCGCGGTAAAGGGTGCAAACCACCCCGACGCGCGGATCGGCCAGTCCGTCGACCATGCGTTTAAGGTAATCGGGGGCCAGCCGCATGTCGCTGTCGGAGAAGACGAGCGCTTCCCCCTTGGCCCGGCGCGTGGCGTTGAGTATATTGCAGAGGCGCCCATTGGGCCCGGCGCTGGAGGGGTCGACGATCACCGACACGCGCCGGTCGGGATGCTCGCCCTGCACGCGCTGGACTACGGCCAGGGCCGGGTCCTTGGGATCCTGCAGAGCGAAGATTACCTCGTAGTCGGGATAATCCTGGAGGCAGGCGGTGGAAAGGTTCTCGAAGAGTTCCTTTTCCAGCCCGCAGACCGGCTTGATCAAGGACACCGAGGGCCGGTAGGAGGCCTTAGGGGTCGGAGGGCGCCGGCGCATGAACAACGCCAGCAGCACGGCAACCGCGATCCAATAGCCCCAGGAAAGGCCGATGGGAAGCAGCAGCCACCAATGCCAGGAGGAGGGCATGCGGAAGCATTCTAGCATTACTGGGCGGCGGTCTTAAGGTCGGTGATGCGGCGGGTCTGGATGTCGTAGCGCCACACGTATTCCAAGGCCTTGAGCCGGTTGAAGGGCATGCCGTAGGCCAACAGCAGAGCTTCCTGTATCGGCCGCCCGTCGCGCAGGTGCCGGCAGAAGTGGTAGAAGGAGGACTTCCATTGCGAGCGCACCAAAAAGCGCACGATGCTGTAGGACTGGGTGTACCAGAGCCGGACATTGTCGTCGTTGGCCCCGGAGGTGTCCTCGACCTTCATTAAGTCCTCGAAGTTGTAGCCTCCGCCGTGGGCCAGTACTTCCAGATTCTCGGGCAGCCAGTTCGGCTTGGCCAGCCCGCGTTCGACCTGAACCAAGGTTGCCAGGCCTTCGCTCAACCAGAGGGGATTCGTCTTCCCCGAATTGAAGAAACCATCGAAATAAATATGGCAGAGCTCATGGGCCAGTATTCCCAACAGCTCGTCGCTTTCGTAAAGGTAAATCTTGCGCTTGGAGACGGAGCTGGCTCCCCCCGACCAGGCGGGCCTTCCCGTGACGCGGCGGTAGCTATTCTGGTTCCGGAAGAGAAAGATCGACACGCGCTCCTCCTGGGCCCAGGGAGAGAAGGCGGCCAAGTCGATCATCAGGTTGGAGTAGAGATTCTCTAGGGCGGCGAGGAACTCCTCCGAGGCGGGAGAACCCTCGGAATAGACGTTGAAATGAGCCAGGCGCTGGTGGCGGAATCCCTGGGGAGCGGCGGCTTCGTCGACCGGCAGCTGCTCGTGCCGGCGCAGGGACTTGGGGATCGGGCGTTGCCTTCTCAGCGGGGCTATTTCCTTGGGGATGACGGGCTTGATGAAGTTGCCCGGCGGCGGAGCTGTCGCCAGGACCCGTTCGGTCTGCTCCCACGGGCCCTCGAGCGTGGGCGGGGTACCCGGGACCGCCGCGGGCTTCGGGGACTCGGGCCTGGGAAAGGGGTTGGAAACCCATTGCATCCGCGGGGGCGCTAAGGCCTCCTCCTCGCGCCAGAACTGGTAGAGCATGGTCGCCCAAAGGGAGAGCACCAGGGCCCAGAGCGCGACGCGGAGCCTCGCGAAAATATCCATGAATGACGGGACTTGGACGCTCCCATAAATATAGCAGGTTTCCGACGGAATTCAATGAGAACTCAAAGAGAGTGGCGGTTTTGGCATTCGACATCGATACGTCAAAGCGATGCCGGTAAAACGCCTCACAACTTAAAGCGATCCGCAGCCTTCTCGGGATTCCCGGAGTCAGAGGGGTCGGATTCTGTCGATTCGGCCAAATCCGTGATATCCGCCTTCCCCTGATTTAACGAGTCGAGCAACTCGCGTTTCTGTTCCTCTGAAACAATCAGCCTGGGCTGCGCATTATCGCGCAATAGGTTGTATAGCAGGAAGGCTCGAAATTTCGAAAGCATTCCCGGAGTCACTACGGCCATCAACGTCGTCGGGATCAAACAACAGACACCCAACATGAATCCACCTAAAAGCCCGTAGGCAAGCGTGTCAAACCATTTACGCGTGTCTTGCCAGGTAGCGATCGAACCGACGACAGCTGAGATAGCGCCCATCGCCCCTAAAAAATAAAATCGATTGTCACCTAAAGACAGCGCGAGGGCGCCCGTAGCTCCAAAGGGCGCGAACACAAACACCAGAGCTGTGGCTCGGTACGCGAGCTGGGAGCCGACAATCTTTCTCAAAACCGCTTTTATCGGACTTTTGGGCGGCGGCTGCGGAGCTGGAATGGCGCTCGTCGGCTTGGAGGGTCCTGTGAGGCCCCATCCCTTCCCCAATTGAGTCTTTTCGATCGATACATCGATAGCAGGAGCCGAGACTTGCCTTGCCTCGCCGTCGAATAGCCGGGACAGGGCTTGGGCGTCGATGTCCTGCGTGGCGAGTTCCGCAGCGGCAAACGCCGGACCCAACACGGCAAGCAACGCCATGAACGCTCCGTTTTTCATCAATTCCCAACGCTCGGCCGCTATAGTTTGCCCGAAATAAGTCTCCTAAAACTCCCAATAGTGTGATGGATTAAGGCGTGCTCGCCGAGAGGCTAAGGGCCTAATAGGGCGCTAGGCCTTTTGGGACCTCGCGTCCAGGAAAAGAGGACTTATTGAACGTTTAAATCCCGCAAACGGAGAGCGGTCTGGGCGAGCGAGTAAGTGAACAGGCTCATGAGCACGATGAAGGCGGCGTGGATGAAGGCCATCCCCCAGGCCACGCTCCCCTCTAGGCCCCGCAGCCAATAGAGGGTCAGCATCGTAGAAGCGGCGACGAGCGCCGTCGCCAGAGTCTGCCCGCGGCCCGAATAGAGCGCGGCGGTGACCGGGGCCATGACGAAGAGAAGCCACATGGGGCCCCAGAAACCTCCCAAGAGGAAGAACAGGGGCACGGCCCAGAAAAAATTGAGCCAGATCTGCAGGGTCTTGAGCCGGTTGGCCCAGCCCACGAAGCGGTAGGTGTTGGAGGCTAGCCACCAGTTCACCAGCATGGAGGCGAAGAACACGCAGAGGGCGAGCAGCTGCGTGCGCCGGTCGGGTTCGCCGAAATAGACCGCCGAGCTGATCAGCAGGGCGGCGAAGGGAGAGAAATAGCGGTTGAGCAGGTTCATCGATTTCTCCTAAAGAACAGAAGCCTCCGCGTCCTCGTCTCGCGCGGCAGACGGTAGGCGCTCGACTCCCGCAGCGAGCAGCCGGATTCGGCCAAGGCCCTCTCGAGAACCTCCGGGCCGGGAGGCTCGCTTTGATAGGCGAGCACGACCCCGCCGTCCGGGCGGGCCAAGGGAGCGGCGGTCTTGAGGGCTTCGGGCAAGGGTGCCACGGCGCGCAGGATGACGGAGTCGAAGAGGGGCTGCGCCCCTCGGGCTTCGGCCCCGGCGCGCCTCCAGAGCACCTTGAGCCCCTTGAGCCCCAACCGGGCCGAGACCCAATTGAGGAACTGGAATTTGCGGTAGGAGGACTCCATGAGCGTGATCGAGGATTCGGGCCAGGCAATCTTCAAGGAGATCCCGACGAAGCCGGCCCCCGCGCCGAGGTCCAGGAGGCTGGGCGCGTGGGGCAGCAAGCGCTTAAGCCCCGCGAGGGCGGCCAGGCCGTCGGCGATATGCCGCGTCCACCAAAGGCCCTCCGCTTCGGCGGTGAGGTTCACGCGCGCGTTATGCTCCCGAAGCCCCGCCAAATACGTCTCGAGTTGGGACCACTGCGCCTCATTTAACGAAAGATGGATGCCGGAAAGCCAGTCCGAGAGCTCCTCGCGGCCGCTCACGCGGTTTTTTCATGGAGCCTGCGCTCGCGCTCCAGATGCACCCACAATATCTGCACGTCGGCGGGGGTTACGCCGGGTATGCGCGAGGCCTGCCCCAGGCTGCGCGGTCGGATGCGGCAGAGCTTCTGGCGCGACTCGGTCAAAAGCCCCCCCACCGATTCGAAGGAGAAATCCGGGGGGATCGAGACCGGATCGAGCCGGCCGAGCTTCTCGGCCATGCGCCTTTGCCGGGCGATGTATCCGCCGTAGTGGCGCTGCACGCGCGCCTCCTCCCGCGCCTTCTCGAGCGTCCAGGGAGAAAGCTCCTCGTCGGAAAACGGGACCGGGCGCGCGCTCAAGGCCCGCTCGACCGCCTCCCGATAGCGGCGGAAACGCTCGAAGAGCGGCTCCGGCACCAGGCCCAGGGCGCGCCCCTTCTCCATCAGGCGTAGGTCCGCGTTGCCCGAGCGCAGGTGGAGCCGGTGCTCGGCGCGGGAGGTGAACATCCGGTAGGGCTCGTCGACCCCCTTGGTCACGAGATCATCGATGAGCACGCCGATGTAGGCCTCCTCGCGCCCCAGCATGAGGGGCTGCTCGCCGCGGATTTTGAGCGCGGCATTGATCCCCGCCAAGAGTCCCTGCGCGGCGGCCTCCTCGTAGCCGGTGGTACCGTTGATCTGGCCGGCGAAGAACAGCCCGGCGATCCGCTTGGTTTCCAGGGTGGGGTGCAGCTGCGTCGGAGGGCAATAATCGTACTCGACGGCGTAGCCGGGACGCATGAGCTGCGCGCGCTCGAGGCCGCGGATCGTGCGGACCAAGAGCAGCTGCACGTCCTCGGGAAGGCTGGTGAAGAGGCCGTTGACGTAGATTTCCCTGGTGTTGAATCCCTCTGGCTCGAGGAATATCTGGTGGCGCTCCTTGTCGGGGAACTTGACGACCTTGTCCTCGATGGAGGGGCAATAGCGGGGCCCGATCGCCTGTATGCGGCCGGTATATAGAGGAGAGCGGTCGAGATTCTCCCGGATGAGGCGATGGGTGCGCTCGTTAGTGTGGGTGATGTGGCAGAGCAGCTGGGGCCGCGCGATACGCTGCGTCGAATACGAGAAGGGGATCGGCGGCTCATCGCCCGGTTGTGTTTCGCAGAGGGAAAAATCGACGGAGCGGGCGTTAAGCCGCATCGGCGTACCGGTCTTAAGCCGCGCGACCTCGAAGCCCAAGACGCGCAGATCGTCGGAGAGGATATCGGCCGGCGCGTCGCCGGCGCGCCCGCCCGGCGAGGCGTGGAGGCCGACATGGGCGAGCCCCTTAAGGAAGGTGCCCGTTGTCAGCACGACGCAGCGACCCTCGTAGCGGGTGCCGCGCTTGGTGCAGATCCCGCGCACGTGGCTGCCGTCCATCCAGAGCCCCGCCGCCTCGTCCTGCTTGGCGTCGAGCAGGTCCTGGTTCTCGACTGTCTCCTTCATGGAAAACTGGTATGCCTTCTTGTCGCATTGGGCGCGCGGGGAATGGACGGCCGCGCCCTTGCCCGTATTGAGCATCTTGAAATGCAGGCCGCTGCGGTCGGTATTGCGCGCCATCTCGCCGCCGAGGGCGTCGATCTCGCGCACCATCTGGCCCTTGGCGATGCCGCCGATGGAGGGGTTGCAGGACATCATCGCGATCGTGTCGAGGTTCTGGGTAAGCAGTAGGGTCCGCATGCCCATGCGGGCCGCCGCCAAGGCCGCCTCGCAGCCGGCATGCCCCGCGCCGACCACGATGACGTCATAGCCCTCGGGATAGAGAAAGCTCATATGGTCATGAGGGCCTTGAGTATATCCTTGGGCACCGCCCCGAGGAAGTAGAGAGCGAAGACGGCGAACATCTGCGCGAGAAGGGAAAGGAAAAGGGCGGCGAAGGCCCGCGGCGTCGGCAACTGCTCGACTCGGGCCACCGCGAAGGAGCCTAAGCCGAGCACCCAGAACAACGCCGCGATCTCGAGGGAGTGATAGAAAGCCGCCGACTCCAGGAGCACCGCCGCCGCCAAGAGCGGCGTTAGGGCGAGGTTGACGACGCCCAGTCCGCAGAGGACGAGCAGCAGCTCCGCCCATTGGCCGCGGGGCCGCGAGCGCACGAGCGGCCAATGGGCCGCCAAAAGCCCGGCCTCCAGGGCGGCGAAGAGAGGCTTGGGGAGCAGGCGATTAGCGTAGAGCGCGATCGGCAGCAGTAGCGAGAGGACGAAGGCCGCGGAGGCGAACAGGCGCAGGGCGAGCCTTCGGCCTCGCAGCAGCTCGGCCTGCGCGCTCAGCAGCAGCAGCCACAAGGCGGTCAAAAGGGGGTTGTAGGCCTGCACGCTCAGCCAAAACGGGAGTCCGCGCTCGGGGCCGAGCCCGAGATCGTACTCCCCCGCGATCGGGGGGAAGCCGGCCGGTTTCCAGGAGTGAAACAGCGCGCTGGCGAGCAGGATGAGGGTGTAGAGGGTGAATGCCGGGGCGAAGGGCTTGGGCTCGGCCCGGATGCCGTCGATCGCCGATCGGGGCGACAGCAGCCAGCGGCGGCCTAGGTCAAGAGCCTCTTTAAGCGGCATGGCTCGAAAATCTCGTCCCCAAGAAGCACAAGGCTCCGGAGAGTCCCAGGAAGCCGACGGCCACGAGCAGGGCGTTGGAAAGGCCGGCGGCGTCCGAGATGCGCCCGATGACGGCGGGACTGACGGCGTCGCCCAAGGCATGGATGATGAAAATATTGGCGGCGAAGGCCATGGAGCGGAACCTCGGCTCGGTGCTCGAGACGATGACGGCGTTGAGCGGCCCCATGTTGAGGAAGCCGCAGGTCTCGGCCGCGAACAGGGCGGCGACCGCGGCCGGGAAATTTCTCGAGAGCACGGCGGCGAAACCGAGCGGGACGGCGGCGAGCAGCCCGATGCCGGAGACGAGAAAGTAGGCGTTGGGGGTGAACTTGAGGGCCCTGTCGGCGAGCCAGCCACCGGCTAGGCTTCCGAGCAGCCCCGCCAACACCGTTACCGCGCCGAAAAGGGTCCCGGATTGGCCTACGTCCATCCCCCACACCCGGTTGTAGAAGGTCGGCATCCAAACCGCCAAGGCGCCCATGCCGAAGGTCATCGCGGCCATGGCGAGGGTGCAGGAGACGTAACGGGGATTGTCCTTGAGGGAAAGATATTCCCCTAAGGAAGGCGGCGGATCGTTCGGCAAGGAGGATCCGGTGCGGGGATCGCGCAGGCGTAGCGCCAGAGCCGCCAGGAGCAGGCCCGGCAGACCCGCGATGAAAAAGGCGTTGCGCCAGCCGAGCTGGCGCCCGACGAGTCCGCCTAGGATATAACCCAAGGCCGAGCCGACGGGGATAGCCATCGAGAACATAGCCAGGACCCGCGCGCGACGCTCCGGCGGGCAGTATTCCGCGATGAAGGAGGGGGAGACGCTCCCGTAGCAGGACTCGCCGATGCCCACCGCGGCCCTGGCCAAAAACAATTGCGCGTAATTGGCCGCGCGTCCCGAGAGCAAGGTCGCCAGGCTCCAGAGGGCCACGCCCGAGGCGATCCAGCGCGTCCGGGAGCTGCGGTCGGCCCAATAGCCGATCGGAGGGGCCGCGCACATGTAGACCAGCATGAAGGCGGAACCGAGCGCCCCCAGCCGGGCGTCGGAAAGCGAGAACTCGGCCTTGATCAAGGGCAGCAGGGCGTAGAGGATCTGCCGGTCGAGGTAATTGAGCAGGTTGATCACCAGCAGGACGCCGAAGGCGGAGCGGGCTGGGTCGCTCATTTGCCGACGCAAAACCTGGAGAATATTTCCGCGAGCACGTCGGCGTCGACGTTTTCGCCGAGGATGGAACCCAGGAGGCCGAGGGCCTCCCTCAATGGGACCGCCGCAAGCTCCGGGTTCCGGAGGGATTCTGCGGCTCGAAAGAGGGCCTCGTCGGCCTCCTTCAAGGAGTTGTAGTGGCGCAGCGAGGTTACCACGCTTGATTCCGGCTCCGAGCCGCCGCCGGAGAGCACCGCGGAGAGCCGTTCGGCTAGGGAACGAATCCCGGCTCCCGAAAGGGCCGAGACCTCGACGAGGCTCGGCGGCCTTTCTCCGCTCCTGCGGCATGCCCAATCCCCCAAGAGCTGCGCGGGGGATACCCGCGCGGGGAGATCGGATTTGTTGAGGGCCACGATCGCCGGGCGCTTTCCCCCCTCCCCGAGAGCGGAGCCGACTAGATCCCAGTCCTCCGCCGTGACGGGGCGAGAGCGGTCGAGCACGATGAGGGCCATGTCGGAGCGCTCCAGCGCCAGGCGCGCGCGGCGCATGCCTTCCGCTTCCACCGGGTCGGGTGGCTTTTCGCGGATGCCCGCGGTATCGATGAGCAGCGTCCTGAGGCCGAGGAGATCGGCGGGCTCTTCCAATGTATCCCGGGTCGTGCCCGGCTCTTCGGCGACGATGGCCCGCTCGCGGCCCAACAGGGCGTTGAGTAGGCTGGACTTGCCGACGTTGGGGCGCCCGACGATCGCCACGCGGGCTCCCTCGACGGCGAGCCGGCCAAAACGATGGCTTTCGAGGAGGCGGCCGAGCCCACGGCGCAGCTCGGCGATCTGTTCGGAGAGACGCGATTCGGAGAGCTCTGGGATTTCCTCCTCCGGGTGGTCGATGGAAGCCTCCACGTGAGCCAAGAGCCGCAGCAGGCAGCCGCGAAGCTCCTGGATCCGGCGCGAGAGGCCTCCTTGGAGATGATCGAGGGCCGCACGGTGGGCCGACTCCGTGCGCGCGGCGATCAACGCTCCCACGGCTTCCGCCTGGGCCAGGTCCATGCGGCCGTTTAAGAAAGCCCGCAAGGTGAATTCCCCCGGGGAGGCGGGCCGAGCCCCCGAGGCCAAGGCCAGCCGCAGCAGCGAGGAGAGGATGAACGGCGAGCCGTGGGCGGTGATCTCGACGCAGTCCTCTCCGGTGTAGCTTTCTGGGGCGGCGAAGTAGGTGACCAGGACTTCGTCCAAGGGGCGGCCCCGCTCGTGGGCTGTCGCCCGCGTCACCCGCCGCGGCTGTCCCGGGAAGGCGCTCAAGAAGAGCCGGCAGGCCTCGCGGCAGCCGGCTCCGCTCAAGCGAAGAATTCCCAGCGCCCCTCCCTCCGGGGGAGTGGCCAAGGCGGCGATCAGCTCGGCGCCCACGGGCGGGCCGTTCAGCGCTTCTTGGGACGCAATACGATTTTCCGCCAGGCGCCCTCTCCCTCGGAGACGGTTTCGACGTCGGGGCTCGACGCCAGGCTGCGGTGCACCATCCTCCTGAGGGCCGCGTCCATTGGCTGGAGACGGACCAGGCGGCCGGTCCTCTTGACCTCTTCGATCGCCTGATGCACCTGGACCAGCGTGTCCTCCTCCTTCTGTTTCCAGAAGTCCGCCGTCTCCACCTGCACCGCGACGGGCGTCTGCAGGCGCCGGCTGACGACCAGGGTAGTCAAGAATTGCAGGGACTGCAGGGTCTTGCCCTCCTTGCCGATGAGCAGCTCCTGCTCGGGGCTCTGCACGTCGGCGCGCACGCGCATCTGCGCGGCGTCCCAGGAAGGCGTGATCGTGCCCGAGAAGCCCATTGCCTTAAAGAGCTCCTCGAGCCACGCCTTGGTCTCGGCGCAGGCCTTCGCCGTGTCCGGCGGCGGCTGGGTCTGCACGGGCTTGGCCGCGGGCGGGCGAGCGGGAGCCGGCCGGCGGCGCGAGTCATGCCTCGGGGCGGGCCGGCGCTCCTCGGAGCGGC
>JBGFSC010000035.1:0-64086 GCA_041694815.1 Elusimicrobiota bacterium | reverse complement strand
CGCCAAGCTCGATGAGGCCCGTCATATAAGGGGTCAAGCGGGCGTCGTATTGATAGTCGGGGTGGATCATCACGACCACGTCGGCTCCCTTGCGAAGAGCCTCGCGGTAACAGGTCTTCTGGTTTCCACCGTATCCAAGATTCTTTTCATGAATGATCGTCGTAAGCCCCAGCCTGCGGGCCACGCCGACGGTGTTGTCCTTAGAGGCGTCATCGACGACAATGATTTCGTCGACCGTGTCTCGAGGGATATCGACGACCGTTCTCTCCAGCGTCTTGGCCGCGTTGTATGCGGGCATGACCACGACGATTTTGGACCTTTTCTTTTGGTGGTTCTCGGCTGGATTAGCGCAAGCTTCCGGTACGGTAGCGGCCATAGCGCCGCATTATACTAAAAATGTTTAGGAAATTGGACGTAATCTCCGCTTTCTATTGACGACGGATAGAGACCGCCTTTTCGGCGGCTCCGCTGGCTAGTGGCCAGGCCGCCGTCAGATTCTTAAGCGCGCGACAGCCAGCATGAAGACCGCCATATACGCGTCGATCTCATGCTGGAAGGACGTCTCGGTGAGATTCATCAAGAAAAACGCGGAGAGCCCGGCCAAGGCCCACAGCGAGAGGGCGCTTGGGTTTTCCTTGAACCAGCGCCAGGCGAGCCCCCAAAAAGAAGCGAACAGGTAGAGCAGCGCCGAGAGGCCGATAAGCCCGCGCTCGGCCAATTGGTGGATGAATAGATTGTGCAGGTTGGACCAGTCCCGCTCGCCCTCGATAAGCTCGCCGTAGTATTGATTGAAGACCTGGCGGACATTCCGAGGGCCCACGCCGAAGAGCGGGTGATCCTTAAAAATCTCGAAGCCCACTTTCCAGGAAATGAGACGGATCTCGTTGGAGCGAAAGCTCGTCGAGAAAATCGTGGAGGCTCGCTCGGCTAGGGAGGCCATGAGCGGGGCTCTCCGCCCAGCCGCCAACACGGCTATTGCTAGCGCCAGATAAGCCGCGGCCACGATCAGCAGCCTCTTGCGGCCCGGGGCGTAAAGGACGACGCAGAGGATCAGGGCCGCCACGGCCGCCAGCCAAGCCGCGCGGGCATGGCTTAAGGCCAGGGCGGCGCTCAGTATCGCCAAGCACGCCGACATTCCTGTTTTTTCCAGCTTGGTTTGGACAAAAGCCAGGCGGGCCAGGCAGAAGGTCAGCGCCAGCGCGATGAGCTCCCCGTAGGTGACGTGGTGGACGGAGCCGTGCGCGAAGGGAAACCGGGTCCAAATGGGCTGGTAGATGCCCCACCCGGCGGCGACGAGCGCGGCGAGCAGATAGCCCCAGAGCGCCGCCTTCGCGTTGAAGGCGAGGACTGAGGAGACGATCACGAAATAGACCAGGGCCTTCCCCATGTCGGTGCGCAGCATGGGCAGGCTATTTTTGGGGTCGATCCCGAACAAGGAGGCCAGCATCGCCGCGGCCAGGAAAACCACCCAAGGCCTAAATAGGGGATCGGCCATCCAGTCGTTCCAGAAGGTTTTGCGGGTCTGGGCGTCGGCCAGCAGCGCGGCGAGGCAGATCGTCCAGCCGATATTGGCGCCGGCGATGGAAAGCGGCAGCGATGCCGCGAACAGGAACAATCCGGCCGAACCGATCCTTTTTAAAAGCACCGGCGCCCATATTACTATTTCCTGGAGGGGTGGGTCCTGGCGGTCGTTTACGCGCCAGGGATCCGGACCGTCGACTGCCACGGCATGGGCCCCATCGATGACAGGACCCGCGCCAAAAGTGCCAAGGAGCTCGACATACGCTTCGATTCGCTATGGGACCGCCTCCGCCTGGCGGCGGAGGCCGCCGGCTACAGGGCCAAGGATGTGCCGCGGCTCATCGCCTCGGTGCGTTCCGCCAAGAGATGAGCTCCGGCCCCGCGAGAATCGTTGTGGACACCAATTAAGAAAGAATTAATCCCCGTTTAAGGGTTCGGCCGGCCGACCGGGTTATGCTTTGGGTGTGAAAACCCATCGCGAAGAGAAGATCGCCACGCAATACGAGACCGTATTCTGCATTTTCATGGCGGCCCTGGCCTTTTTATGGCGCGACAACCCGGCCATCGTGTTCCCGCAGATTCTCACGTTCTTTCTCATGCTTTTCGCGCTCAACCTGGGCGCGGGACTCTCGCTGCGCCGCTGGCCGCAGCGGCATTGGATCCCCGCGCTGTTCATCATGGCCAACTGCGCGGTCATCACCGCCATACTGCCCTATTCGGGAGGGGCCCAGTCCAACCTCTGGGTGCTCTACCTGCTTCCCATCTCGACGGCCTGCCTGCTGCTCGATTTCCGCGAGACCCTCTGGATCACCTTGGGGGCCATCGGCTTCAACGCCGGGTTTATTCTGTTGGAGGGGGACAGGGGCGCCGACGCGGGCTTCGAATTGCTGCTCAAAAGCGGCATTTTCCTCTTCACCGCGGCGGTCACCTGGCGGCTCGCCGAGAAGGACCGGCGCAATCGGCGGCAGCTGCAGGAGCGCAAGGCCGAGCTCGAGCGCTTAGAGGGCTTAACCCGCAGCCAACAGACCCGCCTGGAGCAAAGCGGCCGGTTGGCCCAGGTCGGCATGCTCACCTCGGGGGTCGCGCACGATCTCAACAACGCCTTCATGGCCGTGCTGGGCTACGCGGATCTGCTTCTAGACAACGAGGATGTCACGGCCGAGCAGCGGGAATTGCTCGTGCATATCAAAAGATCGATACTGCTCACCCAGGGGGTCAGCGCCCATCTGATCAGCATGGCCAAGGACAAGACCCTGGAGACCGTCCCTCGCCGCGTCTCCGAGATCGTGGAATCGGTGCTGGACATGTTCCAGGTATCGCTCAAGAAATTCGGGATCGAGACCAAGCTCGCCTATGACGACGAGGACGCGCTGGTGCTGGCGAGCTCCTCGCATCTAGAACGCCTATTCCTGAACCTCTTCTCCAATTCCATTCGGGCGATGCCCGAGGGGGGAATCCTGACGGTGCAGACTTTCTCTATCATGCATCCGGCCACCCGGCAGGCGGAAATGCACGTGACCGTAGAGGACACCGGCGCCGGGATCCCGCAAGAAATACTCGACTCCCATTTCGCCGCTTTCTCCACCGCCAGCAGGGGGGGAACGGGGCTCGGCCTCTACATCTGCTCCGAGATCGCCCGGCAGCATCACGGCAGCCTCCGAGCCGAGAACAAACCCGAGGGCGGGGCGCGGTTCATCCTGACCCTTCCCCTGGCCTCGCCCGCCGACGTTCCGGCGGTTTAAGCGGGTGTTTTAGTCCACGAATCCTGTTAAGGCATCTGTCATAGGGAACTATTCGCCATCTCATTCGTACATGTGGAAAGAAAGCATTGACCATGTCTTTTATAGACTACAATAAGGAACAGACGTGGCTGGTTCTCCACTACGTCAGCCAAGGCAAGAATCTGTTCGGAGACCTGATGCGGCTAGAATAATTTTACTCCTATGCGGCGGCCGAAAGCAGGACCAAAGAACGGATTTAGAACTCGCAAAACGCTTATGGGCCGAGTATCTAGCTCTAAAATGATTCGAATAATTCCCCATCGAGATTATTTAATGCGCCATTTGGCGAACCCGGCGGAGGCCGCGGCGTATCTCAATTCCGTCGCGGAGGATGGAGATATCCGCGGGCTTCTAAAGGCGCTACGCAACGTGGTGGGGGCTCAAGGCGGCATCGGGAAGCTTGCCAAAAGGACGAATCTAAGCCGGACAACGCTCTATAAAACCCTCTCGTCCACGGGGAACCCGGAGATCAATACCCTTGATACTATCCTTTCGGTTTACGGGATAAGAATCGGCTTTTTTCCCATTACGCACCACTAACGCCGAGCCGAAGCGCCGACCTTATAGCCCGGAAACCCCGGAACCAAAACGAGCAATTGGAACTAAACTGGGATGTTATTCGTACCTGTAGGCATGGGGATTGGCCTTGACCTTAGTAGCTACGTCGTATATACTTCAGGAGGCCGGCCGTGAGGCTCGTCGAGATCGTCTGGATCCGCGAGATCGCGGAGAAGGTCCAACGGAAGCATGGGCTCCAGCCCGAGAAAGTCGAGGAGGCCTGCTTCGGGCCGCTCACCCATATCCACAAGGCCCAGGGCGGGCGTTACGCCCTGCTCGGACGCACGGACGCGGGACGGCGCGTGATCGTCTTCTTCGAGAAAATCGGGCGTGGAAGAGCGTTGATCATCACGGCCCGGGACATGACGGAAAGCGAACGCGACCTCTACGAGAGGCACGCCGGATGACCATGAAAAAGAAGACCAAGAAGCTGCCTGTCTTTAAGTCCTTGAAGGCGGAATCGGCCTACTGGGACAAGCACTCCTTGACCGAGCATTTGGACGAATTTAGGCCGGTCAGGATGAGGCTCAAGGGACCCGCCAAGCACTTGCTTTCGATCCGAATCGACCTGGACTTGGTGCGCAAGATCCGGCGGATCGCCGAGCACCGCGGCGTCCCCTACCAGACGCTGATGCAGCAGTGGCTCCAAGAGAGGGCCGAGCAGGAGGCCCCCAGCATCGACCCGGGGTCGGTATACGCATCGGGCTTGGCGATGGGGACGGTTAGGGACCGATGAACGCCAGGAGCGTGCGAATCTACAACTTGATTCCATTCCTATCGGGCAGGGCCGACGGCCTCAAACTGGTCGAGGGCAAGCCGAGGAAGGTCCTAGAAGCCGTTCGCGAAAGCTGCGTGCAGAAGGATCATAATCTTGCCGCTTGGGCCGAGACCGTCGAACGCCGCTGCCCGGTCCCGTTGGGCCATCCGTACCGGCGTTACGCGGAACGACTGCCCGCGGGCGACCCGCTCCGGACGCTCGGCTGCTGGGCTTTCGGGGCGGGAAACTCGTGGGTCACCATCGAGGAGATCGCCTGGGAGGACGGGTCCGCGAGCCGGCCTCAGGAAGAGCATCGCGAGTGGCTTAAGAAGAAGTCGGCCGCGCTCTTGGCAAGCGTGAGGCGAGAAAGGGGATCCGGTAAACTCACGTAAAAGGATACCGAAGGAATAGAGTCATCGTCGGCCGTTGTCTCTTTTCTTTTTTACTTCTTTTTCTATTCTGTGGATCACGGTGGATAGGGAACTTTTACACGCGTCAATCGTATATTTAGTATGGCCCCGATTTCGGATGCTCAGGCGCTACGACAACTCGCTGGCTTATTAAGGGATCCGCGATATGACCCGATCAACGAGGTGCTTCTTGCAGCGCGCAAGCTGCCAGAGGATTGGCATCGGCAAACCTTGGCTGAGGTGCTGCGATGGATGCGCCGGCGCTTCGACATGACGCAACGTCAATTAGCATTGCTTTCTGGTCTGCCGGCGTCAAAAATTGCCAAGATCGAATGCGGTCAGGATGTGCGTATCAGCACTCTGCGCCGGGTCTTCGCCGGTTTTGGCTGCGAGCTCATTGTAATACCTTCAAGTCCCCTCGATGCGGACAAACTCGAACGGCGCACCGATATTCTCTATTGTGAAGGGCATATTCCACGCCGCCGTCGCTATCCGAGAAGGTAGCGGTTTCGCCCCAGGAGGTATTACGCTACTCGATGAGGTAGCGCATCGGTTTTAAAAATAACCTCTAGGTCTTTAGGCCTATGATCGCGGGACTTTAGCCCCTTCCGCGGCGGCCGAAGTCCGGGTATATTTCCGTAGAATGAAACTTTTAATCTCGCTTATCCTGGGGGCGTCATCCGCCTCCGCGATTATGATCGAACCTTTTGTAGACCATTACCATGCATTGCAGAAAGAGCTCATTGGCACCGCTGTTACCGAGCAACCGGCTGCCTTTGAGAACGGCCTCGATGTTACCGATCCGAATGAGCTCTTGGGCGTTTGGAATCTCATCGATGAAGATTGGGGCCGCTCCGGAACGGAGGAGGATCGGGAACGCAGGCGCAACCTGTGGGGCTGCCTTCGATTTGCCAAGGGGATCCATCGCCCTTCAGGCTGGGAGGGTTATGTGGCGGGGATTGGCACCAACAGGCCGCTCGACCTAAAAGAAGTCGCCAATACGCCTGAGGACCCTTTAAAAACCTGGAAGGCCCGCTGCGGCTTCCCCACGCCATTAACGTTTTATCGGAACATCGATGTACGGATCCTTTCCTTTAGGCCCTACTCCAATCTTTGGATCGGATGCCGGTTCAAATCTCCGGAGAAAAAGAACCTCGTGTGCCTTGCCATTTTTCCAAACGACGCTCGCGGTGCCCTCGAATACGAATTGACCGCGCCGGGTCAGACGGCCGCCGTGGAGCGGGGCTCGGATCAGGCTGTCTTAGGAACGCTCAAGGAGGGGCTCAAAAAGCCAGCCAAGCCCGTGGAAGAACCCTTGGAAGATATCACGGCAGATGAACGCTTTAAATTATAGGACTAGCCAGCAGCTGAACACCAAGGGCGCTTTTTAAGCAAAAATTAAGCGGCGTTTAGGCCGGACCACAGGAGCGGGATCCATACTACCGGCATGGAAGAAGCTCGGCGTTATGAGAATTTAGACGAGGGCGAGCCCTGCGACCTTAACGAGACATTGCGGGCCATGCTCGAGATGTTCGGCAGCACGCTGCGGCTGCGCCAAATCACCCTCCATTTGGATCTGGGCCAAGTGCCGCCGCTGCCGGTGCCGGCTCCCAGCCTGGAGCTCGAACGCCTGTTGCTGCGGGCCCTGTCCAGCGGGATTGAAAAAACGCCGCGGGGCGGCGCGCTGCGCGTGAGCACCGTTCAAAACGGACCCGATCATGCGCAGCTCAGAGTCCAAACGTTGGCCGGCGGGCGCCTCGTGGGAAAGGGGCTCGTTTGCTCGCTCAGCCTCCAAAAGAGCCCGGAACCCAAGGCCTGGGCGCGATTCGTGCTCGCCTTGCCGACCCTGACCATAGCCGGCTTCTTGAGCCCCTGACTAAAAGGACATGAAATTAGAAACATTCAGGATACGGCGTCCCAGAGCCATGCCGTCACTCAGGCCCCGGCCCTGCCATTCTATTGAATTGACATAGTCATACTTAAAATATTAAACTTACATATAGTTATTATATTATTAATCGCAGCTTCGGCCGGCATTGCCTACAAAGCCTCCAACGCCTGATTTCCAAGCCCTGTTCGAGTCCGCGCCCGGCTCCTACCTGGTGCTGACACCGGACGAACGCTTCACCATCGTCGCCGTCAGCGACGCCTATTTGCGCGCCACGATGACCCGCCGGCCCGAGATACTGGGCCGCGGGCTCTTCGAGGTGTTCCCGGACAATCCGGACGATCCCAAGGCCACCGGCACGCGCAACCTGCGCGCCTCGCTGGGGCGCGTGCTGCAGAAGGGCGTCCCCGACACCATGGCGGTGCAGAAATACGATATCCGCCGCCCGGAGGCGGAAGGCGGCGGCTTCGAGGAAAGGCATTGGAGCCCCGTCAACACGCCTGTGTTCGGTCCCGGCGGGGAGATACGCTACATCATCCACAGGGTCGAGGACGTCACCGAGTTCGTCTTCCTCAAGCGCCAGGGGAGCGAGCAGACCAAGCTGACCGAGGAGCTCAAGGCCCGGGCGGAGCAGATGGAGGCCGAGGTGTTCCTGCGCGCCCAAGAGGTTCAGGAGGCCAACCGCCGGCTGCAGCAGGCGCATGACGAGCTGGAGCTTCGGGTGGCCGAGCGGACCTCGGAGCTCATGAAGACTCAGGCCCAGCTCGTGCAGGCGCAGAAGATGGAGGCCGTCGGCCGCCTGGCCGGGGGCATCGCCCACGACTTCAACAATCTCCTGACGGCCATCTCGGGCTACAGCGACTTCCTTCTGGGGGCCTTGGGCCCGGACGACCCCAAGCGCGCCGACGTCGAGGATATTAAAAAAGCCGGACAGCGCGCCGCCTCGCTCACCCGCCAGCTGCTCGCCTTCAGCCGGCAGCAGATACTCGAGCCCCGCGTGCTCGACGTAAACGTCGTCGTCTCCGACACCGAGAAGATGCTGCGCCGGCTCATCGGCGAGGACATCACCCTGAGCACCTCCCTGGCCGAGGACGTCTCCCGCATCAAGGCCGACGCCGGGCAGATCACCCAGGTACTCATGAACCTGGTCGTCAACTCCCGCGACGCGATGCCGCAAGGCGGCAAGATCACCATCGAGACCGCCGACGTGGAGCTGGGCGAGGATTATTGCCGCGAGCATGTGGAGGTACGGCCGGGGCCCTACGTGATGATCGCCGTCAGCGACAACGGCAGCGGCATGGAGCCCAAGGTGCTGTCCAGGATTTTCGAGCCCTTCTTCACCACCAAGGAGCAGGGCAAGGGCACCGGGCTGGGCCTTTCGACGGTCTACGGCATCGTCAAGCAGAGCGGGGGAAGCATCTTCGTCTACAGCGAGCCGGGCAAGGGGAGCACCTTCAAGGTCTACCTCCCCGCCGTGAGCGGGAGCCCCGAGCCGGCGCACGCCGGCCCCGCGGTGAGATCGCTGTCGGGCACGGAGACCGTGCTGCTCGTCGAAGACGACGAGATGGTGCGCAAGTTCGTGTACCGGGCGCTCGTCGAGCACGGCTACACGGTGCTCAAGGCCGAGACGCCCGAGGCGGCCCTCGAGATCAGCCGCAAGCACAAGGGCGAGATCGACCTGCTGTTGACCGACGTCGTCATGCCGCATATGCATGGGGCCGAGCTGGCGCGGCGAGTCACGGCGGCCCGGCCGCGCTCGAGGGTCGTCTACATGTCGGGCTACACCGACCGGGCCGTCGTCGAGCAAGACCTGTTGGCCAAGGGGACCGCCTTCCTGCAGAAGCCCTTGACATTGGAGGCTTTGACCCGCAAACTACGCGAGGTTTTGGACGCCGCCCATGCCTAATAAGATACTGGTCGTCGACGACGAGGCCTCCGTACGCAAGGTCGTCAACAAGTACTTAAGCGCCCAGGGCTTCTCGGTGGTGCTCACAGACAACGGCTCCGAGAGCCTGATCCTGGCGCGGGAATCGAGGCCCGACCTCGTGCTCCTCGACGCCGAGATGCCGGGCTTAAACGGCTACGAGACCTGCCGCACGCTCAAGCGCTCCGCGCCGAATCTGCCCGTCATCATCATGTCCGGGAGCAAGATCGCCGAAAAGGACATACTCTCGGGCTTCGAGGGCGGAGCCGACGATTACATCCTCAAGCCCTTTTCCCTGCCGATCCTGCTGGCCCGGGTGCAGGCCGTGCTGCGGCGCTTCTCCGCCTCCTCCCAGATGGAGAAAAAGCTCAAGAAAAGCGGCATCGAGCTCGACCCCGCCGGGAGGGTAGTGAAGGTGGGGGGCAGGGGCGTGAGCCTCACCCGCAAGGAATTCGACCTACTCGCCGCCCTGATGGAGAAGAGCGGCAGGGTCCTGAGCATCCCCTATCTCCTCGAGACGGTCTGGGGATACGACCCGGCCGATTACAACGATCCCGGCACCGTCGAAGTGCACATGTCCCACCTGCGCAAGAAGCTCGGCCCCAAGCTAGCCAAGCAATTGGTGAGCGTCATCGGGCACGGGTACAAGTTCGAGGCTTGACCCTTACCCGCGTTAATCCGGATTTAAGCGCTGCTTAAAGGCGCTTACAGTCCGCCCCGCTATCCTAAAAGCATGATTAGGACGGAGGCGGTCATGACGAAACGGGCGGTCTTGCTCCCCCTTTTGCTCGCCCTTCCCCAACTCGCGTTTCCCAGCGGCTTTAGATCCATGGCCAAGGAGCTCTCCCAGGCCGCTAGGCAATATTCCGTGGGGCGCGTGGCCGTGCTTCCCTTCGTGCCGGCCGACGGGGGGCGTCCCGGCGACGGCCGGAACATATCGGAAAAGCTGCTCACGCAGATCGTGCGGCTGGGCAAGGTGCAGGTGGTCGAGCGTTCCCAATTGCGCGGCTTGATGTCGGAGCACCGTTTAGGGCAGACCGGGGCCGTCGACCCGAAGACGCTGCGGGCCTTAGGCCGGATCCTCGCCGTGGAGGGACTGGTCGTGGGCAGCTTCGTCAGCCGGGGAGAGGAGCTGCTCGTCAACGCCCGGCTTATCCACGCCGAGACCGGCGTGGTATACGCGGCCGTCGAGCACAAGGCCGAAAAAGACTGGGTCGTCTCCTCCCTCTGGGTGCAGCCGCCGGAGCTCAGCGTCGAAGCGCCCGATTTCCCCGAGGAGGCCGTGGACATGCGCGACGCCCCGGCCCAGGACTCCTGCGAGAACGCCCCCGAGCGCGTGGACCGGCTCGAGGAAAGCATGCTCGACCTCAAGGCCCGCTACTGGGCCATCCAGCTGCGCAACAAGGCCTCCCTGGCCCATATCAAGGTCAACCCCGGTTCCACCATCACCGATCCCTTCCTCAAGAAGACCTTCTACGAGCGCATGCATTATTGGTACGGGCTCCAGGAGGTGCCGGAGATGACGCCGGACGAGGTCAAGCGCTTCATCTCGCTCGACGAGCAAGCCTATTCGCTCTACCGCCGCTGCGGGGTATAGGAGAGAACGCATGCTCAAAATACTGTTGGCCGAAGACGAACCCGGGATCCGCCAGCTGCTGCGCCGCGCCTTCGAGCGATCCCCTTACCAGGTCCTGACCGCCGCCGACGCCGCCCAAGCCCTGGAGATCGCCAAGACACAGCATCCCGACCTGATACTCATGGACCTGGGTCTGCCGCACGAAAGCGGCGAGCAGCTCATCTTGGAGCTGCGCGAGTGTCCCTCCACGGCGACGATCCCGATCGTGCTCATGACGGCCCATGGCGCGCCCGCGGACCGGCTCAGGGGTTTTGAGCTCGGCGCCGACGACTACGTCGCCAAGCCCTTCGATCTCTTCGAATTGACGGCCCGGGTGGAATGGCTGCTGCGCAACGAGCGCCGCTCGCTCTCGGCCAATCCGGTGACGCTGCTTCCCGGGGAGCCGACGATCGCAGCGCATATCCAACGCCGCCTGCGCGAGGGCGGAGGCCTGGCTCTGCTCTACGTCGACATCGACGATTTCAAGGGCTATAACGGCCTCCACGGCTTCGGCCGGGGGGACGCCCTATTGAAGGAAACGGCGGACATCCTTCTCGAGGCCTCCCAGCGGCCGGGCTGCCGTGGCGATCTGGTGGGACATCTGGGCGGAGACGGTTTCGTGATCGTCAGCGAACCCGAGCGGGCGGAAGCGATAGCGAAACGGGCCGCCCGCCGCTTCGACGCCGCCTTCCCCATGCTGAGCCTCTCGATCGCGCTGGTGACCAACGAGGAAGCGCCGCTGACGCATTTCGGACAGATCGCCCAGATCGCGGCGGAGCTCGCCGGCCGGCTCAAGGCCCGAGAGGACCGGCGCGGCAGCCGATGCCTCAAGAATCGGCGCATGGCGCCCGCCGTCGTTTTTCAGTAATATAGGCGGCGTGAAGGAGATTTTAGACACCGTCCTGCTGCTGGCGCTTCCGGCCTCCGGAAAATCCGAGGTGAGGCGCTACCTGGCCCATCTTTCCCCCAAACAATGCCAGGAGCAGTTCCATCTGGGCCCCACGACCCAGCTCGACGACTACCCGTACGTGCACGCGATGCGACGCATCGACCAGGAATTGGCCCGCCTGGGACATGCGGGGATCTTCTTCGAGTCCCCGGAGCGCCCGTTCCGGGACCCCCGGGATTGGGGCACTCTGGTGCATCTCGTCAACGAGGATTACCGCGATCTCAAAGCCCGGCGCGCGCGCGCGCCGGCTTCGGCGGCCGCGCGCCTGCTCTCGCGCATCGAGGCCGCGGCGCGCAAGGCGGGCCTGGCCGCCCGGCTCGCCCGGATACCGGCCAAGTCGCGGCGCGCCTTGATCCGGGCTCTCGAAAAGGAAGCGCGGCAGATGCAGGCCGATAAGCGGCGCAACATCCCGAAAAGCCTGGAGGGCCGCACCTTGGTCATCGAGTTCGCCCGAGGAGGCCCGGAAGGCTCCTCCATGCCCCTGCCGGCCCCGCTCGGCTACCGCTATTCCCTGTCGCAGCTAGACCCCGCGATATTGCGCAAGGCGGCGATCTTGTACGTGTGGGTGACCCCCGAGGAGTCCCGGCGCAAGAACGAGGCCCGGGCCGACCCCGACGATCCCGGCTCCATCCTGCACCACGGAGTGCCGCCTGAGGTCATGCGCCGCGATTACGGCTGCGACGACATGGACTGGCTCGAGAAGAACGCGGCCCGGCCCGGCACGGTGAGCGTGCGCTCCAACGGCCGCGTGTTCTACCTGCCGGCGGCGCGCTTCGACAACCGCATCGATAAGACCAGCTTCCTGCGCGCGGAACCCCGCTCCTGGAAGCCCGCCGACATCGCCGCCGTCCACCAGGGCCTTAAGGCCGCCTTCGACGCCCTGGCGTCGACCCCGCGGCCGAAAAATTAAAATCCGGCAAGGCGCTCAGGACCTTTCTGGTAAATGCCAGGGGGGTCGTCTCTTCCAGCCCCGCTAACTGGCTCAAATCATCGGCGGTGTCTATATCGCGGTATGCCGGCAAAAGCTCGGTGGAGAGGCGAAGCTCTTCGGCCCGTTCAAGCGTGAGGCCAAGAACCCGAGCGGTCGACCATGGAATATCGGCGAAAAGCCGCGGCTGCGGGGATTTAAGTCCGATCAAATAGTACCCGCCATCCTCGGCGGGGCCCAGGACCATATCCTTTCTCTCCAGCGCGTCGAAGGCCCGGGTGATTTCCCTTGGATCCAGGTGAGGCGTGTCGGAACCGATGATCACAACAAGGCTGGCCTGCCGGAGGGATCGCTCGAAGGCGCGGCGAAGCCGTTCCCCGAGATCCGCCCCTTCCTGCGCGAAATGCTCCACGGCGATCCCGCCGCGGAGCCAGCCGGGCTCCGAATCCCCGTCCGCGCCGGCGTAGGCGATTTGGATTTCCTCGGGATCCAGGGCCCGCAGCAGCAGCGATAGGCTGTCGCGCGCGAAGGCCCGGTAAAGCTCGGCGGCCTCTTCCTTCGACAAGGGGGGGCAAAGCCTCGTTTTGACGAGGCCGGGCGCCGGAGCCTTGGCGAAGAGCAGGGCCCTTCTTTCGCTTTTTAGCAGCAGGCCCCTCCCGGCGCGCAGCAGGCCTGCTCTGGCTCCGGGGCTTGGGGTGAGGAAGTCCCGGAGATCAGGAATTGGCCCGCGTAGGGAGGGCGCGAGAGTTTGGCCGCCGTGTCGGTGCAGACCTCGACGGGCTCGTAGCGGGGGAAGAGATGCCCCTCCTCGTCGATGATCGCCTTGTGGGGCCCGAGGTAGACGGCCGCCTGCCCGAGGAAGCGGCAGCCCGCCTTCTTCTCGAATTTGTATCCCCGCACCGTCAGGGAATAGAATCGATAACCCTCGACTTCCTTCCAAAAGTCGCGCTTGAGCACCGAGACGCCGTAGAATCCGGCGCGCTCCAAGCCGTAGAGGAACTCCTGTTCGGAAAGCGAGCCGGAGATGCACTCGCCCCAGAGATCCTTGTGGGCCTGTAGGTTGAGCGGCACGGGCCGATCGGAAACGATGTCGGCTACGAGCATGCGCCCGTGGTCCTTGAGCACGCGCCATATCTCGGCGAATACCTTCCGCTTGTCGGGGGAGAGGTTGATCACGCAGTTGGAGGTGACCAGATCGACGCTCCGGTCCGCCGCGGGCACCTTCTCCAAGAGCCCCTCGCGGAACTCGACGGCGTCGTAGCCGAGGGACTCCGCCACCTGCCTCTGGCAGCGCCTGGCCACCTCCAGCATCTCGCCTGTCATGTCGATGCCGATCACCTTGCCCTTCGGGCCGACCTTCTTTGCCGCGATGAAGCAGTCAATGCCGGCGCCCGACCCCAGGTCCAAGGCGGTCTCACCGTAGCGTAGCCCCGCTTGAGAGACCGGCGAGCCGCAGCCGTAGAAGCGCTCGAGCACGTCCTTGGGGATATGCCCGACCTCGTCCTCGGCGTATTTCACCGGACAGCAGAGATCCTCCTTGGGCTTGAGCGCGGCGCCCGCGTAGAATTGCCGGACGACGCGGTAGGGCCTTTCGACGTCGAAGGAGAGCACGCAGTTGGAATGCGTCAGCCGCACGACCTCCGGCTTGCCGCCCTCGCCCAGCCAATCCAAGGCGTCGCTCGAGCAGCCCACAGCGCCCTCTCCCATGGCCCGCAGCACGACGGGGGGCCTCAGCCCCGAACGGGCGTTGAAGCGCGACTTGGCCTGCTCCGCCATGTCGAAGATCTCGTCTTTCATCAGCTCGACGATCAGCCCATAATAGGGATCGTGCCCGACCAAGGAGCCCGGGCCGCCGTTGGCGGAAAAGAAGTAGGAATGCTCGATGTCTCCGCCTCCGCTCAGGAAACGGAAAGGATCGGAGGCGTCCACCACGCTCGCTTCCCGGAAGCGCCGCGCCGTCGGGCTGTCTAGCCATATCGACTCGAGGGGAAGCCAGCGGGCGTCGCCCAACTCCAGCGGGGCCTCGCCGGCCATCGCCGCCGACGGGTACACCTTCCCGTCCCGGTAGAGGCAGAGGCTCTGCCAGCATTGGTTGCCGAGATCGTTCTTGACCCCCGGCCTGCCGTCGGCCCGGCGGCGCAGCGACTCCGAGTTGTCGAACATTAGCCCGCGGCGCCGGCATTCGCCGCGGAGAGCGCGCGCGAGCTCCAGCAGTTGGGGATTGGACGGGAAGGCCCCGCCCTCCTCGAGGATGCGCCCGCGCTTGTGCGCCCACATGAGGTGCAGCGACCTGGCAAAGAGCCGCTCGGCTAATTCCGGCAGGCCCCGAAGGTCCCGAAGGTTCGCGCTGGTGACGACGGCGGTCAACGAGCAGTCGAAGCCGAGCTTAGAAAGCGCGCGTAGGCCCGCCGAGGCCTTCTCAAAAACGCCCTTCCCCCGGATGGCGTCGTTGACGGCGCCCGTCGCCCCGTCAAGGCTGACCTGGAACTTGATCCGCTCCTTGCCTAAGCCCTCGAGCTTGGCCAGGCGCTGCGGCGTGAGCAGCGTCGCATTCGTCATCAACACGAGTTCCGACTCCTTCGTCCCCGCGGCATGGCCGATGAGCTCGAGGATATCCTCCCGGGCGAAGGGCTCTCCTCCCGTGAAGTAAAACCGGCGCGCCCCCAGGGCATGGGCCTGATCGATTAGGCCTTTTATAAAGGAAGCCTCAGGGCCTTTTTCCCCGGAAGGTCCGGAGGAGACCAGGCAATGCGTGCAGGCGATGTTGCAGGTTTGCAGCAGGTGCAGCCAGAATTCCGAAAGGCGGCTGGGTGTTAGATGCGCGGCCCGGCCCGCGTAGCCCGGGCGCGAGACGGGGGAGAAGGAAAGCATCCCCGCGCGCAGCAGCTCCCGGGCGAAGGAATGCACGTCGAGCCATGATTTCCCCGCGTCGGCGCCGCTCGAGTTCCCGTGCAGGCGACGGATCTCCCCGAGAGCGCGCCGGCCGTCGAAGAGCTTAAAAAGCGCCGCGCCGCGCCCGTCGAGAGCGATCCAATTCGGGGATTCGCCATCGAGGAATACGCTTAAATCACCGCGGTCAAAGCGCGCCAGTTCAGGAGGGTGCAGGACGCATTCGTCCTTGAGTTCGATATCGTTTAGAAGTTTTTCCATGTCTCCTCGGGATAGGCGAAACTGTTAGAATGCGGCCACTCGAAGCTCATACCGAGCCATTATAGTAAAGGTGGGATTCATCCGTGAGCATGAGAACGATGCTGTTGGAAAAGCCCGGGAGCAGGCTCGCGGCCCGAAAGCTTCCGCGGCCCGTGCCGCGCGAACGTCAGCTTTTGATCCGCGTGCGCGCCTGCGGGGTGTGCCGCACGGACCTTCACATCGCCGACGGCGAGCTGGAGAATCCGAAACGGCCCTTGGTGCTGGGACATCAGATCGTGGGGACCGTGGAAGCCCTGGGCGAGGGGAGCGAAGGCTTCGCTCCCGGCCAGCGCGTCGGCGTCCCATGGTTGGGCTTTTCCTGCGGGGAATGCCGTTACTGTTTAAGCGAGAGGGAAAACCTCTGTCCCCGGGCCCGCTTCACCGGGTACCAAATCGACGGCGGCTACGCCGAATTCGCGGTCGCGGACAGCCGTTATTGCTTTCCCATCCCCCAAGGCTACAACGACTTAAGCGCCGCGCCGCTTCTTTGCGCCGGAATGATCGGCTACCGCGCCCTGCGCCTGGCCGGCGAGGCCGAGACCCTGGGGTTCTACGGATTCGGGGCCTCGGCCCACATCCTGATCCAGGTGGCCCGTTTCCAGGGCAGGCGCTGCCACGTGTTCACGCGCCCCGGTGACAGAAAAGGCCAGGAATTCGCGCGCTCTCTCGGCGCCGAGTGGGCGGGCGATTCCAACTCGGCCCCACCGGAGCCGCTCGAGGCGGCGATCGTCTTCGCCCCCGTAGGCTCGTTGATCCCGGCGGCCCTTAAGGCCTTGGCGCCCGGGGGAGCCGTGGTCTGCGCCGGCATCCACATGAGCGATATCCCGCCTTTCCCTTATGCGCTGCTCTGGGGCGAGCGAAGGGTCCAATCGGTGGCCAACCTGACCCGCCGGGACGGGCGCGAATTCCTCGAGCTGGCCGGCCGACTGCGCCTTCGCGTCGCCGCCACTCCTTTCGCGCTCGATCGCGCCAACGAGGCGCTCTCAGCCGTGCGTGAGGGGACGCTGGACGGAGCGGCCGTTTTGACGCTAACGACTCAGAGCGCCTGAAAGGCCTCGGCTGTAAGGCCTGCTTGTTTCAGGAGAGATATAAGCAGTCCTCGCTTCATCTCTCTGGCATGGACCGGCACGACTAGACGGATGCCATCCGCACGGAGCAGAACGGCATGGCTGCCGGTTTGATGGTCAACGGAAAAACCAGCGCGCTTAAGTTTTCTTATGAATTCCTTAGGCTTGACGCTGCCCAGGCGTGGCGTCAAGCGGGAAGCGCTACGGAAACCGACTCGACCACTTCCCGCACCGCGGATGGAATAGGCTCTCGATGCTTTTTAAGGCTGGCGCAGTACGCCCGAATTGCGTCACGCACCATTTCTTCGGCCTCTTCGAGCGATTCTCCCTGCGTAACACAGCCAGGGAGAGCCGGAACACGAGCTATATAGCCTCCCTCTTCGGCTTCCTCGAAGACAACCGTGAGCTTTAAAGCCTTTGCCATAACATTCTTAGTTTAACAGAAGAGAGAAATGCCCGCAAGGACGGCGGGGTGACCGGGATACAGCGATTATCTTTTGCTATCATCACCCGGCGGGGCGTTTTGCCCGGACGCATTTAAGGAGAGGTGGCCGAGCGGCTGAAGGCGACGGTTTGCTAAACCGTTATACTGGTGAAAACCGGTATCGAGGGTTCGAATCCCTCCCTCTCCGTTTTTATGCCCTCCCCCAAGGGGGAGGGCATCGCATTGGAGGCATACCCCATGACCGATCTTGCGAAGAAGCATTGCGTGCCCTGCGAGGGCGGCGCCCAGCCGCTTCCGGACAACCTGATCCAGGCGCTGCTCAAGCAGACCCCGGGTTGGAAGCTAGCCGAGGGGCCCGCGCTGCGCCAGGAGCTGCGCATGAAGGACTTCATGGCCGCGGTGCGATTCGTCAATGACATCGCGAAGCTCGCCGAGTCCGAGGACCATCACCCGGATATACACCTCACCGGGTACCGTAACCTGCGCATCGAGCTGTCCACCCACGCCATCGGGGGGCTGTCGGAGAACGATTTCATCCTCGCCGCCAAGATCGACGAACTGCCGCGCGAACTAAAAGCCTGATCAGGCCTTAAGCCCCAACTTTTCGAGAAGGGCGTCGAGCTCCTTAAGGTCGAAGGGTTTGCTGAGCAGCGCCCGGGCGCCCAAAAGCCTGGCGTCCTCGCGCAATGTCTCGCCCGTGTCCCCGCTCATCATGACGATGGCGGCCTTGCCGGCATCGCTTAAGGCCTGCAGGGCCTCCAGGCCGGTCAGGCCCGGGAGTATGTTGTCGAGCAAGACGAGATCGAACTCCTCGATGCGCAAGAAGCCGAGGGCCTCCTCGGCGCTCGAGGATTCCTTGACGCGCCCCCCGCGGCTCTCGAAATAGAGACGGAGCATGCGCCGAGGCGCGGTGTCGTCATCGATGAGCAGGACTTTAAAACCCATAAGCCGGCCCGGAGAAGGCATCGTAGAAAAGTTTGGCGAAAAGCAAAGCGCAGACGCAGGCCACCGCGGGGCGTATCTCGCGCGAGCCCCCGCTCAACCCGACGTGTGAACCAGCCCAATGCCCGGTGACGGAGAAGAACCCCATCGCCGCGCCTAAGGCGATGTGCACAGTCCCCGCGGCCAAGAAGGCGCACAGGGCGGCGAGATTGGTCGCCAAATTGATCCATTTGGCCCGCGCGGTCGCGCCCAGCAAATCGTAGCGCCCGAAGCGCACGAAGGCCAGCGCCAAGAAAGTTCCGGTGCCCGGCCCGAAGAATCCGTCATAAGCCCCGATCGGAAGGGAGACGGCTACGGAACGCCTCTGCCGGGAGGGCGCAGGCAAGGTCTCGCTGCGGTCGGCGGCGCCGAACTCGTGCCGGGAATAGATGAAGTAGGCAAGCAGGGGCAGCGCGGCGAGAAGAAAATAGCGCAGCCACTGCGGGTTCATCCCTAAAGCCGCCCGCGCCCCGGCGAGGGAGCCGACGACGGCGGCTAGAGTCGCCGGCAGCAGTGGACGCACGGAGAGGCTCAAGGCGCGAGAGTAACGGAGCGCGGAAGCGACGGTTCCGATCGAGGAGGAGAGTTTGTTGGTCCCGAGCAGGAGGGAAGGGGGAAGCCCCGTGGCGAGATACGCCGGGAGCGTGATGAGCCCCCCGCCTCCGGCCAGGGCGTCGACGAAGCCGGCGAAGAACACCAGCGCCGATAGGGCCGTCAGTTGGATCCAGGAGAACTCCGGTGCCAGCTCGGTCATGCCGCCGTGGAGATTATGTTAAACTACTCGGCGCCCTACAAGCGTGAACCTCAACGAACGATTCGACGTCTCGCCCGAAAAAATCGAGGCGCTGCGCCGGCGCGTCCTGCGCCTGGGCCTGGATTTGAGCCTTGTCACGGAGAGCTTCGTCAAGGGTGGGGGAAAAGGGGGGCAGAAGATCAACAAGACGGCCAACTGCGTGCGCCTGGAGTACCCGCCGCTCGGGTTGTCGGTGCGCTGCCAGAGGGATCGCCGGCGCAGCGTCAACCGATTCCTCGCCCTGCGCGAGCTCGTCGACGAAGCCGAGATGAAGATTTCCCCCGAGACCTCGGAGCGCCTGCGCGACATCGAGCGCGAGCGCAGGCGCAAGTCTCGCCGCCGCTCGCGCGCCGCGCAAAAATACCAAGCAGCGTCCTAGGGGGCTGCTATTTTTTCTTGGCTAGTTCTTCGGCGTAGAGCTCGTAGCGGCGGCGCTGGGCCTCGTACTCCCGAGCGCCCATGAAGATCTGCACGTCGGCCGAGACATGGTCGACCTGTATGCTCTTGGGGTCGACCTGCAGCAGGGCGCGCCCGTCGGCACCCTCCAAGCCGAGCTCCTCCAGGGCGGCGTCGATGGCCTCCTCGCCGGCCTCCACCCGGCTCTGCGCCTCGATGTAGGGGCGGTTCCTTCCGAGCACGGTGTGCAGCAGCACCGACTGCACGCCCCCCTGAAAGGCCGCGAGTATCCTCCCGCGCGCCGCCTCGATATCCTCGCGCGCGTATCCCCTCTGGCGCAGCAGTCCGGCAAGGCCCCAAGTGATATCTTTTCCTTTCGCGTCGGGATCCAGGGCGTAAATCGGCTCTCCCGCGAGCGGCTTGTCATCGAGCTCGATCTCATCGGGGAATTGGCTCGGGTCCCGATAGCCCTCAACGGGATCGGGCAACAGGTCCAAGATGTCGAGGAAGCGGACCAGCTTGAGGAGGGCGTTGTCGTCGCCGGCGCTGCCTTCGAGCCGGTGCGCGTAGACCCGGCCGAGATAGCTGTCCTGCCTGGCGTCTATTCCGGTGATGCTGCTGCGGAAGGTCAGGTCATGGAAAATGCTTCGCGGTATTTGGGCCACCAGGTCCGGAAGGTTCACGAACGGCCAGCGTCGAATGCCTCCGCTGTGCCGGTCGGCGGCCTGGACATAGGCCTCGAGCACCCGCCGGCCCAAAAGGACCGGGAGCCCCGTCTCAGGGTCGATGTAGCGCTTGAGGCGGAAATTCGGAGGGATCTTCCTGGCGTTGGGCGCGTAACGCCTGCCCTCCATGTCCTCCATCTCCCATTTCCTCGACGGCCCCGTGACGTCGCCGAAGACGCGCACGAGCCGCACGTCCTGGGCGATTTCAACTCCCTCCACCTCGCCCTTGACCCAACGGCGCGGCCGACCTTCCGTTTCCCACAGGGCCTTGCCCTTCAAGCGGACGGAAACGAGCCGGTTCTGCGAGTCCAAGCCCCAATGCAGGTCCTTGCTCAAATGGAATTTGCGCCCGGATCCCTTGGAGGCCGCGGCCGGCGCCTGGGCCTCGCGGTACTCCTTCTTGTCCATGTAGACCCCGGCGACGAGTCCGTCCGGATCCAAGGCGAAGCCGTAGCCTTCCAGCTTGAGCTCCACCCAGCCCAAGGCCATGGAGAGGTCCCGGCGCCGCGCCGCTTCCGAGGCGAGGGCCTTGGCTCCCATCGCACCCATCTCCAGCACGCGCAGGCCGCCACGCCCCCAATTCTCGCGCAAGGCCTCCAGAGTCCCGAACCGGCCGAAAATGGGGGCGGTGCTCAAGTAGATCCGCAAATCCCTCGGGTTCATGCGCATCGCCTGGAAGGGGTGCAGGGCCGGGTGCAGACCCCGCCGATCCTTTTGGGCGTCGAAATAAAGCACCAGGCCCTGGCGTTCCCTGCGCCGCAGCTCTTCTAGCGAGAGGCGCTCCAGCTGGGTCTCCGACGGCTCCCCGTCGAGATCGTACGGCAGGGCGACGAACTCCGCGCCGGCCAAGGCCTGCGCCTTCCATTGCCCGAGCCTCTGCCGCCACCGCTCCAGGCGCTCGCTCTCGGCCCTAGCTACAGCCGCGTCCGGGCCTTCCTCGAGCTCGAGCGCCCCGCCGCCGCGCAGCTGCTCGGTCGTCGAGTGCGCCAAGCCCGCCTGGGCTGGGCCCAGCACCCACCTGCTGCCGGCAGCCGCGATCAGGCGCCCCGCCTTCTTCAAACCGTCGAGCTCACGGATCGGGATCCATTCCGCGACGCGGCCCCGAGCATCTCGGGCGGCGGCCACACCCTCGAGCTCGCCCGGGCGTTCCATCCAACGGCGGCGCAGGTCCTCCAACCAGGCGATTCTCTGGGCCACGGGGCCGAACTCCAAGGGTCCCGCGCGATTAAAGCGCATCCCGTCGAGCCTCGCCTTTTCGGCGGCGATCAAGGCGTCGATCGCCAAGAGCCCCCGGCCGTAGCGCTTAAAGTCGCGCTGCCGCTCCAAGCTTTCCTGCAGCGAGAATAGCGACCCCAAGGCCTGCGCGAAGCGCTTCGAGCGCCTTAGGTTCGGGTTCTGGAAGGCCCGGATCACCGCCTCGTCGTAGGCAAGCTGCGCCTTCAAGTACTCGTCGAGCCTCGCGTCGCGGAGCATGAAATCCTCGGGCCGTTCCCGATGCTCCATGTAGGAACCCAGGAAGGCGCCTCGCAGATCATCGAGCGACTCGGAAAGCCCGCTCAAGCGGAGGTATATCTTCTGGAAGCTGGGCGGGGCCTTGACCGCGTTCCAGTACGCGTCGCGCATGGCGTACTCGACGCGGCGCTGGCCCAGCACCTCGCCGTCCGCCGCCGAGGCCTGCTGCCGCAAATCCTCGCTCAAGAACTTATGCAGGGCCTGCGCCGACTGGGCCGCGGCGCTCGGGCCCTGCCCGGAAGGAGCCTCGAGGCCGGACAATATCCGGTCCAGCGCCGCCTCGATCTTCTGCCGGCGTCCCTCTAGGTCCGCCTTCGTCAGGAGATCCAGCTTGGCGGCCGGGGACTCGGAGGAATGCCGGATGACATCGACGTCTTCCTTGAGCTCGCGCGCGTCTTGGACGAGCTTCGATAATCGCCGGCGGTCTTCGGCCGGCACCGCGACGGCCCCCTCGAGCAGCGGGCGAAGCCGGGCCTCGAAACCGGGGTCCAGCATCCGTTCGGACCAATAACGAAGCATCCGGGCCCGCGGACCGTCCTCCGCGCCGGGAAGCTCGCGCAGCGCGCTCCATTGCCCGCCCTTGGAGGCGACCCCCGTCGGCCTTTCCCCCAACGCCTGAAGCTCGCTGACGAGCTGCACGAATTCCATGCGCAGGCGGGTCAGGGTTTCGATGAACTCCTTCCAGGCCCGCTCAAGCTCGGCCTGCGCCGCTGCCACGGCGCTCGGCGGGGCCATGCCGCGTCCCAGCTCCACCCAGGTCCCGCGGAGATTGCGCCGGGCCGCTTCCAGTCGCGAACGGCGGCTCTCCAGCAGCCGGGTCTTCTCGGCCACGGAAGCCATCAGCGCGTGCAATTGGAACGCCAATTGCTTAACCCGCTGCCTCCCCTCGTATTCCTGCCGCACGCCGTCGAGTAGTATCTCCTCCAGGCGGCGCTGGACCTGGTTCATGTCGGGAGCCTCGACGAAAAGCCCGCCCACCCGCTGCCCGCGGAAAAAGCCGAAGGCGGCCGCCAGGGTGAAGCCCTTGTAGCTCATGCTCTTGGCGACCCGGTCGGCCTTAAGCTGCGAGATCTCCTGCTGGGTGCGCAGCGATTCCAACGGCACCCCGTCCTCGAAAAGGATGCGGCGCACCGCCTCCTGGTCGATCGTTTCGAGATCGCGGATCATCTGCTCGGCGATCTGGGACGGCTCGGTGGAATACTGCGGGACCAGGGGCATCGCCTGCTCGAAGCCGATCTCGCCGGAAAGCCCCAGATGCGCGGCGATCTCGGCGAAATCGCGGCGCATCGCCGACTCCATTTGCTCCTTGAAAAGCGGCGCGCCCTCGTGGGCCGAACGCTCGGCCCAACGGTAGAGCTCGACGGCCGCCTTAAACCGGGTGAGCAACCCGCGCGCGCGCGCGCGGGCCGCCGCCATCTGGGCGCGGTGCAGCTGGTCGCCGCGCTCCTCCTGAAGCCGTCCCAGCGAGGCGAGATTCGGCGGGCCCATCTGCGGCAGGCGCAGGCGCAATTCCACCCAATTCTCCAGGAAGGACTGCCCGCAGTTCCAGCAATCGCCCGCGACGGGCTTCATGTCCAGCGATTGGTGCACCCAATTGAGGCGGGAATAGGATTGGGCACCGGATTCGGCGGGGTAGAGAGGGCCATCCGAGCCGAGGCCGTCTGGGCCGGGGGTCACCGTCTCGCTCTCGCAGGCGGTGACAAGGCGGTTTTCCATTTCCCTCAGGGAGCGAGGCAACCGCTCCGACGAGCGCCCGGCGGGCGAAAGGTCGGTTTGGACCCCGCAGGGGGTGTCGGCGGCCGTCTCGTCGACCGACCGGCCCAAGGCCGCTAATTGGGCCTGCGCGGAGCGGATACGATGCTGGAGGGCCAAGGCCTGGACCCGGCTTTCGGAATCCCGACGGTAGCGGATCGCGCAGAGGGCGTCTGAGGCCAGCTTCAATTCGAAGCGCAGCTTGGCGTCGGCCGCCGGAAGCCCCTTCTCGAAGGAGCGGAGGGCGCGCTCCGCCTGCAGGGTCTGCTGCCGCGCGCGCGAGACGGCCTCCGGCTTCGCGTCCCCGCCACCCGAGATGGCCGAAATAAGCCGCCCGACGGCGCGCGCGACCAGCGAGACCGGTTCGGCGCGCATATGCTCGAGCTTGAGATTCTTGTCGACGATCGTCTCGACGCTGCGCGCCACCTCCAGGCGCCTCTTGAGCACCTCCCTGCGGGACTCCAGCGGGGGAGCCGCCTTCAAGCGCCTCTCGAGCTCGCCGAGCACTTCCCTAGGGTTCTGGGCCATGTCGAAGGCCGAATCCAGGGGCCGTCCGAGCAGCGCGTTCAAGGCCGCGCGGGTCTGGGCGTGCTGCGCCGCGAGGGCCGCCTGCTGCGCCTCGGCCTGGGCGAGCTCGACCTGGGCCGCGTCGTCGCCGGGCCTTCTGGAGGCCGCCGCGCGCTTGGCCGGCAGCAGATCGTCGCGGTAGATCTTGAGTATCTCTTCGGTGGCACGATAAGAAGAGTAATTCTCGAAGAAGAGCAGGGAGGCCTCGCCCTTGGCTTGCGACTTCAAGTGCCCGAACATCTCGGCCTCGTCCCCATGCTGGGCCTTCTGCAAGTCCGCCAGCTCCTGGGGCCTGACGTCGACGCCCAGGATCGGGAAGAAGCCGAGGGCCGTGGCTCCCACAGCCGGCAGCCATGCCAGCCCCTCGGCGGTGAAATTGGAAAAGACGCTGAGGTCGACGGCCAGCTTGACTAAGCGGCGCGAGGAGGCCAGGCTCAGGCGGCGCGCGGCCTCGGCGCGGAACGTGAACTCGTCGAAGCGGCCGTCCTCCGTCACGTGATCGAACGCGGTCGCGGCATTCGGTACCGCCCCCATGTCCCGTTCCTTGCCGGGGCGATGCAGGCGCGACTCAAGTCCCCGCCAGGCCGCGGCCTGGCCGCCCTCAAGCATCGCCCAAGCGGCCTTAAGGCCGGTCTTGCTTCGGGTTTCCAAGAGACGGGTGATCGTCCAATGCCAGCGGCGGTAGGCCTGCCACAATTGCTCTCGCCGGCAGAGCCCGTTACGGTAGGCGGCGATCTGCCTTTGGAAGGCGTCGGCGGCGGGCCGCATCTCCTCGCGCAGCCGCTCGGCGGCCCCATCGAAGCCCTCGGCGGCCATCCTCTCTTGCGCGGCGCGCAGACGGTATTCGGCGAAGGCCGAGCGCATCTGGTCGATCGTCGCGCGATTCTTGAGGGTCCACGCTTCTTCCTTTAGCCGGGAATCCGAGTCATAAAGCGGAAGGCGGACGCTCAATCCCCCGCCGATGACCTGGTTGGAAAGATTATCGTAGAGCTGCTGTCCGAAACCGAAGGTGATCTGCTCGATGAAGGGGATGGCGTTGATGAATCGGCTCGAGAACTTATCCAAAGCGCTGAGATCGGCGGCATCGGGACGGCGCAGCTTGTCGGCGTCGAGGCTGCGCATGATGGAGCTCAGCCGCGCGGTGGATCCCAACAGCTCGCGCAAGCGCGCCAACATTTGCTCGTAATCGTTGGCGTTGAGCTGCTCGAATGGGAAGGGAGTCTCGGGGCGCTGGCCGGTCAGGAGATTGTAGCGCAGAGTCGCCTGCTTGAGCCGGATTTGAGCCTCCAAGGCCTTGCCCTCGGCGTCGAGGCGCATCGTATCCTCTTGCGCGGTATTGTAGGCGAACTGCGCGAGCTGCAGCTCCCATTGGGCCTGCAGGATATCGGCGACCGCCTGCTCCCATTCCTTGGTGAGCTCGATGAGGCGCGCCTGCAGGGCGAGCCCCGCCGAGAAGATCGAGACGACCTTGCGTTCGATCTCGACCCTCTTCGTTTTTTTCATCACGAACTGCGTCATCGTCCCCGTTTGAAAGCCAGGCCCGGCGACCCGGTCGGCGAGCGTGGTTCCCACGCCCCACGGCACGAAGCCGACCGTTCCATGCATGCGGGTGTTGTCGAAAAAAGCCCCTTGGTTGACGAGGTCCTCGAGATCCTTGGAGAACTGCCCCATGTCGAGGCTCAGCAGCTTTTTGCCGATGTCGTTGGCGTAGACCTGCTCGAGCTGGCGGACGAGGGGATTCTGCGGGCCGCCGTCGCGGCGGAAGAACTCGTCTAGGTTCTTGTTGAAGCGCTCGAGGGGAAGGTCGCCCGACATCCTCCTCTTGGTCCTCTCGAATACCGTCCGCCACACGTCGCCAACGCTGGTCATGAAATGGCTTCCCAGAGTGAAGCGGGGGTTGAGCCCGAGGTAGGGGCTTCCGTAGGAGACGAAGATATCCGTTTGGGGATTGAGCTTCATGCTCGCTTGGGCGATGAGGTTGGCGGGCGCGTCGCGAAGATCCCCCGCCAAGAGCTGTTCATGGGTCGGCATGATCTTGCCTTGGGCGGAGAAGGCGATCCCCTTTTGGAATTGGATGTTGAGGAAGGCCTTGCCCGTCTCGTATTTCTGCCCGGCCTCGGCCGTCAAGGAAGCGTTGACGCTCACCGGCATGAACGGAGAGCCCGGGCCGGCGTCAAAGGACATCCCGCTGAGCACGGTCGCGCCCCCAGCCCATTGCCCTATGTCGTCGGAGCCGTCCAAGCGCGAGCCGTAGAGCTCCAGCGTGAAGGAAGGCGCCTTTGAGCCGCGGCCCAGGAATCTTCCCAGATTGAACCTGGCTCCGAATTTCTGCCTGTTGAAGTACTTACTATCTCCGCGCGCGCTGATGACGAAGTCCTGGTCGAAGAGAGGGTCGTATTGGGTGAAGTCTAGGTTGATGGTCTGAAGGAACCTGCGGGGGTCCTTGGCCCACAGGGCGCTCTGCTCGGCGGTCAGCTCCATGAGCTCGTTGAATCGGATCGATTGCTGCAGCGCGCCGCCGAAGTAGTACGGCTTCTGCTGGGAGCCATCGGAACCGCGGCGCATGGTCCGCCAGAGCGAGCGGGGATCGACATGCCCCAAATCGCTGGTGGCGAAATCGCCGAAGCCGGCGCCGCCCAGATACAAGCGGCCGCTGGAGACCATCAAGGCGAAATTCTCGAAGACCATCAGGCGGTTGTCCTCGGTCTGAGCCTTAAAGCCGTTGTCCTTGGGGATGTCCTGGAGCAGCCGATGGAAGGTAATGTCCAGATAGTTGGCGCCGTTTTTGCCGAGGGACTCGAGCTGGACCGAAATGCCCCGGTCGCCGTAGGGCGCGTTGCCCGAGTTGGGGGGAGAGGCGAAACGGTAGCCGATCAAACTCAGGTTCTGCTCGGCGCCGAAGAGATTGGCGCTGGCAACGTTGCCTAGCGTGACCTGGGAATCGCTCTCCAAGCCGTTGGGGACCGAGAAATTGCTCTGGTAGGCGACGTAGAAGCCGGTCCCCGGGTCGCCCAAGGACAGCACCTTGGAGTTCGGGATGAGCTGGCTGAGCATCATCGGGCCCGGGAGGTCCCCTCCCGATTGCGCCAAGCGCCTGGCCGCGTTCTGGCCTCCGAGCGAGCTCAGAACCGAATCGAGGAACTCCTCGAAGTGGCTCTTGGGGATGATCATGGCCTGCGGCAGTATGCCCTTGCCTTCGGCGAACCAGGCCGTTCCGGCCATGGTCAAGGCCTCGACCTTATCGGCCAAATCGTCGCCCATATCCTCGCGGCGGTAACGGCTGGCCGTTTTTTCGTCAACCAATGCTTTCTTAAGCTCCTTCTCGGCCAGTCCCATCTGCTCGGTCAAATCGATCAGGTCCCGGTCGGCCTTCTTGAAGAGGTCGAGCGCGCTATAATAAGGGCCGTTGGTCTCAAGCACCGCCTTCGTCCTCTCCATCAATCTGGACATGCTCTGGGACAGGCGGTTTAAGGCCGTCTCCTGGGCGGGGTTGAGCTGGCTGAGCCAGTTGCGGACCTGATCGGCCTGGTCGTCGAGCTGGCGTTTCATGTTGCCCAGGGTGTCGGCGTAGAGCTTGGCCGCCTGGTACTCGGCGTCGAGAATCGCCCCGCTTTGCTCGTAAATGGAGCCCTCGAGCGTGAGGTAGGTGTCCACGTCCTTGATGGTATCAGCACCCTTGCGGTCATCGGCCGCCTTTTGCTGGAACACCTCGACCGCGTGCTTGGAAAAGTCCCGCAAGCGGCCGTAGAGGTCTATCTTGCGGGCCATGAGCTGGAGGCCGCCGCTCTCCGGGGCCGAGATATAGCGCGCATCCTCCTCGAGATCCGCGTACATCTCCCCGAGTATCTCATCGCCCCGCTTGAGAAGCTCGTCGTAGCGCGGGACCTGGTTGGCGAGCGCGTCCTCGGAGGCGGCCTTAACGCTGGCCGCCCAAACGAAACGCTTGAGGGCATCCGCGAAGGAGTCGCCGTCCGGCGCCGCCGTGGAGGGAGCCAGGCGCTTGACGGCCTCCAAGGCCAGAAGCGCGGTCTTCTGCTGCGCGTTGACGGTCGGAGAGGGCTGGGTGCCGGTCGGGATGCCGCTGGCGTCGAGCGAGGGCATCTTCAGGCCGTCGCCTCCTCCCTGCTCGGCGGCCGCCGCTATCTGCTTGAGCCGCTCGACCAAGCCGTCGACGGCTCCCGAGGTGCCGAACTGCTTGAGCCGCTCGGCGGCGCCGGGGTCTTCGGGATTGACGTCGGCCGGCAGGGCGTATGGCTGAAGGCCGGATCGGCCGTTTGTCTCGCGATCGATGTCGGCAAGGATTTCGTTGATGGCCGAAGCCTGGCGGTTAACCTGGGCCGCGCGGAGCCTCATCTCCTCCTCGTACTTCTTGATGCGCCGAGGCAGAGAATACGGCATCGCCTCCCCGTAGGCCTCGTCGGGATCCTGGCATTCCGGATCCTTGCGGCATTTTACCTGCCGCTGAAGCTCGGCGATGTTGAGTTTGTACTCGTCGAGCTTCCGCCTGAAGCCGGCGATATTGGCCCTCGCCTGCCCCTGGTTGTTCTCCGGGGCCCCGACCGAGGCCAATAGCCAGGGAACGCCGACCTTGTGGAAATGCTCGATGAGCTCGTAGACCTCGAGCTTGATGGTATAGAGGGTGTTATAGTTATCGCCGCCTTCCATCGAAGCGCCGCCGGAACCCGCTCGCTTCTCCTGGAACGGCAGCAGGGTTTTCTCGAGCAGTTCCTTGAGTTGGCGAAGCATGATGTCAAGCCGCTCTACCAGGTCTTTCTTGCGATTAATCAAAGCCTGTTGCTTACCGGGGTCATTGGAGAAATTGCGGATATAGGTTTCGTCCTCCGCGACATCGTCGAGCAAGCCCTGGACTCCGTCGACGGCCAGCTTTAGTCCCGCGGCCGCTTTTTGTACCACCGGGATCGCCTCGTCGACCACCTTGATCGTTCCCTCGGCCTCCGCGGTTCGGATGGTGGCGTCGGCCAACAACGGCAGGTAACGGGCGATGTTGAGCATTTCAAGCATCAACTTATTGCCTTCCAGGGAATCCTCGAAGCGGAGGCTTTGCAATTGATTCGGATAATTCTTGAGATCCTCCCGCAACTCCTCGGCGCTCTTTCCCGAAAGCAATGGGAGCCCGCCTCCCAATTTGGCCGCCGTCTGGTCGATGAGGGCGGCGAACTTATTCATCTTGGAGCGATTGGCATTAAGCTTCTGCGCCTCGCTTTCGCGGTATTTGGAGAGAGAAGCGGGAATGGAGTCGCCGAATTCGTTCTGGCGCGATCCGCCATAACCAGGATCGGCCATGTCCCGCGCGGTCGACCACATCTTCGTTAGGTCCGCAAGGCGTTTATCTAATTCCTGTCTCCGTTGACGCAGAATCGGCAATACCGCCGCCGGATCGGCGCCGAAATTATGCCCCTTCACTTCCGGGATCGGCGGCACGAAGACGATCAATTGCGCGGCGCCCTGAATTGGCAGGTCCCGGAACTGGCCCCGCTCCTGGGCGATCTGGGCGATATAGCCATCAACCTCTTCAAGCTGTTTCTTGAGCGAGGCCACCGAAAGATTGCTGATATCCCCCGAACCATCGCCGCAATCTTCCCTGGCGCAACGCTCGAGTTCCGGGACCATCGCCTTTCGCCGCCGGTATTCGCTGGGAGCGTCGGCGCTACTCCCCTTGTCCTTGCCGTTGATCTCCGCGATCAGGTTCCCGACGTCGAGCTTAAACCCCTCGACCCGGTCCACGTAGATCTGGCCCAATTCCTGCAGCGTGGTGAACAAGCCCGCCTGGCGATTGTCCTCGGCTACGTCCTCGTCGACCTTCTGCTGCCAGTCGCCTTTCTTGGCCTGCCTCGCGCGCGTGGCCGCCGCGTTGGCCTGGCCACGGCCGCGGGCCTCCTCGATCTGGGCCATGCGGCGGTCGACGATGGCGAGCATCCCTCCGACGGCCTTTTGGGCGGCGGTGAGCACGTTGTTGGCGTAGCTCAACTCGGTCACCATCGCCAATCTAGCATGGTTCTTGCGGAATTCGAGCATGTCCTGGCCGCCGCGCCGCAGCTTGAGCGCGGCGTTGCGCGCCGACTCCGTGGCGGCCACGGCCGCGGCCGCCGTCTCGCGGAGGGCGATGGCGTCCTGCAGCTGGACCTTAAGGGATTCGATGCGCGACACCGATTCTAGAATCGCCTTTTCCTGCGGCGTTCCGGCGAGGGGAGCTTTGTCTTGGGACGCCGCTTCCGGCGGCGAGTTACGCAGGGCCGCACCGTTCCATGCCTTGAGCAGGGCCTGCAGGGCCGCGGCCCTAGACTCGGCGGATTCGCTCATGCCAAACCCCCCGTTGGCCGGCGGAGCGGGCAGTAGTCCCTCGTAAAATTTCTTGAGCCGCTCGATCGTCCCCGGCTCGCCCTTGGAGGCCCCATTGACCAAATCCCGCTGCTGCGAGAGCTTCGCCTGCTCATATCGGCGCTCTAGGCTGGCCTTTTCGAGCGCTTCTTTCTCCGGAGAGGGCACCGATCGAGAATTCCTTTTTTTCCGCGCAACCCCGTCGGCGGTGGGCGGCCTCTTGGCCGAGGCCTCGTGCAACGCGCGCCGGGCGTCCGCCTTGAGCCGCTCGGCGTCATCAGGAATGGAAAGCAAGGCGGCCAGGCTGGGCAGGGCCATCGAGACATCGGCGGGAGCCTCTCCCAGATGCGAGCGAAGCCAGGCGCCCACCGCCGCGTCCCCCCGGCTCAGGAAAAGGAGCAGCCGGCCCAGCCGCGCCGCTCGGACCGGGCCCCAAGCCTCCACGAGGGCCTTAAGCTCCGCGTAGGCGAGGCCCTGGGCGGCCTTGCGCAACGCCTCCACATGTTCCGCCTGGATGCCCTTGCGCTCCAGCACGCCGGCCCGCCCGAGCACTCGGGCCAAGAGATCCTGCCGGGCCTCCCGGGCCCATCGGGCGTGCAAGCTCCAGGAGTCCGGTTCGTCCTTTCTCGACAAGACGGCTATTTCGCGGCCTTCGGGAGGCGCCGGGGGCTCCGGCAACGCCCCCTCGAAGCTTCCCTTCTCCAAACCCGCGTCTTGGATCAATTTTTCGGCGGCGGAACCCAGTCGCGAGGGAAGCGGGCGCCCTCCCTCGAGCGCCAGCGCGGCCGCCGGGTAGAGGGCCTGCCAAAGAACGGCGTGGGCGAGCAGCAGGGAGATAAAGCGATGCCAGGCCGGAGGGGAGTATGCCTGCATGGGCTTCCTCTAATATAGTCGACGTCGAGACCCCACTCCAAGGGTCGGGAGGGCAGGCGGCCTTGGGGCCAAAAGCCTAGAATCAATCCTGGACCGAAAGTCCTAATCTTCGGATAGGCCGAAGGGCGGGGGTTCTAAAGGGCGTTCTCGGCCGCGAGCAAGTCCAGGACCAGGCAGGTCCAGCCGAAATCCGGGGCGCCGTAGCCCTCGGCCGTGTAGGGATTGAAGAACTCGCGTATGCCGCCCCGGCCCACCATGGCGAAGCTGCGCCGAGCCAATTCCGAGGCCAGCTCCCCGCGGCCATGCGCCTTGAGGCCCCAATAGAGGTACCAATTGACGTTGACCCAGCTGGGCCCCCGCCAAACGGCGCCGCTTTGCCAAGAAGGGTCGAAGCTCGGCTCGGTCGCGGCGACGCTGGGGATCGGGAAGGGAAGCCAAAATTCCTTCTCGTTGAGCAGATGTTCCTCGATGAGGCGTTTGGCGATGCCGGAATCGAGCTCCGGCAGAGCCAGGGGGAAAAGGCAGCTGAAGGTCAAGGTCCGCACCCGCTCCTCCGCCGCTCCCGCCAAATCCCAGAAGACCCCAGCCTTCTCGTCCCAGCATTTTTCCTGCAAGGCGTTGATGACCTTCAGGGCCCTCGCTCTCAGGGTCGGCGCCTCCTCCGGCCGTCCGGCGAACGGGGCCAGGCGCGAGAGGCTCATAAGCCCGTCGGCATAGATCGTATTGAACATCACCTCCTCCCATACGAAGACGTCGAGATGAGGCAAGCGGGAGGCGTCCTTCACCGGGGCGTAGGCGTCGAAGAGCCTCTGCATATTGCGGCGCAGCGAGGGCATGGTCTGGCCGGGCGGATCCCAGACGACGCGCATCAAACGGTCGAATTTCGGGCTGGCGTCGAGCCCCGATTCATCCGGCTGGATAATGGCGACGAGCCCGTCCGCGTCGGGGTCGCGCACCGCCGCTAGCCAGTCAAAGAAACGGAGCGTGGGAGCAAAAACCTCGCGGACGAAACCAGCGTCTCCCGTCGCCTGATGGATGCGCTCGATGGCCCGGGCCAGGACCGGGGGCTGGGTGACGGCGGTATAGTAGGGGTGCGCCAGGCGGATCGAATACTCCGCAAGGGCCTTTTGGTGCGCGCCCTGCTCCCAGAGCAGCATGTGGGGGAAAAAACCGTCGGGACGCACCCCCTGCAACAGGCAGCGGATCTCCTGGCGGCTTAAGGCCGGATCGACATGCAGCAGCGCGATGGAATGGAAGGCGCTGTCCCAGAGCCATTGGAACGGATAGACGGCGGGCGAAGGACAGACGAAATCGTAGCGGCGGCCCTCCCAACCCGAAACCCCGGTGCGGCGGTTGGAGGCGAGCACCCGGCGGGCCTCGGCGCCCAGAGCCTTCAAGTCCACGACCGTCTCCGCCACGTCATCAGTGTAATCTTTTTCGGTGCCAGGCATCCACTTTCTTTACTTTCTCAACTTTCTTGAAATTCCTATCCCGCCTTAAGAGAAAGTTGAGAAAGTAAAGAAAGTGGATGCCTGGCACCGATTGCGCGATTTGATATACTTCAACCGTGGTCGCGGCTTCTTTTTTTCAAAGGCCCCTGGGCTTGGTGCTGGCCGGAGGCGGCTCACACGGCGCCTGGCAGGCAGGCTGCCTCAAGGCTCTCTGCGACGCGGGACTCGTTTTCGACAAGGTGCTGGGTTTCAGCATCGGCTCGATCACCGGCGCCAGCTATTTCCTCGGCATGGACGAACTACTCCTCGATCGCTGGCGCAGCATGGACGAGAGGCCGATCCTGCGCTTTTCCCCTAGCCTGCGCACCTTGAGCCTCTATTCCATCGATCCAGTACTCGAGGCCGTCAGCCACACCGGCGACGAGGAACAGGCCAAGCGGAAGGCCCGATGCGAATTCGTCGTCGTCAGCCATTGCGTCGAGGAACGCGCCCTGCACTACTCGCGTTTCACTCCCCGGGCCGAGAGCGGGTGGGACGGGCCCTTGGCCTCCAAATTGGCGGGAAGCTGCGCGGTGCCCACCATTTTTCCGGCCGTCACCGTCACGCGCGACGGCGTTTCCCGACGCCATATCGACGGCGGGGTGCCGGGCCGAGAGGCGATGCATTTCGACCATCTGGCCGACTGTCGAGACCTGATCGTGCTCCAGATGATTCGCCCCGAGGAAATCGGATGGTCGCTCAATTGGCTGCGCCGGCCCGGGGACCAGTTAGGCCGCGAGGCGGTGCATCGGATCATCTCCAAAGCGATTGACTCGCTGCGCTGGAAAGGCGAGGCCGGCCGTATTTTCCGCTTTTTCCCTTCGAGAGTGCTCTCCTACGACCAGCTCCATTTCAAAACCCGCTATTGCGCCCCGGCGCTCGAGCAGGGGCTTTCCGACGCCGGCCGATTCCTCGCGCGCCCCGCCGACTACATCGTTCGTTCCGGTCCGGCCGAATTAGCGAGCGGCCGCCTCTAGCAAAGCAGAGAACTCCTTGGCGGAGTGCAGCCGCATTTCGGGCCTGGGTTGAAGGGCCTTGCGGACCAGATCGTCGACCGCTTCGGGCAGCCCCGGAACGATCCGAGACGGGGGGGCGAAGCCCATCTGCGCCTTCTGGAAAAACGTCGGCGACTCCATGAACGGGGTCCGGCCGGTGAGCATTTCATACAGGCACACGCCGAGGGAATAGATGTCGGCTTCCTTGCAAATGACTCCCTGCTCGACCTCGGGCGCCATGTAGAGCGGCGTTCCGACCACGCTCGTCGTCCTGCGGTAATCGAGTTCGGAGCCTCCCCGCGGGCCGGTCGGCGGCGGAACGCGCTCGGCCATGCTGCGGGCGATCCCGAAATCCATCAGCTTGGTCGTTCCGTGCTCGGTCACCATGAGATTGGCTGGTTTGACGTCCCGATGCACGACGTTGCGCGAATGGGCGAAGTCCAGCGCGCTGCAGACGGGGCGCAGGTATTCGAGGGACTCCGCGAGGGTGAACCGCTTCTTCTCGGCCAATAGGTGCTGTAATGTCTTTCCCCGAACAAACTCGAAAACCAGGTAGATCGCCTCTCGCCGTTCCACGATCTCGTATATGTCGACGATCGCCGGATGGTGCAGCGAGGCGACGAGGCGAGCTTCCTTGAGCAGCAGCTCCCTCGCCTTCGCATCGGCCGGCTCGAAACCTAACGACATCTTCTTGACCGCCACCGTGCGCCCCAACAGGCGGTCCGTCGCCTCGAAGACCTCTCCCATGCCGCCCCGGCCGATCACGCGGACCACGTCGTACTTGCTGCCCAGTTCCTCGAAGGCCGGCTTGAGGGGGACGCGGCTCGGCCGCTGCGTCCTCGCGACGATCCCTAAACCACCGAGCGCCGCGGCCATGGCCAGGGCGGCCAACCACCAGGATCGGCCAGCGCCCGACAAGGTCCACGGTCGGAGTAGGTCCTCGTAGTCCGGGATATTTTCGGCCGTAGGATCGTAGACCTTACCGCCGCGCTTGACGCGCTCGTACACCGGGCGATAACGCCGGTCTAAGCGCTGGGCTGCCGCCAGATCATTGAGGGCCGCCTCCCGGTCGTTTAACGCGTCGTATACCATGGCGCGGGTATGGAAGTTGCGCGCATCGTTCGGCCCGAGTTCCACCGCCCGGTTGGCGGCCGAAAGGGCCGGCTCGGGCTGCCCCAGCCCCCTGTAGGCGTACGCCACGCTCCTGGCCGCGGCCGGACTGAGCGGGTTAAGCGCCTGGGCGGCCATGGCGCTCGCCAAGGCCTGCGCGTGGAAACCCTTACGATTGTCCGCGATGGCGCTTTCCAGCAAACGATTGAACTCGTCTTGGGGCGGCTTTGCGGCGTCGCGCTCCGACCCAGAGGGGAGATCGGGCGCCGTCGCCCCTTGCGATCCGGAAGGGGAAGACAAAGCAGCGTTGCCGCCCGAAGGGGCGGACAGACCGGGCAACCGTTCGCCTGCCGCATGGACGGAGCGCGTCAATTCCACCTGGGGCAATGATATGGGCAGAATCGCTTCCGGCGAAGGGCGACCGGGAATAGCCACGGGGCGGCTCAGGGCTTCTTCGGACAAGACGTCCGCGGGAAGGGAGCGGGTTTCGGATAGGGCGGCGGCCGGAGGGACCTGCATCGCCGAGGAGGCCTGCCCCGAAGGTCGCCCGCTGTTCGGAACGATCCTTCGGCGGAGAACGACTGGGGAAAACGCTTTCGCCTCGGGGATTGTGCCCGTCTCGCTCCCCGGGGCGTGCTGGACGGGGAGCGTCGAGGATGGGGGACGGGCATTTTGAGGTCGATTCTCCTTTCTCGTTCCCTCTTTAGCCTGTCGGTCAGCCTCGGCCTCGAGGATCGAAGCGCAGGTCGATAAAATGACTCCACAAACGAGCACGCCCGCCAGCCGCATGTTTTCTTTAGTATGCGGTCCACCCATAGCGTTGTCAATAGACCTTCCGTCGAGACAATGTGCTAAAATTCCATCGATGCTCTGGATCTTATTCTTCTACATCCTGTTGCCCTTTGCCCTATCGGCCCTTCTCGTGCGCCTAATCCAGCAACGGGGGGCCAGCACGGTCCCGGAGGCGGTCCGCCGCCATTTCGCGGCGTCCCCCCCGGCCAAGCGCAGCTTTCGCGTGCTGAGGGTCGAGGGGGACGGAACGGACCCCTCGGACCTCCGTACCATCGGGGATTACGAGGAACAGGATGCGGCCGTGGACGCGGCCGCCCAGTCCAACGCCGCCTCGCCCGGTCGGACGCATTGGGTACTCAACGATCGCGGCGAGATACTCCGGGAATTCTAGCAATGCCGGTGGAAACAGAGCAGGACAAGGTTCGGGAATCGGAAAATGCCTCGGGTGGCGCTTCGCCCTGGAAGGTGATATTGTTTAACTGCGACTGCCATAGCTTCGATGACGTCGAACGCCAACTCATGAAGGCCATCCACTGCTCGCTGGCGCGTGCGCGGGACTTCGCCTGGGAAGTTCACAGCCAGGGGAGTGCTGCGGTCTACTCCGGAGCCAGGGAGCGCTGCGAGGCCGTAGCCGCCGTGCTCGAGGATATCCGCCTCGTCGTGAAGGTGACGCAATGACGCCTCCCCCCACCCGTATGCTCGCCCGGCGCGTCTTGGGGCGCACGAAGCTCAAGGTTTCCGAAATCGGGTTCGGGGGCTGGGGGATCGGGAAGACGATGTGGGGGCGCACCGAGGACTCCGAATCCATCCACGTGCTCCGGCGCGCGCTCGATCTGGGCATCAACTATTACGACACCGCCTACGTGTACGGGCACGGCCACAGCGAGAAGCTCATCGCTCGGGCGCTCAGGGAGTCCGGTTCCAGCGCCGTCGTCGCCACCGCCTTGCCACCGAAGAACATGGAATGGCCGGCGAAGCCGCGACTGCCGCTGGCCTACGCCTTTCCTCCAGCGTGGGTCGTCGAATGCACGGAGCGTTCTCTCCGCAACCTTCGCAGCGATTGCCTCGCCCTCCAACAGCTCCATGTATGGACGGACTCCTGGCTCAAGGACAAGCTCTGGCCCGAGACCGCGCAGACGCTCGACGACTTAAAGAAGCAGGGAAAGATCCGATTCCTGGGCATCTCGGTCAATTCCGACGACCCGAACTCCGCGCTGGAGGCGGTTCGCTCGGGACTCTTCGATTGCATCCAGGTGACGCTCAACATCTTCGATCAGCGGGCCCTCGAGAAGCTCATTCCCTTATGCGCCGAGAAATCGGTGGGCGTCGTGGTACGCTGCCCCTTCGACGAGGGGGGACTGACGGGATCTTTAACCCCGCAGACTCGTTTTGAGCCCTCCGACTTCCGTAGCCATTATTTCGCCGGAGAACGGCTGGGCGAGACCTGCCGCCGGGCCAAGGCCCTAGAGAAAATCCTGCTGGGCGACGGCGTAAGCTCCCTGGCACAAGGGGCCTTGAAATTCTGCCTGAGCTTTCCCGCGGTCAGCACGGCCATTGCCGGCATGCGGAAAGTCTCCCATGTCCAAGAGAACGTCCGTGCGGCCGACGGGCGCTATTTCGACAAATCCCTGCTGCGCCGTCTCGAAGAGCACGCCTGGGACCGCAATTTCTACGTTTGAAAGCCGTCCAAGGCCTCCGCGAGGCGGCGGAGCACGTCACCGATCTGGGCTTCGGAGATGATGAGGGGCGGCGCGAAACGGACGGTGGTGTCGTGCGTGTCCTTGGCGAGCACGCCCTCCCTAAGTAGGCGCTTGCAGAATTCCTTGGCCACGGGCTTCTTAAATTCGACGGCGAGCAACAGGCCCTTTCCGCGGACCTCGAGGATGTCCCGATGCCTGAGGCGACGCAGGCCCTCCAAGAAGCATTCGCCCATCCGCGCCGCGCGCTCGGCGAGCCGTTCTGCTTCGAGCACGTCTAAGGCCGCCTCGGCGACCGCGCACGCCAGGGGATTCCCTCCGAAGGTGCTGCCGTGGCTGCCGGGAGAGAACAAGCCCAACACCTCCTCGCTCGCGGTCACCGCGGAGACCGGATAAAGCCCCCCGGAGAGGGCCTTGCCGAGGACGAATAGATCCGGATGCACCCCCTCATGATCGACGGCGAACATTCTTCCCGTCCGCCCGAGCCCGGTCTGTATCTCGTCGACGCATAGCAGGACGTTTCGCCGCTGGCACAGGGCCCGCGCCCGACGCAGGTAGCCCTCGGGCGGGATGCGCACGCCCGCCTCGCCTTGGATCGGCTCGATGAGGAATCCGCAGGTCCGCGGCGTTATGGCGCGGGCGAGGGCTTCGGCGTTTCCGAACGGAACCGTCCGGAATCCGGGAGTCGGCGGGCCGAAAGGATCACGGGATCCCGCATCGCTGGAGAAACCCACGATGGTGGTGGTGCGCCCATGGAAATTATTCTCGGCGACGAGGATCTCGGCGCGGCCCTTGGCAATGCCCTTTTTCGCGTATCCCCATTGCCGCATCGCCTTGATGGCGGTCTCGACGGCCTCGGCGCCCGTGTTCATCAAGATCGATTTCTGCATCCCGGTCAGGCGGCAGAGGCGGCGCAGCAGCGGCCCCATGCCCGGGTGGTGGAAGGCTCGCGAGACGAGGGTCAGGCGGCCCATTTGCCGCTGGGCAGCCCGAATGATGCGTGGGTGATTGTGCCCTTGGTTGAGGGCCGAGTAGGCGCTTAAGCAGTCGAAATAGCGCCGCCCCTCGGTATCGAACACGTAGACGCCCTTGCCGCGCGAGAGGACGACAGGCAGCGGCGAATAATTATGGGCCCCGTATTTGAAATCCGTCTCGATGACTCTCCGTGGATTCATGAAGGACTAATTCTATAATTTTATATCATGACCCTTTATGCGCATTCCCGAACTTTTCGGTCGCGGCTCTCCCGTTTTCTCGTTCGAATTCTTTCTGCCCAAGACCGAGCAGGATTTCGCCGCCTTCAAGACCGCGATCACGGAGCTCAAGGAGCTTGATCCCTCCTTCGTCACGCTGACCTACGGGGCGGGCGGCTCCGCCCGGGAGAAGACGGTGGAGATGGCGGGGCTGCTGCGCAACGAATTGGAGCTGGAGACGGCGGCGCATCTGACCTGCATCGCCCATAACCGCTCGGAGATCGTCGATATCCTCGGGCGGATATCGGGATACGGCATCGAAAACATCGTCGCGCTTCGCGGTGATCCGCCGAAGGACGCGGCCCTGCCGCCGCTAGAGCGCCGCGATTTCCGCTATGCGGCCGATCTCGTCTCCTTCATTCGCGAACGCGGCGGCTTTTCCATGGCTGTGGCCGGATACCCCGAAAAGCACCCGGAGAGTCCCTCGGCGGAGTCCGACCTGCGGCATTTGAAGGCCAAGGTGGACGCCGGGGGGGATTGGGTCATCACCCAGCTCTTCTTCGACAACCGCAGCTACTTCGATTTCGTGGGCCGAGCCCGCTCGGCGGGAATCCGCTGCCCCATCGTCCCCGGCATCATGCCGGTCACCAGCTTCGCGCAGACCAAGAAATTTACCGCGATGTGCGGGGCGAGAATCCCGGAGGAGATGCTGGAGGCCCTCGCTCCCATCCAAGACGACCGCGAGGCGGTGGTCCGCTACGGGATCGAATACGCGACCCGGCAGTGCCGGCAGCTGCTCGACGGCGGCGCTCCTGGAATCCATTTTTATACGCTCAATAAATCCCACTCCACCACCGTCATCCTCTCCCGGCTTCTCGGCGTCAGCGAGCCTTTGTAACCCATGCTTTGGCCGTGGTGCCTGCTCGCGGCAGCCGGCGCCTGGGCCTCCCCGATACCCGAGGCTTTCGACGCCCCGCGCTATTCCACATCGAGCTTCTTCTCCCCCTCGACCTGGACCTTCGCGTCCTTGAGCGGGATGCCCATCGGCAAGGTCGAAGTGCGCCGGCTTAACGTCTTCGACCCCACCGTGCCTGGCGAGGACTGGTGGCCTTTCCGCATCGCCAACCGGATACACATCGTAACGCGCGAGCATGTCGTGCGCCGGGAGCTGCTGCAGGAGCCGGGCGACGCGTTCAAGCCTTTCCGCTCCCTCGAGGCGGAGCGCAACCTCCGCGCGCTGCCGATGCGCCGCGCGGAGATCATCCCGCGACCGGCCAACGGCAAGCTCGACTTGCTGATGGAAACGCAGGACAGCTGGACGCTGGCCCCCCAATTGAGCGTGGGCACGGAGGGGGGAGATAAATTCTTCATCTGGGGGATCGAAGAGAACAACGTGCTCGGCTTCGCCAAGAGCGTGAGCGCCTACCATTCGCAGGTCGGCGCCCGCACCCGCAACGAATTCCGCTATTTCGACCCGCGGCTGCTCGGCTCGCGCGTGAAGATGACCGACCTCTATGCCACGACCCCACACGGAGACGAGATCGGCGTGCTGCTCGACAAGCCTTTCTTTTCGCTTAAGTCTGACTACTCCTCGAGCCTCCTATGGACGCGGATCATCCAGGAGGACGTCCTCTACCGCAACGCGGAGACCCGGTCCAAATTCCTTCACAATTTCCGTGCGGTGCAGGCCTCCGCGGCGGCCCGGTTAAAGGCCGAAAGCGACATCGTGCAGCGCATGCTCATCGGGACCCTGTATCAGAAGGATGATTTCTCCTCGACCAGCGAAACGACGGAACCCCTCCCGCAGGCCCGGGAAATGAGCGGCCCCATCGTCGGCTACAGCCTCATCCAACCACGCTACATCAAGGAAACCTACATCGACAACATCGAGCGCGTCGAGGACTTTAACCTCGGCAACGAGTTCTCGATGAGCGGGGGGCCGATGCTGCGCTCCTGGGGTTCCGACCGGGACCGGTGGATATTTTCGGCCCTGGACCAGCAGGGAATGCGGCTAGGCGAAAACGGCTTCGCCCTGGGGCAGGCGGGACTACAGGGCCGCTCGGCCGCCGGACGCTTCGAGGACGCCATCTTCTTCGGTAACCTCAATTTTTTCTGGAAGGCCGCCTGGCGCCTCCCGCAGACCTTCGTCGCGCATCTGGAGGCCAACACGAGCAAGCGGCTCGATGGCGAGGACCAACTCATCCTGGGAGGCAATACCGGGCTGCGCGGCTACAAAAACAACAGCTTCACGGGCGCGCAGACGGCCCTGCTCAATCTCGAAGACAGGATTTTCTACCCTAAGGAATTCTTCCATCTGCTCTATTTCGGGGCCGCCGTCTTTTTCGATGCCGGCGTCGCGGCGGCCGAAAATAGCCCGCTGCTGCCCAAGAACATCAAGTCCGACGTCGGCGTTGGGCTGCGCATCGGCACCAGCCGCTCGAAAACGGGCGGCGTTTTCCGCATCGACCTAGCCTACGCGCTCAACCAGGGCCCGGGATCCAACCGCTGGGTGCTGACCTTGCGCGGGGGACAGGCCTTCCAGATATTCAACAGCACCAACCGCAACGCCATCCGGACTCCCGCATCCTTCATCGGGGAAGCGGACGCCGGCAACCGCATCCGCAGACAATAGGCGTCAACTATTTTCTAAAATGCGATGATGGTTGGCGCGTTCATCAAACGTCTATCCATCGTTGTCGCGGTCGCGGCCGCTTTGATTTTGTCCGGCCTGTGGGTTTTGCGACTCCGTTTCCCTCCCGAGCGGCTCAAGGCCATGGCGGTGGAGCGCCTGCAGAAGTCTCTGGGCCGCGAGGTGCGAATTGGATCGGTAGGCCTCGGCTGGCGCGGGCTCGAGCTTAAGGCCGTCGAAGTATCCCAGGATAAAGGATTCGCGACCGGAACCCTCCTATCGGCCGCAAGCCTCTCGGCGCGCTGGGACCTGCGCGCGCTGCTCCAGCGCCAGGTCCGCATCGAGAGGGTCCTGCTCCAGGACGCCTCCTTGGATTACATCGACACCGCCTCGGGCATTCGGCTGTCTCTTTCGAATCTTTCGGCCACGCTCATCGACTTCAAAACGGAGGGCCCCTTCCCCGTGCTCGCCGACTTCCAATATTCGGGGAGCTGGAAGAATTCGCCGGCCTCCGGATCGGTGGAATTCCGCGGCGCGCTGGACCTAGGCGGCGGGAAGGGGAAGCTTTCCGCGCGGTTGGATCCGCTGCGGCTCAAGCTCAAGGATCTGTCGTTTAAGGCGGACGGCTCGGTCCAACGGGACGCCCAAGGCCGCATCGACGTCGACCTCGCGGTGGAGATGGGGGAGACTTCCTTTAAGGTCGAGGGAAAAGCCGCTCCGGATATCGATCTCCGAGCGAGCGCCGAGCGGGTTTCGTTGTCGTTCTTATCGTCGTTGCTCCCCGAGCTTAAGGCCTTCGCGCCCGCGGGCCGACTGGACGGGGATTTCCGGATCGTCGGCCCGCCCGACTCCATCGAGGTTTCCGGCGCGGCGCGAGCCTCGGGCCTGGAGATGGTCTTTTCGGGCCTGGCGCTGCGCGACGGCAAGGGGACGCTGCGCTTCGATTCCCGCTCGATCTCGGCCGATCTGAGCGGCGCGTTCACCGATGGCGCGCTCGAGCTCAAGGCGCGCGCCGAAAATTATCGGAAAGCTCCCAATATCACCTTGACGGGGACTCTCTCCTCGCTCAACCTATCCGGGCTCTCCGCCCAGCCAGCCGGCCAGGACCCGCCCCCGAAGCGCGGGGCACCCCCGCCCGCGGGCGGCGCGCCCCCGGACAAGCCCGCGGCCACCCAGGCGGCACCCCTGAAAACTTCCGGCGCCTTTTCAATCGGCAAGGTCTCGCACCCCCGCTTCCAGGCCCAGTCCGTCTCGCTCCACTGGAGCCTGACGGGGCTCACGCCGGAACTCTCGATGCTCGGCGGCTCGGCGAAATTATCCGTCGGCCCCGGGCGCCTAGACGACCTCAAAACCCTCGTCGACAAAAGCCCGATGGCCAAGCTGCTCCTGTTTCCCATCGTCGCGCTGCAGAAAGCGGCCGGGGTGGCCAAGATCCGCCTGCTGCCGGCCTTCGACCGCGTGAGCTTCAAGGAAATCACCGGGGAGTACGCCTTCCGGCAGGGGGTGATGACCGTCCAGGAGTCCCATATGGATTCCAGCGCGGCTTTCGTGCGCACGACGGGTACCGCGGACCTGGCCAACAACCGCCTGGACCTGCGCATATCGACCCGGCTGGCGCCCCGGCTCGGCGTGGACATCGCCGGGCCGATCGGGTTCTTCGTGCGGGGCACGCTCGACAACCCGTCCGTGAAGCCGGATGTGGGAGCCGTCTTGAAGCAACCCGAGGTGCAGAAGGCGATCGAGCAGGGCAAAAAGCTCTTCCAGAATATCTTCAAATAGCCTAGAATCACCAACGGTGAAAGCCCCCGCGCTAGTGCTGCTTTTGCTGTCAGCGTGCAGCCCCAAAACGGCGGCGCTGCGCGCCGTCGTGCCGCTCTTAGACCGCGGCAGCACGGCCTTCGACGCCGAGCCCGATCCCCAGCTCGCCCGGGAGGCGCTGCCGGCGCAGCTCAAGCTGCTGGAATCCTTGCTCGAAAGCGAGCCCGGCAATCCCAGGCTGCGCCGGTTGGCCGCCCAAGGCTTCGGGGGATACGCCTTCTTGTTCCTGGAGGACTCCGACCCGGGCCGCGCGAGGCAGATGTATCGGCGCGGGCTAGAGCACGGCCTGGCCCTGCTCGGGCGGCGCCAGGCCTTACGGAAGCTGCGCGAGGCCGAGCTCTCCGCGCTGGAATCGGCGTTGCGGGGATTGCGCCCCAACGACGCGCCCGACTTGTTTTGGACCGCCTACAACTGGGGAGGGTGGATCAACTTGGCCAAGGATTCGCCCGAAGCGGTGGCGGAACTGCCCAAGGCCGTGGCCTTGATGCGCCGAGTGCAGGAGCTTTCGCCGGGATATTATTTCGGTGGCCCGGACCTTTTCTTGGGCGCGTATTACGCCTCCAGGCCGCGCCTGCTGGGAGGGGATCTCGGCAAGGCCAAGGCCCACTTCGACTCGGCCGTGGCCGCCACCGGCGGCCGTTTCCTAATGGCCAAGCTGCTCTACGCGCGCTACTACGCGGTGGCGGCGCAAGATAGCGAGCTGTTCAAGAGGCTCAATGCGGAGGTCGAGGAAACCCCCGGCGTGATGCCCGAGGCCAGGCTGGCCGACGCGGTGGCCAAGATGAAAGCCAAGAAATTGATGGAGCAAATCGATGAGCTATTTTAGCGCCGCGCTTCTCTGCCTGCTATCGGCCGTCCCTTCCAAAGCGGAAACCGTCAAATTCGCGACCCTGGCCCCCGAGGGCTCCACTTGGATGAAGGTGGTCGCCGATCTCGACAAGCAACTGCAGCGCAAGAGCTCGGGCGCGCTCAAATTCAAATTCTATCCCGGCGGGGTCTCCGGCGACGAGAAGGACGTCGTGCGCAAGATGCGCATGGGGCAGCTCCATGCGGCCGGCGTGACGGGGGTCGGGCTCGGATCGATCGCCCCCGAATTGCGCGTCCTCGACGCGCCGTTCCTGTTCAAGGACTCCTCCGAGGTCGACTATATCCTCAAGCGCTTCGGCGGGGAATTCGCCTCGGCGCTGGAGGCGAAGGGCTACGTGCTGCTGGGCTGGGCCGAGGTGGGATGGGTTCACCTGTTCACGCGGGCCCAGGTCTCGGGCCCGACGGACCTGCGTTCCGTGAAAATGTGGGTTTGGGAGGGAGACCCTATCGCCGAGGCCGCCTTCGAGGCCCTCGGGGTTCGGCCGATCCCGTTATCCATCGCCGACGTGATGACTTCCCTGGAGACCGGCTTGGTCGACGGAGTCTACGGCTCCCCGATGGCCGTCGTCGCCCTGCAATGGTTCACAAAGACCAAGCACGTGCACGCCGCGCCGCTGGCTAACGCGATGGGGGCGGTCTTGCTCACCAAGAAGCTCTACGACTCGCTGCCTCCGGATCAAGGCAAGCTCCTTCTGGAACTGAGCCGCCCCGCGATGGAGCGCTTGACCAAACTCAGCCGCGAGGAGAACCGCCAGGCCATGGAGGCCCTGCAAAAACAGGGGCTCAAGCTCGCGCGGCCATCGGCGCAGGCCCTCAAGGAGTACGAGGAGGCCGGACGCCAAGCCCGCCGGGCCCTGGCGGGGAAACTCTATTCGGCCGAGCTGCTGGATCGGGTCGAGAAGGCACTCGAGTATTTCCGGACCAGCCGCCATGGAAAAAATACTAAGGATTGAGCGGGTCCTCGAATCGGCCGAGCGGGCCCTGCTGGCCGGCCTGCTCGGCTTCATGGTGCTGCTCGCCTTCCTCCAGGTGGCGCTGCGCCATGTGGGGCGTTGGACCTCGGAGCCCTTGAGCCTCTTGTGGGGCGACACCCTCCTGCGGCATCTCGTGCTTTGGCTTGGCTTCTTGGGAGCCGCCCTCGCGGCCTCCCGGAACAAGCAGTTCTCGATGGATCTCTCGACGCGGCTCTTGGGCGGCCGCACCCGGGCGTTTTCCGCGCTCACGTGCGACGCTTTCGCCGCGATGGTCTGCGCCGGACTACTGCGGGCCTCCATCCGCTTCTTCAAGGACGAGTACGCCCAGGGAGGCATCCTATTCTCGGCCTTCGGGGTGGACGTTCCGGCCTGGACGCTCGAGAGCATCATCCCGGGGGGCTTCGCGCTGCTGCTGGTGCATTACGCCCTCCGCTCGCTCAAGGACCTGGGCGCCCTGCGCCTTTCGAGATGAACCCATGGCTTTTGTCCCTCGGGCTGCTTTTGCTGGCGGCGCTGGGCGCGCCGGTTTTCTCACTGATCGGCTTTCTGGCACTTTATCTTTTCCACGGAGCGGGGATCGACTCCTCCGCCGTGATCGTGGAGCTCTTCCGCCTGGCCAGCCTTCCGGCCCTCGTCGCCATACCGCTGTTTACCTTCGCCGGCTATTGCCTGGCCGAGTCCAAGGCCCCCCAGCGCTTAGTCGATCTCGCGCAGGCCCTTTTCGGCTGGATGCCGGGGGGCCTGGCTGTGGTGGGGCTGGTCTCCTGCGCGGTGTTCACCGCCTTCACCGGCGCCTCGGGCGTGACGATCATCGCCCTAGGCGGGCTGCTCTACCCCATGCTCCGCCGTCAGAACTATCCGGAAAACTTTTCGCTGGGCCTTTTGACGACGACCGGAAGCCTCGGGCTTCTCTTTCCGCCGAGCCTGCCGATCATCCTTTACGGTCTTGTCGCCAAGGTCCCCATCGACAAGCTCTTCGCCGCCGCCGCCGTTCCTGGCGTCTTGCTGCTGCTGATCCTTTCGGCCTACAGCCTGTGGGTCGGGCGGCGAGAGGGCATCATGAAGGTTCCCTTCTCCGGGGCCGCCCTGGCCCGAGCGCTCAAGGCCGCCGCCTGGGAGATCCCGCTGCCCTTTCTCATCATCGGGGGGATATACCTAGGATGGTTCACCGCCAGCGAGGCGGCCGCCATCATGGCCTTCTACGTCCTCATCGTGGAGGCTTTCATCTATAGGGACCTCCGCCTCAAGGACCTGCCTGCGATCGCCTCCGAGAGCATGATGCTGGTCGGGGCGATCCTCATCGTGCTCGGCGCGGCGCTGGGATTGACTAATTACCTCATCGACGCCGAGTTGCCCGGGCGGCTTTTCGATTTCCTCCACCGTTTCGTCGGCTCCAAGCTGCTGTTTTTGCTAGTCCTCAACGCCTTCCTGCTCGTCGTCAACATGGTGGAGATATTCTCGGCGATCATCATCGTCGTGCCCCTGATCGTTCCGGTCGCCGCGCAGTACGGCATCCATCCCGTCCATCTCGGCGTCATCTTTCTGCTCAATCTCGAGATTGGCTACATGACGCCGCCGCTGGGCCTCAACCTTTTCCTCTCCAGCAGCCGCTTCGGAGCCTCGCTGCTTAAGCTCTACGCCTCGACCTTCCCGTTCTGGCTGATGCTGCTCGCCGCCCTGGCCGCGGTGACCTACCTGCCGGGGCTGAGCCTTTGGGCGGTGGGACCATGAAACTAGACTCGCGGCGGCGCCAGAGGCTGCTGGCGGATATCCGGAACTCGCCCACCTATCTGCGGGCGTACGAGGACCTCGATTTTCTTTCTCGCCGGGAGCTGCGCCCCGTGCGCTTCCAGCTGGAGCTGCTCAAGCCCGAGATGGTGCTCACCGAGGAGCACATCCGCTCGACCATCGTCGTCTTCGGCAGCGCGAGGCTGCCGGCGCCCGAGCTAGCGAGGGCCAAGGCGGCGGAGCTCAAGCGTCGATTGAGCCGCTCTCCTCGCGACCGCGTGCTTAAGAGCGAATACGAGGCGGCGCTGCGGGCCCAGGCCCTATCGAAGTATTACGACGAGGCGCGAAAATTCGCGGCCTTGGTCTCCAAGCGCCACCAGCGCGACTCGCGGCGCGAATACGTGATCGTCACGGGGGGAGGGCCCGGCATCATGGAGGCCGCCAACCGCGGCGCCTGGGAAGCCGGGGCCAAGAGCATCGGGCTCAACATCACCCTGCCGCAGGAGCAGGACCCCAACCCCTATATCACGCCGCAGCTGTGCTTCCGCTTCCACTACTTCGCCCTGCGCAAGATGCATTTCGTCATGCGCGCCAAGGCCCTGGTCGTATTCCCCGGCGGCTACGGGACCATGGACGAGCTCTTCGAGCTCCTGACCTTGGTGCAGACGGGCAAGAAAAGCCGCATCCCGATCGTGCTCGTGGGCCGCGAGTTTTGGAGGCGCGCGGTGGATTTCGAGTACCTGGCCAGCTGCGGGATGATCTCGCGGCGGGAGAGCCGGCTTTTCCGATGCGTCGAGACGGCGCAAGAGGCCTGGGAGCATATCCGCCGGCAGTGGGCGAGGCGGCGGTGATCGAGTACGCGCTACTGACCTTCGGCTCGCTTTTCGCCATCGTGGACCCGGTGGCCGCGGTCCCGGCCTTTTTGGCCATGACGGCCCGAGACAGCGTGGAGCAGAGGCGGCAGATGGCGCGCACGGCGTGCATCACGAGCGGGCTCGTCCTGGGGGTTTTCGCCGCGCTCGGCCCCACCATCTTCCGTTTTTTCGGAATCACGCTCCCGGCCTTCCAGATCGCCGGGGGGCTGATCCTGCTGCTTTCCTCGCTGGACATGCTCCGTGCCAAGCGCTCCCCGCTCAAGGAGACGGCCGAGGAGACCGAGGAGGGGGCCAGTAAGGAGGACATCGCCATTACCCCGCTCGCCGTGCCCATGCTCTCGGGGCCCGGGGCCATCTCGACGGCCATCGTGCTCGCAGGGCAGGCCGCCGGCTGGGCCTATCATCTGGTCTTCTACACCTGCATCGCGCTCGTGTCGGCCGCCAGCTATGCCCTCCTCTATTGGGCCGCCAGCGGCGCCAAACGCCTGAGCCCCATCTTCCTCAATATCATGACGCGGCTCATGGGGCTTCTCTTGGCGGCCATCGCCGTTCAATTCATTCTGAGCGCGCTCCGATTGCCCGATGCGTCTTGAGCTCGCCATTGCCTTGCTGCTGGCTCGGGCCGGCCCCACGCTCGCCCTGACGCCTTCCGCCGAACGCAGTCTTGACGAAGGGCTGATGCAGCTCTACAACCTCGACTACGAGCAGGCCAGATCGAAATTCCGGAGACTGATCGCCGAGGAGCCGGCCAACCCCTACGGCTATCTTTTCGAGGCCGGAGCGATCTGGTGGCAAGCCTCCAACGAATACGCGCTCTTCGAGGACACGCCGACGCTGGAGGGCCTTTTCGAGGAGGATGTCGGCGAGGCCATACGCGCCTCGAAGGCTTGGATCCAGTCCTCGGACCCGCTCGTGCGGGCGGAGGGGTATTTCGCCGAAGGCATGGCGTACGGAGCCAGGGGGCAATGGCATCTTCTTCGGGGCCGATGGATCAAGGCGTATTTCGACGGTAAGAGGGGCGTCAAGCAGCTCTACCGCTGCCTGAAGGCGGACCCGGAGCTCTACGACGCCTATCTTGGCTTGGGGGTCTACGATTACCAGGCCGCGCGGCTGCCGGGAATACTCAAGCTCGGCGCGCTCATCGGCGTGCGGGGAGACCTGCTCCGCGGGATCGAAAGGCTGCAGCTCGCCGTCGAGAAGGGCCGTTTCGGCTCACGCCAGGCGGCGCAATTTCTCCTCGGCATCTATCTGGTCGACCTCAAGGACACCCAACGCGCGCAACCCTTGCTCGAGCGCCTGCGCGCCAGCTATCCCGCCAGCCCCTATTTCCATTTCCTGGAAGTGGCGACGCGCTACCTGCTGGAGGATTTCGACGGCTCGTTGCGCCAGGCGCGGCTGCTGTTCGAAAAAACCCGCTCGGACCCGACCCTGCTCGGTCGCAAGCGCTTGAGCCTTTTCTGCGGGATCAACGCCAGCGCCTGCCTCTCGCCCGAGCAGCTACCCTGGTTGACGGAATGGTTCGACCGGGCCTTAAGCGCCAAACCGGCGCCGCGCGGCGCCTGGCTCACCTTCCTGCGGCTCTACCGCGGGATAATGCGCGACGCCTCGGGCCAACGCGAGCCGGCCCTCGAGGATTACCGGCAGGCTCTGGCGAATCCGGATTGGGCCGGGATGCATGAGAACGCCCGGCGATGCGTTGAGACCGCCTGCACCCGGGAGGAGATACTCGCCGAGTGGAAGAAGGCGAGCCTGGGATTGCCTCCGGCCGTGGCGGGGACGCGGCGGCCGGGGCCGAAGACGAACTAATAGACTTTAGCATAGCCGCCGAGATGACAGGGGAGAATGCACGACGTAAACGCCGAGTACGAACCACCAAATGGCTAGGCTAGCATAGGGGCGTCGCTATACATGAGAATCTGGGGCGGCCATCTTTTCTATTCACCGCATTTACGGCCAAACGGTTGGGAAGATATTGTAGGGATTGTGCTGTTGATCGTGTTACTGCTTCTGGGATTCCTGGCGCTGAAGGCTTATAGGTCGTAAAGCGGCCCTTGGTTTTCATTTTACCCGCCGGATGAGGTAGTGCGCGCCTTGAAAAAGTGAGGTATAACTGTTATACTAACGCTAATGGAGAAATTTGAGTTCGACCACAAGAAAAGTCAGCTTAATGTGGAGCGGCATGGGATCGATCTCAGATGGTCTCAGAGATTATGGAACGAAACGCATGTCATAATCCCAGCGAAAAATGTTTCCGGGGAAAATCGGAGCTTGATTCTAGCAAGGGTCGCCGGCAAATGCTATGCGGCAATTTTTACAAGACGTGGCCAAGCCATAAGACTGATCAGTTGCCATAGGGCGGACAGACGATTGGAGAGAATCTATGAAAACCAAATCCAAAGCAAGAGCAGTTAAAAAACATATATCGACCAAGACCTTCGATGAGCGATTCGATCAGGGAGAGGATATTTCTGCCTTCTTAGATCTTAAGAAAGCCACAGTCGTGCAGCGAGTTAACGTGGACTTCCCTGCTTGGATGGTTAGGATGCTTGACGAAGAGGCCATGAAGCTCAATGTATCCAGGCAGGCCATCATCAAAATGTGGCTGCGTGAAAGACTGGATCCCGGGCATCGCTTGACCCTGTAGAGCCAAAATATTCCTTCGTTAAAAACTACAGTTAAGCCTTAGGTGGATCCGGCTTATGCCGAATCTGCTCAAGCACCCGCTGCATCTGCGCGTCGTCGCGGATCAGATGCCCCGTTTCGACGTCCAAAAGGCCCAGCGGGGTGTTCCGGTATCGCTCCTGCCGATCGAGCAGGCGCAGGTCCTCGCTGCTCAAGCGCATGGCAAGCCGATAGGCGATATTGCCTATGGGCAGGCCCAGGCGCAAGCGCGAAACAATGGTCTTGGCGAGAGCCGCCCCGTCGATGAGCCCCGCGCCCTGCGTCTCGCGCGGCTGCCCGAGATCGGAGGCCGTCTCGATTCCCCACGCCGCCACCTCGGAGCTCGAGGGCCGCGCGCCGTTCTTGAGCCCGTAGCCGATGCCCAGGGCCTTGATGCCGGCGGCAGCGGGCGCGCCCACCGAGGACCCTGTCATGAAGCGGTAATAGGGATTGCCCGCCAAGGCACAGCCCTCGTCGGGATCATCGGCGCTGCGCGTCGAAATGACCCCGGGGCTGTAGCGGCAGGAGGTTGAAACGGGGACGGCCGCCTCGACGCTGCTTGAAAGCAGGGCGGCGGGATTGACGTCGCCGGCTACGGTCGCCAGGTCCGGCTTGGCGTAGGAGTCCCCGCTCGAGGAACGGACCGGACCGCGGGAGACGAAGTCCGGAAAGCGGCCCTCCTTGTTGATCCCGGTGACCGCGATCACGTAACGGGCATTGGCGGGCGAGGGGATCGTCTCGGGCTCCGGGCCATGATTGCCGGCGGCGGCCACCATCAGGATGCCTTCCTGAACCATCATACGGTTGGCCATGGAGCCGACGATGTCCCCGTTGGGCTCACCCGAATCGGGATTGCCGAAGCTCATGTTGATGATGTCGGGCTTGCGCTTGGCCGACTGCATCCATTTGAGCGCCGCGAGTATCGTGTCCTCAGAGGCCGATCCGTCGCCGAATACCTTGGCGACCATGAAGCGGACCTTGGGGGCCATCCCCCGGTATTTTCCGCCCGAGGCCGCCCCCGAAGCACCGATCGTCCCCGCGACGAAGGTACCGTGCCCGAGCGTGTCCTTGAGCCCCTCGCCGGTGAAATCCTTGTAGGCCTCGATCCTTCCCTTGAAATCGGGATGATCCGCGTCGATGCCCGAGTCGATGATGCCGACAAGCACCCCCTCGCCGTCCATCCCTTCCCTCGCGAGCGCCTCCACGTTGAGCACCCGGCGGCTGTCGAAATTATAAGGGCTGAGCTCGGACGGGACGAATGGCAGATGGGGCCGCAACATGTCGAAGAGCTCGAAGACCTTGGCCGGCGCGCTGCGGACGCCACGCCTGCCGAGCACCTTTGCGAGCGCCGCGGCCCGCGGCGCCGGAACGTCGACGACGACCAGGTTGTCGAAGGCGCGAATGACCTGCGCCTTGTTGCGCTTGAGCAGCTTGCCGTCGAGCCCCGCCTCGCGGTACACCGAACCCTGCTTGGAACGGGGGCTCATCGAGAACCGGTCCCGCTTGACGTTGCGTTGCGTCTCGATGAGCAGCCGGACACGGTTGCCCCCGGAGTCGACGCGCAAGCCCTCCGAGACGGGAAAGTTCCCCCAGTCGAAATCCCGCAGCACGAAGCGACCGTCGAAGGAAAGCTCCCGAATGTTCTTGAGCGCCGCGGTCCCGCTCGAGAGCCCGACATCGAGCAGGCGCCCGTCCTCGGCGGTAAGTATGTCCATGAGGGCGTTCTTTCCCAGGGGCGTGAGCGCGCCGTCGCGCAGGAAGGCCGCCGAAGCGGTGCTAGGACGGAGCTCCAGGAAATTTTCGAGCGCCTCAGCCAGGAATCTCTCGGGGTCCTTGCGCGGCGCGCGCTCGAGGAAGCGCCGGACGCGCTCGGCCTCCCTTGCTGACAAGGGCCTTTTCCCGTAGCGCAGCGAGCCGTCGGCGGCCGCATGGACTCCGAGAGAGGCAGCGGCCGGCGGCAACGGGCGAGGCAGCGCCCCGGCGGCCTCGACGATGAGCGCCCAAAGCGCGAGAATCCTAAATATTTTCACGATCTCTTCACAGCAGGGTAGCCCAAATGGATCGGCCGGGGAAGGGACCAAGGACCTAGAAAAAACTGCGCCCTAGGACCCACGAAGTGGATGCCTGGCGCCGAATTTCATAAAGTGGCGGAGTGGGCGACACTCTCCGCATGCCGCTCGTAGAGCCAGATTATTTTCCCCTGCAGCGGGGCTATCGCCTGCGTTACGCGCATACTTCAACACGCTTCGAAGGGCTCGAAACCGTGAATATCGAATTCACCGACATCCAAGAGCTGCGACAAGGCGCCCAGGCCCTCGCCGTGCTCACGCGCTCGAGGCTGGGACAAAACTCCAGCCAGTCCTACCTCGTGCTACGCGAGTCCAGCCGCGTCTTGGCGGAGGGGGGCGTGCTCGGCATGCCGAGGCTGGAATTCGAGCGCCCCCCGGCGGTCGGCCGCGTCTGGAGGCAGGCCGACGGCGTCCATACGATCGCCTCGCTCGACGCCTCCATCGAGGTGCCCGCCGGAAAATTCGCGCGCTGCCTCCGCGTCAATACGCTGCTTGCCGATGGCGGCACCGCGATCCGCTATTACGCCCCCGGGGTAGGTTACGTCTACGAGGAATATTCGGAAAAAAAAGACGGCTCCCGCGTCGCATTAGTCGCAATAAATCGGTAATCCGCGGCGCGCCACAATAGGCATCATGCCCGAGGAAACGCTCTCCTACCGCGAATGGATGGAGGAATTTCGCCGGGAAGTCGACTCCCAGATGGCCTCCGGCTCCCAAGCCCAGCTCAGCCCCGGCGACGGCCCCGACTGGTTCCGCGTGGCCGAGGAGATCCGCGCCTTCCAAAAAGAGATCGCGGCCCTGCGCGCGGAAATCGAGCGCCTGCGCGCGTTTGATTCGACCCCGCCAGTTCCTCCCGAGCAGCTTCCGTGAAGTATTGGGTCTACCGCCGAGGGGAAGTCCCGGGAAATTACGAGCCCCAGGAGTTAGCACGCCTGAGCGATTTTTCTCTCGCCTCCCTGGTTTGTCCCGTCGATGGGTCCCCGGAGAGGGCCTGGCGGCGCGCGGGCCTATTCGCCGACATCGTTGACGCCTTCCGGCTGCGGGAAGCGGTTCCCGTCCCGCTGCGCCTTCCCGCCCAAGATTTCATCGAAGGATCCGGCGACCGGATCTTCCGCCATATCGCCGGGTTGATGCGCGAGCTCGAACGACGGAGGGAAGAAAACGAGCTATTGGCCGATTTGCGCGAGGAGCTCGTCCAGCTCAAGGACGAATTGCGCGCCGCCAGGGAAAAAATCCGGTTCTTGGAGGACCGAGTTTCCCTGATTCCGGCGTTCGAGGACCGCGAGCGTAAAGCGGAGGAAATTATCCACCGATTAAAGCAGCGGCTGGCCGCGCGAGAGAAATAGCCCGCACCACAACATTTTTTGCGTTGTAGTTCAACAGCTATTTTGATACAATAAGCTGTTGGCATGATCCTTGAAAACCTACGGGACGTGCTGGGCCGCATGGAAGCGGCCGCGGCGCGCGTAGGGCGCGACCCGTCCGAGGTGGAGCTGCTGGCGGTCACGAAGCAGGCGTCGGTGGACGCGATCGAGCAAGGGCTCCGCTCGGGCTTGATGCGCCACTTGGGCGCCAACCGCGTGCAGGACGCCGTCTCGAAAAAACGTCAGCTGGAGCAGCGGGGAGTCAGCGCCGTGTGGCGGATGATCGGCCACCTGCAGAGCAACAAGGCGAAGCCGGCCCTGGAGTGCTTTGACTCGGTGGACTCCCTGGATTCGATCCGCCTGGCCGAGCGCCTGGATTCCGCGTTGGCCGGCAGCGGGCGCCGACTGCCGGTGCTCGTGCAGGTCAAATGGACGCAGCGCCAGAGCCAATCCGGCGTGGCCCCCGATGACGTGGGGGAATTCCTGAGCCGCTGCCGGCGCCTGGCCCGTCTGGATGTCCGGGGGCTGATGGCCATCGCGCCGATGCTCGATCCCGTGGAATTGGTGCGGCCGTATTTCCGGAAGATGAAGGAGCTCTTCGACCGCCTCTTTCCGCCGGGCGCCACCGCGGAAAGGGTGCTGTCGATGGGAATGAGCCGGGATTTCGAGATCGCGGTGGAGGAAGGGGCGACCCGAGTGAGGATCGGCGCCGCGCTCTTCGGCGCGAGGCTTGGGCCCAAGGCATGAATAGCAGCAGATTTTACGTTGACATCGTCGATTGCGCAAACCAAAGGGAGGGAACAGAATGATCGTAAAAGTGCGAGTCATCCCCAACGCCCCCGAGAACGAGGTCGTCAGCCGCATCGGCAGCGTGCTCCGGGTGAAGGTAAACGCCCCGGCCACCGATGAGGCCGCGAACCTGGCCTTGAAGCGCTACTTGGCTGAGTTCTTCGAGGTTACCCCCCGGACCGTCAATATCCTTCGCGGAGCCAAGGGCCGCGAAAAAACCGTGGAGATCAACGGCCGCACCGAGGAAGATCTCAAACGGGTGATGGATTCGATCCCTTAATCGGGACTCAATCAGACGCCGAAACCGCCGGCGCCGGGAATACTCCCGGCGCCGGCGGTGCCCGTCCATGATCCGTCATATCTATTGGGACGACGGCTCGCTCTACATCCTCGACCAGCGCGAGCTGCCTTTAAAGACCCGCTTCCTGCGCTGCCGAGACGCGGATGCGGTCGCCGCCGCGATCCGCGGCATGGCGCTTCGCGGAGCGCCCCTCATCGGGGTCGCCGCCGCTTACGGATACGCCCTGGCCGCGCGCCATCTCCGCACGGCGACCCCGGGCAACGGCAGCGCGGGAGGCTGGCGCAAGGAACTCTCGCGCGCCGAGCGGGCGCTGCTCGAATCCAGGCCGACCGCCGTCAACCTGCGCTATGCCGTGGAGCGTATGAAGGAGAAGGGCCGCCAGCTCCTCGCCTCGGGAGTGACGGCCGGGGTGCTGGCCCAGTCGCTCAAGCACGAGGCCGACACTGTTTTCGAGGAGGACCTAGCCGCCAACCGTAGGATGGCCGAGCTGGGGGCCTCTCTGCTGCCCCCGCGCGCGAATGTCATCACCTACTGCAATACCGGCGCATTGGCCACCTCCGGGATCGGGACCGCGCTCGGCGTGATCCGCCACGCCTGGCGGCGGGGCCGGATCGCCCATGTTTATCCCTGCGAGACCCGTCCTTATTTGCAGGGCAGCCGGCTGACGCTATGGGAATTGATGCAGGAGAAAATCCCGGCCACCCTGCTGACGGACAACATGGCCGCGCACCTAATGTCGACGGAGCGCATCGATGCCGTGCTCGTCGGTGCCGACCGCATCGCCGCCAACGCCGACACGGCCAATAAGATCGGCACTTACGGCCTCGCCATCCTGGCGCGGCATCACGGGATTCCGTTCTACGTCGTCGCCCCATCCACGACGGTGGACCTGCGCATCCCGAACGGCCGCGCGATCCCGATCGAGGAGCGCAGCGTCCGCGAGGTCACGCATCTCCGTGGCCGCGCGCTCGCCCCGGCCGGCGCCAAGGCCCGGCACCCGGCCTTCGACGTCACACCGCACGCCCTGATCTCGGCGATCGTGACCGAACGGGGCGTCATCCGTCCTCCCGGCCGGGAAGGCCTTCGGCGGGCGTTGGGTTCTCGTTGATGGCGGCCCTCAGGCGCAACAAAATTTTAGCCACCGTCGGCCCCTCTTCCTCCTCCCATGAGGCGCTGACCGCGCTGATCTCGGCCGGGGTCGACGCCTTCCGCCTCAACTGCTCCCACGCCTCGCTGCAGGAATTGACCCATACCGTCGATTCGATCCGCCGCGCCTCGGCGCCATTGGGCGCTTCGGTGAGCATCATGCTCGACCTACAGGGCCCCCGCCTTAGGACCGGACGCCTGCGCAACGGCGAGCCAGTGATGCTCAAGGCGGGCCAGCCCATCACGATCACGACACAGGACGTTCCGGGGACCGAACGGCTGATTTCCACGAACTACCGGGACCTTCCCCGCAAGGTGAAGAAGGGCAGCCGCATCCTCCTTGACGAAGGCAACCTCGAGCTCGCCGTGCTCCGTCCCGAGAGCCGCGACGTGCAGTGCGAGGTCGTCGTCGGCGGGTGGCTCAAGGAGCACAAGGGGATCAACCTGCCCAAGATCGACATCGACCTCCCGGCCCTGACGCCCAAGGATAGGCGCGACCTCGAGTGGGGTCTTAAGCTCGGCGTCGGTTACATCGCCCTCTCTTTCGTCCGGGACGCCGCCGACGTGGAGCTGGCGCGCAAGATCGTGCGCGCGCACGGCTCGCACGCCTTGATCGTGGCCAAGATCGAGCGCCCCGAGGCCATCGGCAAGATCCGTCCGATCCTGGAGGCCTCCGACGGGATCATGGTCGCCCGCGGCGATCTCGCCGTGGAGCTGTCTCCCTCCGACGTGCCGGTGGTGCAGAAGGTCCTGGTAGGTCAGGCCAACGAAGCGGGCAAGCTGGTCATCGTCGCCACCCAGATGCTCGAGTCGATGATCAACCACCCGCAGCCCACGCGAGCGGAGGCCTCCGACGTCGCCAATGCCATTTTCGACGGCGCCGACGCCGTGATGCTCTCCGGCGAGACGGCGGTCGGGCTATACCCCGCCGCGGCGGTCAAGGTGATGGCGGAGATCATCGTGAAGGCCGAATCGTCGGCCTTCGCCTACCGCTCCGGCCCCACCTCGCTCGTAGACGACCCGGAGCGCGGCGGGCACGCCCATGCCCTAGCGCGGGCCACCGTCGGCTGCCTGGAGGAATCGCACGCCAAGGCGATCTGCGTATTCACCCTGACGGGATGGTCGGCGCGGATCATGGCCAAGTACCGGCCGCGCGTGCCGATCTTCGCCCTGACGCCCGACCGGGAGGTCTTCTCCCAGCTTTCCCTGCAGTGGGGCACCATACCCCTGATCTGCCCTCTCGATAAGACCACCGACCGCATGATCGTGCGCGGGGAGCGCATCGTGCTCAAGCACGGGCTGCTCAAGAAGGGCGACGTGATCATCGTGACGGCCGGAGGCACGGCGAAGCATCGCGCCTCCAACATGATGAAAATACTGCGGCTGGGCCACTAGGGCCCCAGTGCTGCCGCGCGGGTGTCAACGGCCCCGCGGGCCGCGCGTTCCGACGGAGGTAATGCCTCGGGTCGTCGCCGTAGATATCAGCGACTAGCTTAGGCGCTGGGCCGCTGCGGCGGCAGGATCACGACCAGCTGCTGTACCTCGCCCTTGTCCGTGTTGAACGTTCTCAAGGCCGGTTGACCGTTCTCGGGCTCCCGCTCGATGACGTACATCCGTAAGCACAGGTCGCCCGCGGCGCTGGTCCAGACCTTGTCGAGTATGCCGGTGTAAACGCCGGTATCCCAACCCTCGTCCTTGGCCAGCTGCATCTGGGCGAGGCTGCCGGAGCGCGGGGTCCGGTACGCCTTATATACGACGACAAGCCGCACGCCGCCGGTGATTTCCTTAGAATCAATCCTCGCTTGAAGGTCCTTGAGCACCCGCTGGGCATCCGATCTCCCGTAATAAGCGGCCACCGTCAGGACGCGGGCGTCCTTGCCGGGTTCCGCCGCGACCGGAGCGGCGCCGAAAACAAACGTCAGTACGGCGATGGCGATATTTCTCATATTTTTCCTCCGCGCGTATTGTAGGCTAAAAGGCCCCTGGACAACATGAGCCGATGGGGCGTTCCGGCGCCCGGGACCAAGGGCCTAATATCTTCTCTTCAAAAAAGTGACCGGCCCTCAATGGCCCGAATCCCCGGGCCGGATTAAAATAGGGTCAGGAAAATAGGGAGGAATTATGGGCAATCCATTCTTTTCCGACATCGCGGCCATCCGCGAACGGGCCCGCCGCCATATCGAAAAGGGGGCGGTGACGGAATCCTTCAAGGCCGACCCCCAAATCGTGCTGCAGCTTTTGGGCGAGGCCTTGGCCACGGAGATCGTCTGCGTGCTGCGCTACAAGCGCCATTACTACACGGCCAAGGGCATCCATGCGCGCCCGGTGGCCGAAAAATTCAAGGAGCACGCCGCCAACGAGCAGGAGCACGTCGATGAAATCGCCGAGCGCATCATGCAGCTGGGCGGAAGTCCGGATTTCTCGCCCCGGGCTCTCGGGGCCAGCCACACCGAATACAGGACCGGCGACAGCCTCAAGCGAATGATCGAGGAGGATCTCGTCGCCGAGCGGGTAGTGATCGAAACCTACGGGGAAATCATCCGCTATCTTAAGGACGGCGACCCCACCACGCGGCGCATGATGGAGAAAATATTGGCGGACGAGGAGGAACACGCCGAGGACATGGCCAACCTCCTCGCCGGTTTCCAGGGGGAAGCCGCGGACCTGCAGGCGGGCAACGGGCACAAGAAAGCGGCCAAGATCCAGGGATCCTCGCCGTCCTAATTACGGTGCCAGGCATTGACTTTCTTGACTTTCGCCTAGGCGAAAGTCAAGAAAGTCAATGCCTGGCACCGTCATGCGCGATTTAGTACCATCTCGCGTCATGGCGGCGTCATATTGCGTCGTGCTCATCACCGTGCCGGACGCGCAGACGGGCGAACGGCTCGCGACCGAGCTGCTCGAGCGCAAGCTCGCCGCCTGCGTCAACCGGATCGGCGGCGTCTGCTCGAAGTACTGGTGGGAAGGCAAGATCGAGAGCGCCGAGGAGCATCTGCTCCTAGTCAAGACCCGCTCCGCCTTGCTCAAGAAGCTGGCCGCCTGCGTCAAGGAGAAGCATCCCTATTCCGTGCCCGAAGTGATCGCCCTCCCGGTCGCCGGCGGGCACAGGCCGTACCTCGACTGGGTGAAAGCGAGCACATGTTGATGGCGCCGCCCGTCGCCAAGCCCTTGAGCGTCCGGGTCGGCCGCATCAGCGCCGAGACGCCCCAAGTCCGAACCTTCCGCCTAGAGCTTCCCGAGGGCGGATCCTTCGATTTCATCCCGGGGCAATTCATCCGCCTGAGCTTCCCCGGGGAAGACGAGAGCCGCGATTATTCCGTCGCGTCCTCGCCCCTCGAGAAGGGCTTCATCGAGATTACCTTGAGCCGCGCCGGGAAATTCACGGAACGGCTTTTCGAGCTGCGTACGGGCGACGAGATGGTGGTGCGTGGTCCCTATGGCCGCTGGCATTACCACGAAGGCGCCGCTCATTCGGTGCTCGTATCGGGCGGCACCGGCATCGCGCCCCTGCGATCGATGATCCGCTATGTTCTCGGCCGCGAGCTAAGAGACCGCCTCTCGTTGTTCTATTCGGCGCGCACTCCCGAGGACATCGTCTATCGAGACGAGCTCGAGCGCTTGGGTTCGAAGGGGGTCTCGGTGCAGATCTTCATCACCAGGCCCGAATCCCCTCGGGCCTCGGCATGGCGGGGTCCGGTCGGACGCATCAGCGCCCAAACCCTAAAAAAGGGGGTGGCGGATTTCGAGAAAGCGACGTATTATCTGTGCGGCCCCGCCGGCCTGGTATCGGATTTGACCAGCGGGCTGGCCAAGGCGGGCGTGCCGCAGAAAAGCGTCCATTCGGAGATATGGGGAGAATTTTAGCCTTCATCGGAGTGCTCGTCACCGGAGCTTTGCTCGGGGGCTTCTTCGGAAAATTCCTCGGCATGGCCTTCCCTTCGGGCCGCATCCACGAGCTTTTCGCGGGGGAGATCACGGCGGGGCTTCACCCGACCCACATCGACCTGCATCTCGTCGACCTCACCTTCGGCTGCCTGTTCCGCTTCAACATGTTCAGCCTCATCGGGGTTATCGTCGCCGCGCTGCTGTTTAAGATCGTGCTCAAGTGAGACCGCTGATCCTAGCCTCGGCCTCCCCGCAGCGCCGGCGCCTGCTCCGAGAGCTGCGCATCCCATTTCGGATCATCGCCTCGAAGGTCCCGGAGGACAGCTCCGAACGCGACGTGCGGCGCATGGTCCTGGAGCTCGCCGAGCGCAAGGCGGAGTCGGTCGCAAAAAAACATCCGAATACCCTCGTGTTGGGGGCCGACACCGTGGTCGTCTGCCGCGGCCGCGTGATCCTCAAGCCCCGAGACTCGCAGGACTCCCTGCGCATCCTCCGGGAGCTCAACGGCCGCTGGCATCGCGTCTACACGGGCGTGGCCCTCATCGACGCCGCCTCCTCGAAATGCTGGAAGGCGGCCGCGGTCAGCCGGGTCAAGGCGCGCAAGCTCGGCGAGGAGGAGCTCCTAAGGCTGGCCGGCAAGCACATGGACAAGGCCGGCGGCTACGCCGTCCAGGACCGCCAGGACCCGTTCATCGAAAAAGTCGTCGGCCCTTTCGACAATGTCGTCGGGCTTCCCATGGACGTGGTCCGCGCACTGCTGCGGCGCGTGGCGCGGCGCGGCCGCCGCGGGCGTTGATGGAAATCGACCCGGAAACCCTGCCCCCCGCCGACCGCTACGGCCTGCTCATTAGCGCGATCGTGCCGCGGCCCATCGCCTGGGTCTCGACCTTGGGCCCCGACGGCAGCCACAACTTGGCGCCCTTCAGCTTTTTTACGGGCATCACGGCCCAGCCGATGACGCTGTGCTTCGCCCCGGTCAACAGCCGCACCGGCCGAAAAAAAGACACCCTGGTCAACGTCGAGGCGACCCGTCAATTCGTCGTCAACGGGGTCAGCGAGGCCCTGGCCGCGCCGATGAACGAGAGCTCCGCCGATTATCCCTACGGCGTCAGCGAGTTCGAGAAGGCCGGGCTGACCCCCGTGCCCTCGGTCAAGGTGAAGCCCCCTTCCGTGAAGCAGTCGCCGCTGCGGATGGAATGCGAGCTGCTGCAAGTCGTCACGATCAGCGACGGGCCTCTCGGCGGTAATCTCGTCATCGGCCGGGTCGTCCACATCCACGTCGACGACGCCCTCTGGAAGGCCGGGCGCATCCATCATCAGGATTTCAAGCCCATCGGCCGAATGGAAGGCGCGTGGTACACGAAGGTCTCCGACGCCTTCGAATTGCCCCGTCCCCGCCTTTAATCGTATACTGCCGCAAATGGGACAAACCCTGTCCGGCCTGCCTCCGTGGCTCAAGACGCGGCTGCCCTCCGGAGAGAATTTCGAGCGGATCAAGGCCCTTTCGGCCAAGCGAGGCCTGCACACGGTCTGCGAGGAGGCCCGCTGCCCGAACCTGGCCGAGTGCTGGGGAGGGGGGACCGCCACCTTCATGATCCTGGGCGAGTCATGCTCGCGCGGCTGCCGTTTCTGCTCGGTGGAGACGCTGACGCATGCCGCCCCGCCGAATCCGGATGAGCCGCGGCATCTGGCCGAAACGATCGCCGATCTCGGGCTCGACTACGTGGTCCTCACCACCGTCTGCCGCGACGACCTGCCGGATCAGGGGGCCGCGCATGCCGCCGCCTGCATCCGCGCCGTCAAGGAGCGCTGTCCCGAAATCCTTTTAGAGGCGCTGATCCAGGACTTCAGAGGCGATAAGGGACTGCTTGCCCGAGCCGTCGCCGCCGGCGCGGACGTCGTCGCGCATAATCTCGAGACAGTCGAGCGTCTCACCCCGTTAGTGCGAGACCGGCGGGCGGGCTACCACCAATCCCTCGATGTCTTGCGGGAGATTAAGCGGATCGACGCTTCCAAGAAAACCAAGACCTCTCTGATGCTGGGCTTAGGCGAGACGCGCGAGGAGCTCCTGTCCTCCTTCAGGGACCTGCGCATGGCCGACGTCGACATCCTGACGCTCGGACAATACCTACGCCCGACGGCGGCCGCGCGCCATCTGCCCGTCTCCCGCTACGTTCCCCCGGCCGAGTTCGACGCCTTGGCCGCCGCGGCCCGGGAGATGGGGTTTCTCTACGTCGCCGCCGGGCCCTTCGTCCGCTCCTCGTACCGGGCCGGAGAACTCTTCCTGCGCGGAATGCTCACGCACGGCTACTCCCATGCCGCTTAAGACCCTGGATCAGTGCAGCGTCGAGCGCCTGGAGATATTGGCTCCCGACGGCTCGGTCGACGAGGCGCTCGATCCCAGGCTTCCCCGTGAAACCCTGCTCCACATGTACCGCAAGATGGTCGAGATCCGCGTCTTCGACGAGAAGGCCTTCAAGCTCCAACGGCAAGGCCGACTCGGCACCTACCCGCAGATCCTAGGACAGGAAGCCACGCAGATCGTGCCCGCCCTCTGCCTTAAGCCCAAGGATTGGCTGGTGCCGACCTACCGGGGGCAGGGCGCCTATTTCGCCCGAGGGATGCAGCTGCGCCATTCCCTGCTGTATTGGGGAGGGGACGACCGCGGCGTCAAATTCCCCGAGGGCAACAACGACATGATCTTCTCCATCCCAGTGGGGACGCATCTCACGCAGGTCGCGGGCCTCGCCTGGGGCGCGAAATTGCGCAAGGACCCCTCGGTGGCGCTGACCTACCTGGGGGACGGCACCTCCTCCAAGGGCGACTTCCATGAGGCCCTGACCTTCGCGGGGCAATTCAAGCTTCCCGCGATCTACATCATCGAGAACAATCACTGGGCCATCTCCGTGCCCCGGGAGAGGCAATCGGCCAGCAAGACCCTGGCTCAAAAGGCATGGGGGTACGGCGCCTTCGGCCTGCAAGTCGACGGCAACGACGCCTTGGCCGTGCATCGGGCGGTCAGCGAGGCGGTGGCCCGGGCCCGAAGGGGGGAAGGCCCCTCGGTGCTCGAATGCGAGACGTACCGGCTCGGGCATCACACGACCGCCGACGACGCCAGCCGCTACCGCAGCCCCGAGGAGGTGGAGGCCTGGAGGAAGAAGGACCCGGTGCTGCGGCTTAAGCTCTACCTCCAAGCGAAAAAACTCTGGGATGAGGCCCAGGAGTCCTCCCTGCTGCGGGAGGCCGAGGCGATGGTGCAGGAGGAAATCGCCGCCTACGAAAGCACTCCGCCGCCCAACCCCCTCAACATGTTCGCCGACAACTATGCCAGCGCTCCGTGGCATCTCATCGAGCAGCGCGCCGAGCTCGAGGAGCTGCTCAAGGGAAAGCAGTCGCGACGCGAAGTCTTCGAGCTTCCTCCCGCCGAGGGAAGGTTCCCGTAATGGAAATAAACCTCGTCACGGCCATCAACCAGGGGCTGCGCCAGGCGATGGAGGCCGATGACCGCGTCCTGCTCCTCGGCGAGGACGTGGGCCTCAACGGGGGCGTTTTCCGCGTCACCGAAGGCCTTCAAAAGCAGTTCGGCGCCGACCGGGTCATCGACACGCCCTTGGCCGAGCTCGGCATCGTCGGGGCCTCCGTGGGCCTGGCGATCTACGGGCTTCGGCCGGTCTGCGAGATCCAATTCGACGGATTCCTGCCCGCCGTTCTCGACCAAGTGATCTGCCATATCGGCCGCCTGCGCAACCGCAGCCGCGGCCGCCATACGGTCCCCATGGTGCTGCGGGCCCCCCATGGGGGGCTCATCCACGCCCCCGAGCATCACTCGGAGTCTCCCGAGGCCTACTTCACCCACACGCCCGGCATCAAGGTCGTCATCCCGTCCACCCCGGAGGACGCCAAGGGGCTCATCATCTCCTCGATCGAGGACCCGGATCCCGTCGTCTTCTTCGAGCCCAAGGCGCTCTATCGAGCGGCCAAGGGCGAGGTGCCGGAAAAGCCCTACCGCACGCCCATCGGCAAGGCCCGGCTGGCCCGCGAGGGAAGCGACATCAGCCTGATCTCCTGGGGAGCGATGGTCCACACCTGCCTGAAGGCGGCCGACGAGCTCAACGCCGACGGGATCTCCGCCGAGGTGATCGACCTGCGCACGCTCGCGCCGCTCGACATCGAGGCGGTGCTATCGAGCGCGGAGAAGACCGGGCGCGTCGTTATCGCCCACGAGGCCCCCAATACCGGCTCCTTCGCCGCTGAGCTGAGCGCCTTGATCCATGAACGCTCGCTGCTTAAACTCCAGGCGCCCGTGCGCCGGGTGGGGGGCTGGGACATCCGCATGCCGCTGTTCCGCCTGGAGAAATATTACGTGCCGGACGCCGACCGTGTGATCCGCGCGGTCAAACAGGTGCTGTCCTTCTAGCTATGAAAAACGTACGATCCCCCTCGGCTACTTGCCTCCCCGTGGGGGAGGCAAGTGACATATGATCTACGAATTCAAACTCCCCGATATCGGCGAAGGCTTGGTCGAAGGCGAAGTGGTCAAGTGGCATGTGCGCGAGGGGCAGCAGGTCGAGGAAAGCCAGCCCTTGGTGAACGTGCTCACCGACAAGGCGGAGGTGGAGATCCCGAGCCCCAAAAGCGGCAAGATACTCAAGCTTTTGGCCAAGGAGGGGCAAAAGGTGAAGGTGCACGAGACCTTTGTGACCTTCGATGTCGGCGGCGCCAACGGCCCCGCC
>JBGFSC010000034.1:0-70450 GCA_041694815.1 Elusimicrobiota bacterium | reverse complement strand
TCACGCTCATCGATCTTTTGGGACTTAATGAGCGCAGGCTTGGCCGCATTCGCGACGACAATTTACAAAAATTACAGCTAGATTTTGCCTTCTAGAAAAAACTTTCTTGGGACAGCTGTGTGCCGTAAGACCTATCTCCTTAGTAGGCCGTAGGTCTCTGGTGCAATAAGCCCATCCGGCTACTCTTATTAATATGCCTTCTTGCCAGCTGAGTCTTCCAGAGCGCGCCGAGGAGCGCTTCAAACTCCGATGAACGCCGCCTTCATCCTTTCCCTTTTCTTGGGAATCGTTTCCGCGGACGAGTCGGCGCCATTGAGCGCTTTATTCGACGGCCGCGGGGTGTTGGAGGAATTCGCCAAGCCGAAGAGCGAAAGCAGCTTTTTCTCATCCGGGCTGAATAAGCTAAATAGCATCGCCTTTAGCGAAGACGGCGGCCGGATATTGATGGCCGGTAGCGGCGGCGCGCTTATGGGTCCCTGGGATCCCAATCGGCTGGAGAAATCCCGGACCCAAATTACGACGCAACCAATCGAGTGGGCGGCGCTCAGCCGCGATGGCTCCCGCGCGATGCTCGTAACGCCCGGCCCTTCCAGCGCGATACAGGTAGAGAAGGACCTCGCCGGGCTTTACGATACCCGTTCGGGCAGGCTCATCGGCTCATACAAGGTGGGGTATACGGCTGTCAGTGGAGTCTTCAGCCCCGATGGCTCCCGAGCGGCGCTGTTCGCTTTTCGAGAGGGATGGATCAAGATCGTGGATGCGGCCACCGGAGATATTATCAGACGCCTTCACGTTGATGGAAAGGGAGTCGCGGCGGCTTTCTTTTCCGCGGACAATAGGGCTCTCACTACGATCAATTTCGAGGGCAAGGTGGATCGTTGGGATTTAGAGTCAAAGTGGCCATTCGGCCGCGCCGAGACGCTCGCGGTCTTGACTTCCTCTCCCTTCTTTCGCGCCTATTTCAACCGGGATCATTCGAAGGTAGCCATCGACACGATCGGCACGGTGGAGATCTGGGATACCCGCGGCTGGAATAAATTAACCGTCATTCCTAACCCCTGCTGCTACGTGAACTCGGTCTCGTTTAGCCCCGGCGATCACGCGCTGGCTATGGTGTTGAGTATTCAGTCAATTGCTTACCCTTGCCGCTCCGCCGTATGGGATGTGCAGACAGGCAGAAAACTGCTCACACTCGATCCGGAAGCCACGGCCGTTTCCTATAGCCCCGACGGACGCCTGCTGGTCGGCGTCGGCGACTCGATAGAAATGCTCGGCGAGGCGCGGGCGCTCAAGTCGCAAAGGGACAAATTGCAAGACTTCTTGTCACGACAGGCGACGGAGCGGGTCGCGGTCCCGGCCGAGACCGCCGAGGAACGCTTCAAACTCCGATGAACGTCGCCTTCATCCTTTTGCTTTTCTTGGGAACCGCTTCCGCGGACGAGTCGGCGCCATTGAGTGCTTTATTCGATGGCCGCGGGATGTTGGAGGAATTCGCCAAGATCCAAAGAGAAAGCACCTTCTTCCCCTCTGGGCTCGACGCGGTCAGGCATATCACCTTTAATGAGGATGGCAACCGTATATTGATGGCCGGCAGCGGCGCGCTCGCGGGCCCCTGGAATCCGAAAAGGCCGGAGGAGATTCGAACAACCATCACGACGCAATCGGTTGGCCGGGTGGCGTTCAGCCAGACCGGTTCGCGCGTGATCTTTGGGATCCCCGGGCAAGCCATGCTTTATGAGGTCAAGGCGGGAGCCATGATCGGTAGCTATAAAATCGATGATTACCGTGCGGCGATGGCGGCCTTCAGCCCCGATGGCTCCCAAGCGGCGCTGTTCGGGCTTTTTGAGCCATGGCTTACGGTCGTGGATGCAGCCACTGGCAAGGTCGCCAAACGCCTTCACGTGAATCAGCGTGGAGTCGCGACGGCTTTCTTTTCCGTTGATAACAGGACCCTCACCACCATTGACTTCGCCGGAAAGGCCGAGCAATGGGATCTGGATTCGAAATGGCCGTTCGGCAGGGCCAAGGGACTGGCGGTCGTAGCGCCCCCGACATCGCTCAACGGGGCTTTTTTTAGCCGAGACCGTTCGATGGTCGCATTGGACCTCATCGACCATGTCGATATCCGAAATACGAATGATTGGACAAAATTGGCGAGCATACCCCTGGGCGGGGATTGCACGGTGGAATCGGTATCGTTTAGCCCGGACCGGAGGCAGTTGGCCATTATTCCGTGGCAATACTGCGGGGCAGCTGCGGTATGGGATGTCGAGACGGGAAGAAAATTGCGTTCTCTTAATCCTAAAGCGAGAGCGGTGGCGTTTAGTCCCGACGGCGACTATTTGATGCTGGGTCTCGACGATGGTGGCCAGGTGGAAATGATCAAACTGCGCCTGGACGCGGATGAGTTGGCGGCGGAACAAAAAAAGTTCGCCGATTTCTTGTCGACGCGCAGCGTCGCCGACGCGGCTCCGCGCCCCGAGGAAAGCGCCGAAGAGCGATTCAAGCTCAAATGATTGCGTTGATCTCCTTGCTCTTTTTTGCGGTTTTGAGCGTGTCCTGGTGCGGGGATCAGCCCGCCTTGGATTCTCTTTTCGATGGTTCCAGCCCACAGCAAGGCATTTTGGATTCCTTCCCGGAGGGTAGACGTCTTGAGGGAGTTAATGGCCCCAGGCACTCGTTCCAGATCAACGCTAATTCCACGCGACTGGCGTTGAGCGCGCATGGCTTCGCGTTATGGGATTTGCGCACGGGTAAGAAGGTATCAACTTTATTGAAGGAAGATCCGCAAGCGCTCTATAGCGTTGGAGAATTCTCTCCAGATGGCCGTCGATCTATTCTCTTCGACCTTCCCAACAAAACGGCCGTTTTATGGGATATCGACGCTCAAAGGCCGTTGCACCGCTATAAGGCGGGCTATTCGGTGTTTTCGAGCGATGGCAGGAAGCTGTCGGCAGTCAAGTCGGGGGACCCCACGGTCGAAATTCGCAGCAGCTTGACCGGACGCCGGCTCAAGGTGTTTCGTCATGGAGAAGCAGTGCGTGCGGCGCTATTTAGCCCGGATGGATCCAAGGTGCTGACGGTTCTTAAGGACAAGGCCCTTTTGTGGCAATATCGCGGGGGAAAACGGCTCTACACCCTCGATGGGAATCACGAGCCATTGTTTCATTATTACTGCATTTTCAGCCCAGACGGGTCCTTGATATTGACCCTTTCAAGAAACCGGGCGGTAATTTGGGAAACGAATACAGGAAAACAACGTTTTTCTTTTGAGGGGCATTTCTACTATTCCCATTTTAGCCTCGATGGCTCGAAATTGATCTCCAACCTCGGGGGCGAGATCGTTACCTGGGACCTGCGCAGCGGCCAGAAAATCAGGAGTTTTTCGGTGCCTGGCACGCAGATCGTGGCCAGCCCTGACGGAATTTTGGCGGTAACTTCCGGAGAGGGTCTAGTGACTACGGTTTGGAATATGGAGTCGAGTCGGGTCGTTCGAACGCTCGACGGGCTCGAAGGCCACACCTTCTGCTTCTGGAATCCCGATGGGCGGATCCTAGTCACGGACAATCGCAAGGAAAATGCCGTTCGGGTCTGGAAAATCGTGTATACCGATTCCGAGATCGAGGACCTTCAAAGGCATTTGTCGCAACCAAAGGAAGTACCCGTTAAACCGTCCACTATCGATGAAAAAAAAGATTTCGAGACCGCGGATAAGCGTTTCAAGATTTGGGAATTGTTCAGAATACCGAGCTGAGTTCCTAGAATACCCGAGGGGGATGCAGGCCCAACGTTACCAAAGGTCCTAGGAAGGCCTAGGCCCTAAGACATCGCCCTCTTGGGCCCTTCGCCCCAGGCCAATTTTCAGGGAAGGGCTAAAATAAGGGGGCAATGCTTCAAAGGAGAATTCAATGAACAGACAGGTTTGGTCGGTTTTTCTGCTTATCCCCTTATTGCTCGGCGACGCGTTCGGCCTTTCGGGCAAGGCCGTCGCGAATAAGCGCAAGCACGCCACCCGCCAGAAGAAGGCGGCGGCCGCAGTCGGCCACGGAAGTCACGCAAGCCCCGCCAGGCGGGTCGCGGCACTTTTGGAGAATCCTTCCTTCGACGGGAGCAACGCCAACGCCGTCGCCTTCATCGGCCCCGTGATCTCGGGCAATGCCGCGGCCACCGTCGGCGGGGCCTCGGGGCTCCCGCTGACCCCAAGCTCCATTTCGACTCCTCCCCGCTCGGCCGGGGTTTCGAAGGCCCCTCCCGTCCCCTGCGCGAGCCCCGCCGGTCAGCCGACCGCGGAGCCTACTTCCGCTTCCATCCTCAAATCGCTGATTTGGAACCCCAATGAGAATCCGGACGTGCGCTTGGATGCGCTTTCCGAGCTGAGACAACTGGATTTTAAGGAACCGGCGCTGGCCAAGGTCGCCCAGATGGCGGGAAAGGCCTACGAGGAACTCCGCGCGGTCCCGCCCAAGGGCCGGCTGGGGGGCCGCAAGGAAAAGTTCACCCAGCGCGATCTTAACAGCGCCTGGGTGCAATCCTTCCGCAAAAATTATCTCCAGTTCAGCAGCCTGGTCTCGCCGGATCTGGCGGCTCTGCTTTCCTTTTATAAGGCCACCGAATACTCCTACGGGGCCGGCATGGATTATGACCCGGCCAAGGCGGGCACGGGGGACCGGCCGGCTTTCGAGCAGGTCGAACTTAAGATCATAAGCGAGCTGGCCACGAACCTGGGATTTAAGGGCAACAGCGGGGCCTCGACTCCGGCGGCCTTCCTGGAAGGAATCGTCAAGGATAAGGCGAAGAAAGGACTGGCCGAACTCATCAACGAGGCCGCCAAGGTGCGTCCCGACGGACTGTCCTTGAACAAGGACGCCAAGATGCCTGTAAAGGACTTGGGTGAAAGCGGGGCGGTGATGCGTCCGCTGGATGCCGTCAAGAAAGGTTTCGTGACCGAGGTGCAGATCGGAGACAAGGTGGAGCGCATCGAGAGCGCCTGGAGGATGCTCGACCACCTCTACGAATCAGTGCAGCTCAACCTGACGCCGCTGCTCGTCGGGCCCACGGGCACCGGCAAGAGCGCCTCCGAGAAATACTTGGCTTCGGCCAACGGCATCCCGCATCTGAGCCTCAGCATGAAGCCAGCCATCGGGCCGGAGGAGATGATCGGCTCGCATCGCCCGACCCCGGCGGGGCTGGCCTGGAAATGGGGCTTCTTGATCAAGGCCATGGTCAACGGCGACTGGGTGACCCTCGAGGAGGTCAACCTGGCCCCCAGCGAGGTCATCGAGTTCTTAAACGAGTTCCTCAACTCCGGCTTCATCCGCCTGACCCAATTCCTGGACCCCGAGACGCTCAAGACCGTGCTGCCGGCCGAGAGCTTCGAGGCGGTCAAGAAGGAAGGCTTCCTGCTCAAGCCGCACCCGAGGTTCCGCATGTTCATGACCATGAACCCGGACCACTACATCGGGCGCAACCCCATCTCCAAGACCTTCGCCAACCGCACGGTGCAGCTTTGGGTGCCGGACTACTCCCCCAAGGAGATGGAATTGATGTTGCAGGCCAGCTACGGCATCGATCCGAAACGTTCGGTGCAGCTCATCGAGAACGTCTATCAAGGCATGAAGGGCGCGTTGACCGCTGGCCATATCGGCCAGGGACACAAGGACCGCTATGAGGTGAATCTGCGCACCATGCTGCGCTCGGTGACGCTCTATAAGGACAGCGCGGCGCTCTACGAGAAGGTGCACGGCAAGGCGCCGGACAAGCGCACCGATCTGGTCCTGCTGGGCCGCTCGCTCTGGGAGGCCATGGGCAGCATGATGCGCAGCGATAGCGACCGTACCTACGTGTTCAAGCATCTCGACAACAGCCTCGGATTCAATAAAGAGAACATCTCCTTTGAAGAGATACAGCCCGATGTGCGCGCGGTTGAGTTCGACAAGAAGACCCGCGAGGTGGTGTTCAAAGACAAGCTGCTTCCCGTGCGCATGAAGCTGCGCGAGGGAGGCAGCTTCGTGCCTCCGGCCAAGTTCGGCCTGCCGCCCACCCCGGCGGTGCTCAACAGCCTCTACTGGATGACGCGGCGGCTCGTGAGCGGCGAGAACATATTGCTCGTCGGCGAGACGGCGGCGGGCAAGACCTCGCAGGTGCAGTTCCTCCACCGCCTGCTCAATGCCGCCCTGTACTACACGAACCTCTCCTCCGAGAGCGCCAGCGAGGAGCTCGAGGGCGGCTATCAGCCGGCCGCCGACAAGCCCGGCAAGTTCCAGTTCGTCTCGGGCAAGCTGGAGCAGGCCTCGCAGGAGGAGGGGGGCAAGGGAGCCACGGTCTTCATTGACGAGTTCAACTTGAACGGCATGGTCGAGACGCTCAACACCGCCATGGACGACAAGATACTGGTCACCCCCAAGGGCGTGGTGCATCTGGGGCCGAACACGATCTTGGTCGGCGCCATGAACCCGCCGCAGTACCAGGGCCGCAACATGCTCAGCCCCGCCGTGCGGGGCCGCTACTGGGAGTATTGGGTCGAGGAGCCCGACGCCAACGAGGCGTCCCTGCGGGTCGGCTGGAGGCTCAAGCAATTGCTCGAGGGTGACAAGGAGAAGTCGAAGTGAGCGCGCTCACGCGACGAGCGGCGTTCCTCGGCGCCGCGCTGCTGCTCCCCGCGGCCGCGCGCGCCGAGTACCGCAACCTGCGCGGGCATGTGCTCCGCCTCCGCGCGGGCGAAAATGCTCGCCAGGTTCTCAACGCCCTCTTCGAGAATAACGGCAAGGAGGCGCCGCCGGAGGGTGGCGAGGAAGGGGAGGAGGAATCCTCGGAGGTCTTGGCCAAGAAGTCCGATGATGCCCTGGAAGCGTTCCTCCAGGAACAAAAGGTGCCCCGCGACCAGTGGCCGAAGGTACGCAAGCGATTGGGCGAGGTCTGGAGCGTGCTCTCAGGCATCGGCGTCTCGATGGGTGGCGATGAAAGCGTGCAGTTCCGCGTCGGCCCCTGGTGGATGACGGATCGCGAGAATAAAACCGTTTACTTCCCCATCCATGACGTGGTCAAGAATCTCGACAATATCGACCCGCTCATCGGCGGCGCGGCCCACGAGGCGGGGCACGTGTTCTGGACCCGATGGGATCAGCTGCCTCATTATAAGCAGTTGCTCGACTCTTCCGAGTTTCCCGCCGCGGACCATTTCCTTTTCAATCTACTCGAGGACATCTATCAGGAGCAGGCGATGGGAAAGCGCTGGCCGGGGCTGCCCCATTATTTGAAAGCCCTCATCAAAAATTACGATCCGGAAAAATTGATGAAGGCCGGCAAGGACGCGCAAAAGAACGGCTCGCCTCCCATGGCGAAACCGCTGCCGTTCGAAGAATATTTGAAGGTGATCCTTGAGTCCTACCGCGGCACCGGAGCTTATAAGGGCCGTTCCGGAGACGAGTTGCCGGATCCCAAGAAGATCGAAAACAAGAAAGTGCGCGAGGCCATGGAGCAAAGCATGGACGCGCTCAAGCGCCTTCGGGACATGACTCCGGAAAACGGGAATCTTTCGGAGGACGACCGCATCCGTGAAGCCTTTAAGCGTTTCGAGGTGGTAAAAAACGATATCCTTCCGATCTATCGCAAGCTCGTCGAAGAGAGCAAGGACGAGCTCAAGAAACAGCAGCAGCAGCAGAAACAGGGGAAGGGCAAGCAAAGCCAAAACGGAGGTGGGGGTGGCGGGAGCGGAGGCATGAATCAACCACCGCCGCCGCCCGGTACCCGCGATCAAAAGCAGGAGAAGTCGGGTAAGAACGATTCCAAGGACGGGAAGGGCTCGCAGGGCCAGAAGGACAAGAAACAGGACCAAGAGGGCGGAGGCAGCGGCCAAGAGGAGGAGGGCGAGCAGCAGGAAGACGGAGAGGGGATGAGCGACGAGGAGGCCAAGAAGATCATCGAGGATCGCGCCAAGCAAGCCGATGAGAAACTATCTCCGACGCACGGCAAGGGGGAGGAGCAGGAGAAGCAAAGGCAACAGCAACGGAGCCAAGGCAAGGACAGCTCGGTTTCGCTCGATCCCGGACGGCGGGGACGCGAGGGGAAGAACCGCGTCAACGCCCCTCCCGGCGCGACGGCCCAGAACAACGACGGCGACATCGAGACCCTCGAGTCCATCACCGACCTGCTCAAGCAGCACGAGGGCGTTCTCCGGCACACCTCGCCGAAAAATTCCTACGAGGAGACCCTGGCGAAGGTCGAGCCTCTGCTCGACGGCTTCACGGGACGCCTTGAGAATTTGTTTCAAAAGAATACGCGCACGACTTGGGAGGGATATTTCCGCACCGGGCAGCGCGTGAGCGTCCGCAAATGGATCAAATCGGAAAGCCGGGGCTGGACCCAGCCGCGCGACTTCAAGGTCTTCGAGCGCAAGAAGCTGCCCACGCGGCGCGATTACAAGTTCCGCCTGCTCATCGACGTCTCCGGTTCGATGGCCGGGGAACGCATGGAATTGGCCCTGCAGACCTCGGTGCTGTTCATGGAGGTGCTCGAGCGGCTTGGCATCGATTACAGCATCATGGGCTTCTCCGATTCGGTGGTGCTCTTTAAGGAGTTCAGCGGGGACCCCGTCAATATCAAGAAGCTGACGCATGACGAGAAGAAGGGCCTCGTGCACAGCATCGCCAACCAAAACGGAGGCGCCACCTACGACACCGAGGCCGTGATGATGGCCCTGCAGGGCGGAAAGGGCATCCAAGGCCTAGAGGAGCAGGGCGGCGAGTGGCGCTACCTGATCGTCATCACCGACGGCGAGGGCAATGGGGCGGCCTCGGCCAGGATGGACCAGGCCCTGGCCCGAGCCGAGAGCAAGCAGGTGGGCGTCATCGGCATCGGGGTCGGCGCCGGGATGAGTTACGTGGCTCAGCGTTACCCCCGGCATATCCTGGAGCCCACCCTGCACACCGTGCCCGAGGCGGTCGGAGACATCCTTGAAAAGGTCATCCTCGAGGGCTTCGTTTCCGCCTCCGAATAGGCTCCGTCTGAGAGCTCTGGCAGTCTCGCTCTGCGCCGCCCTGATCATACTCCCGGCGCACGGCTTCGAATGGGACGCGCCGGAGAGTTCGACCTTGGCGTCGGGATCGAGCGGGTACAAAACGGTGCAGTTCAGCTTGGACGGGATGTCGCTGTTAGCGAGCAATTATCGCGGCGAGATCTTCGTCCTGGATGCTAAAAGCGGCGTCCGGACCAGCCCCATCATGCAAACGGGCCTGTTCCAGGCGGCATTCATTAGCCCGGACCGAAAGTGGATCGTCGTCGACCGCATCGCCACCTTGGCTCTCTACAGCGCCGTCGACTACATCGAGCGAGGCTCCATCAAGCATCCGGGCTCGGATCCGAAGTTTTCCTTCAGCACGGACGGTCGATACATGCTCGCCTACGGCAGCGAGCATCTGCTCGTCTGGGATTCGGGATCGATGAAGCCGATCACCCATTTTTCGGGCAAGGACATCCTGGCGGCGCGCCTGATCGGCTCCCGGATCATCGCGCTCAAGAAAAGCGGAGCGATCGACAGCTTCGATCTCTCCTCCCCCTGGCCGGTCAAGCCATGGCGGAACCTGGCGCGGCTCAAACTTCCCGTGGAGGAGGCGGAATTTAGCGCCGACGGGTCTAAGCTGGCCGTCGCGGCCCCCGGCGGCGCGTTGGAGCTGCTTGTCTCGCCCGATTGGAAGAAAACACTCGCGTTGGATTTGCCGCCCGAGTTCCGGAGCGAGTGGAAATCCCTGCAATGGAGCCCGGACGGCTCCAGGCTTCTCGCGGTGGGCGGGCGCATGAGCAATGCCATGGCGGTCTGGGACGCGGAAACGGGAAAGTTGTTGAAGGAAGTAGGCGAGGTCCAATTGCGTTTTTCCGGCTCCTTTAGCGGGGACGGCAGGCGGCTCGCCTTCATGGGACAGGATCACGACATCCACCTTATTCGCCTGGATTTCGCCGAACGCGTCAAGACCCTGCAACAGCAGCTTTCGGAAAAAGCCTCGCTACCTGTGGACTCCAGCGATTTCGAGCCGGCCGAACTGAGGTTTAGATTCCAGTGAAACGTCGCGTTATTTTCCTTTTTCCTCTCTGTCTTTCCCTGAGCCCGCTTCACCCCGGACCGGCGTTCGGCGCCCAGGAAGGGCTATTGAGTGAGATCGAGCTTGCCCGCTACAAGGTGCAGCTCAAGGAAAGGGCGGCATTCGGCGGCCCTAACACGATATTTCAATTGTTATTGGAATACGCCAAAAACAGCCCGATCCCTTCGCCAAGGATCGAATTCACTCCGGACAGCCGAGAACTTTTGGTCTTCGGAAGGGGCGTCGTCATCGTGCTCGACGCGGAGATCGGCGATCAGTCGCGGATTCTCTATACGAGCGCGCCGACGCGTCCTTCAATAAGTCCCGATGGGCGTTTTCTTCATTACCTCAGTGAAAAAAATACCAAGCTCGTTGTCTGCGATATTCAGTCGGGCCAGGAATGGATAGCCTTCCAGGGGGGAAATGAGGAGGCGATCGAACAGGTATCCTTTAGCCGCGATGGGAATCGAATCGCCGTGGTCACCAATAGGGCCACCCATGTTCGCGATTCGCGGACGGGAGTAGCCATACAGGAAGTTGTCAGCCATGAAGTCGACGGGCCTATCAAGCTTTTTAAGTATGCCCATCATCACGCGGCCTTAAATGCCGACGGCTCCCGACTGGTGACATCCGATTGGCGAGGGTATGCGACCGTATGGGACGTGCACACGGGAAAGAAAATAATACAGATCAAGCATCAAGTCTTGGTGTCGGGCAAGGATTCCTATAAAACCGGCGTGGATTTGGCCTATTTCTCTTCGGACGGCTCGAAGATATTCACGACGGCCTACGATGAGGCTTCGCTCTGGGACGCGGCGAGCGGCAAAAGGCTGAGGACCGAGGACGTCGAGGGGCGCGTGTCGTACAGCCGACTGGGAGCCGATGGGAAGGAGCTGGTCGCGACGAATTATAACGGCACCGAAATCGTCTGGGACCTGGCCACGGGTGAAAAGAAGGCGTTGTGGAGGAAAACGGAAGGCGCCTGGCTGGTGCTAGGGTCGTTTAGCCCCGACCGCCGCCTTTACTTCGGCTTCGGGGCGCATGCCAGATCTGCCATCTACGACCTTCGAAACGGGGAGCCTGTTTTCAAATTCCCGCAGCTTCTCAGCACCGCGGCCTTCAGCCCCGATGGGCGGAAAATCGGGGTCGTGGAGATGGACGGAACGGTCCGCATCTACGAGAGGGATCAGTACAAGGATCTTGAACCGTTGACGAAGAAGCTTTCCCTGCCTGCGGCGCCCCCCGAGAACGTCGAAGACGCCGCGGAACGCCGGTTCCGCTTGAAGTGGAATTAATGCCAGGATAGCCAGCATAGTCAGCACTAAAGTATAATGACTTTGCGTGTGAATCCGCTTGGCGGCGCCGTAGCTCAGGGGTTAGAGCGGGCGTTTCATAAACGGAAAAAGCAAAAATAGCCGATGGACACTTTTTGGACACCAAATCCCGCTTGCGAGAGCCTGGGTCAGCTGTTATACTGAAACTGTCATGACTCTGCATTATCCTGTTGTCGTCGTCAAAGAGGGGAAATCCTGCTGGGCTTATGTCCCGGACCTCCCGGGTGTTTACGGTTCCGGGAAAACGGCGGACCTGGCCAAGAAGGATTTAACGGAAGCTCTCAAGCTTTATATCGAGGATTGCCAAGCCGACCACGATCCGCTGCCTAAATCCGCCGCTAAGATCGTCGAAGTAAATCAAATCGCTATTCCCGCCTAGTGGCGACAGCCCGCGAGGTCGTTCGCTTCCTAAAAAAGAACGGTTTCATCGAAAAACGGCAGAAAGGCTCCCATCTCGTGCTCCAACATCCGACGACGAAATATCGCACAGTCATTCCGATCCATTCCGGTGATATTCCAAAGGGTCTGTTGCACCGCATCCTTAAGGATGCTGGATTTCACCTGGAGGATTTCTGAAATTCAGGCCTACATCCATTTTTTTGTCCGGCGCAACGCTCCTGGCGTCACTAACGGTATCATGCCTTACTCATGGTTCTCCGTTAAAAACCGTTAAATCCTCGGAATTGCTGAAATTTGGAGCTTTAACGGGGGAGCTTTTGGCTTCTGGCCAGCTCTGGCGCCTAATCACTGCCCAGTTCGTTCATGTAAAGTCAGCCCATATGCTTTTCAACGTCGCCGCATTATTCGCTTTCACGACCGCTCTGGAACAGCTTGTGGGCCCGCCGCGTATGCTTGCGATATATTTCTTGAGCGGAACCCTTGGGATTCTCACCAGCGTATTATTCGCACCTCAATTAGTTTCTTCGGGTGCTTCACAGGGCATCTGCGGGCTCGCAGGAGCTACGCTGATTTTGCATAAATGGGCCAATAGCCCTAAGTGGCTGGGCCCGAGTGCCATTATTTTCCTTCTGACACAGGCTGCCTTGGACCTTGCCGTCGCGCATCATCTCAAGCCCGGTCATCTAGCCGGGCTTATTACGGGAGTCGCTCTAGGCCTTTTCGTTAGGTATAATAACGAATCATCGGCTTGGCGGCGCCGTAGCTCAGGGGTTAGAGCGGGCGTTTCATAAGCGCTAGGTCGGAGGTTCGAATCCTCCCGGCGCCAAGCCCTTCATGCTAATTCACCAATGACGGAAGAAACTAAGAATCCTGGCAAGAGCGTCGTCATCGTTGATGATGACCCGGCCATCCGCGACCTGCTAAGCTATCTCGTCAAGAAGGAGGGGTTCAAGGTCGAGACGGCCTCCGAAGGCCAAGAGGCCGTCGACAAAATCCAGGCCCTCATGCCGGACCTGGTCCTCCTGGATCTCATGCTGCCCCGGATGGGAGGCTACGAGATCCTGCGCCATATCCAGTCGGGCGAAACATCCCGGATCCCGATCATGGTAATCACGGCGCGCGGCATGAATTCCTCGGCGATCGAGCTCATGCGCCGGGAGCCGAATGTCGTGGAGTTCCTGAGCAAGCCGGTCAATCCCGCCACGTTCGCGGTCGCGCTGCACCGGATCCTGGGGACCAAGCCTCAGAGCTCCGAAAATCCGGCTGCGGACGGCGGTCAAATTTCTCCTTGATTTTTTCCCGTTAGCCCCTTATAGTTCTCATCGATGGACCGACCGCTACTGCTCATCATAGACGATCATGTCCCGTTCCGGGAAATGCTCCGCCGTTTCCTGGAGGCGTCCGGTTTCGCCGTCCTGGGGGCCTCGAGCGCGGCGGAAGGCCTAGCCCTGGCGGCGCGGCAGCATCCGGAACTGATCATCCTCGACCTGCTGCTCGAATCGGGGGGGAAGTCGGGCGAACAAACGCTCAGGGAGCTCAAGGGCAGGGAGGACACCAGAAGCATACCGGTCATCGCCATTTCGGGCGTCTTCGACGGCCTGAGCGACGAGATGAACATCCGCTACGCCGGAGCCGACTCCTTCCTCCCTAAATCCCAGATCGTGGAGCAGGAACTCCACCCCCTTCTGAGGCAGATCCAGGCCCTGCTCCGCCGGCGGACGGCGCCGAAAAACTCGAAGACCATCCCCGGGCCGGGGCTGGTATTCACGATCCTGGTGATCGACGACGAGGAGGATACGGTCGAGCGTCTTCGCATCCTTTTTAAGGACCAGCCGTACGAGTTCCTGTGGGCCTCGAGCGGGCGCCAAGGCGTATTCCTGGTCGAACACGAGGTTCCCGATCTCGTGATCCTGGACCTCAATATGCCTGGTATGTCCGGCGAGGACGTTTGCCGCAGGCTGCGGGAGCAGCAAAAATGGTTCCGGATGCCCATACTCATGCTGACCGGGGATTCCGGGGTGCTCAAAGAGGCGCAATGCATCGACATGGGCGCAGACGATTTCCTGGCCAAGACGGACCCGCCGCTGCGGCTCCAGGCTCGGATCCGAGGGCTGTTGCGGCGCGGCCGCTTCGGCGCGAACGCGCGCGGGATATCCTCGGGTGGGGTCTTCCTGGATTTCCTAGGCCGGCGGCTCGTCATTTCGGGAAATACGACGCTCGAGTTGAGCGGCGCCGAGATGGCGCTCGTCATCTACCTCATGAGCGCCTCCGGGAAGGTCCTAGACGAGGAGGTACTCTTCAAAAAGCTATCTCGCGCCTGGCCGCAAGAGGAGCTCTCGAGAATCAAGGAGCATGTCGCGGCGCTGCGCCGCAAGCTCGACGCCTTCGGCGGCTTGATCCAGGCCGTGGAGCAGGGCTACCGCTTCAACCTCGAGTATGCCAAGCGCATCAAAAGTTAGTACACTCCCTCCGCTTGTATTTCCGCGCTCCTCTCCTGTGCCTCTTGCTCGTTTTTCCGGCCACGGCGAGCCCCTCAAGGCCTGCGAAGAACAAGGCCGCTAAAAACCCGCCCCGTGCCCGGCCCAAGGCCGTTTTGGTCGAGGAGCTCCTGGCCGCCGGCAGGAACAAACTCGAGAAGGGGCGGTTGCAGGAGGCCCTCGCCGATTTTTATTCCGCGATCCGCCTGGACCGGAAAAGCCAGCGGGCCTACGAATTCGTCGCCGAGGCCGCGCTCGCCAGCGGCCAATTCGACGCCTGCCTCAATTACGCCTCCTACGCGCTGGAGTTGGGAAGCGCTTCGGCGCGCGCCGTCGCCGTCCGCCAGGAATGCGCCTCGACGCTCGACAAAAAGAGGCGTTGATTGACCCTTTTGGACACTTATTGTAAAATGGAGTGACGGTTCGTCATACCTACCCAAGGAGAACACAACGGATGGCTGAGACATTGGTGGTGGTCAGCAAGATTAAGAAAACCGTCAAGGATGCCGGCTTCAGGACGGGCGCCGATTATATCGACGGACTGTCGCGGAAGGTTGAGGGAATCGTTTCCGCCTCCATTGAAAAAGTGAAGGCGGACGGCAAAAAGAAGACCCTGGGTGCCGAAGACCTCCTCTGAGCGGGCCCGGGGGGAGACGCCCCCGATGGTCACGTTTCACGATTACATGGAGTCCGCTCTGTATTCCAAGAGCGGCTATTACGAATCGCGGGTCCCGACGGCCGACTTCTACACCGCCGCCGAACTCCACGGCTGCTTCGCCGCCATCCTGACTCTGGAGATCGTCCGGCGCCTGGACGCCTTGGAATCGCGCAAGGTGCCCGGGCCGTACTTCATCGTGGAGATGGGCTCGGGCAATGGCGCGCTAGGTTCGCAGGTCTTACGCTGCCTGCGCGAGCGCCACGGGGATTGGGCGGCCAAGATTCGCTACGTTTTCGTGGAACGCTCAGAGTCGCAGCTACTTAGCAGCATACTTTCGGCGGCCTCCTCGGAGAGGGTGCTCGGCTACAACCGCCTCCGCGACGTGCCCCCATGCGTGGGAGTCTTCCTGTCCAATGAGCTCGTCGATGCGTTTGCCGTCCATCTCCTGGAAAAGCAGGGCGGCAAGATGCGGGAGGTCTACGTGAGCACTTCCGGGGCCCGCGGAACCGGGATCCGCGGGGGCGAGGGGGTGCGCGCCGAGCTGGGCGAGATTTCGCGCAGCGAACTGCTGCCTATCGCCGCCAGGGTCTGCCCGCAGCTTCCCGAAGGGGGCCGGCATGCCGTCAACCTAGAGGCTTTGGAGTGGGTACGGCAATTGGGAGAAACGATCATCGCCGGGACGGTCATCACCATCGATTATGGAAAGCGCTTCGCCCCGCAGGATCCGAACCCGCCGCGCGCCTTTTACAGGCACAGGACGGGCCATTCCCTATTCGCCAAGCCAGGACGCCAGGACCTGACCGCCTCCGTGGATTTTGACGCCTTGATCGCGGAGGGGGAGCGCTCCGGCCTGCGCCTGGATTCCTATACCACCCTCTCACGGTTTCTCCTCGACCGCGGGATCATGGAATGGATGCCCAAGGGAGAGGGCTTGGAAGAATATAAGGAAAAAAATAAAATAAAGACGCTATTGCATCCGGACGGAATGGGCGAGGCTTATAAAGTTTTGATCCAAGAGAAAATCGGGTGATCCACGGCTACGCGACTTTGTTCGCCTTCGCGGTCGTGGGCGTGCTATTCGCGGCCGTCACACTGGCGGCCGCGTATCTTTTCCGCCCGCGGGTGGAAGATCCGATCAAGCGCACCACCTACGAATGCGGCATGCCAGCCGCCGGCACCACCGAGGTCCAGACGAATATCCGTTTCTACGTGTACGCCCTTATCTTCGTCATCTTCGAGGTGGAAACCCTTTTCGTCTACCCCTGGGCGGTCGAGGCGCGCTCTCTCGGCGCCTTCGCCGTCGTGGAGATGATGATCTTCCTGGCCATTTTGTTCCTCGGGCTCGTTTACGCCTGGCGCAAGGGGGCGTTGGCATGGGAGTGATACTCGAAAGGCTGCCGGGCGTCGCCAAGGGACTTCCGGGCGGCGAACTCCTGCTGACGACGGCCGACACCGTCATCGATTGGGGACGCAAATCCTCCGTTTGGCCCCTCACCTTCGGCCTGGCCTGCTGCGCCATCGAGATGATGGCCTCCTATGCCTCGCGTTTCGATTTCGACCGCATGGGGGTCATCCCCCGCCCCACGCCGCGGCAGGCGGACGTGATGATCGTCGCGGGCACGGTGGTTAAGAAGATGGCCGATCCCATCATCCAGATCTACCACCAAATGCCCGAGCCCCGCTTCGTCATTTCCATGGGCTCCTGCGCGAACTGCGGGGGACCTTACTGGGATTCCTATTCCGTGGTCAAGGGAGTCGATAAGATTATCCCGGTGGACGTGTATATCGCCGGATGCCCGCCTCGCCCGGAAGCCCTGCAATACGCCGTGATCAAGCTGCAGGAAAAGATCATGAAGATGAAACTCGCGGCCACCCGCGGCGCCGCGCCGCAGCAGGCCTCGGGCAGTCGGGAGCTCGATCCCGCCAAGGCGCTCGGATGAACGCGGAAGAACTGCTCTCTCGGCTCGGCGCGCAGTTTGCCGGGATTGAGAAGACATCGGTCGCGGTGAAGGACTACCCTACCGTCCGTCTTTCCGATCCCTCCGCGCTCGGCGCGGTCTTTTCCTGGCTGAAGAAGCAAGGCTTCGAATATCTCGACATGATCACCGCCGTCGATTACAAGGGGCCCGTCAGCCCGAAGGGCTACGTCATGGACCCGAACCCCAACGCCTTCCTTCCCGAGGGGGCCACGCCCCAAGTCGAGGCCCCGACGGCCACCCCGGGCTTTCCTTACCGCGAAGCGATCGAGCTTGTCTACTGCGCGAGCCACTTGAAGGGGAAGCTCAAGCTGTTCCTGAAGGTGGAGTTGCCGCGGCAGAACCCCTCGGCGCCCAGCCTGGCCGGTCTTTTCAAGACCGCCGATTGGCAGGAGAGGGAGGTCTTCGACCTGCTTGGGGTACGATTCGAAGGGCATCCGAATCTCACCAAGATACTGACTCCGGACTTCATCCAAGGCCACCCCCTCCGCAAGGATTACGAGCACGTTCCGGACCGGTTCGACCGATGAGCGCTCCCCTTGTCACCCGGCAGGACGAGTTCCTCAAAACAGACGAGCTTTTCATCAATCTCGGCCCCCAGCACCCGAGCACGCACGGGGTGCTTCGGGTCGGCCTGACGGTCAAGGGCGAGGTGATCGTCAAGGCCGTTCCCGACGTCGGCTATCTTCATCGCGGCACCGAAAAGCTCTCCGAGGTTCGGGGCTACCACCATTGCGTCGTCTTGACCGACCGATGGGACTACGTGGCGGCGATGCCCAACAACCTGGTCTTCTGCCTCGCGGCCGAGAAGCTCATGAACCTGCAGGTCCCCGAGAGGGCAAACTACCTGCGCACCATCATGTGCGAGCTCAATCGGATCGCGAGCCATCTGCTCTTCTTCGGCACCTACGGTATCGACATCGGCGCCTTCACCCCGTTCCTCTACGCCTTCCGTGAGCGGGAGATGGTGCTCGATCTCTTCGAGATGGCCTGCGGGGCGCGCCTGACCTACAACTATATCCGCCTGGGCGGGGTTATGAGCGACATAACGCCGGAGTGGACTTCCAAGACCCGCGAATTCCTTGATTATTTCAAGGCGCGTCTCGAGGAATATGATTCCCTGTTGACCTATAACCCCATTTTCCAGGACCGGACTAAGACCGTGGGCCTCGTTTCCGCGGATCAAGCCATCGCTTGGGGCCTTTCCGGACCGAACCTTCGCGCTTCGGGGGTGGATTATGACGCGCGCAAGTTCGAGCCCTATGCGGCCTATGATAAAGTTCGCTTCGAGGTGCCGCTCGGCAAGGGCGGTTCCTGCTTCGACCGCTATTTCTGCCGCGTGCGCGAGATGGGCGAGTCCGTTCGCATCGTGGAGCAGTGCCTCGATCAGATGAAGGAGGGGGAGTTCATGGCCAAGGGAGTGGCCAAGGTCCCCAAGCCCCAACCCGGCGAGGCCTACGCGCATGTGGAAGGGGCGAGGGGAAATCTCGGCATCTACCTGGTCTCTGACGGTGGGCAGAGCCCCTACCGGATGCACGTGCGCGCCCCCAGCTTCATCAACCTGGCCATCCTCCAGGAAATCCTGGAGGGAAAGAAGGTGGCCGATGTCATTGCCATACTGGGCTCCATCGATATCGTGCTCGGCGAGGTGGACCGCTGATGAGCGCTCCCAAGAACCCCGCCGATAAGCACGCCGCCTCCAACGGCTCCTCCGCGAAGGTTCCGCCCGCCGCCGCCGTCGTGCCGCCGGCCCCTGCCGCGCCCGCCAAGCCGGCGCCGAAACCCAAGGTGGAGATCAAGGAGCCCGTGTTCAACCCCGCTTACAAGGGCGCCCTTTTGACCCATGACCGTTATTGGCCCACCCAACGTTGGAAGGCTCCTTGGTCCTTGCGCTCTTATCGCCGAGGCGCGCTGGCCTTGGGCGCGCTGCTGCTGGGGGCCTTCGGGCTCACGGCGGCCGTCGGGGAATTGGCCCCGTGGGGCGCTCTCCTCCAATCGGCGGTTTCCGGGCTGCTCTCCTCCTCTTTCGCGGCGAGCGGGGTTTGGATACTGCTCAAGGTGCTCGTTGTTTTGCATATCATCCTGGTCGCGCCGATCTTCCTCGTCTGGTGGGAGCGCAAAATCTCCGCCCATATCCAAAGCCGCCTGGGTCCCATGACGGTCGGAGGCTGGCACGGGTGGCTGCAGACCGTCGCCGACGGGATCAAACTCCTATTTAAGGAAGACATTACGCCTATCGCCGCGGACCGATGGGTGCATCGCTTAGCGCCCGTGATCGTGGTCATCCCGGCGATCCTGGCCTTCGCGCCGATTAGCTTCGGCCGAGAGCTGGCGGCCGCCGACATCGACGTCGGGGTGCTCTATATCTTCGCGGTCGCCGGGGTTTCCGTCATCGGCATCGTCATGGCGGGATGGGCCTCAGGCAACAAGTACTCCCTGCTGGGGGGGCTTCGTTCCGCCGCCCAGCTGGTCAGCTACGAGCTGCCCCGCTCCTTCTCGATCGTTCCCGTGCTGATGTTCGCCGGCAGCCTCAACCTCACACGCATCGCCGATTCCCAGGCCGGGTATTGGTTCGGCGTGATTCCCCGCTGGTACATCTTTTATCCCGTGGTAGGCCAGATTTCCTTCCTGATCTTCCTCATCGCCTCCGTCGCCGAGACCAACCGAGTCCCCTTCGACATTCCGGAGGCCGAATCGGAGCTGGTCGCGGGATTCCACACGGAATTCTCCGGGATGAAATTCTCGCTCTTCTTCCTGGCGGAGTACGCTTATGTGCTGCTGGCCTCCTGTCTGACGGCGGCCTTTTTCATGGGAGGAGGTGGCTCTCCCCTGCCCTGGGCCCCCTGGACCTGGATCCCGAGCTGGGCTTGGTTTCTGGCCAAGACCCTGGGGATCGTCTTCTGCTTCCTATGGTTCCGCTGGACCTTCCCGCGCTTTAGGGTCGACCGCCTCATGGATTTCAATTGGAAGTTCTTGCTACCCTGGAGTTTCGTGAATATCGCCTTGGCGAGCATATATCTATTAATATGAAAACGATTAGTCCCCTTCGGCTACTTACCTCCCCGTGGGGGAGGCAGTGACATGATCGATTATTTCAAGGACGTCGCCGCGGCGGCCGCCAACATCTGCAAGGGGCTTTGGATAACCTTCCGCTACTTGTGGAAGCCTTCGATCACGGTCCAATACCCCCAGGAAAAACTCGTGCCTTTCGAGCGCTTCCGCGGGGCGCTGCTCTTCGACGTCGAGACCTGCATCTCCTGCTCGCTCTGCGTGAAGGCCTGCCCTTCCTCTTGCATCGATTTAGAGAACGCGGTCAACGAGGCGGGCAAGAAGATCGCCAAGGTAAACTGGTATACGATTGACTTCGGCAAGTGCAATTTCTGCCGGCTCTGCGAGGAGGCCTGCCCCACCAAGCCCAAGTCCGTCTGGCATTCCCTCGATTACGAGCTGGTCTTCGCCAACCGGGACGAGATGGTACGGGGCTGGAAGAAGGACTTCGATTTCGTGGGCAAGTATTTCAACCGTAAACTCAAGCAATGGCTGGCCCCCGAGTGGCAGATGCAGATCCAAACCGTGCAGGCCCGGCGCTAGGATGACTTGGGTCGCCTTCTACACCTTCGCCGTGATGACCTTGGGCGCCGCATTCTGCGTCGTGACCTTCCGCAACGTACTGCATTCCGCACTGATGCTCGGCGTGAGCCTCCTGGGGGTCTCCGGGATCTTCGCGCTGCTCGGCGCCGATTTTGTCTTTGCCTCGCAGATCCTCATCTATGTCGGCGGCATCAACGTGCTGGTGCTCTTCGTCGTTCTCCTGGCGGCCCGCCATTCCGACTTAGTCCTGCGCCAGAGCAACGCCCAATGGCTGGCCGCGCTGCTCGTCTGCGGCGTGACGCTCTTCGGGCTCCTCAGGGGGCTTAAGGCGTACCGCTCGGTGACCCTCGCCGCGGGCCCCGAGCCGGGTACCGCGAAAATCGCGCGGTTATTGTTGACCGATCTCGCGGTGCCCTTCGAATTGATCTCGCTGGTGCTGCTCGCGGCCCTCGTGGGCGCGATCCTCTTCTCGCGGGCGGAGGCCGAATGACGCTCACCCACTATCTCGCCCTCGGCGCCGGCCTGTTCGCGATCGGGCTCTTCGGGGCCTTGACCCGCCGCAACGTGATCGGGATCCTGATGTCGATCGAGCTGATGTTTAACGCCGCGAATATCAACTTCGTCGCCTTTAACCGGTTCCTGCACCCGGACCGGCTTCTCGGGCAGGCCGTGACGATTTTCAACATCACCATCGCGGCGGCTGAGGTGGTCGTGGGGCTGGCACTGGTGCTGGCCATCTACCGCAAGCTCAACACCGTCTATGCCGAGGACTATAACCTGCTCAAGGGCTAATGGAAACGCCACGCCATGATTGACCACGCCTACCTGATCCCCCTGGTCCCGCTGATCGCCTCCATCATCGTCCTCCTGTTCGGCAAGGAGGGTCCCAAGTCCAACATGCCGTTGCTATCCATCGGGGCGATGGGCTTCTGCTGGTTGGACTCCTGCAGCATCCTGTACAAGGCCCTGACCCATCAGGTGTCCATGCCTTATCCGGCGCCCTCCCTGCCGTGGTTCACGTTCGGGGACTACCCCGTCTCGCTGGGGCTTCTGCTCGACGGCCCGGCCGTCTTCATGACCTTCGTCGTCACGTTGGTCAGCCTCCTGGTCCAGATCTATTCGCTGGGCTACATGCACGGCGACACCCGCTTCAAGCGTTTTTACGCGTACGTCGGCTTCTTCACGGCTTCTATGCTCGGCCTGGTGCTCTCGAGCAACTTATTGGTCGTCTTCGCCTGCTGGGAGCTCATGGGGGTCTCCAGCTACCTGCTTATCGGATTCTGGTTCGAGAAGCCCGGCCCGGCCTACGCCTCCAAAAAAGCCTTCATCACCACCAAGCTCGGCGACCTGGGATTCTATCTCGGCCTTCTGCTCTTGTTCGCCTATGCCGGGACCTTCGAAATCCCGATGCTCGCCCAGCGGGCGTCGATGGGAGCCGTGGCCCTCCCGGTCGAGGTGGCCACGGCCGCCGGCCTGCTGCTGCTCTGTGGAGCCATTGGTAAATCCGCGCAGGTCCCGTTGTTCATCTGGCTGCCCGACGCCATGGAGGGCCCGACCCCGGTTTCCGCGTTGATCCATGCCGCGACGATGGTCGCCGCGGGCATATTCCTGGTCGCCCGCACCCAGTTCCTCTACGCCGCCAGCCCCTTGGCTTCCGACATCGTGGCGTGGGTCGGCCTGCTGACGGCCTTCATGGCCGCGACAATGGCCTTGGTGGCCTACGATATCAAGCGCGTACTGGCCTTCTCCACCGTCAGCCAGCTCGGTTACATGATGCTGGGCCTGGGGGTTGGCGCGGCCGGCTACACCGCCGCGCTCTTCCATTTGACCACGCACGCCTTCTTCAAGGCCCTCCTGTTTCTGGGCGCCGGCTCCGTCATCCACGCCATGCATACTAACGACATGCGCGAGATGGGCGGACTGTCGAAAAAGATGCTGAGCACCTCCGTGACCATGGCCATCGCGACCTTGGCCATCACGGGCTTCCCGGGATTCTCCGGATTCTACTCGAAGGAGGCCATACTGGCCGCCGTCTATGGGCATAGCCCGTTGATGTGGGCCGTGGCCCTGCTTACCGCTGGTCTGACCACGTTCTACATGTTCCGGATGATGTTCATGACCTTCGCGGGAAACCCTCGGGACATCGCCAAGCATGACCACGCCCATGAATCCCCATCGGTGATGACGGTTCCCCTTTGGGTGCTGGCCGTCCTGTCGGCGCTCGCTGGATTCCTGCTCAGTCATACAGGCGCCTTCGAGGCCTTGGTGCATCTTCCGGAAGCCTCGCACGGGGGCCATCACCCCGGATTCCTTCTTTGGTCCGCCTTGGCCGTGTTCGCCGGGGCGGCGGGCCTCTCGTATTGGCTCTACGGCCGGGGGGATTTCGCCGTCGCGGCCGATCTGAAGGCGAAGATGTCCCCGATTTTTACCCTGCTCGAGAATCGCTACGGCTTCGACGATTTCTTCCTACTGTTGGTCAAGGGATCCGACGTGCTGGCGCGGATCTGCTTTTGGATCGACGAGCGGATCATAGACCGAGTCTTCGTCGATGCTTGGGGATTGATCTGTTTGCTGTTGGCCGAGATACAAAACTTCATCGACACGCTATTTATCGACGGCGCGGTGGATCTCACCGGGACGGTCACCGGATGGGCGGGAGGAGGACTGCGCGGCCTCGTTCGGGGTCAGGTCCAAGAGTACCTACTTTACGTCGCCATGGCCGCCAGCCTTTTCGCGATGCTTACCTTAATCCATTGATGGGGAATAAAACATGAACCTTCTTAGCTGGATCATCTTCACGCCGCTTATCGGAGCCGTCGCCGTGCTTTTCATCCCGAAGGAAAAGGTCACGGCTATCCGCGCGACCGCGTTGGGGGCCGCCGGAATTTCCTTCCTGCTTTCCCTCGTCGCGCTGGCGTTCTTTAGCACCGCGGAATCGGCCACCGGCATGCAGCTCGTCGAGAGGCATGCCTGGATACCCACCTTCAATATCCAATACTTCCTCGGCGTCGACGGCCTCTCGCTGCCCCTGCTGCTGCTGACGACGTTGCTCACGTTGCTGTCCTTGATTTTTTCTTTGAGCATCCAGGAGAGGGTCAAGGAGTACTTTTTCTGGTTCCTGCTGCTGGACGTGGGCATGCTCGGGGTTTTCGCCGCCCTGGACCTCATCCTCTTCTACATTTTCTGGGAATTGACGCTCGTGCCCATGTATTTCCTTATCGGCGTCTGGGGCGGCCCCAAAAAGGAGTTCGCCGCGATCAAGTTCTTCCTCTACACCCTCTTCGGCTCGGTATTCATGCTGCTGGGAATCCTAGCCTTGTATTTCAATTCCGCTCCCCATACCTTCGATCTCGTCGAACTGGCCAAGATGCACCCGGGCTGGACGGAACATTTCCAGATCATGGCCTTTTTGGCCTTCTACCTGGGATTCGCGATCAAGGTGCCGGCCTTCCCCTTCCACACCTGGCTGCCCTTGGCCCACGTGGAGGCCCCGACCGCGGTGAGCGTGATCCTCGCCGGGGTCTTGCTCAAGATGGGCGGCTACGGACTATTGCGCGTTTCCTACGCCGTCTTGCCCCTGGGGTTTAAATGGTTCATCCCCTACCTCCTCGTCATCGCCACGATCGGGATCATCTACGGCGCCCTCTGCGCGATGGCGCAGACCGACATGAAGAAGATGGTCGCCTATTCCTCGGTCAACCACATGGGCTATGTCCTGCTGGGATTGGCCGCGGTCTCCTCCACCGGGTTCAACGGGGCCATGCTGCAGATGGTCGCGCATGGACTCATCACGGGAGCCCTCTTCTTGCTCGTCGGCGTCGTCTATGACCGCGCGCATACCCGGGACATCTCCGCCTTCGGCGGCCTAGCTGCCCGGGTGCCGGTCTACGCGGGGCTCATGACGCTTACCTGCTTCGCCTCCCTCGGCCTGCCCGGGCTGGCGGGTTTCTTCGGGGAGTTCTTCTGCTTCTTAGGGGCTTTCCAGCGATTCCCCATCTTCGCGATCCTAGCCGTCACCGGAGTGCTGGTCACCGCGGCTTTTTTCCTGCGGATGATCCAAAAGGTCTTCTTGGGCCCGCTGAACACCAAGTGGGCATCATTAGAAGAGATCAACGCACGCGAGCTTGCCGCCGTGCTTCCCTTGACCGTCTTGACGGTGTATTTGGGCGTTTGGCCCCGCGCGGCCTTGGATTTGATGAATCCGACGATCAATAACATGGTCAATATCCTGGCACCCCTCTTCAACAAATGACCGGGATACACCTTCTTTATCCGGAGATTCTCTTGGCGGTGCTGTCGCTGCTGCTGCTTTTGGCCGACCTTTGGACGCCCAGCTCCTACGGCAAGGGCCTCTTCCACGTCGGCATCCTATGCGCGGCCCTGACCTTGGGCATGATCGGCATCACCTATTCGGACCCGGCCTTGCAGGCGGGCGGAGGAAGCTCGGGCTCCTTGTGGGTGCTCGACCCCCTGAGCGTGTTCTTTAAGATCATCGTGCTGGTCACGACCATATTGGCCCTACTGCTTACCCTCGATTACGCGACGGAGTCCCGAACGCATCTGGGCTCTTTCGCCGCCCTGGTCATGCTCGCGACCACCGGCATGATGCTACTTGTCTCCGCCGTGGACCTGCTGCTCATCTTCCTGAGCCTGGAGCTCATCTCAATCTCCTCCTTCATCCTCGCGGGCTTCGAGCGCAAGAGCCTCAAGTCCAACGAGGGAGCGATCAAGTACTTCCTCATCGGGGCCTTCTCATCGGCGCTCATGCTCTATGGCATCTCCCTGTTCTACGGGACGACTGGGACCACCAACCTGACGGCCCTCAAGGCTCCCGGAGGCCCCGTGTTCCTCCTTTCGGTGCTGCTGTTGACCGTGGGCTTCGGCTTTAAGGCCTCCTTGGCTCCCTTCCACCTCTGGGTGCCGGACGCCTACGAGGGAGCACCGACCCCGGTCACGGCTTACCTTTCCATAGCCCCCAAGGTGGCCGCGTTGGCGGTGATGCTGCGGGTCTTCCTCGTGCTTATCCCGGTCGGCGGACTGGAGCTCACCGCCCTCTTCTCGTTCTTGGCGATGCTGACGATGACGGTGGGCAACCTTACCGCGATATTCCAGACGAACGTCAAGCGCCTTTTGGCCTATTCCTCGATAGCCCAGGCCGGCTACATGCTCATCGGCTTCGTCGCTGGCGGCAAGACGGGAATGGAAGGCCTCCTGCTCTACTGCCTCGTCTACGTATTCATGAACATCGGCGCCTTCGCCGTGGCCATCCTCATCGGAAACGAGGACTCCTACGAGCTGGAGGCCTACGACGGTTTGGCGACGCGAAATCTTCCCGTCGCGCTGCTCATGAGCTTCTTCCTGCTCTCCTTGGCGGGAATACCGCCGATGGCCGGCTTCATCGCCAAGTTTTATGTGTTCGCCGCCGCCATGAAGGAGAAGCTCTACCTCCTAGCCGCCGTCGGCGTGCTCAACAGCGTCGTCTCCGTTTATTATTACCTACGCATCACCTACCACATGTTCTTTAAGCCCGCGCGCAAGGCGCAGCCGGTCCCCGCCAGCCTCTACCTCTACTCGGGGCTCGCCTTGGCCGCCGCGGCCATATTCCTGATCGGCCTCTACCCCGACCCCTTCATCGCCGGCGTTCGCCTCTCCGCGCAGGTCCGGTGAGGCGCGTCCTCGTCACCGGGGCCAGCTCCGGCCTCGGCCGCGCCATGGCCGTCCAATTGGGCCGGCGGGGATCGCGGGTGGCAATCACGGGACGCCGGGAGGAACTGTTGCTGGAGGCCGCCCGAGCGGTCGAGGCGGCGGGCGGAGAGTGCCTGGTCCTCGTCGGAGACGTGAGCGATCCCGAGGCAGTCCGGAAGCACTACGCCGAGATCAAGTCCCGCTGGAACGGGCTCGACTGGGCGATACTCAACGCGGGGGTCGGAGATTCCAAGAACGCGCGCGAGTTCTCCGCGGAGGATTACCGCTGGACCTTCTCGATCAACGTGTTCGGCGTCGCGCATTGGATCGAGGCGGTGCTCCCCGACATGCTCGCGGCGGGGTCCGGGGTCATCGCCGGCATCTCCAGCATCGCCGGCTGGCGGGGCCTGCCCAATTCCGGCTCCTACTGCTCCAGCAAGGCGGCCCTCAACGCGATGCTGGAGGCGACCCGCATTGACCTCATCGGCACCGGCGTCGATGTGGTCACGGTTTGCCCGGGCTTCGTCAAAAGCGAGATGACCGACCGCAACGATCCCCGGCAGATGCCCTTCCTCCTGGAAACGGAAGACGGCGCCGCGCGCATCCTCGATGGCATCGAGAAGCGCCGGCGCGTGGTACATTTCCCTTGGCAGCTGTCCTACCCCGTCAAGTATTTCTTGGCGCATTTGCCGGACGGCATCTACGATTGGCTCGGCCATAAATTCCTCAGCCGCCGGGTAAGGCGGCCCTATAACCGCCCCAAGACGATCCCCAAGGCCTATTGAATTTCAGGCCCGATCGCCCTACACTATCGCGTGCTCGCGCCCGCGGCCCTTATCGTCATTTCCCTCCCGGCCCTCGGATTTGAGTTCCCGCTGACCCGCGCGCAGCGGGCGCAAAAGCTCGTCGAGCAAGGCTATGAGCGCATCGTGCGGGGCGATTACAGCGGGGCCTTGTCGAGCTGCGATCAGGCCCTCGAGGTGCGCGGGGATTGGGCTCCGGCCTATATCTGCCGCAGCGAGGCCCGCCTGTGGCTCAAGGACCCCAAATCGGACCGCGACGCGCGGCGCGCGATGCGTTTCGATCCCGCCAGCGGGGACCCGTACCGACTGCTGGGCCTTTGGGAGTTCGAGTCCAAGCGCTATCCGGCGGCCATCTCGAATTTCAATCGCGCGCTTGAATTGGGCAAACTCAAGCCCGACGGGATCACCGAGTGCTACTTTTACCGAGCCCAGGCCAGGGTCAACAAGGGGGATCTCGCCGGGGCCCTCGAGGACATAAGCCAAGGCCTGGGAGTGCTTCGCGGCATCAGCGGCTCCTACGGCGATTGGAGCTTTTACGGATTGCGCGCCGAGATACGGCGCCGCAAGGGGGATTGGGACGGGGCGGACTCCGATGAGCGACAGGTGCTTTCCTTGGTCGAGGAACGCCTCCGCCGACGCGGCTCGGTAGTGCCCGAACTCCTGTTGCGCCGAGCGCATGCCAACGCCATGCTCGAGCGCTTCGAGGAGGCCGCGGCCGATTATGAACGCATATTCGAGTTGGTCCAGGACGCCGATGCGAGGCTTAGGCTGGAACATGCCGTGGTCTTGTTCCTCGCGCGGCGAGATCGGCAGGCCTTAAGCTCGCTGCGGCTGGTGCCCAAGGAGAGCCCGCATTTCCTTACCGCATGGCGCATGGCCGTGCTGCTCAAGCGGGCCCAGGGGCGCGGGGGCGTCGCCGTGCCGCCCGCTACAGAGCGCCCGGCGCCGCCGATCGAGGAAGCCTGCTCCTGGATCGAGGGATCGCCCACCGAAAATATCGCTCCCTCGAAGGAGCCTCTGCTCTGGGGCCGGCAGGCCTTGGCCCTGGAGATGCGCCTGCAGCATCGGGCGGCCTTGAGGCTCGCCCAAAAGGCGCTGGCCCGCGATCCTTCAGACAGCATGGCCCAGCTGGCTAAGATACATGCCCTAAGAGGGATTTCCTATCCTTCGACATCACGACAGCCGATAAGCGACTGACGCCCCGCTGACAAATTTTTGCTTCCAGGTCCGCTATATTGGCACTATCCGGTATCGCATAGGTCCTTTGGGTCAGACGATTCATAGGCCAAAAGACCACGGTTGATGGGCCGCTTGGCCCAGGCAGGGCCTTTCCCGCGCATCAATACTTATCCAAACGGAGGGTTTGGGGATGAATAACACCGCGGTTTTTATTTCGATATTTTTACTTCCGAATTTAATATTCCTTATCTCGTTGCATGCGGAATCTGGGGGTCCAAAAAATCGAAGGATGGAGCGTAAGGAACACCTCGAAAAAGCTCTTGAGAGGTTTCTTGATCCAGATCCCAATGTCGATTATGCCGCACTGCTGAAAAAGGAAGAGGCGGAAGAAAAACAGGCGGCTCGGGAATATTCTCTTGCCATCGAACGCTTTTATAAGCGTATCGCCAAATTAGATATTGTTTTTTCCAAACTCGGAGATCGCACGATAGAGCAAGGCCCAGATCAACCTCCCATCCGCATCCTTACGGGCGAATTCCGCATTGGAGGGTTGATCTATAAAGCGTTTTTAGTCAAAAGTGGATATTTCTTTCCTCTGAGTTATTCTCTAGTCGGCCCGTCTCCGGAAAAGCTGATCATTGTGTGGAAAGGCCGTGATTTTATGGAAGTTAAGTATACGGACGAGAATAATCGACGCTATCACGGTTATCATGGGCCTACTTGGAGTCGCGAAGACGATATTTATGATAATTTAATGAAAAAAATTTTTGGACCCATGGTCAAATCCGAAAAGTCGCTTTAGATTGCCCTTCGCTGCAGGCAATTTGCTACAATTTCCTTATGTTCGACATCGGCTGGCCGGAACTCGTACTCATCCTGATCGTGGCCCTGCTGTTCTTCGGCCCGAGCCGGCTGCCCGATGTCGCCCGCTCCTTCGGCAAGTCCATCAAGGCGTTTAAGGACGGATTGCGCGAAGGCTTCGAAGACAATCCTCCAAAACCCTGAAGCTCCCGTCCAAGACCCTCCCCGCCCCCTGCTCGAGCATTTCGAGGAGCTCAGGACTCGCCTGATCCGCTCGTTGGCCGGATGGGCCACGGCGACGATCGTCGCCTACGCGCTCTACCCGCAACTTCTGCCTGTATTGCTGCGCCCCCCTATCCAATCGCTGGTCTACACCTCTCCCGTCGAGCCGTTTTTCGCCCAGGTCAAGGTCTCGATGGTGGCCGGCATCTTGTTGGCATTCCCGTGGATGCTCTATCAGGCCATCGCCTTCGTATCCATCGGCCTCAAGCCGCAAGAGAGGCTCTGGGTGATCCGCCTCATCCCCGCCTCTTATGCCCTGTTTCTCGCGGGCGGCGCGGTCGGGCTTTTCATCATCGGGCCGATCGGCCTGAAATTCCTGATGGCCTACTCCACCTCTTATCTGGTCCCGTACATCACGCTCAACGCCTATCTCGGCTACCTCGCCTATTTGACGCTCGGCCTGGCGGTGCTATTCCAGCTGCCGATCGTCCTATTCGTTCTCGCGGCCCTCAAGCTTTTGCGCTTGGAGACGTTGACCCGGCATCGACGCCAGGTCTTTTTGGGATTGTTGATCCTGGCCGCTATCGTCACTCCGGGGCCCGACATCTTCAGCCAGGTGCTGGTGGCCGTTCCCGCCTATCTGCTCTACGAGCTGTCCATTGCGGCTGTGTGGCTTTTGCTTGACCATTGAGGTATTGATTTTTATAAAGTAGCAGTTTATAATACTCATATGCGGTTCGTGCCCCGCTTATTGCGGAAGGAGGTCCAAAAGGCGGCCCGACTATTCCCAGCCGTCATACTGACGGGTCCGCGACGGGCTGGAAAAACGACACTTCTCCAACGACTCTTCCCAAAGGCGTCCTATCATCTGCTCGAGGATCCTGATATCATATCGCGCATACGGGCCGACCCTCGGAGCTTCTTGGAACAGGCGGGTAGGCCCGCGATTTTCGATGAGATTCAAAATGCGCCCGAACTCCTAAACTACGTCCGTACCGCGGTTGACGCGAAACCGGCTTTAAAGGGGCAATGGCTGATTACGGGTTCTCAAGAGGCGCCGTTGATGAAGGGGGTCACAGAATCCATGGCCGGCCGAGCGGCAGTGCTGCAACTCCTGCCCCTGTCTCTGGAGGAATCGGCCAAGGTTTCCTTGCTACGGGGGGGTTTTCCGGAGGCTCTATCCATGGGGAGAGGATCATCGCTGTGGTTTCGCTCCTACCTCCAGACCTATCTGGAACGTGATGTCCGCTCGTTGGCCGCAATCCGCGACCTTAGTCTCTTTCGCAGATTCCTGTCCTTAATTGCAAGCCGCTGCGGCCAGATTCTCAACCGGACCGATCTCGCCGCGCCGCTCGGCGTATCGGTGCCAACGATTTCGGCCTGGCTCGACATCCTTGAGGCCACGGCCCAAATCCTATTGATTCCACCCTATTTTGAGAACTTCGGAAAACGTCTGATCAAGTCGCCCAAACTCTATTTTCTAGATCCCGGGATGGCCTGCCATCTACTAGGGATCGATTCGCTCAGTTTATTGACCCGTTCTCCCTTCCACGGCCCCCTGTTTGAAGGTTTCGTGGCGTCTGAGATCGTAAAAGCGCAGGTCAATCGTGGGCTTCGTCGCGAACTTTACTATTTCCGGGATCAACAGGGCCTGGAAGTCGATTTTATAATTCCAACGGGGCCGGGAAGATTAACATTGCTTGAAGCCAAGGCCAGCCGCACGCCACGCCCCGATACCGCTGGGCCGCTAGAACGCTTGGCGAAATCTATCCACCGAAATCGCCTGGAGATGGCTGTCGTTCACGCCGGCAGCGATGATCAAGCACATTCGGCGCTTCGACCCGGAGTCCGCGCCCTGGCGGTTGACGAGATTCCAACCCTTTTTCATCGGCCTGGGTAATGAGAGTGCTTCTTTGCCAGCGATACTCCGCGCCAAAAGCTTTCCCGGAAAGTTAAAAAATATTTGATTTTAAATCATAAGTTATGATCGAAGCCATCGCTTAACGATGCCTTAAACGGGGTTACGACGGCTTTGCTTCCTCGCCGCCAATAAGCTAAAATTTCGCTTTCCGCCATGCAGAAATCCAACGGGACAAGTGCCTCCGTCGAGAGGCTATTTCGAGAAAAATTCGCGGAAATAGTCGAGCCGCTGGCGCCTGAGGAGGCCGTCCTGGAGGCCAATCGCTGCCTCTATTGCTACGACGCGCCCTGCGTTCAGTCCTGCCCCACCCATATCGACATCCCACGTTTCATCAAGCAGATCGCCAGCAAGAATTTGACCGGCTCGGCCAAGACCATACTGGAGGCCAACGCCCTTGGCCACTCCTGCGCGCGCGTCTGCCCGGTGGAGGTGCTCTGCGAAGGCGCCTGCGTCTATCACCACTGGCAGGAGAAGCCTATCGAGATCGCCCGCTTGCAGCGGCATGCCACTGACGCCTTCCTGCGCCAGGGGAGGCGAGCCTTCGCGCCCGGCTCCTCGAACGCCTTGCCCGTGGCGATTATCGGCGCCGGGCCCGCGGGGCTTTCCTGCGCGACGTACCTGCTCCGCCTGGGGCATCCGGTCGTCCTCTTCGAGCGGCAGAAGCTCCCCGGCGGGCTCAATACGCACGGCGTGGCCGAGTACAAGATGAGCTCGAAGGTGTCCTTGGACGAGGTGCGCCAGGTGCTATCTGCGGGCGCCCAACTCCGCGCGGGAGTGGAAATCGGGAAGGATATCAACGTCGCCGATTTGGAGAAGAGCTTCAAGGCGGTGTTTTTCGCCATCGGCTTGGGGGCGACCCACTCGCTCAATATCCGGGGCGAAGGCCTTCCCGGGGTATGGGACGCGCTTAATTTCATCGCGCATTTGAAATCGCGGCGCCTTTCCCCACTGGGCCGCAGCCGCAGCACCGTGGTGATCGGCGGAGGAAACACGGCCATCGACGCGGTCACTCAGTCGAAGCGTCTCGGGGCTGAGAAAGTGATCTTTGCCTACCGCCGCGGCCCCGGCGAGATGTCGGCTTACGAGCACGAATACGAATTGGCTAAATCCGATGGCGTCGAGTTCCTCTGGCACGCGGTTCCCACCGCGATCTTGGGGAAAAAGCGCGTCGAAGGCGTCCGATTTCAAAAGACCCGGGTCGCCAAGGGCGGTCGGGTCGAAATGATCGCCGGTACCCAGTTCGATGTCCCGTGCGACCGAGTGATCAAGGCCATAGGGCAAAGCAAGCAGAGGGAGCTGGCCGCCGCCGCGGGCATCGCCATAGACGCCGAGGGACGGGTCCGGGTGGACCCCGAGACGCTGCGCACCAGCAATCCCAAGTGGTTCGCCGGAGGCGACGCCGTCAACGGCGGAAAGGAAGTGGTCAATGCGGTCGCCGACGGCAAACGCGCCGCGTGGGGGATACACCGCTCGCTGACCGGTGCACAAGCCCCTTCCCCCGAGAACGCCTACTGGGTCAGCACAATCGACGGGCGCCGCGTCGCCCCGATCCCGGCTCGCTGACATGGCTGATCTTTCCGCCAATTGCGCCGGAATCAAATCCCCGAATCCGTTCTGGCTGGCCTCCGCCCCACCCTCCAACTCCGGCGAGCAGGTGATGCGCGCCTTCGAGTACGGCTGGGGCGGCGCGGTGTGGAAGACCCTCGGCGCGGACCCTCCCGTTATCAACGTCACCTCCCGCTACGGGGCCATCGACATCGGCGGGCAGAAGATCGCGGGCTTCAACAACATCGAGCTCATCACCGACCGCCCGCTCGAGGACAATCTCAAGGAGATCTACGAGGTCAAGAAGCGCTTCCCGGACCGGGCGGTGATCGCCTCGCTGATGGTGCCCTGCGATAGGAAGGCCTGGCACGACATCGTCCAACGGGTCGAGGACGCCGGTTGCGACGGCATCGAGCTGAACTTCGGCTGCCCCCACGGGATGTCGGAGCGGGGCATGGGCTCGGCGGTCGGCCAGGTCCCCGAGTACACCCGCATGGTCACGGAGTACGTCAAGGAGAAGGCGAAGACTCCCGTGCTCGTCAAGCTCACGCCGAACGTCGCCGATATCCGCTTCCCCGCCCGGGCGGCCAAGGAGGGGGGCGCCGACGGGGTGAGCCTCATCAACACCATCAATTCCATCATGGGCGTCGATCTCGACACGCTCAAGCCCAAATTCTCGGTGGGGGGGAAGGTGGCCCACGGCGGCTACTGCGGGCCGGCGGTCAAACCCATCGCGCTCAACATGATCAGCCAGATCGCCACGGATCCCCCCACGCGCGGGCTGCCGATCTCCGGCATCGGCGGCGTCTCGACCTGGGCCGACGCCGTCGAGTTCATGCTCCTGGGGTCTTCCTCGGTGCAGCTGTGCACGGCCGTGATGCATTACGGCTTCCGCATCATCGAGGAGCTCAACGCGGGGCTCTCGGACTGGATGGACGCCAAGGGCTTCAAGAGGCTCGAGGATTTCATCGGCCTGACCGCCCCCAACGTCGTGGATTGGAAGAAGCTCAACCTCCACCACAAGACCGTCGCCCGGATCAACCCGGACAAGTGCATCCAATGCGATCTCTGCTACGTGGCCTGCAATGATACCGCTCATCAATGCATCGCACTCGCCCCCCCCACGCGGGGGCGAGTCGCGGGGGGGACAAAACGTTCCTCATCCAGAATCCCGTTCGTTATCGAAGAAGACTGCGTCGGCTGCAATCTCTGCTCGCTGGTCTGCCCGGTGGAAGGCTGCATCGAGATGAGGGAGGTCAAGACCCCTCACGAACCCTTGAGCTGGGAGCAATACACCGATCGGGGACAGAAAGGCTACCACCCGGTGTATAAACGGATGCACGGATGAGCGCGCCGGCCACCGACTCCCCTCAGATGCTCGAGCTGTTTACGGCCGACCAGAAGGAGCGCGAGACGGTCTACCACAGCCCGGAGGCCTTCGCGGCCCTCAAGTCCCGCGACCAGGCCCGCGCGCAGAAGACCTACGAGCTGCTGCGCTCGGGCTCGCTCAAGACGGCGGCCGACCTCTACCATGCCGCCGTGGTGTTGCAGCACGGCTGCGCCCCGTCCGATTTCCTGGCCGCCCATCGCCTCGCCACCCTTTCGGCCATCATGGGCCACCCCGTCGCGCGCTGGCTGAGCGCCGCCTCCCTGGACCGCTACCTCATGAGCCTGGGCCTCGGCCAGGTTTACGGGACCCAGTTCGAGCTCAACACGTCGGAGGGCCGCTACGAGGTCAAACTGCCCGTGCAGGAGCAGGTTCTGCTGCCTTTCGAGAAGGAATTCTTGGGCGTGCCGGCTACGGCCGACCGCCTCAAGGCGCTCAACGACCAGCTCCGCAACTCTCTCGGAGGAGGAAAAAGGGATGTCTAGAAAAGTTCGCTGTGGACTCATCCAGGCCAGCTGCGATTGGAGCGTGCCCAAGCACAGCCTCCCGCAGATCAAGGAGAAGATGATCGCCAAACACCTGCCGCTCATCGACCAGGCGGGCAAGAAGGGCGTGCAGATCCTCTGCATGCAGGAGATCTTCTACGGCCCCTATTTCTGCGCCGAGCAGGACGTGCGCTGGTACGAGACGGCCGAGCCCATCCCCGGGCCGACCACGGAGCTCATGCAGGAACTAGCGGCCAAGCATCAAATGGTGATCGTCGTGCCGATGTACGAGACACCGGAGGTGGGCACCTATTACAACACCGCCGTCGTCATCGACGCCGACGGGAAGATCGCGGGGAAATACCGGAAGAACCACATCCCGCACTGCGCCCCGGGCTTCTGGGAGAAATTCTATTTCAAGCCGGGGAATCTGGGCTACCCGGTTTTCCAGACCCGCTATGCCAAGGTCGGGGTCTATATCTGCTACGACCGGCACTTTCCCGACGGCGCCCGCATCCTGGGCCTACACGGGGCCGAGATCGTCTTCAACCCCTCGGCGACCGTCGCCGGCCTCTCGGAGTATCTCTGGAAGCTCGAGCAGCCCGCCCACGCGGTGGCCAACCAGTACTTCGTCGGCGCGATCAACCGGGTGGGGCGCGAGAAGCCCTGGAATATCGGCGAGTTCTACGGGCAGAGCTATTTCTGCGATCCCCGCGGCCAGATGGTCGCCGTGGGCCCGCGGAACAAGGACGCGCTCGTGACGGCCGATCTCGACCTAGACCAGATCCTGGAGGTGCGCAAGGTCTGGCAGTTCTTCCGCGACCGGCGTCCCGAGACCTACAACGCCCTCACGGAGCAATTGCCCTGATGAGCGACGTTCAGGTCAAAGACGGCATCTACGAGCTCAAGGCCGACCTCTCTTCCTCGCCGTATTGGAACAAGGACATCGCGCCCTCGACCCTCGCCGAGCGCCGGTGGGGCCTGAAGGATGTCGCGGCGTTGTGGATTTCGATGTCCGCCTGCGTGCCGACCTACATGCTCGCCTCCTCGCTGATCGCCGAGGGGATGAACTGGTACCAGGCGGTCGCGACCATATTCCTGGGCAACCTGATCGTGCTCGCGCCCATGCTGCTTAATGCTCACGCGGGCACCCGCTACGGGATCCCCTTCCCCGTCTACTGCCGTCCGTCCTTCGGGGTGCTCGGGGCCAACATCCCGGCCCTGCTGCGCGCCCTGGTGGCCTGCGGCTGGTTCGGCATACAGGCGTGGATCGGGGGATGGGCGATCTACAAGATACTGGGCATCTACTTCCCTTCTTGGGAGATCTCGCCCCCGCTCTTAGGCGGCATCAGCGCCCCCCAATGGGGCTGCTTCTTGTTCTTCTGGTCGATCAATATGCTGGTCATCTACCGGGGCATAGAATCCATCCGTATCCTGCTCGACATCAAGGCCCCGCTGCTCATCCTGCTGGGCCTGGCCCTGCTCGCCTGGGCCCATCGAGCGGCCGGGGGGTTCGGCCCCATGCTCTCGCAGCCTTCCCAATTCGTGGCCGGCGGCCCCAAGGAAGGGGCATTCTGGGCCGTCTTCTTCCCGTCTTTGACCGGCATGGTGGGGTTCTGGGCCACGCTCTCGCTGAATATCCCGGATTTCACGCGCTTCGCCAAAAGCCAGCGCGACCAGATGTGGGGGCAGACCCTGGGCCTTCCGACGACGATGGCCCTCTATTCCTTCATCGGGGTGGCGGTCACCTCGGCGACCGTGGTCGTCTACGGAGCGCCGATCTGGGACCCGGTGGTGCTCATCACCAAGTTCCAGAACCCGATCGTCCTCACGGTGGCCCTGTTCTCCCTGTGCCTGGCGACCCTCGCCACGAATCTCGCCGCCAACGTGGTCAGCCCCGCCAACGATTTCGCCCATCTCTGGCCCCAACGCATCTCGTTTAGGACGGGGGGGCTCATCACCGGCCTCATCGGCATCCTGATCCAGCCCTGGAAGCTAGTCGCCGACCCGAGTGGGTACATCTTCACCTGGCTCGTCGGCTACTCGGCGCTATTGGGCTCGATCGGCGGCATACTCATCTGCGATTATTACCTACTGCGCAAGACAGAGCTGGATCTGCCCGGCCTCTACCGCAGGCAGGGGCCGTATTGGTTCATCGGAGGGTTCAATCCTTCCGCCGCTCTGGCCCTGGCCGCCGGCATCGCGGTCTGTATCCCGGGGTTCTTGGACGTCATCGGCGCGCGCCCCTGCTCCGGACTGCTTCGCGCCCTGTATCACTACGCCTGGTTCGTCAGTTTCGCCGTCTCCTTTACCGCTTACTACGTGCTGATGGCGATCGCGGAAAAACGGCGGGTGCCCGCCAAGACCCCGCTATACGAGGGATCCCTATGAGCTACGATTTGATCATCCAGGGAGGCACCATCCTCACCGCCTCGGAGACTTACGAGGCCGATATCGCCGTCGAAAAGGGAAGGATCGCCGCGATCGGCAAGGGGTTGCCGGCGAACGGCTCCAAAATCGTATCGGCCAAGGGGAAGGTGATTTTCCCCGGAGGCATCGACGTGCACACGCATTTGGATATGCCCTTCGGCGGCACCACGACGGCCGACGACTTCGTCAGCGGAACGACGGCCGCGGCAGCGGGGGGCACCACCAGTATCATCGACTTCGCCATCCAGCGCCGCGGCGGCGCGCTGCGCGAGGCGCTCGACACTTGGCATGCCAAGGCGGAGGGGAAATCGGCCGTCGATTACGCTTTCCACATGATCGTGGTGGACCTGCCGGAGAAGCAGGTGCCCGAGATGGATAAGATCGTCGACGAGGGAGTTCCATCCTTCAAGCTGTTCATGGCCTACCCCGGAGTGTTCATGTCGGACGACGCTACGATATTCCGCGCGCTTATGCGCACCAAGGAAAACGGCGGCATGATCTGCATGCACGCCGAAAACGGCGGGGTGATCGACGTGCTCGTCAAAAAAGCCCTGGCCGAGGGCCGAATCGAGCCGAAATACCACGCCTTGACCCGCCCCATGAGCGCCGAGGCGGAGGCCACGCGCCGCGCCATCGCCTTGGCGGAGATGGCCGGGGTCCCGATCTACATCGTGCATCTTTCCGCCGGAGACGCCATGGAGGAGGTCCGCCGCGCCCGCGCGAGGGGAGTGCCGGCCTACGCCGAAACCTGCCCGCAGTATTTGTACCTTTCCTACGAGGACTATGAGCGCCCGGGGTTTGAGGGGGCCAAATTCGTCATGTCGCCGCCGCTACGCCCCAAGGGCAACGAGGAGCGGCTCTGGCGAGGCCTGGCGAATAATTGGCTGCAGGTGGTTTCCACCGATCATTGCTCCTTCTGCATGAAGGGCAAGGGCGGCAAGCCGGGCAAGGAGCTGGGCAAAAAGGACTTCTCCAAGATCCCCAACGGCGCTCCCGGCATCGAAACGCGGATGATGCTGCTCTGGGACGCCGTCTCCAAGGGGCGGATCACCGCCAACCGCTTCGTGGATATCACCTCGACGACCCCGGCCAAGCTCTTTGGGCTTTATCCGCGCAAGGGAACGATCGCCCCCGGGGCCGACGCCGACCTCGTCCTCCTGGACCCCAAGAAGAAGCACACCATCTCGGTCAAGAACACCCACATGAACGTGGACTACAATCCGTATGAAGGAATGACCGTAGACGGCAGCATCAGGGATGTGTTCGTGCGGGGAACTCCGTTAGTGCAGGAAGGCAAATTCGTGGGAAAACATTCTCACGGGCGCTTCTTAAAACGAGGTCCGCGATCTTGAAGGAGGCGTCATGGACGACTCTAAATTAAAGGCGGAGTTCGCCCTGGCAGGACTCAGCCGAAAGCATCGACGCCTTAATTGAGACATTAAGCAAAAGTGCCCAAGAAAATCATTAAAGTTAATTTAATAGCCGGTTTTCTCGGCTCGGGTAAGACGACCCTGATCCGGCATTTCCTCAAGACCAGCGGGGAGCGGGTCGCCGTGCTGCTCAACGAGATCGGGGAAGTCTCGCTCGACGCCAAGACGCTGCGGGCGGCCAAATCCCGCGCCTCCGAGATGGCCAACGGCTGCATCTGCTGCCAGGTCTCCAACGATTTCGTGGTGGCGCTCAAGACCCTCTGCCGCTCGGCTCCAGACCGTGTGCTCATCGAATCCACGGGGATCGCCGAGCCCGCCCGCATCCTCCGGACCCTCCGCGAGGCCCCCTCGCTGCGCCATTCCTTTTCGGTCGAACCGAGCGTGGTGGTCGTAGACACCGCCGGCTTCTTTAGCCTTTTCCAAACCCTGGCCTATTTCTACGTCCTGCAGCTGCGCGCGGCCGATATCGTCGTCTTGAACAAGACCGACGTCGCCACGCGCAACCAGATTGTCGAGGCCGAAAAGGAGATCCGCAAGCTCAATCCGAAGGCCCTCGTCGTGCGGGCCCGCCGAGGGAACGTCGACCTGCACGGCATACTCGAGGGCGCCTCGGGCACCCGCTCGGCTGGTTTCGAATCCCTGCGCATCCGCATGCCCGGAGTCCTCGATCCCGCGGGACTGCGCTCCTTCATGGAGAATCTACCTCGCGAGATATACCGTGCCAAGGGCCGCGTCCGCCTGCCCAGCGGCCGGCATGAGGTGCAATACTTGACCGGAAGCTACGAACGGGAACCCCTTAAGGGCGGCAGGAACGGCTCGGACAACGAGCTGCTCTTCATCGGCTCGCGCATCGACGAACGCAGGATCGCGGGCTCTTTGCAGCGTTGCGTGCTGGCGGGAGGTGCTTATGGGGCGTAATCCCTTGTGGGTCTTGCTGTCGCTTTGCTTTGTCGGAGTCATCTCGGGAGTACAGGCCGCCGACAAGGACGCCGACGACTCGCTGAGCGACCCGGAAATGCGCCGGGCGGTCGCGGAGGCCGAGGAGTCGAATTTAGAGAACGCGGCCGAATCCTCCGCACCGGACGCGGATAAGACCTTGCGATGGATACGCTCCCTCATCCTTTCGGCGGAGGCTTCGACCGAGTCCGGCCGAGTCGAGCTAGAAAACCTGCTCCGGGATCCCCAGCAGCTGCGCAGGTTCCTGCCCTCCTCCGGCTCGGATCCGGTGGAGCGGCTCAGCGAACAGCAGGACACCCTGCTGCTGTCTTTGCAGATGGCAGCGGCGAAGCGGGATGATTTCCTCGTCAAGGTCAGCTCCATGCCCATGGCCTTGCCCCAAGAGGACGCCGTACGGCTTCTTTCGGTCCGGAACAATTACAACCGGGAAAACCGTTCCGCGGACCTGCGCCGCGCCCGCCTCGACGTCGAGCAGGCCCGGCGCCGCCTAGGCGTCGGCGCTCCGCCCAAGCGGAGCCTCTCCTCGCTGGAGGCCCTGGAGGCCCTGCAGAGCGAATTCAAGGAAGGCCTCGCCGAGCTCAAGCGCACCCTTGTTTCCTTGTCCGCCGGCGACGCGAAGGCGTCCCGTCCCCTCTTGGGGGTCCGTGAGACGCTCGGTGCCCATATCAAGTCGCTCGAGCGCGACATCGCCGACCTTGGCCGCGAGATCGAACTATTCCGCTCTTTTCTCATCCTGCAAAACGCCCATGCCGTTCTAACTACCGGGAGGAAATCATGAACACGCTCACGAAGGAAAAGGAAGGCAAGACGCTGACCCTTAAGCAGCGCATCGGGGGGCAATGGGTGGCCGGCTCCGGCGATCGCGAGATCGCCTCGGTCAATCCGGCCGACACCCGCGAGACCATCGCCGTTTTCCAGAACGCCGCCCCTTCCGACGCCCTCCGCGCGATCGACGCGGCTGAAAAGGCCTTCGGTCCGTGGAAAGCGACGCCGGGGCCTGTCCGCGGCCGGATCCTGGCCAAGGCCGCTGAGATCGCCTGGCGCAGGCGCGAGGAGCTCGCTCGACTCATGACCCGTGAGCAGGGGAAGATTCTGCCGGAATCCCTTGGGGAGATGGAGAAGGGGATCCGGCTTTTGGAATGGTTCTCGGGCGAGGGACTTCGCCTGATGGGCGAGACCGCTCCCTCGGAGCTGCCGCGCAACCTGCTGCTTACGATTCGCCAGCCCCTCGGCGTCGTCAGCGTGATCACTCCCTGGAATTTTCCATGGGCGATCCCCTGCTGGAAGATCGCCCCCGCGCTGGTCGGTGGCAACACGGTGGTATTCAAGCCGGCCTCCTTGGTCCCCGCGATGGCCGCGGAACTGGTGTCCATCTTCGACGAGGCCGGGCTGCCGGCGGGAGTGCTCAACCTCGTGCTGGGCTCCGGATCGAGCATCGGCAACCTGCTCGTGGAGGACCCCCGGATCAAGGCGGTCTCCTTTACGGGATCCAATTCGGTAGGAAAGGGGGTCCATTCGATCGCGGGACGCCGCGGGATCAAAGTGACCTGCGAGATGGGAGGCAAGAACCCCTGCGTGGTCTGGCAGGACGCCGACCTGGAGCTCGCCTTGGCCGGGGTGCTCAAGGGCGCCTTCGGCTCGACGGGCCAGCGCTGCACCGCGACCAGCCGGCTCATCCTGCACGAAAAGGTGGCGGACCGGTTCCTCGAGAGGCTCGTGCAAGAGACCGCCAAGATCAAGGTTGGCAACGGCTTAGACCCCAAATCCGGCATGGGCCCCGCGGTGGACGCGGGCCAGCTCGAAACCGATCTCGAATACGTCGAGATCGGCAAGCGCGAAGGGGCCCGGCTTCTCTTCGGCGGCCGGCGCCTCCAGGAAGGGGAATTACGGCACGGCTTCTTCGTCGAACCAGCCATTTTCGACGGGGTCAAGCCGTCGATGCGGATTTACCAGGAGGAGATTTTCGGCCCCGTGCTATCGGTCGCTCGGGCCTCCTCCTTCGAGCAGGCCATGTCTTTAGCCAACGATTGCCCCTTCGGGCTGACCAGCGCCGTCTACACCCAGGACCTGTCCATCACCATGCGTTTCATCGAGGAGATGGACGCGGGGATGGTCCATGTCAACTCGCCGACGATCGGCGGCGAGGCGTCGGTTCCCTTCGGCGGAGTGAAGGGCTCCGGGGTCGGCGAACGGGAGATGGCCAAGGAAGGGGTTCGCTTCTTCACCGAGCCCAAGACCGTCTTCCTCGACTACACCGGCTCGAAAAGGGAGTCCAACATCTATTGAGTCCGGCGCGCGGCGGCGTCGGCTCCGGGGCGGCGGGCGGGGCCTTGACAGGAGGCTTCGGTGGCCTGCTGGGAGGGCTCGCCGGGCCTTGGCTGGTGATGGCCGCCCATCAATTGAGCGCCGACGCCGACTCCTGGCTCAAGGGAGCGCACGGGCCCCCGTTTTTCGACATGACGCTCTTCACCGCGACGTATTACGCTTGCCTCGCGGCGGCCACGGGCGGCGGTGGCTGGCGCCGGAGGCTGCTACGGGCGGCGGGCTCCTCCGCCGCCGCCTTCTTGGCCCTCTCGCTGGTCTTGGGGATCTCGACACGGGCGTTCTCCTGGGGCGAGGGGGCCATGGAGGCTCCCACCTTAGCTTGGTTTTATCTAGTATTGGGATCCTATATCGCCGCCAACGCGGCGGCCGTGCTCGTCATGGCGTGGGAGACGGCCCGCCGGTTTTCCTGGCGGACCTTCGGGCCTCCTCTCGCCTCGCTGGCCGTCGCCTATCCGCTCGACCGAGGGCTCCAGTTGCTGCTGGAGCGCTTTTCCATGCTCGGCCCGCGCGGCGGAGCCCTGCTGCCGTCACCCGGCGAACTGGGGACCGCCATCCTTTGGGGGGGTTTGATCGGAACCGGCCTGCATTTCTGCCGCGCTAAGGGGGATCGATGAGCAAACTGTTAGTCCTGGCATTCCTACTCTTCGCCTTGCCGACCATGAGTCAGGGCGATGCGGATATCCCTCCCCGCTCCGTCCGTGCCGACTTGAGGCGTCTGGCCGACGCGTTGGAATCGACGCTCGCGGAAACCGGAGCCGACCTCCAGGCGCGCGAGTCCCTCTTCCAAAAACTCGCCTCCGTCGCCCGAAGGTTGCGCGCCGATAAGGCGCTCAACGGCTCGACGCGCCCGCTGCTGCGGCAGCTCGAGACGCTCTTGGAGCAATTGCGCCACCGCGAGGACGTCCTCCCGTATTCCCGCTCCTTGGCGCGCCATCTCATCCTTCAACTGCGTTGGAGCGCCGGGCAACGAGGAAGGGAGGCGGAGCTGCTGGCCTTTTTGGACTCCGAGCTTGACTGCCTGCGCCGGGGAGAGGAGGTCCTGCCCGAGGACATCCCCTTGGAAGAGTTCCTCCGCTTGGGCCCGCTGCGCATCTTCATGATGAAGCACCGCCTCCGCTTTCCCCGGCGGACCGTCGCCTCGACGGTGGAGGAGCTCCGACGCGGCAAGCTCAACGTGGCCACCGGCATCGAGGTCACCGGCCTGGTCACGGAGCGCAGCGTCGTCTCTTTCGACGGCGACGTCACCTTCGACATCCCTCCGATCCACATGGAGATCACCCCCGAGTGGCGGCTGCGCCATCCGGAGATGCCCCTGCCCAAGGTGGGCGACCGTGTCCGCGTGCGCGGCTGGACCTACTACGATTCGTTCCACAAGTTCGAGGAGGAGTATGACGCCCGCCACCCGATCCTCGGCAAGGGCCGGGCCTCGCTCTGGGAGATCCATCCCGTCCAGGAAGTGGAAATCATAAGGTAGTGGACGCCGTCATCTTCGATATGGACGGCGTCGTCGTTGACAGCGAATCCCACTGGAAACGCCATGAGGCCGTCTTCCTCGAGGAGCTGTTAGGGGACCCCGGATCGGTCGATCGAACCTGCCTATTGGGACTCAGCGTCGATGATCTGCACGCCTGGCTGGCCCGCAAGCACGGGCTGAGGATGGACATCGGCCGCTTTCGTCTCCTTTACGGGCGCGTCGCCGAGGCGATCTACCGTCGGGAAACGGAGCTCCTGCCGGGCTTTAAACCCCTCGCGGAGGACCTGCTCGCCAGGGGCGTGCGGCTCGCTCTGGCGTCCTCCTCTCCCGCCCGATGGATCACTCTCGTGATCGAGCGCTTTTCCCTAGCCCCGTTTTTCGAGACCGTCGTCAGCGCCGATGAGCTCGGCGGCCAAGGCAAGCCTTCGCCGGCGATCTACCGGAGGGCTTGCGAACGCCTCGACGTTGACGCCGAGCGCTGCGTCGCGATCGAGGACTCCCGCAACGGGGTGGTCGCCGCCAAGCGCGCGCGCCTGCGCTGCGTGGGCCTGCGCAACGGCTTCAACGAGGATCAAGATTTCTCCGAGGCGGACTTAGTCGTCCAAGGGCTGGGGCAGTTGAATTTCGAGAGACTCCAAGCAATGCTTCCCGCATGAGCCGCCGTCATGCTAAAATAACGTCCATGTTCCTCGCGTTGCTACTTGCGGTTTTCATGGCGGAGAGCGCCTTCGCCGCGCCATCCCTTTGCCCTCGGGCCGACCCCAACGACCAGATCCCGGACGACGAAGCCCTCCAAGCCTGCCTGGACGCCGGCGGCGTAGTCGAGCTTGAGCCCGGCCTTCCCGGCTACATCCTGCGCAAGGGCCTGCGCCTGAGGAAGTCCCAGACGCAGCTTAGGTCCTCGCGGCCCCCGCAGAGGGCTCGGCTCTTGGCCCATCCGGAGCTTTTCGCGCCCATGCTGGCCGTGGGCGATGACGTCTCCGATTATTCCTTGTCGCATCTTATCTTCGACGGCAATGTCGGCAACCGCCTCCGGCGGCGGGAATGCAAGGGATACCGCGATTTCGGCACCAACCTTCAGCCTCGGGGCAGCGCCTTCGCTCTCCGCCACGTCGACTCCATCCACGCCATGTGCGGCTCCGCCTGCGAGGTGGCGGGATCCGATTACGAGATTGAGAACTGCCGTTTCGAAAATAACGGATTCTCGAAGGATCAAGCCCCTGAGACGCCGGAGCCTTGGGCCGACGGCCTGACCCTTTTGCGATGCGACCAAGGCCGGGTGCGCGGCAACTTCTTCAAGGACAACACCGACATCAACATCGTCGTCGGAGGAGGCCGCGACTGCCGCATCGAGGGTAACCGGATCGAGCAGTCGGCGGTCTACGGCTTCGCCGGCCTGCACGTGTTCAACTTTACCGGAGGGAACTCGGGCAACGGGGACCACTCCGGCTCCGTCTATCGGGACAATACGATTGTCTCGGCGCGGGACCGGCTGGCCTTCGGAATCGTCGTCGGCCCGCACCCCTGGTTCATGAATCTCAACGTCCGCGACGCCGGCACCATCGAGAACAACGAGGTTTCAGGCGCCGTAGTCGGCCTGGCCGTCGACGGGATCGCGGCCGGGGTCGTCCGCGGCAATCGGATCTCCGGCTCCCAGGGGACCCGGGCCTTTATGCGCTGCCGCAAGAGCGCCGAATACACGGCGGCCGACTTCGGGGCGGCCTCGCTACAGCCGGGGCATATCCGCCGTTATTACCACTTTTGGGGCTGTTGGGACGCGCCTTGGGAGAAGTTCGCCGATCTCCTTAAGAAGGAGTCAAGCGGCCTTCTCGGCCTGCTCAAGAAGGGCCTCGAGTTCAAATAGCAAGGAGGCTGTCCAGGAATACGGATTGCCGCCGTATCCCGTTCCTGTTTCCGCGTTGAAATATTCCCTAAAACCGCCACGCTCGACCATTTCGAAGGCCTGATAGATAAGATTTCTGGCCTCCGCGTTACGGCCATATTGAAGCATCGCCCGCGCGATAAAATAGTTGACGTTGATCCAGCTCGTGCCGCGCCAATAGCGCTGCGCTTCGAAACTCGGGTCGCTGCGCGAGACCGAGGGGATCCCATAGGGGGCTTGAAGGCGGGTTGGGTCGGAGAAGGGTTCCAGGAGCCTGGGGACCCGAGTGTCATTGGGATCGAGTATCCCAGCGTACAGCGGGATGGCGCCGAAGGGGGTCAATACGCGCAAGGGGGTCTCCTTCCCATCGATTTTGGCTAGGTCGACGAAGATGCCGGCCTGATCATCCCACATCTTGTTTAAAATCGATTCCCGCGTCTGGGCTGCGCGCGCCAACAAGATACGAGCCTCCCTGTCTTTGCCGAGCGTCTGGGCGATTTGGGCAAGCACCTTCAGGTTTTGATAGTAATAACTGCTCATGTCGACGGCCTTGGCTTCAAATGAAGACTTGGCGCCGAAGAGCCTCTGCCGTAGCGTCAAGCCTAGGTTCTCCTTCCACGTAATGCGACCGCCCGGCTGGACGCCATAGACCAGATCCCAGCGGCTATTATCGTCCGTGCCGGTCTCGACGGAATTATAAATCGTGATCAAACCGTCTTTATCTACGTCCCGCTCGCGATGAAGCCATTCATAGTACGCGTACAGTTTCGGAAAAACGCTCTCGAGAAAATGTTTTCCCTCCGCCCCGCCGAGGGACTCGGCGACCGCGGCGGCTCCCTCGGCTGCCACAGGAGATTGCGTCAGATGGCTCGAATGGGTCTTGTCGTATCCTGGATAGGCCGCGCGCATGTAAAGAGGTTCAAGCGAGAAACGAAGTGCGGCGCCGGCCGCAGCGAAGGCGCCGGGGATGTCGAAACGTCTTAGGGTCCTCCCTAGGCGAGCCACGGCGCGGGCGCGAAGCTGTTCGGGGTGGAGCTGCAGCATATGCGGCAGCAGTCCATCGGCATGCTGGCCCGCTAAGAGGGTCTCCAGTTCCGCCCGGGCACGGCCGACATCGTAATGGCGTATTCCCATCGCGTGAAAAACGGAATCCCAAAGCCATTGATAGGGGTAGAGGCGTTTATCCGGTACCGTGAATTCATGCGTCCGGCCTTGATGCTCGAAGCGTTCCCGATTGTACTCCAGGACCTCCTTCGCCCGCTCGAGAAGCCGCCGGCGCCGTGCGGGGTCGGCGAAGGGCGAGGCGGGGGGAGGGGGAGCGGGATCGCCGGAGGCAGAGGGATAAGGCTTGAACGACTCCCCAGCCCGCGGAGCAGTATCGCTGTCGCCGCGTGGCAAAGCGTTATCGAAGAGGGCATCTAAATCTGGATGGGCTTGCCCCGTTGCGGCCGGCAGCAGCAGAAGGCAGGAAAGAGCCGCCAGACCGATCACGGCTTGCCGCAGGAGGCCTGCATGTCGGCTCGCGCCCGCTCGATGGAAACGAGGGCTAGGACGACCTTCAAGTCGACGTCGTGCTTGCGTACCCGCAGATCTCCTTGGGCCACGTAGGAGCTGTATTCGACCGGGACACTGCGGATCGCATCGACGGCCTTTTCGGCCGCGCGGAGCTCACCGTTGACGATCATCCCATCGATGGTCCTTAAAAGGGCGGCGACGCGCGCGTCGACGAGCGTCTTGTCGTAAAAACCGGAGGCATCGCCGACGAGGCAGGAGGGTCTCTCGCAGGCCAAGCCCTCCTGGGCCGGTATATGGCGCAACAGCTGGGAGAGCAATGCCGAGAGCTCCCTCAGTCGCGGCGCGCAACGCTCGGCATCGACGTAGTAACGGCCACGGCGTTTGATAAAATCCCTGGCCGCGGCTTGGGCGGCGTCGAAGAATTGGGAGATGCGCCCCGGTTCCGTCTCGATCTCGTGATGCTGCCTGGCAAGGGCCGCACCCGAGAGCGCGATGATGAGGCTCAAGGCGGCAGAGCTTCTCTTCATGCGGTTCGATTATACTTCCGCCGGATGGATAGCGACATGAATCGAAAGACAGAAGGCCATATGAGTCCTTGGTCCTATAATGTCAAACCCATTACCTACGATGGCACGGTCACTATTCCCTTCGCGAGGTGGTACGCCATTGAATCGCGACCTATTAGCGGAGCGACGCGACGTCCCGCGCGATCTGTTCCCGCAGGTCGTTCAACGAGGCGAACTTCTTTTCGGGACGTATTCGATTGAGAAATTCCACTTTCAAGGTCCGGCCGTAAAGGCTGCCCTTAAAGCCCGGCAGATGGACCTCTACGTGCCTTCGGCCCTCCGAAGAGACGGTGGGGCGCACGCCCACGTTGCACACGCCGACTCGGCGCAGTATTCCCGGCCCCGACACTCGCACGCGGAACACCCCGGATGGCAACAGCTTGCTCTCGGGGACGTCCAGGTTCAATGTGGGAAAGCCGATCTTGCGCCCCAGGCCCTGGCCCTTGATGACCGCGGCGAGGAGGAAATGCGGCCGGCCCAGCAGGCGGTTGGCCTCGGGCAGGCGACCTTCCAAGATAAGCTGTCGGATATGGGAGGAACCGATCTTATGCTCTCCGACGCGCACAAGCGGCAGTATGCCGAAATGCATGCCCAGCACGTCGCAGGCGCGCCTCATCCAAGGAATGTCTCCCTTCCGGGCGCGGCCGAAGGCGAAGTCCGGACCGACGAAGAGGCCTCCCGCCCGGCAGCGCCTCAGCAAATAATCCTCGAAGAAGCGCGTGTGGGGGACGCGGGCCATGTTGCGGTTGAAGGGGAGGATCCGCACCGAGTCGACGCCCATCCGGAGGATGAGCTCGCGGCGCTCCTCGGGAGTGGTCAGCAGCGGGAGAGCCTTGTCCGGGTGAAAGAAGAAGCGCGGAGGCCTATCCAGCACGACGACGGTGGTCTTAAGGTTCAATCGCCCCGCTCGGCGTAACACCCAGCGGATGAGCTTCTGATGGCCCCGGTGCACCCCGTCGAAGGTGCCGATCGTCACCAACGACTTCACGAGGCGGGAGCGGGGACTTCGGCGGGCAACAACCGCGCGGCGAGCTGCTCGATGGGGAGTTCGCGGGCCTCGCGCGCTCCGAGCGCTCCGCGAAGATCGAAAGGGCCGACGGCTTCGCGACGGAGCTCGCTGAGCACACCCGCGCTGCCGAGGCTACTGCCGAGATGGACCGCCAGCGATCGCACGTAGGTCCCCCCTGAGCAGCGCAGTCGGAACTCGAGCTCGGGCCTATCCCAGGAGAGCAGCGTCCATTCGTCGACGCGTTGGGGGCGGGGTTTTGGTGACAGCTCAATACCGCGCCGAGCGTAGGAATAGAGCGGACGGCCCTTATATTTGACGGCGGAAAAAAGCGGCGGGGGTATGTCGTGGACTCCCAGGTGCCGGTGCATCTCCGCCTGGAGGGACTCGAAACTCAATTCCGGGACCGCCGCCTCGCGCCGGGGCGATCCCTCCAGGTCGCCCGTATCCGTTTCCACGCCCAAGCGGATACGGCCGGAGTAGACCTTCGGCAATCCTTGGAAGAGGGAAGCCTTCTTCGTCGCGGAGCCCAAGAGCAGGACAAGGAGACCCGTCGCCAGCGGGTCGAGGGTGCCCGAATGGCCGACCTTGAGGCCTTTCGGTAGGCGGCGGCGCAGGCATGCCACCATGTCATGCGAGCTCCAGCCGCGTGGCTTGTCTACGAGCAGTAATCCTTCAATGCCCACCCTTTTTCTCCTCCTCGATGGCGTGCAATAGGGCCTCCACCCGCTGGGCGCGTTCCGGGGTCGGATCGTATTCGAACACGACCTTGGGGATGGAGCGCAGCGACAAGCGCTCCGCCAGCCGCTTGCGCACGAAGGGCACGGATCTTTCCAGGGCCTTGGCGGTTGATTTCTTCTCTTCCGCCGTACCCAGCATGGAATAGAATACGACGGCCGATTTCCTGTCCCGCGTCAACTTGAGGTCGGTGACGGTCAACAAGCCCATGAGCCCAGGGTCCTTGACGTCCCGCAGGATGACTGAAATTTCCTGGCGAATAAGCTCCGCGATGCGTTCGTTGCGTTGGTGCATAGTCACTCGCCCCTCTCCACGGGAGGGCGAGCAGCGGGTGGGGCCCTCCCGTTTTATTTAGCTGCTTCTAACCTTCTCGTCTTTTTTTCCTTAACGATGACGTCGAGGCGGTCGCCCTTCTGGAAATCGATCGAACCCTCCAGCCCCACGCCGCAGTCGAGCCCCTTCTCGACCTCCTTGACGTCGTCCTTGAAGCGCTTGAGCGTCTCCACCCGGGACTCGGTGAGCTTCTGGGCCCCGCGGAAAAGATGGACGACGCCTCCCCGCGTTAGCTTGCCCTCGGTGACCATGCAGCCCGCGATCTTCCCGCCCCGGACGTTGAATACCTCGCGAATTTCGGCGCGTCCCGCCACGGTCTCGACGATCTCGGGCTCGAGCAATCCCTCCATCGCCGCCTTGACGTCGGCCACGAGATCGTAGATGATCTCGTATTTCCGCACTTCGACGCCGGCCCTGGCGGCCAATTCCTCGGTGCGGGCGTCGGCGTCCGCATGGAAAAGCAGGATGACCGCGTCGGAGGCGTTGGCCAGGAGCACGTCCGACTCGTTGAGATTCCCGGTGCCGGCGTGGATGACGCTGACGAGGATTTCGGCGTTGGAAAGCTTTTCCAAGGAGTCCTTGATCGCCTGTATAGAACCCTGGGTGTCCGCCTTGAGCACGATCGAGAGGGTTTTCCCGCCCTTTCCGCCGGCCTGCGCCTTGAGGCCCACGAGGCTCATGTGCTTGCGGTGGGCCAATGCCTCCTCGCGATGCACCAGGCCGCGCTTCTCCGCGATCTCCCGGGCCTGCCGTTCGCTGGAGACCACGTTGAAAAGATCCCCGGCCTGTGGAACCCCTCCCGAGATTCCCAAGAGCTCGACCGGCGTGGACGGCCCCGCCTTCTGGAGGCGTTCCCCCTTATCGGTGACCATGGCCTTGACCTTGCCGTAGGTGAGCCCCGCCACGAAGGAATCGCCCACCTTCACGGTGCCCGACTGCACGAGCAGGGTCGCGACGTTTCCTTTCTTGGGGTCGAGCTTGGCCTCGAGAATGACGCCGACTCCCGGACGATCGGGGTTAGCCTTGAGCTCCATCACCTCGGATTGGAGCAGGAGCATCTCGAGCAATTTGTCGAGGTTTATGCGCTTCTTGGCCGAGACGTCCACGAAGATATGCTTGCCTCCCCACTCTTCCGAGAGCAGCCCGTGCGCGCTGAGCTCCTGGCGGATTTTTTGGGGGTTGGCCGTGGGAAGATCGACCTTATTGACCGCGATCACGATCGGAACCCCGGCAGCCTTGGCGTGGTCGATGGCCTCCACCGTCTGTGGCATGACCCCGTCGGCGGCGGAAACCACCAGGACCACGATATCGGTGGCCTTCGCGCCCCGCGCTCGCATCGCGGTGAAAGCCTCGTGGCCCGGGGTATCGAGGAAAACGATATCCCCCTTCGGGATGCTGACCTTGTAGGCGCCGATGTGTTGCGTGATCCCCCCGGCTTCCCCGCCAGCGACGTTGGTGGAGCGGATGGCGTCGAGCAGGCTGGTCTTACCGTGGTCGACATGGCCCATGATGGTGACCACCGGCGGGCGAGGCTTGAGGTTCTCCGGTTTGTCCGCCTGCTCCTTGCCGCCGGCGAGCTCCTCCTCCATGTGCATGGGGACGACCTCCAGGTCGAATCCCATGTCGTGAGCGATGAGCACCGCCGTTTCCGAGTCGAGGCGTTGGTTGATCGTGGCGAAGACCCCCATCTGCATCAGTTTCTTGATGAGATCGTTGACCTTCGCATTCATTTTCTCCGCCAGCTCGCGCACCGTGGCCTGCGTCGTCACCTTGAGCGGCGTCAGCGAGGGTTTGGGAGCCGGTTCCGCCGGCTTGGACGGGACCGGCGCCGGAGGGGGCGCCGCCGCCGGCTTGGGGGCCTGAATCGGTTTAGGCGGTGCGGGCGCGGCGGGCTTTTGCGCCGGCTTGCTTACGGCCGGCGGAGGAGCCGCGGGTCTGGCAGGCGGCGGAGGGGGCGGGACAGTCGGCGCCGCGGCGGGCGGAGCCGAGACCGGCTTGGGAGCAAGCGTAGCTGGCTTGGGAGGTGCCGCGGCCGGAGCCGCCGCCGAGGCGGCGGGCGTTGCGGCCGGAGCCGAAGCAGCCGTCGGCTTGCCAGGCGCCGGGGCGGGGGGTTTGGGGATCGGCGGGACCGGCGGCTTGGGCGCCAAACTGCTGCCCGCCGACAATCGCGTGATGGAAGGGGCCTGGCGCTGCGCACTGCTCGTTCGAAGGCGGGCGAAGGCGTCGACCAGGTGTTCGGTGGGGGGGGCTATCGAATCCTTTTCCTGGGTTTTGCGGGTTTCCGCGGCCTGACGGCGCACCCCCAGCTTTTCTAATTCGTCGGACTTTTTCGCCTTGACTGTTTTCTTGGGCTTTTTCTCGGCTTCGGCCTTCTTCTTCGGCTTATCAGAAATCGTCTTTTTGCTCGTTTTTTTCTTTTCCATGATGGTTCCGCCTTATGACGACGACGCCTCCGCCGTTCCTTCCGCCGGCTTCTCGGCCACAGGACGCGGTTCCTCGCCCTTGGGAGGGTGTTCGCTGACGTATTGCTTCGCGCTGGCGATGATCTTGGCGGCCGTCTTCTCGCCGATCCCTTGGAGCGTCATGAGATCCTCCGTCTTGAACGTGGCCAGACGATAGATGTCCGACATGCCCGCCTTGACCAGCACTTCCGCCGCCTTGGGGCCTACCCCCTCGAGCTCGGTCAAGTCCGCCACCCGGCTCTCTTGAAGGCTGCGGGCCTCCTCGATGCGCTGGCTCTCCGATTTGACCTCTAGGCTCCACCCCGTGAGCTTCGATGCCAGCCGGATATTCTGGCCTTCCTTCCCGATGGCCAGGGAAAGCTGGTCGTTAGGGACGATAACCTCCGCCTTCTTGTTTTCCTTGTCGAGGATGCGGACCGAGGAGACCTTGGCGGGGGTGAAAGAGTTCGAGATAAAGCCGCTGAGCTCGTCCGAAAAGAGTACTAGGTCGATGCGCTCACCAGATAGCTCATTCATGATGCTGCGGATCCTCGAGCCCCTAATCCCGATGCAGGCGCCCACGGCGTCCACCTTGGGATTGTTGGAGCGGACAACGACCTTCGCGCGGAAACCCGGGTCGCGGGCGATGTCTACGATCTCGACGATCTTCTCGCCGATCTCGGGCACCTCCGTCTCGAGCAGGCGGCGCAGGAAAAGAGGGGTCGCCCGCGAGAGGAGCACCTGAGGCCCCCGCTGAGCCTTGTCCACTTTCAGGATGACGCCGCGTACCCGGTCGCCGATGCCGTAGCGCTCCCGCCGGATCTGCTCGCGCAGCGGCATGATGGCTTCCGTCTTGCCTAGGTCAACGATGATGTTGCGCTCCATGAAGCGGTGCACGCTGCCGCTGACGACCTCGCCCTCCTTCGGCTTGAACTCCTCGTAGAGATTGTCCCTCTCGACTTCGCGCATGCGCTGGGTCAGCACCTGTTTGGCCGTCTGGGCGGCGATGCGCGCGAAGTCCTCAGTTTCGATGGGGATCTTAAGCTCCTCTCCCTCGGCGATCTTGGGTTTGTAGCGCCGCGCGTCCTCGAGCGAGATGTCGGTGTCCGGATTGACGGGTTGGGATAGGGCCCTCTTGACCACGTTGGCCTTGATATTAGCCGTGTCCGGATCGATGAGGCACTCGATGATGGCGTCCTTGCCCACGTGCTTGTGCAGGGCGCTGACGATCGCGCCCTCGATCATCTTGAGCACGTCGTCCTTCTTGATTCCCTTTTCCCGCTCGATCTGCTCGAGGGCCAGGATGAGGGGACTTTTGGCTCCGGATATCGAACTCATGGTTTCCCGCCTAAATTTCAATCTCGGGGTCAAGCCGAGCCTCGTCGATGCGATCTATCGCGAAACGCACGGTCTTTTCCCCTGCTTCCAGCACGACCAAGTTACCTTCCATGGGCTTGAGGAACCCGCGAAATTGGCGCTGTCCGCCCTCGGGGCTCTTCAAACGCAACTTTACGCGATGCCCTTGGAAGCGCAAGAAATCCTTTTCCTTTTTGAGCACCCGATTCATACCCGGGGAGGAGACCTCCAGCGTGTAGCGGCTCGGCATCAAATCGGTGATGTCTAGCATGGCCCCGATGCGGTTGGAGAGATACTCGCAATCGTCGAGCTTGACCCCGCCGGCCTTGTCCACGTAGAAGCGAAGCACCCATCGGCCCCCATCGTTGAGGTAGCGCAGGTCGACCAATTCGAAAGCCTCCTGGTCCAAAATGCCTTGCACCGTCTGTTCTATCTTCGCTAAGTCCGGCATATCGTTAGGGAATAAAAAAAGTGGCTCGAGCTTCGGCCACTTTTCGCAGTGGTTACAAACTAATTATAGCAATCGGATTTTCGGGAGTCAAACCTCGATTAGCGCTGGAAACCGCGCAGATCGCCTTCCTCGATGACCAGGGTCTTGCCGTCAGAGCCAAGCCATTTGCCAGAATAGCCGCGGCAGTGGGAGACCTCGAGCACCGGGGGGTAGGAGTCCTGCTCCAGAATCCGGCCCTGGCAAGAGACGACCTTGCCGACGAATCTCTCGAGACCCGAATTGGGGAGGGGAAGGCCGCGGCGTTGGCGGAGGACGTACTCCTCGGAACCGCCGCCCATGAGCACCAGCAATTCGCGGCTGCCTGCGCCGGACTCCAGATACCTTTTGGTCACGAACCCTTTGCGTTCCACCCAATTCGCTTGGCTTTTCCAGGATTTGACGTCGCGGATGATCTTTTGAAGATGGGTTTCCCATTCCCCCGCCGAGGCGCTAGAGCCACAGGCGATCGCGAGGCACAAACAAAGCTTTTTCATACTTCGGATTATATCGATTGAGGCCGCCGTAGAATATCAGGCCAAGGTCCCTGATTTCGAGGGGCCTAGAGTCCCAGCTTCTTGAAGCTTGGGATCTTTAGCGGGAGTTTAAGTTGGTCTTGGATCTTGCGTTGCAGCTCATCGAGCTTTTGATCGCCGACGCCCAGCGCGGCCAGCGCCTGCCGCGTCTGCCCGTCGAGCTCGCCCTTGAGCTGACTGAGGGATCCATCCACCAGGCGGGAGACCTGCGCCTCCAACTCCTTCGTCCTGGCTTGGATCTCCTTGCCCAGCGAAGCCTTAAGCCCCTGGCTCAAGGCGGCGCCAAGGTTCGAGGAAATCCGGATCTGCGGTTTATCGAGGGTGCCGCCCAGCAGAAGCCTGCCCTCCAAGGAACGGATCCCGGCGAAGGCCCCGCCCAAAAGGCGGCCGGTTTCCGATGGGCCGCTGAAGGACGGCTCGAGCGTGACCCCGTCCTGCCGGAAGGCGATGCTGCCCTCCAGCGCGTCTCCCTTGAGCCCGATGCTACCGGAAATGGAGGCGGTCCCGGCTCCTATTCCCAGCGCGAACGAGGCGGAATCCCCGACCTTCATAGCCGCCATGGGAAGGCCCGCGTAGTCGAATCGCAGGGAATCCGCCGGAACCTCGCCCGTATGGTCCAAAACGGCCTCCAAATTCGCCCGGCGCGCCCCCTGGCCGCCTCGAAGTTTCAAGGTCGCCGGACGTCCGACAAGCGGCGGGTTCGAGGAGAAATCCGCCGCCTCCCCGGAGAAATCGAGAGGGGCTCCTAGATCGACGCTGCCCGATAGGCCCGTGCGCACCAGCCAGAAGGCCGGCCAGGACTTCTCCCTAGGGAATTCCACGGTCAATCCACGGCTCCGCGTCGGCTTCGGGGGAGACGATTTGGCAGGCATGTAGCGCCTCGCCGTTTCCAAAAGCCTCAAGGCCTTGAGTATCCGCGCGCTGGCCTGCTCGCCCAACAGGAAGGCGGAGAGGGCCTCGGCGTCGAAGCTCGGCAGCTGCAGCTTGCCGCGTAAATTCTCGATATCGGAGGCCTTCGCCCTCGCTACGGCGTCCAAATCAGCGCGGGCCTGAGATGCCTGGGCCTCCAGCTCTTTCTTGAGAGAACCTATCTCCTGCCGGAATTGCTGCGCTTGCCTCTGCAGCTCGGCGGCCTTCTGGATCCGGGCCGGCGCGTCCTTGGATTTCTGAGCCTCCTCGAAAAGCTCCTGCAGCCGGGCGGCCTTTCCTTCGGCGTCGACGGCCTTGATCCGTTCCTGCCAAGCTTGGAAGGCCGAAGGCCACTTCTTTTTGAGCTCCTCGCTCATCCGTAGGGAAGAAAGGTCCTCCGGCTTCACTTGATAACGCTCCACGGCCTCCGACTTGGCGGAAGTCCACGCCCGCAGGGGCATCGCCTTACTCGACTGCACCCATTCCCCCATCATTTTCGCGGCCTTGGACTGGGGCCGGCGCGGCAGGGCCCCGGAGCTTTTCCGGGCAGTCCCGAAAGCGATCCCCGACAATGAGGCCTGGTCCACGACGATCTTGCGCTCGAGCAGGGGACGGCCTTGAAGTCTCAGGCGAGCCGAGGAGAATTCAAGCATGTTGCTCATGGGCTGGCCGGGATCGGCGGCGGAGAAGCGGTCGAGCTCGATGGAGGGAGGGAAAAAGCGGGTGCGCAGACGGCCGATCTCCACCTTGGCTCCCAAGGCGGAGCTGCCGCCCGATTGCAGGCCCCAGCGGAGCAGGGGATCGAAAGCCAAGGCAAAAAAGGACCACAGGAGGCCCAGGATAATGAGGCGCGGGACGATGTAGGACCAGCGCATCAGGGACCCTTTAAGCGCTGCCACCAGGAGGCGCCGAGCAGGATCTTGGAAACGCGCCATTTTTGCAGCGTCGCTCCGAAGGTATGGCCGTATTGCTCGAAGAGAGGAATGCTACGCCGATAGAGGGGATAGCTCAGCGCCCCGCCGATCAGGAAGAAACCCAACACGATGGTATTGTTGAATTGCGTCCAAGGAACGATGGGTAGATTATAGAGGTAAACCCATAATGGCTTCAGGACATCAAGCTTCGTCAAAAGAACATTGCCGACGGCATGGGCGATCGGGTCGATGCCCACCGAAAGCGCGCTGAAGATCAGGGCAGAGAGGTAGCCGACCGCCAGGTTGACCCGGGTCATCGAGATCACGATGAGTAGCAGATGGGCCAGCAGGCTGCTTTTCGGCACCAACCCGGCCCAAAAACCGAGGGCGAAGCCGCCGGCCAACGCCTTCGCGCTGTCCTGGGCGGCCAATGCCGTGGCCAAATAACGGAAAAAATTAAGAAAAAACACAGGCGCCTATTATAACATTCAGGTTTGACGTTGCAACGACTTTGAGTTCCCATAGCCTAAAAGCCTTCTTGCTTCCCTTTGATTGTGGGTGCGACACAGCAGACGAATATTTTTCAGGTCATTGGAACGACCGCCTTGAGACCAAGGCTTTACATGGTCAAATTCAAGGAATTTTGTCGATTCGCAACGACGCCCTTCTTCACTAATAAAACCACAACGTCCGTTGTCTCGACGCCATACCCTGTCTCTGACCCAACGAGGAATTGTCCTTGAAAAGGGGTTTGAACAACGAATTCGAGGTCGGACTGAACAACGTTGAAGATCTTTTTTATCGAGCAAGGCGTCCATTGCATCTTCAAAAATACCATCAAGCTGTCCAAAGGGATATTTATGACTTAACAGGTCACGACAGCATTTTAATTTCTCATGAAACGTAGCGTTCGCTGTGAATGCGATCCTAACGAATTCCTTCGGCATGTAATTGGAAGCTGACTCATCTTTTTTAATGGGAATTTCCTGTTGCACCGCGGGAATAACTATGGATCGGATTACGTCGTGAGCGGCCGGCTTCGGCCAGGCTGAGGCGACAAGTCTCTCAGCTTCCTTTCGTGATTTGCCAGAGGCCTGGTCGATAAGTCTTCGGTGATTCTCAGAAGTCAGGTGCGGCGCGATGATATTCGCTACTGTAAGTGACAGGGCGCCGCAACGAATACGCTCAATGATCGAAGGAAACTCTCTATATTTGCGTGCGATTTGAATACGACGAAAGGCTGCATCTTCAGAAAAACCTAGAGCTTTTGTGCAATAGATAAATAAACTTGCATAGGCCTTATCCGCATAAACCTTTCGTTTGTCAAATTCATCAAGAGCAATAATTACATCTGCGAGCGACTCATTTTCCCTAGCTACACACAAATGAAGATGTTCCGTCAGCTCGGTATCAGAAAGTGCAGATATTTCAATCATTGTTATCCTCCTTTCCGCGCTAGCGCGGAAGTTATCCACATATATATACGAGCAAGAAGTGAATTAGTTCCCTTTTAAGTACAAAAAGGCAGGTGTTTGCTGATTAGACTCGAACGGCGGGAGTGACTAAATCTATCAAACGCTCCAAGGCCTGATCGACCTTGAGGCGTTCGACATCAGTTGAAATGCGAGATTTAAATTCCACCTGACCGTCCTTGAGCGTCTTGAGGCTTACCACGACGCGGAAAGGGATGCCGATTAAATCGGCGTCCTTAAATCGCACGCCGGGACGCTCCTGCCGGTCATCGAGCAGGGTCTCGACGCCTTTGTCCCATAATCCTTTATAAAGGGCGTTCGCCGCCTCGCGCACCGCGGCGTCCTCGCTTTCGACTGGGACGACGACCACGGCGAAGGGCGCCAAGGGGAGGGGCCAGCGGATACCGTTCTCGTCGTGGTTCTGCTCGATGGCCGCCGCCACGACGCGCGATACCCCGATGCCATAACAGCCCATCACCATCGTCCGCGTCTTCTGGGCTGCGTCCAGGTAGACGGCGCCCAGGGCCTGCGAATACTTGATGCCAAGCTTAAAGGTATGCCCCACCTCGATGCCCTTGGCGAACTCCACTTTCGAGCCGCAGCGCGGGCAAGGGTCCTGCGGCGTTGCCATGCGTAGGTCGGCGTAGGCCTCCGGCCGGAAATCGCGCTCGGGATTGATGTTCATCAAATGGGTGTCGCGGCGATTGGCACCGCTGATCCCGTTGACGAGCCCCTTAAGCGACAGGTCGGCGATGACGCGCGGCGTGATCTTCTGGCCGTCCGGGGCCTTCCACAACGGAAGGCGCACGGGTCCGGCGAAGCCGACCTCGCAGCCGGCGATGGACTGGTACTGCGACTCGCTGGCGCGCTCAAGCAGCGCGGCGCCCGAAGCCCGGGCCAGCTTGGGCTCGTTGAGCTCGTGGTCGCCGCGCACCAGCGCCATCAAGGGGATGCCGTCGGCCATGTAGAGCTGGGTCTTTAAGAACTTGCGGGCCGGGATCTTGAGGAAGGCGGAGACCTCCTCGACGCCGCCCATACCCGGAGTATGGACCTCCTCGAGAGAGGAGGGGGATTCGGTGTCGAGGCCGGCGGGAGGCAGGCATTCGGCCCGTTCGATGTTCGCGCCGTAGGCGCAGCTCGTGCAGGCCACCACCGTTTCCTCGCCGGTCTCGGCGAGCACCATGAACTCGTGGGAGAAAGAGCCGCCGATGGCGCCCGACTGCGCCTCCACCGGCTTGAATTTCAGCTCGCAGCGCTCGAAAACCCTTCGATAGGCCTCGAAGACTTCCTCGTAGTAGCGCTTGCAATCCTCGTCGTCGGCGTGGAAGGAATAGGCGTCCTTCATCAGGAATTCCCGCGCGCGCATGACACCGAACCGCGGCCGTATCTCGTCGCGGAACTTGAGTCCGAACTGATAGAGCATGAGGGGCAGCTGCCGCCAGGAGCGGACCTCGCGCCGCACCAGATCGGTGACGACCTCCTCGGCCGTCGGCGCGAAGCAGAATTCCCCTCCTTTGCGGTCCTTCAGGCGCAGGAGCTCCTTGCCGTACACCCTCCAGCGCCCAGTCTCCTCCCAGAGTTCCTTGGGCTGTACCACCGGCAGCCACAGCTCCTGTCCGCCGATGCGGTCCATCTCCTCGCGTACGATCCGCTCGACCTTGCGCAGGGTTCGAAGGCCGAGGGGCAGCCATTCGTAAAGCCCTGCCGCGAGCTTGCGGATCATGCCCGCGCGCTGCATCAGCTTCGCGGATACGTTGTCGGCGTCGGAGGGGGCCTCCCGCAGGGTCGGCAGTAGGAGGCGGCTGGCCTTCATGGCGCGGCTTTTTTCGTCGATTCGCTCTTGACGCGGCGCTGCTCCCGAATGCGCACGAGATCGCTGTAGGTGGCGAACAACAGCAGGCTCATGAGAAAGATCATCCCGACGGAATTGGCGACGGCCACGGTCTTGAGCGTCAGGCGCCGGCGGCTGATGCCTTCCCAGACGTAGAGCGCGGCGTGCCCGCCATCGAGCAACGGGATCGGGAGTAGGTTGAAGAATCCCACCGCCACGGAGATTAGGCCGATGAGGAAGACGAGGTCCTCGATCCCGGAGTGGGCCGCCTTATGGACCATCTGGACGATGCCGACGGGGCCGGCCAGATCCGGGCGCTCGCGTTTGACTATCTTCTCCGCGAGGGTGGTCACCGTCAATTTCGTCCAATGCCAGCATTGGCGCAGGGCCTCCCTTGATGAGCCCAGAAGCCCCATCGAACGGTATTCGAATTTAGGCAGGATACCGATCTGCCCGTGGCCGCTGGCTGGATCGAGCCTGGGTGTCACGGATATCTGCACCAGGGTGCCCTCGCGCACCAATGTCACCCGGAGCGGTTTTCCCGGATTGGAATGGATGGCGTCGGCCATCTGCGCCCAGGTCTCGACGGGGATGGGGCCTACCTTCACGATGCGGTCGCCGGTCTTAAATCCCGCCTGCTCGGCCGGATAGTTCTGGGCCATCTCGCCAATGACGGCCTCCTTCGATGGCTCGGGCATGCCTCGCAGCCAGACCACGCCGAAGAACAACGCGAAGGCCAGCACGTAATTCATCGCCGGTCCCGCCGCCACGATCCCTAGGCGTTGGTACCAAGTCTTCGAGAAGTACTCGTCGGGTTGCCCCGAGCAATCCTCGAGGCTTTCCCCCGCGGGCTTCACGAACCCGCCCAGGGGAAAAGCGCAAATAGAAAAACGGGTTTCACCGTAGGTGATGCCAAGCAGCTCGGGGCCGAAGCCGAAGGCGAAGCGCTCCACGCGCACCTTGAGCCGCTTGCACATGAGGAAATGGCCGAATTCGTGCAGGAAGATCACGACGCCGAAAGTCAGCAGGACGGCCACGATGGATAGGATCATTATTCTTTGTCCCTCATAAGGACCAGGCCAGTTCCTGCGCCTTGACCCGAGCCCATTGGTCCACCTCGAGCACCTCGGCGAAGGACGGCAGCCTGGAGCCTCCGCGATGGGCCTTCAAGGTCCGCTCGATGACCCGGGCGATATCGGTGAAGCCTATCTTGCCTCCCAAAAAGCACTCGACGGCCACTTCGTCGGCCGCGTTGAGCGCCGCGCAGGAGGTACCCCCGGCCTTGGCGGCCTCCAAGGCCAGCGCCAGGCAGGGGAAACGGCGGAAATCGGGCTTGTCGAAGTCGAGCCTCTTGACCTCAAAGAGGTCGAGCGGCTCGATGACGCGCCGGACTCGGTCCGGCCAGGTCATCGCGAATTGGATCGGCAGCTTCATGTCGGGGGGAGACATCTGCGCCAGGACGGAGCCGTCCTTGAACTCGACGGCCGAGTGGATGATGGACTGCGGATGGATGACGATCTCTATCTGCTTGAGGGAGAGGCCGAAGAGGTTCTTGATCTCGATGGCCTCGAAGCCCTTGTTCATCAAGGTCGCGCAATCGATGGTGATCTTCTTTCCCATTTTCCAGGTCGGATGTCTTAGGGCTTCCTCGACCGTCACCTGGTCGAGCCGCCCCTTGCGGCGGTAGAAGGCGCCTCCCGAAGCGGTAAGGAAAACGCGCTGGACCATCGCGCTGTAGCCCCGCAGCCCGCCCTTGGGCGCCTGCCTCCCGGCCAGGCACTGGAAAAGGGCCGAGGGCTCCGAATCGACCGGCAATATCCGGCCGCCCCAGCGCTCCGCCTCGATCATGAACTGCTCTCCGGCCATGACCATCGGCTCCTTGTTGGCCAAGGCCACCGTCTTTCCCGCCTTGAGTGCCGTCAAGAGCGGCGCGAAACCGACGGCGCCGACTAAGGACAGCAGCACCACATCGACATCCTTGGCCGAGACCATCTCGCAAAGCCCTTCGACGCCGCTGGGAAGGTAGCGCACAGCGCCGTTGAGCCGAGCCTTAAGCTCCTCGGAGGAATCCGGGTCGAACACCGAGACCTGCACCGGCTTGAAGCGCTTGGCCTGCCGAGAAAGCAGTTCGACGTTCGAATATGCCGAAAGGCCTACGACCCGGAACTCGTCGGGCATCTCCTCGATAACCCGCAGGGCGTTGACCCCGATCGAGCCGGTGGACCCCAGGATGGCGACGTTTTTCATGGACGCGTGAGCGCCAACATATAGTACATCATTGGCGCCGCCAAAAGGAACGAATCGAAGCGGTCGAGCACTCCTCCGTGCCCGGGGAGCAGTGCCGAGGAATCCTTGGCGCCCACGGCCCGCTTGAGCACCGATTCCGCGAGATCCGACAACTGGCCGACCGTTCCGATCAACAGCCCCAGCGCGAGCGCGAGCGGGAGGCTGAGAGCCTCTCGCAGGAACCAAGAGCGCGCCGCCAGCACGCAGGCGACGGCCGCCAGTAGGCCGGCGGCCGCGCCTTCCCAGGTCTTTTTCGGGCTGATCACAGGAGCCAGCGGCCTGCGCCCCCAGCGGAGGCCCACGAAATAGGCGGCGCTGTCCATGATCCAGACGCTGACGAACAAGAGGAAAGTGAACTTTTCGCCGTCCGGCCGCAAGTCTCGGATCAGGGCCAAATGGGGAAGAGTCCACCCGATGAAGAAGATGCCGAAGAAGGTGAAGGCCGCCCGGTCCAGGGAGTGTTGGGCACGGAACATCTCGCGCAGCAAAGTCGACAGCAGCAGGGCGGTAATCACGGCACCGGCCGTCGCGTCGGAGGGCCAGTAGGGTCCGCTGCTTCCCAAGGAGATCGTCGCGGCCAGCAGGCCTCCGCCCAATACGGTTATGGCGCGCTGTACGGGTTTCGCTCCGATGAACAGAAGCAGGGAATATTCGTAGAGGGAAAGCACGGCCACGGCGACGACGAACGCCGCGAAGGGCAAGGAGCCCAGGTGCACGAGCCCCAACAACAACGGGATGCCAACCAAGGCCGTCAGAACCCGAGGCAGCAACATCGGCTATAGCCCGCCGAAACGGCGGTCACGCTTCTGGTACTCCGCGATGGCCGCCCGCAGTTCGGGGCCGCGGAAATCGGGCCAGAGTACCGGCGTCACGTAGAGCTCGGCGTAGGCGGATTGCCAGAGCAGGAAGTTCGAAAGCCGCATCTCCCCCGAGCTGCGGATGACGAGATCGGGATCGGGAAGGCCCGAGGTGTAGAGGTGCTTGGCGAGGGTATCCTCGTCGAGGCGCCGCGCCCCGGACTGCCAAGCCGCGTTGACGGCGTCGACGATCTCCTGGCGCGCGCCATAATTGAGGGCGAGGTTTAGGATCAGGCCGGTGTTGTCCTTGAGCCTCTCCTGCGCCTTTTGCAGCTCCCCGAGCACGGATTTCGGGAGGGCGTCGAGACGGCCGGAAGCCCTCAACCGGACGTTGTTCTTATCCAAGTCTGCGGTCTCCTTGCGCAGGGTCCACGACAAGAGTCGCATGAGGTCCGCGACCTCCGTCTTTGGGCGCAGCCAATTCTCCGTGGAAAACGCGTACAAGGTCAGCACCTCGACGCCGAGCTCGGCGGCCGCGCGCACCACCGCCTTAACCGAGTTGGCGCCCAGGCGGTGTCCGGCCACGCGGGGAAGACCCCGCGACTTGGCCCAACGACCGTTGCCGTCCATGATGATGGCGACATGGCGCGGGATGCGCTCGGGATCCAAGCTGGCGGCCTGGGAGGCCTCCCGAGCGGCCGCGGCGTGGTCCTTTTGCGAAAAGGGCGTCTTTATATGGTTGTTACCTCTTTTTCCTTAAGGAGCAGGGCTTCGTCGATCTTGCGGATGTAGCCGTCGGTCAATTTCTGAATGGAGTCTTCCTGCTTCTTGCGCGCGTCCTCGGCGATCTGTTTGGCCTTTTCCGCCTTTTTTAGCTTTTCCAGGGCGTCGCGACGCTCGTTACGCACCGCCACGCGGCACTCCTCGGCGGTTTTGCCGAGCAGCTTGATGATCTCCTTGCGACGGTCCTCGGTCATGGCGGGGAGGAGGAGGCGAACCGCCGTCCCGTCGCTCTGGGGGGGGATGCCCAAATCCGACTTCTGCAGCGCCTTGACGATCGCTTCCAGGCTAGAGGCGTCCCACGGGCGGATCTCGAGCACCCTCGCCTCGGGCACCGAGATGGCGGCCACCTGCTTGATGGGCACGGGCTGCCCGAAATATTCCACCCGGACCCCGTCGAGGATTTGGGGATTGGCGCGGCCGGTGCGAATGCCCGCCAAGTCGGTCTTGAACTTCTCAAGGCGTTTCTTCATGATCGCGTCGGCCGACGACAGTATGTCTTCCATGCTTGCTCTTTACTCCTTGATCAAGGTCCCAACTTTCTGCCCGGCGACGGCCCGCGCGATGTTGCCGTTCTGCTCGAGGTTGAAGACCAGGATCGGAAGGGCATTCTCCATGCAGAGGGTCAAGGCGGTGGAATCCATCACGCGCAGGCGCTTGCGGATGGCGTCCATGAAGGTGACCTCCTCGAGGCGGCTGGCCTTCGGGTTCTTTTTAGGGTCGTCCGTGTAGACCCCGTCGACCTTCGTCGCCTTAAGCAGGACCTGGGCCTCGATCTCCGTCGCGCGGAGCGCGGCCGCCGAGTCCGTCGTGAAATATGGGTTGCCGGTGCCTCCGGCGAAGATCACGACGCGGCCCTTCTCCAGGTGCCGGATGGCCCTGCGGCGTATATACGGCTCGGCCAGCTGGGTGACGTTGATGGCGGATTGGACCCGCGTCGGGATGCCCTGGTCCTCGAGGGAGTCCTGCAGGGCGAGGGCGTTAATGATGGTCGCCAGCATGCCCATGTTGTCGGCGGTCACCCGGTCGATCGCGCTGCCACGATCGGAGGCTCCCCGCCAGATGTTGCCCGCCCCGATGACGACGCCGATCTGAGCACCTTTCCCGTAGGCGCTCTTGATCTCGCTCGTGATATGCCCGAGCGCCTCGGAATCGATACCTCGCTTGCCGGAGCCGGCCAAGGCCTCGCCGGAAAGCTTGAGCAGCACCCGCTTGTATTTCGCCTGGACGGCGGGGGTTTTCTGGGCGACGATCATTCGCCCAATTGGTAGCGCACGAAGCGCTTGACCGAGACCGTGCCCCCGGCCTTGGCCGCCGTCTCGGAAAGGAGCTTCGACATGGGCGTCTTGTTGTCGCGCATGCTGACCATCTCGGTCAGGCAGAAGGCCTGGAAGAAGAGCTTCTGCAACTTGCCCTCCACGATCTTCGCGATGGCCGCCTCCGGCTTGCCCTCGTTCTTGAGTTGGGCGGCGTATATTTCCTTCTCCTTCTCGATCTCGGCCGCGGGGACGTCCTCACGGCGGACCCAGCGGGGGCTCATGGCCACGATCTGCAGGCCAAGCTCGCGCGCCAACTCCGCGACCGCGGGACTCTTGGCGGCCTCATCCGTGGAGCAGTCAAGCTGGATGAACGCACCCTTCTTGAAGCCGACCGGATGGATGTAGTGGGCCAGGAGGCCCGGCCCGGAGAGCTCGAAGCGTTCCAGGCGCCTCAAGCTCATATTTTCGCCCAACTTGGCGATGGCCGGCTGGAGCGCCCCCGCGGCCGCTTCCGGCGAGGTGATTTCGCCGAGCGCCGCCTGCTCGGCGAGCCGGGTGGCCAGGCCTTGGAAGTCCGGGGTTTTAGCCACGAAATCCGTCTCGCAATTGAGCTCGACGATGGCGCCCTGTTTGCCTTCGGGAGAGACCCAGGCCGCCAGTGCGCCTTCCTTGGTGGTCCGCGCCGATTTCTTCGCCGCGTCGGCCAAACCCTTCTTGCGCAGGTTCTCTAAGGCCTTGGCGAAATCTCCGGAGGCGTCCGTCAAGGCACGCTTGCAATCCATCATCCCGGCGCCCGTCTTCTCGCGCAGGGCGACGATCTGCTCGTTTAGCGTAGGGGCGCTCATGAGTTTTCCGTCTCCGCCACGGCCACGTCGTCCTCGGTCGCTGAGACGTCCTCGGCCGCGGCCGTGGCCGCCGCGTCCTCGAGCGCCTCGGCGGGAAGGGCCGCCTGGGCTTGTGCCGCCGCGGCCTTGGCGGACTCGGCCTTCCCCTCAAGGATCGAGTCGGCGATAAGCCCGCAGAAAAGCTTGATCGAGCGGGCGGCGTCATCGTTGCCGGGGATCGGGTGGTCGATCAAGTCCGGGTCGCAGTTGGTGTCGCAGACGGCGACGATGGGGATCTTGAGCTTGCGCGCCTCGATGACGGCCAGCTCCTGCTCGACGGGGTCGACTAGGAACAGCACGTCCGGCACGCGGGTGAGCTTGCGGATGCCGGTCAGCAGCTTGCGCAGCCGCAGCATCTCCTTGCTCAGGCGGGAGACCTCCTTCTTGGAGAGCACGTTGAAGATGCCGTCGGTCTCCCATTTTTCTAGCTCGTCTAAGCGCTTAATCGACTTCTTGATGGTCTCGAAATTGGTCAGGGTGCCGCCCAGCCATTTCTCGGTGACGTACGCGGCGCCGCAACGCTGCGCTTCCATTTTGACGATGTCCTGCGCCTGCTTCTTGGTCCCCACCATCAGAATCGTCGCGCCCTCGGCGGCCCTCTCCTTCATGTAGGTGTAGGCCTTCTTGAGCTCCTTGACGGTTTTCTGCAGGTCTATGATGTGGATGTTGTTGCGCTCCCCGAAAATGAACCGCGCCATTTTGGGGTTCCAACGGCGGGTCTGATGTCCGAAATGGACTCCCGCTTCCAGCATGGCCTTCATTGAGATGTTGATCAAGGTCCTTCCTCCTCCTTTCGATGCGTCGTTATGTTTAACGATCAAACCGCGGCGGTGCGGATCATTCCCACGGCTCCGCGGTACCGGGGAACGTGCTATTATACCTAATATTTAAAGTTATTTTCGGCGTTTTTCAGGAAGGGATGGGCGGCATCCCTGGCGGAAAGCTTGGGAGCGGCGATGGGCCAGACAACGGAGAGCTCCGGATCGTCCCAACGTATCCCCCGCTCCTGTTCAGGGGCATAATAGCGGGTCTGCCGATAGATCACGTCGCAATCCGTCAGCGAGCAGAAGCCGTGGGCGAAGCCGGGAGGGACGTAGAGCATCTTGCGGTTTTCTTCCGAGAGCTCCACGGCGACCCAGCGCTTGTAGGTGGGCGAGCCCGCCCTCAAGTCCACCGCCACGTCGAAGATGCGGCCTCGGACGCAGCGCACCAGCTTCCCTTGGGCGAAGGGGTCGAGCTGGTAATGCAGTCCTCGCAGTATGCCCGCGGCCGAGCGCGAATGGTTTTCCTGAACGAATTCGGCGTCGATGCCGCCCTGGATGAAGGCGTCTCGCCGATAGGTCTCCGCGAAAAAGCCCCGCGCGTCTCCCGCGCAGCCGTGCGTGACCTCGATGACCTCTCGGATCGCGGTCGGAACGAACGAGAACTCCACGCCAGCAGCATACTATATGCCCCATCACGGAGCCAAGACGGGGTTTTTACCCGGACGATACGGGGAATCGGAGCCCTCTCGCCTATACTGCCCCCATGTTCCGGGCATGGGTTTTCCTCCTCTGGTTGGGCTGGCTGGGCGGCGGCCTTCCCCTGAGCGCCCATTCACCGGGAACGCAGCGCTCCGGCGTCCGCCTGGATATTATCCGCTTCACGGGCCAGATCCAAATACAGACCGACGACACGCGGCGGGAGCAGAAGCTTCAGGGGATGCTGCCCCATATCCCGGCGGGCTCGGAGGTGTCGATCGTCGCCGGGGAAGCCCTGTTCCAATCCGGGGACCTTTTTGTCTTCGCTGAGAGTGGAGACAGCTTCCTGTTCAATACCGCATTCCCCCGCGATGGCGGCCCCGAAGCAGTCATTATCGCCGGCACGGGCAAGGAGACGACTCTCGACGTGGAGCTTGGCGCGATCCGGGCCATCCTGCACAGCGGCGCGGCTATCGCGATCCAGAGGTTCCCATCCGGCAAGGGGCGGCTGGAGTCGGTCGTAGGCGACATACTGGTATCGGTCCCGGGATCGATCAAAAACATCAAGCCAGGGGCCTACGTCGAATCGGAGCTTCCCCCGAGGGCCTCGCTCGCGAGGCCCTCGCTGCGAGACGCGCTCAAGGACGATAAAGAAACTGGGCCCAAGGACCGGGAAAAGGCCGGGCCCATTGGCCCTGCGCCGGCCGCCTCCGGCGTGGCAAAATGACAGCGCGCCGTCCCGTCGGCCCCACCCCTGCCGATGTCCAGGGCGGCGGGTTCGGCCATGCGACGTCGGCGACAACGCGGGTTTCTCGCCTTAATCTTTCTGCTGGTTTTCCTTTTTGTCTTTTATCCCCGCCAGAGGGCTCTGCCGAGGCTTCGCGTCGCTGGATCGGAAGTTGCGGTTTTCGAACTCGACACGCGAAGTGTGTCGAGTCACGCGCCCGAGGCGCGTAAACGGGCCTTTATAAACAGCAACTTTCACGCGCTTGAGGCGCGCGGCGAGCTCGATATTCAAGCGCGAGGACAACAACATTACGCATCTGACTTATGGGGACGAACAGACGCTCAAACGTTTGGATATCTACCAAATCGAATACGAACTACAGGGCCTTCCCCTCTCCTGAGTCAAGCGCCAGCTCCTTTAGAAAGGAAACGGCGGGACGCGACGCAAGCTCGGCTTGACGAAATTCCCGCGAAGCTGAAATCGCCAGGCGATGAAGCCTCGGAAAAGGACTTCTTGGATCCGTCCGAGTATCACGAGATCGCCTGGGACGGGCGCCAAGGCTTTCAATCCGTCGCGCCCTCCATGCGACATCTGCGCGATCTTCTTCGGCGCCACGCCGAGGCCGCGGGGCATAAAGCTCCCGATTTCTTGAGGGCGGGTCCCGTCCCTCTGCCGCCGGACGGAGGGCCCGTCGATCCCTCGCCTCCCACCCCTGCGGAATTAGCCTCGGTGAGGCCACCGGAGGAATCCCGGAGCAAACGCAGGCCGCATCAAGGCCGGCATTGGCACGGCCCCACGCATCTTCACGACGGTGATTGGAGGGGCTTCCTGTTGCCGTCACGCCGTTGGGTCTGGATCCTCAAATCGAAGCAGCGATGGTGGACGCGCTGGGGCCAGCGCACCTACGTATGGCGGGACGGCCGCTGGGCGGCCTACCCCTCGAGCAGCCCGACGAGATAATCGGCGAAGGGCAAGGCACAGGTAAGCCCCGGTGAAACGACGTTGAGCACGTGCAGGGCGTTTCCCTTCCGCTCGACGAGCAAATCGTCGACCATGCGGCCAGAAGAGTCGACGATCTGGGCGCGTATCCCGGAGGAGCCAGCGCGGAAATCGGAGGGGGAGACGCCTTTAAGCAGCGCCAAGGCCCTCGCGACGAAAACGTCCTTCGAGAGCGAACTGCGCAGATTCTCGGCGGCCAGGCGCCGGAACTGGGGGCGGGTCAGCATCTTCCAGAAGCGGGGGTCTAAGCCCATCTCGAGCATGTCCTTGAGCCGGAACTCGAAACGCCCGTACGCCTCCCGGCCCGGGGCGAGCACGGCGTTGGGGCCGATCTTGACCTTCCCGTCAAACATGCGAGTCCAATGCACGCCGAGGAACGGGAATTCGAGATCGGGCGCCCCATAGAGCATCGAACGCAGCAGGCCGGCTTTGGCCTCGTCGAGATAATAGAATTCCCCTCGAAACGGCACCACCGCATATTCGAGTCCCGCCCCCAAACGATGGGCGATGCGGTCGGCGTGCGGGCCCGCGCAATTGACCAGGCATTTGGCTCTGATCTCTCCATCGGAGGCGCGGACCACGAAACCCTCTCCGTCGGCGTAGATCTCGCCCGCGTCCTGGCGTAGCAGCAGCGTGGCCCCCTGCTTGGCCGCGTCCTCGGCCAGGCGACGCACCAATCCGGCGGCGTCCACCGCGGCGCCGGAGGGCGCGTACAGGGCGCGCTCCGCCACGGCGTTGGGCTCAAGCGCGGCGAGTTCGGAGGCCTCCAATAGCCGCAACCCGGCGACGCCGTTCTCCCGCCCCCGACGCAACAACTCCTCTAGCACCGGGATCTCCGAGGCTTTTTGCGCGACGACGAGTATCCCGTTCTCGAGCAGCCCCACTGCGCGCGCGCGGCAATATTCCTTGAGCCTGCGATTGCCTTCGACGCAGAAGCGTGCCTTCAGGGTTCCCGGCTTCTGGTTGTAGCCCGCGTGCAGGACGCCGCTGTTGCGCCCGCTGGCATGGGCGGCGAAGCGATCCTCCTTCTCGAGAAGGGCAACCCGGGCGCTGGGGCGTTTTTCCAGCAGGGCCCGGGCCAAGGCCGTCCCGGTGACTCCGCCGCCGATGATCAGGAAATCGAAGATGCCCGCCACTGCGAAATTATAGCTATTTCGAACGACGACCGAGGACCGAGGTGTCAGACTTTAACTTTTTGAACTTTTGGAACCTAATCGAGTAAATAAGTTCCAAAAGTTCAAAAAGTTAAAGTCTGACACCTCCATTTCCAGCGAATCGAGCGCCGCGTCCCAACGGATATACAGATCGCGTCCGCCGATGCGATAGCGGAGCATGGATCCGCCCGCCAAATCCTCCCGCCGCAGCCGGTGTACCCTGCCTTGTTCCGGATTCTCGACGAGCAGGAATCCGAACAGCCCCGGGTCGATCGCGGGACCTTCCCGCAAGGCCCGTATCTCGTTGTAATAAAAGAGACGGTAAGGCCCTGCCTCCGCGCCGGCGCGATAGGTGGCGGCGAGAATTTCACCCACCTTCAGCCGGTATTGCCTGGCACCGTCCTCGATGATGATTAGCTCGTTGTCGAGCTTGTCACGAAACGGGCTGTACGACAGCCTCAACTCATATGCGTGGGCGCCCTGCCGCCATTGCCCGCGCATGCCCAGGCCGATGGCGACGATCCATGGCTCTCGCGCGCCCTCCGCGAGGACGATTAGGTGCGGGCGGCCTTCGCGATCGAATTGGGCGCTCAAGCGCATCAGGCCGGAGGCGGTGGCCAGCGCCGCGCCCTCCCTCCAATGCCGATTGAGCAGTCCCGAAAGCGCGATTCGATGCCGGACTCCCGCAGCGGCGTCGTCTTGGATCAAGGCGGGGCGGCTTGCCTCGACCTTCCAGGGGATCACGGCGTCTCCCGGTGGCTGGGCCGCGGCGGGCAGCAGTGCCATCAGCGCCCACAGGCTCATGCTAGTACTATGATCGCCGCAGGGGTTTTCGTCAGGCACTAAAAGCAGTAGTGTCCCAAGAAAAATAGAGAATCCCCCGTCTGATTGGTAGAATGGTTTTGTTCAGGAACCATCTTACCGACGGAGGATTCTTATGTCCCATTATAACACGTTGTTCGGCCA
>JBGFSC010000025.1:0-74334 GCA_041694815.1 Elusimicrobiota bacterium | reverse complement strand
CGCGCGCCTTCTCCTCGGGCGCGTTGTCGATCTCATCATAGGCCTTGGCCTTCGCCAGCCCCTTCTTCGCCAAAACGTGCGTGATCGCCGCCGTCAGCGTCGTCTTGCCGTGGTCCACGTGCCCAATCGTACCGATGTTCACGTGCGGCTTCGTCCGGTCGAATTTCGCTTTTGCCATTTCCGTTTCTCCTCTTTAGCGCTGAAGGGCGCGACTAAAACGTCAAAAGAGCGACTATTCTACTATAAATTGCGGCCAAAAATTAGCTGGGGAAGGGGATTGAACCCTCGACCTTTCCCTTACCATGGGAATGCTCTACCACTGAGCTACCCCAGCCCTGACGCCGTCGCAATCTGGAGCGGGCGATGGGAATCGAACCCACGTGTCGAGCTTGGAAGGCTCGCGTTCTACCATTGAACTACGCCCGCGTTTACCGCGCCCGCCAAAACCGATCCCCAGGCGAACTTGGCTCGGCTGGATCAAATCGGCAGGATTCGACGATTGCAGCGGAAATATAAGTATATAGAATTCCTTTACTTCCTGTCAAATAATCGATAAGCTTGGCGCCGTGCGCTGGGCGCTGACATTCCTGCTGGGCTTGCTTTCGCTCGCCGCCGAGGCGAAGGCGCCGGATCATCTGGTCTTGCTCGTTTTCGACCAGATGCGCCCGGATTACGTCGAGCGCTTCGACCTCCCTAATTTCAAGCGCCTGGCGCGGATGGGCACCGTTTTCCCGGAGGCCTATATCGGCCACCTGGCGGCCGAGACCGTCGTCAGCCATCCCGTGATCGCCACGGGCCTGCTTCCCAAGCGAATGCCGTGGCAGGATAATTTCTTCAATGATGCCAAGGGTCTTTTGGGCAAACCGGGCGCTTTCTATTACGTCGCCGAGATGAGCGCCAAGGAGCAGGACTCCATGATGGGCTTGATCCCCAAGGAGAATTTCCTGGCAAACCGGGTGCGTCGGCGCTTCGGGGGGGAGGTCGCGGCCTTTGGGGAGAAGCCGGCGGCCGTGCAATTCCTCGGCACGCCGGAGGCCGATCGTCTCGTCTTCATCGAAAAGAAGGGAAAGGAATGCGCTCCAGGCGGGAGGAATATCCCGTCCTATATCGCCAAGAATAAGCGCTTTACGATCGACTGCCATTCCCGCTTCGGCACCGAAAAAAGCCTTCGGCCCCTCTCCGGGGTGCGCTTTATACCCGGCCCGGACAAGGGGCATTTGGGCGGCGATATTTGGGTGGCCGACGCGGCTACCCAATTCATGCGCCGCGAGCGTTGGAGCGGCCTTCTGGCCACCTTTTCGGGCATCGACAAGATGGGGCATATGCTGGGTGATCAGGAAGGCCCGCTGCCTCGAACCTGGAGTTCGCCGTACAGCTTCGAGGAGACTGTACGGATCGCCGACGCGCAGCTCGGGCGCATCCTCGACGAGTTGGAGCGCCAAAAGCTGCTCTCACGGACGCTCATTGTCGTCACCGCCGATCACGGGGCGCAGACAAGCCGCCATTATTTTGGAAACGGCGAGGACGGCGCCACCGGGCGCGTCGAGAATCTCGAATCCATCGAGCCGCCTTTCTGGATCAAGCGCGTCATCGGCGCCGGCAAGGTGCGGCTGACGGAGCAGGACTCGATGATCCGCGTCTGGCTCGAGGATCGCTCGAGCGCCAACCGGGACGCCGTCGCCGCGGCTTTGGCGGAGGTCTCAGGCGTCGTCGAGATCTATTCGCTTTCCGAAACCGGTGGCTGGCATTACGAGAAGATCCGTTCGACGCTCCAGGGGCAGCCCGAACCGTTTAGAAAATGGGCGCAGGCGCATAATCAGGAATTATTGGATACGATGGCCTGCGAGACGGCGCCCGACCTGGTGGCGCTATTGGCCGATGGAGTCGGCTTCGACCTTCTGGGAGAACATGGCGGCACCCAAGAGAAGGTCCAGCGCATCCCGCTCTATATCGCCGGTCCCGGCATCGCCGCCGGAGCTCGGGACCCGCGTCCCCTTCGTCTCTTCGAGATCAACGGAGTAATCGCCGATCTCATGAAGCTTCCAAAGGAAACGAGCCCGTAAGGCTACTACGAGCCTAAGGTCCCATGGGTCTTGCCCCTATGGCCCATGTGCTCTTTCGTCTCATTGAGTACAATAAGGCGTGCCCCATGCCGTGACCGCTGTTCTTCTAACCATAGCCGTTTTCGCTTCCTGGGCTCAGGGGGTGCTGCCGACCATGCGGCATTTAGCCATCTTGGAGCCGCGACATCAGGGTTTCATGGCGATCGCTTTCAGCCCGAGCAACCGATTATTGACGCTTAATAAACATGGGAGCATTGTTTTTTGGGATCTGCAAACATTGAAACCTCTTAAGGAAGTTCATTTTTCGCCGCCCTATATGGCGGAGAAGTTTCGTCCATTCGAACTCGATGGGGCCACGGTCGAGATAGTTCCGAGTTTATCAGGGACGTCGCATGGACCCTTTTTAATCTGGTGGAATAAGGAAGCGATCATGCTTCGCGAAGGCGACGATACCGCAAGAAGCCGGGACGGCCTAGTCGACGCTCTTATCTTTAGTGGAGACCACTCCACCGTGATGGTGTCCGAGAATCTCTTGGAAGCGAGAAGAAGGCGTCTCACGAAGGCTTGGAAGCGCAGACTGTCGGAAACGGTCAAGCAAGCAGACGGCACTGGGCCGGAAGAGCCGGCTGATCAGCGCTTTCGAGTCTGGTAGAATTTTCGCCTAATCCGGATTCATGAAATTCTAAGGGTCGAAAGGCCCACGGCCTTTGCCCGAACGGCCCATGACGGCACGGCCTAAAACCCGTTAAAATCTACGTATGGGTGTCCGTAGGCTTGTGCTGATTGCAGCTGTTTTCGTTTTAGGCGGCTTCGTTTTTGGAATGGAAGCTCCGCCGACGGGGCCCAACCGAGTGTTAATCGAGCCGAGGCGGCAAAATTTCGTCAGCATTGCCTTTAGTTCCAAGGGTTGGCTGCTGACCTTGGATTATGGCCATAGTCTGGCCTTTTGGGATATCAAAAAGTTAGAACGGATCAAAGCGATATCCCTTGGGGGGTGGTCGCATTCATTCGAGCTCGAGGGTAATGCCATCGAAATACTTTCGGTGCCGGGAATGGACTTTCGTCGCTATTTCATTACCTGCGGTCAGGAAAAGATCGTAATGATGCAAGGTATCTTTGCGGCGGAGAGTACGGACGGGCGATTTAAGGCCTGGACGGAAGGCCTTGGCCCCAGCCCGACTATTGTCGTCCGAGACTTAAATTATGAAGACGAGAGGAAGCGGCTGATGGACGAATGGGGGAAGCGACTTTTCAAGAGGGCGACGCCGCCATCGGCCAATTCGCCGGAGGAAACAGCCGAGGAACGTTTTAGGTTTTGGTGATTTTGATGCCGGACGATCTTTGGTCGAACGGTCCTGGCGCTAAGTACGCTCCTCACGCGCACCCGTACCATAAGAGTTTAAAGTGCCTCAAGGGTTCCATCGAGTTCCTGATCGAGGGCAAGACGATCCGCCTTAAAGCCGGCGACATGCTCGAGGTTCCCGCCGGCACCGTCCATAGCGCGCGGGTCGGTCCGGAGGGCTGCACCTGCTCCGAGGATCATCGCCCGGCCTAAGCGGCCGCAAGTTTGCTAAAATCAGCGCATCGGGTGGTTAGCTCAGCGGTAGAGCACTGTCCTCACACGACAGGGGCCACAGGTTCAAATCCTGTACCACCCACCACTTTCCATAGGATCCCTTGAAGTCCCGAAAAGCCCTGTTATACTTCCAGGCATGAGGACCTTGGCTGCCGCCTTGTGGCTTTGCCTGGCCGCCCCCGCGGCAAGTGCCGCGGATATCGCCGAGGGCGGCTCCTGCGCCGATCCGTTCAAGGAAGACGGTATCATCCCCAGGGGCAAATACAAGGGCCGGGCGATCGACACCGACGACGCCCGCTCGGCATCGCGCTTGGACGAGGCGCAGGCCGCGCCCTACGGGTCCCTGCACGGCCGCATCGTCGCGGCCAATTTCCAGCACGGTTGGAGAGGGGAAGGGGTCCGGCGTTTCTGGGTCGCCTTCTTTCCGGCCGGCGGAGTCGAAGACGTCATCCTTCAGCGCGAGCATATCCCCGACGGCAACGGCCATGGGCAGATCCGCTTTCGGATGAGGAAGCCGATCCTCTTGGTCGAGCAGTCGCCCTGCCTTCCGCGGCAGACCGTCGAGCTCGACGATTTCATCTTCACGGCCAACGGCACGCCGCCCAAGGGTGTGGTTAGCCAACGGCAGAGCGGAGACACGGGCTCAGACCATCTGATGTCTTATCGGATGATGTCGATGCCGGACGCCGTGGCCATCATGTCGGCGCAGCACGGCAGCCTGCACAGCGTCGACCAATACCGGCTGGACATCCCCCATGAGGCCAAACAAAGGATCTTTGAGGAAGCCCTCGCCACCGCGACGCGGGAAGGCCTGCGGAAGATGTTCAACCTGATCGACCGCAGCTGCGTGGGGGAGGCCATGAGCGTGCTCGACCGCGCCGTCGTCGACCGCTACGGCTGGGAGGCGACCCCGCGGAAAGCGGCGGCCATGCTCTTCAACCATAATCCCGAATGGATCCCGTTCTATCTGAACGTGCGCGGCATCCCCTATACGGAGCTGGGCAACCTCAGGGAAGAGTTCCCGGATACGAAGAAGTAATCCTCATATGCCGCGAGCCGTCTTTCTAGCGCTGCTGCTTGCGCTCTCCTGCGCCGGAGGGGCTTGGGCGAAGGCCGACCCCTTCGCGAAAGAGCGCCAAAAGATGGTGGAGCTCGTCGCGAATTATTCCCCGGAACACCGCGTGCGCGACAGGCGCGTCTTGGACGCGCTGCGCCGCGTCCACCGCCATGAGTTCGTGCCGCCGGGGCTTGCCTCCGCCGCCTATGCCGACACCCCGCTACCCATCGGCGAAGGCCAGACCATATCGCAGCCCCTGATCGTGGGCGTCATGACGCAAGCCCTGGAGCTGAAACCTTCGGACAAGGTCCTAGAGATCGGCACGGGATCAGGGTATCAGGCCGCGGTGCTCGCGGAGCTCACCCGCAAGGTCTACACGATCGAGATCATCGAGCCGCTCGGCCGGCAGGCCGAACGCACCCTCAAAAGGCTCGGTTACGATAAAGTGAGAGTCCGGATAGGGGACGGTTACCGCGGTTGGCCCGAGGAGGCGCCCTTCAACGCCATCATCGTCACCTGCGCCCCCGACCACATCCCTAAGCCGCTGATCGAACAGCTCGGCGAGGGCGGGCGCATGATCATCCCCATAGGCGCAGAAATTAGCGGCGGCTCGGTTCAGGAGCTCTTGCTCCTACGAAAGACCCGTTCGGGATTGCTGAGGGAAAAGCGCATGGACGTGCGCTTCGTCCCCATGACGGGTGAGGCCAAAGGCGGGAGATAAGACTTTTGTAAGGGCTAGGGAGCGAGAGCGCCCGCGGGGCCCAGCTCAGCGGTCGGCCGGCTGAGGGGGTCCGGCTTCATGGGCGGCCTAGCCCCGAAGGGAAGCAGCAGGAGCCGGGAAAGACGGACGTCTACGCTTTCGCGCAGCTCGGGCACGCCGATGATGATCTTGGCTTGCGGCACCTCCAGGCGGAGCGTGCCGTGCAGGCGGTCCCAGAGTGTCAATCCGCTCGACCAGTTGGAATCGCGCTCGTCGGCCACCGTCGAATGATGGATGCCGTGCAGGCGGGGTGTGACGAGCAGCAGTCCCAGCCAGCGCTCGAGCGCGACGGGAAGGCGGAGATTGGAATGGTGGAACAAGATGGCCGCCAGCACCACCTTCTGCCAGAGCAGCAGCGCCTCCGGGGAGACGCCGATCACGGCGATCTGCGTCATCCGCCAAGGCACCGACAGGGCGATCTCCCCGAAATGAAAGCGCAGGGCCGTCGAAGCATCCATGTCGAGATCGGCATGATGGACCCGGTGGAAGCGCCAGAGGAACGCGGTCTTATGCGTGAGGATATGCCAGAGATACAAGGTGTAGTCCAGCAGCGCGCAGGCAAGGAGGGTCTTGGCCCAGAGGGGCAGCTCGAAAAGCCCGAGCAGGCCCCAACCGCGGAGCTGCGCCAAGGCGGCCAGGGGCATCACTAGCGGCCGCTCCAAGGCCTGCACCGTGGCGGCGCTCAAACCCGCCACCGCCAGGTTGCGGGCGTTGCGGCGGAATTTCGGCTCCAGCTCCATCCGCAGCGGCCGGAGCTTTTCGAACCCGTAGATGGCGGCCAGGCCGCCGAGCGCCAAGGCGCCGGGGGCGAGGGCCTGCTCGAGTCCCGACATGGGCTCAGAGCTCCTCGCCGCCGGCGGGCGTCAAGGAATGAGCCTTTGGTTCGGAATAGTCTCCGGTGACGCCCAATAGGTCGACGGGAGCGACGCGCCACCAGTATACCCCCGATTCGAGGCTGACCTTGCGTATCTGGATTTCCTCATCGACGTCGTAGATCTTGTCGAAGACGACGCGCTTGAAATCCTTGGAGGGGGAGGCCTGCACGCGGAAGCCGGCCAGAGCGGTCCCGACGGTGAGTGATTGGAAGTCCACCTTGAATTTGCCCAGATCGGTGGGGACGCTCGCCGGCGCCGATTTGGCGCTGATTTTCGGAAGTTCCGTCGCGGTATCCTTGGGGGATTTCCGTGGCGGGGACGCGAGCCTGCCCTCCGCGGCCTCCACGAAATAGCCCTTGGCAAGGTCGAGCTCCTGGCCGCCGGCCTTCACCCCGGCGGCGCCGCTGAAGACCTCTACCTTTGTGGAGCGATCCTCGCGGATCGTGGCCTCGTAAATCGTCGTTTTGGTGCGGGGCGTGATCGCCGCGTCGCTGGCCTTGAGCTTTAAGTGCATGGCCCGCAGCATCCCGCGCTCAAGCTGCAGATCGGCGCCGTCGCCTTCGAGCTGGGGCCGGATCACGACGACCGAGTGCGAGTCCAGGTTGAGCACCGATCCCAGGGGGAACTTGATGCGGGCGCGCGACATGCTCCCGGTGCGGAGCATGTCCCCTTCGTAGAGGGGCATCCGCGCCTTGGCTGGGGTCCAATCCTCCTTGCCGCGGGCCTTGTAGAAGACGTCGCTTTCGATGTAGCTGAGATAGGCGGCTCGTAAATGCGGCTTGACGAGGCGCGTAGGCACGCGCAGGGTCATGCCGCTTAAGACCACCGTCGGATCGGCGCTTAACTGGGGATTGTAGGGCAAAAGCTCGTGCCAGCGCTGGGGATCGTTAAGGTAGGTCTTGGCCAGCGTCCAAGGGGTTTCGCCGCCCTTGACGGTGATGAACTCGAGCTGCTCGCGTTCCGCAACACCGGCGTATACCGGCGTCGCGACCGCGCAAAATAGAATCCAGCGTCGGATCGGCACGGGCTCTCGGCGTGAGGATGGGCCTTCCGGAGTATAAGCCAGGATCTGCGCGCGCGCAAGACCCATTCGGCATGTCATTGGGCGCATATGTGGGGGCCATAAAAACGTTACGTCCGTTCCATCGGGATTAAACCCGCCCCGGCGTACAATATTTCAAGCATGGGAGGCGATTATGGCTAAGACAGCGCATGTGGTGGAGCGTTCGGCGACGGACATGCTGCGCGACGACCATCGCCGGGTCAAGGAGCTGTTCAAGCGCTTTGAAACCTCCGAGGGGCGCCAGAAAAAGGAGGCCGCGGACGCGGCCCTACGCGAGCTGGAGGTGCACAGCAAGCTCGAGGAGAAGCTCTTCTACCCCGCCGCGCGGAAGGTGGTCGATTCCCAGGAGCTCATCGGCGAGGCCGAGGAGGAGCATCAGATCATCGATGGGATCATCGAGGAGCTACGGGGCATTCGGTTCGACGAGCGCTACCAGGAAAAGTTCGGGATCCTCATGAGAAACGTGACCCAGCACATCCAGGTGGAGGAAAACGAGATACTGCCCCAGACCGAAGGGGCCGGCATCGACCTCACCGAGCTTGGCGGGAAAATGTCGGAGCTACGTGACAAGCTGACGGGGACCGTCCAGCGCGGCAGGCCGCGGCGATTACGCAAGCATTGATTCAGGCGGTTCGGGAAGGGCTTTGGCTGGAGAGGAGTTGGCGGGCCATCTGTTGGAAATCGGTCAGGTCGAACGGCTTAGGCAGAAGCGAGGCCTTAAACCGCGTGACGAGCTCCTGGGTGGAATGGTTGAAGATGTCGCCCGTGATCAACATGAGCTTCGCTCCCCGGTTGCGTTGGGAGGAGTTCCAGGACTCGACGATCTTATCGCCGTGAACCTCGCCTAGGGCCAGGTCGGTGATGATGAGGTCGTACGGGTTGGAGGCCATGAGCGCCAGCGCGCGGGAGCCGTCGTAGGCGACGTCGACGTGATCGCGGTCCCGGCGCAGGAGCTCGGCCATCATGGCCGCCAGGGCCGGCTCGTCGTCTACGACCAACACCCGTTTGCCGGGGCAAGGGGGCAGCGGCGCCGCCGCCTCTTTGGCCTGAGGGACCGTTTCCGTCGCGGTGGGCAGCTCCACCTGGAAGACCGTGCCCTTCCCCGGCTCGCTGTGGCACCGCAGGATGCCACCGTGCTCCTCAATGATCTGCTTGGCGATCGCCAGGCCCAAGCCGGTGCCGCGCCCGGCCGGCTTCGTGCTGAAGAACGGCTCGAATATCCGCTCGACGACGTGGGGGGGCATACCCGGCCCGTTGTCCTCCACCTCGATCAATAGCCGCGCGCCGACCTGCCTCGAGCGCACGGAGAGCTCCTTAGGGCCGGCGACGGACTGCATGGCGTCGCAGGCGTTGTTGATGAGGTTGAGGAATACCTGCTCGAGCTGGTGCAGGTCTCCCAGGACGGGGCGCGAGGAGGAATCGAGCGATATGGAGAGGCGGACCCGCTCGCGGCGCTCAAGGCGATAGCGGAGCAGTTCCTGCACGTTGCTTAAGGCCTCGTTCACGCAGGCGGCCTTGCGGACGGGCTTGCCGCGGCGCGCGAAGAGAAGGAGATTGTCCATAATCTTCTTACAGCGCTGCGCGCTCTTTTGGATGAGGTCCAGATCGTCCCGGAGCTGCTGCGGGGGATCGCTCATCATCGCCAGCTGCGCATAGCCGGAGACGGCGGCCAGCGGGTTGGAGATCTCATGCGCGATGCCGGCAATGAGCTGGCCGATGGCCGACATCTTCTCGGCGTGGATGAGGGCCTCCTGGGCTTGGTGGACCTTCCCGGTCAATTCGGTGTTCTCCAGCGCCATTCCCGCCGAGTTCGCAAAGAGCGAGAGGCTTTCGACGTCGGCGGGTTGGATGGGGCGTCCGGTATAGAAGTTGTCGGTGGCGATCACGCCGAGCACGGCCTGCTTGCCGCGGATAGGCGCGGCGCAGAACGCCCGCGTCCGGGTTTCGTTGACGTAACTAGGGATGCAGCGCGGGTCGCGGGATGGGTCATCGACGTAAACGGGCTCGTTCGACCGCACGACATGCGCCAAGATCTCGTTGCGATCAAGGGGCATCCGCCGGGAGCGCATCATCTCGTCGCTGACCCCCGGCATGTTGAAGGCGCAATGCCCCACCAGCTCGCGCCTGTTGGCGTCGACCCAATAGAGGGTGCCGCGGTCGAAATGCAGGCCCCGGACGGCCGACTCGAGGCAGGTCCGCAGTATGGCGTCGCGGTCGGCCCGCTGGAGTATGGCGTGGTTTAGGTTCTGCAGGGCCAGGAGCTGGTCGATCTTGTCCTGCAGTTCGTTCTTGTTGCGCAGCAGGTTCTGCGCCATCTCGTTGAAGGCCTTCGAGACGGCGGCGATCTCGTCGGTGCCGCGCACGGGGATGGTCTGCTCGAGGTGCCCGCTAGAGATGCGGCGGATCGCCTCAAGCAGCTCTTCGAGGGGCGCGATTCCCCTCCGGATGCCCGTGATCAGGGCGACTAGGAGCAGGAGGACGCCGCTCACGGCGATCATAAGGATTACGCGCTGTATGCGCTGCAAGGGGCGCAAGAATTCGTCTTTATCGGCGGCCAAGACCAGGGTCCACGGGGTACCCGGAACGGGCTCTTCGGCCGTAAGCGAAAGTTTCGCCAGCTCCGGGCGGCCGATGACGCGTGAAGGCCCGGTCAGGTAACCGCCGCCGTTTTGGCCGATGCGAATCCCACCTAGTATATTTTCGATCGTTTTTAGGTCGCAGGCGAGCTCCAGAATGCCCTTGTGCTCTCCGCTTAAGTCCCTAATGATCTTCCGGTAGCGCAGGCCTATCTCGTGATCCTGGTTTCCTATCGACCCGACGGAGCAAACCGTAGTCCCGTTTGCGTCGATATACCGTATTCCCGAATAAAGCTTGGTCCGTTCGTAAAAGTTAGCGAAATACTTCTGCATCTCGCGGCGGTACGCGCGGGCCTCCTCGTTGAGCTGGTATTCCACATTGTTGTAATAGTCCGGGATCAGCGGGCTTTCCGCTAGGGTTTCTAAATCGTTGGAGAAACGGCGAAATAAATCCATGAGGACGCGGGAGTACTGTACTCCCGTCAAGTGGAGTTCTTTTTCGAGGCCTTGAAGTATCTCTTGCTTGAGCAGCTGGTAGGAGAGAACCTGCACCGCCAGCATGATGAGTAGGGTTGCCGGGATGACGCGCCGCCCTAACTTTCGCGCGATGGATTTGTCGAACCAGTTGAGGTTGATGCCTCGATTGATCGTCATGCTTTCACGACGTCCAATTTCCTAAACGAGAGCGGCGGCGTGAAAATGGAAATACAGTCGGCGCCCTTCTTGCCGGTACTGAATTGATGCCGAGTCCCGGGCGGAAGGCGCACGACATGGCCTTCCCTCAGGATCACGCGGCGCCCGTTTAGCACGCCAACGACGCGTCCGCGAAGTATCACAATGAGTTCCTCGGTGCGTCTGTGGAAAATATTGGGAAGCCGGCAGCCGGGCGGCATATGTTCGTGAATTACGGAGGTGCGGCCGAAGGGTTTGTCCCCGTTGAGCTGGCGGATCTCAAGCGCTCCAAAATAAGAGCGGGAAAATTGAGTCAGTCTCGATATCGCGGCTTTTCGGGGTTTCACAGTGTCTCCCATGTGACATTGAAGAAGTAAGGCATGCCCGAAACATACGGGACGAAGCGAATGCCGCGGCGCAGCGCGTACGTGCCGATCCGCTGGTACGTGAAGAGGCTCAGGGCTTCGTCATGAACATATTTATCTAAGGCATGGCAGAGTTTTTCTTGGGTATTTGGGTCGAGAGTCTGGGACATTTTTTCGAGCAACTCATCGTAAGCCTTATCGCGGGTCAGAGCGAAAGGGGACTTGGAGTAGATGAATATCCCTTGAATAAAGAACGGGTGCAACATGGGATCAGGCACATCGCCGATGATCATATCCCATTTCTCCCGCCCCAGATATTCCACTAGCAGCGCGTCCGGAACTAAGGTGATGTCGAGAATGACCCCTAGCTTTTTGAGTTGCGAGGCGATGATGCGTCCCGTCCGTTCCGCGTTCACCTTTAGGAAGGTTTTCAGAGTAAAACCGCTGGCATAGCCGGCTTCCTTGAGCAGGCGGCGCGCCTTGGCCGGATCATACGCGTACGGCTTGATCGAGGGATTATGGCCGAATTCTCCCGGGAAGGTCAGGGCACCCAAGGGCTCGCCATTGCCGAGAACGTCGTATCGAACCAGGTCGCTCTTGTTGAGGGCGTAATTGAGGGCCTTGCGCACGCGTTTGTCGGCTAAAGGGCCATCCGTGGTCCTAAGGCAGGCTCCCGTCGTGTAATAAATAGGTTTCTTGATTAATTGGAGTTGCGGATGCTGTTTTACGGCGAGGGTTCGCGTGCCTGGAAGATTGGTGAGCAAATCCACCTCTCCATTAAAGAGAGCGGAAGATTGCTGTTCTTCCGGTAGGAATCTAAAGACTAGGGATTTCAGTTTAGGAACGTCGTGTTCCCAGTAATCCGGATTGGCCTCCAGGACGATCGAGGTCCCCCGGTCCCATCGCTGGAATCGAAAGGGCCCCGTTCCGACGGGTCGCTCGCTAAGCAGCTCCGGCGGACCGCCTTGGACGTAGCTTGGTGGTACGACGAGCATATGCCAGGCGAGGCGGTTGAGTAGGAGGCCGTCGGGTATCCGCGTGACAATATCGATGGTCAAAGGGTCTATGATCTTGACGGTTTCTAGAGACTGAATAAAGCCGAGGCCCGGAAAGCCGGTGGCGGGGTCTTGATAGCGTTGTAGGGAAAACCGAACCGCTTCCGCGTCGAAGGGCTCGCCGTTGTGGAAGCGCACGCCGGGCCTAAGCTTGAAGCGCATGCGCAGCGGGTCCATCCTCTTCCAGGAAACGGCCAAGGTGGGCTGGATCTCGCCATTGGGCCCGAAGCGGACAAGGCCTTCGTATATCTGCTGGACGATGGTGTGGTTCTTCTCGGAAAATTGCTTGTGCGGATCCAGGGTCAGCGGATCGCGTACGTCGTCGCAGACGACGAGCTTTTGTTTTTGCTCGGCGGCGGCCGGCATCGCCAATAGGAGGGCCAGGCAGACTTTAATCATGGACGAGGGCGCCGCGGGGGGAAGAAGCTAAGCGACCGCCTCAACGGAGCCGGCGAAGAATTTATCCAGAGCCTCGATGCGTAGGCGCATGGGCGGGGATTCCTCGGGATCGATGCGGGCGTCGATGACGACGGGGCGCCCGGTCCCGAGGGCGGTTTTAAAGGCTTTGGGAAGGTCTTCGGGCTTTTCGGCCCGCAGGGCGAGGGCACCCATGCCTTCCGCGATAGCGGCGATATCCAGGGGCTTGCGGAACTTCGAGGAGACGAATTTGCCGCCGAATTGCGCTCGCTCCCCATGGTAGACCATGCCGTGGCATCCGTTGTTGGCCACGACCCATACCACCGGAACGCTGTGATCGACGGCGGTATGAATCTCCATGCCGTTCATCGCGAAGGCGGCGTCGCCCACGAAGGCGACCACCGGCCGTTCGGGCGCGGCGAGCTTGGCTCCCACCGCGGCCGCGACCGCGTGCCCCATCGACGCCATGCCGAGGTTGAGCTGGAAGCTTCCGGGCACGGTGATCGGGAAATAATGGACGGACCAGGCGATGCAGTTGCCGATATCGACGAACAAGAGGGTATCCTCCGGCAGCCATTGGCGCATCTCGTGGATCAAGCGCTGGGGCTTGATGGGAACCGCGTCGGAGAGCAACAGCTCAGGCTTGAGACAACGCGGGTGGCGTTCCTTGAATTCGCGGATGGAATCCGGCGAGGGCGGGGAAAATTGCTCCAGCCAGCGGATTTCCCGCTCGATCTGGAATCCCAATTCCTTGAGGCTCGCCTTGGCGTCGCCGACGATGCCGATGGCCGTCGGGTAGTTCTTGCCGATCTCCTTGGGGTCGATGTCGATGTGGATCAAGGCCGAGGAGGGCTGCAATTTGGCGTCCCAGGTATGCGTCGAGAACTCACCCAGGCTGCTTCCCACGACGAGCAGCACGTCGACCTCCCCGCCCATGAAATAGGCGTCGGCGCGGGGAGAACCGGCGAATCCCAATACCCCCATCGAGAGGACATGATCCTCGGGAAAGGCGCCTTTGGCCTTCGGCGAGGTCGCGACCGGGATGGAAAGCCGTTCGGCGATGGCCCTGGCCTCGGCGTGAGCCCGCGAGAGATTGACACCGCTGCCCAAGAGCAAGCCCGGCCGCTTGGCCTTGAGCAGTCTCCGGGCGGCGAGCTTGACCGCCTCGCGGTCAAAGGGGGCCGCCGAGGCGTGGTAATGGGCAGGCGGGACGACGTGGGCCTTGACCAGGCGTTTGACCAGGTCGGCCGGAAGGTTAAGGTGGACCGGGCCGCGACGCCCCGTCATCGCCGTGCGGATCGCTAATCGAATCATGTCTGGCATCTTCTCGCTGCTGACGAGCATCGTGCTCATCTTGGTGATGGGCTTGAACATCTCGACGATGTCGACGCCGTGCGACGTGCTTTCCTGCACGGCGCCCTTGGCGAAGGCTCCGGTGGCGATCTGCGCGGTCAAGACGAGCATCGGGATGGAGTCGGCGTACGCGCTCGCCACGCCCGTCATCAGGTTGATTGCCCCGGGCCCCGTGGTGGCGCAGCAGACACCCAGTTTTCCCGAGACGCGGGCGTAGCCATCCGCCATGAAGGCCGCGCCTTGCTCGTGCTTGGCGAGCACCGGACGAGGCGAGCCTAGGTCGAACATCGCCTCGTAAAGCGGCATCAAGGGTCCGCCGGGGACCCCGAAAATATACTCGACGTTCTCAGCTTGAAGATACTTGAGAAGCAGCTTTATGGCGGTGGTCTTTTCGAACTCGGGGGGTGTCATGATGGATGCGGTCCTCTGGTAGTTTGAGTAGTCTGGCGGCGGTGCCGAGCAATTGAAGGAGATCGAGCGGCTTGCTGAAATACCCATCGGTGTTGGACTGGAGGTACTGTCGTTGGGAGTCGGAGAGCTTCTTGCCCGTGACGGCGATGATCTTGATGCCGCTAGTCTGCGGGTCCGCCTTCAGCGAGGCGCAGACCCTCATCCCGTCTACGACCGGCATCACGGCGTCGAGAATGACCAGGTCGGGCATCCATTTTCCGATGAGGACCAGGGCCTCGACGCCGTCCCTAACTTCCCGGGCGTCGAAGAATTCGGGGTATTTGCCGAAGGCCTTGCGCAACATCGTGCCGACCACCGGGTCGTCATCGACGACGAGCACCTTCTTGCGCTCCCAGACGCCGGTGTCGAGGCCGGCGGGGATGGGCATGTTGTACTTGCGCAGGAAGGCCAGCAGGTCGGCGAGCTGCACGCGACGGTGACCGCCGGGCGTGCGATGCGCGGGCAGCTTTCCCTTATTGATCCAGTTGATGACGGTCGTTGGAAATACCGCCGCGATCTTTGCGACTTGGAACGTCGTGAAGGTTTTCTGGTCCATGTTTTTGCCGTTTCCTTTTTGCGGGATGTGGAGTCGATGTAGTCTAGTACCGGCGCGCGGCGTTGGTCAAGCCTTTTTATTATTACATATCGTGGACATTATTACAACAGTTATTTTTAGCGGAATCTCGGACGGAGGCCTACGGTTCTGCCGCTGGGCGGCCGAGCGAGGCGTGGCGATTCCGCAAGAAAAGAATTGCGCCCACCAGGAATCGAACCTGGATCTTCGGCTTCGCAGGCCAACACTCTATCCTTTGAGCTATGGGCGCGTTAGGGATTAAATTATAACTCATTCTGGCGTTTTACGGCGTAGAGCACCAGCTCGCGCAGGCGGCTCAAGCGCTGGCGCTGCGTCGCCAGAAGCAGCGCGGTCCCGGCGAGGTAAAAGCCGGCGAACAAAAATCGGGCTTGAGGGCTTTGGAAGACCAGCTGGATCGTAAAGAGGCCGAAAAGGGCCACCGCTTCCTTGATCGTGAACTCCAGGTTCATGAGCGCGGCGAGGGCAAACAGCGATTGAGCGGCCGTCAGGAATATCTCCTCCGTCTGCCGGGCGTCTAAGGCCATCGGAGCCAGGCTTTGGCTCGATAGCGAGAAGGCCAAGGGAAGCATGCCGACCAGCAGCGTCCATTGGTTGACCTTCGAGGAAACCAGGGCGCGCAGCGCCGTCGCCGCCTTCCCTTTGAGCGCGAACAGAAGCGCCACGATGAACTCCGGAGCCTCCGAGGCGAGCGGGGCGAGCCATTGCACGAGGATGAACTCCTCGATGCCCCAATGCCGCCCCGCGTCCAGTATGCCCTCGGCAAAGGGTTCGGCGGACAGGCAGATCGCGACGGCCGCGAAGAGGAACATCGCGATGATCGCCGCGCGCCTTTGGGCGGTCGGCATGCGTCCGATGAGCTCCGCCGGGCCCTCGAGCTCGGGCGGCTCGCCGTGGCTCTGCGCCGAACGGTACGCGTATAGGCAGAAGAACAGGAAGAAGATCGCGGTATCGACGAGCGAGAGGGTGGATTTAAGCGGGATGGCGAAGGCGTAGAGGGTGGCGGCCAGCAAGGTGACGAGCTCCACCGCGTTGGCTTGGCTGATGTGGATGGCGCGCTTGCCGTATTTCCACCAGGAGGCCGCCAGCACGGAGGGCCAGCCTACGCCGATGAGGAGGCGGTTGGCGCCGGTCATGTTGGCGGTCGCGTAGGCGGTGTATTCGGGCTGTTTGCCCGCCATCCACGCGAAATACACGTCGACCGCGTACTCGGGAAGCACGGCGATGAGCGCCAAGAGCGCGATGGCGATCCCTTGCGGGATATCGACCTCCGCGGCCTCGGCCGCCCAAGTCAACAGGAAGGCGGAACCTAGGATGCAAAGTCCGGGAATAAATACGGCCCACGGCTGGGGGAATGCGGCGCCTCCCAGGCGCGCGAGAAGCCAGGGAAAGCATATCCCCGCGGCCGAGAGCAGGAAGGCTATATTTTTGCCGCGGGAAGCGTTCGGCACCGGCCGATTATACAAAATCGTTTCCGGGCCGGGGGGTCAGCGTGGCCTGCAGCGGCTGCAGCGCCCGAATATCTCGTGCCGGTGCCAGGATATCTCGAATCCTCTGTCTCGGCAGGCCTTCTCCTGGATTTGTTCGAGCTGCGGCCAACGGACTTCTTGGATGCTTCCGCAGGCGATGCAGATGAGGTGGTCATGGTGGGGGCGTTCGAGCCTGATTTCGAAGCGCGAGCCCCCGGCCGCGTTGCTGATGCGGTCGGCCAGCCTCCCCTGCTCGAGCATTTTGAGCGTGCGGAAAACGGTAACGCGGCCGATGCCATACTTGCGCACCGCCTCGTAAATCTCCTGGAGGCTGACGTGCCGTTCCGTGCGGAGCATGAAGTCGAGTATCCGGCGGCGCTGCGAGGTCAGGCGGAGGCCGTTTTTTTCGAGATGCTTCCGGAAGGCGGAGCGCAGGCGCTCGGCGTAGTCGGCCCGGCCATTGCGGTCGAAATAGGTCAATTCCGGCATCCGATCAGCTCCATCCCATGGCGGCGCCGACGCGGTAGGCGATGCTCCCGGCGATCCAGGCGCAGGCCAACATATAGGCGAAGGCGAAGGCGGGCCAGCGCCAGCCGTTGGTTTCCCTTCGGATGACGGCCAGCGTCGAGGTGCATTGCAGCGCGTAGATGAAGAAGGCCAATAGGGCCAAGGCGGTCGCGGGAGTCATGAGGGCCCGACCGTCGGGGCCCCGTCCTTCGCGCAGGACGCGCCGGAGGGGGGCGTCCCCTTGCTCGACCTCGACCGCGTAGATCTGTGCTAAGGTCGAGACCGCCATCTCGCGCGCGACCAGCGACCCCAAGACCGTCACGTTGATCCTCCAATCGAAGCCGAGCGGGGCGAACACCGGCTCCAGTGCCTTCCCGATGCGCCCCGCGAGGCTATGCTGCATGCGGGCGTCCGGGCTCAGGGAATCCATCTGCGGCGGCCGGGGAAAATGGAGCAGGAACCAGACGCCAAGGCTGGCGGCTAGTATCATCGTGCCGGCGCGGCGCAAAAACAACTTCGCCCGGTCCAGCATGGCGAGCGAGACGCTCTTAAGCGAAGGGAAACGATAGGGGGGCAGCTCGATGTAGAAGGGCGTCGCGTCGCCGATGAGCAGTTTCGAGCGCAGCAGCCAGGCGGCCGCGAAGGCCGAGGCGCTCCCGATGAGGTAGAGCGACAAGAGCGCCACCCCTTGGGAGCGCATCGGCCCCAGCACCGGGCGGTCCGGGACGAACGCCCCGATCAGCAAGGCGTAAACCGGCAGGCGGGCCGAGCAGGTCATAAATGGCGCGACGAGTATGGTCGCCAGCCGGTCTTGGGGGGAGGGAATCGAGCGGGTCGCCATGATGCCCGGAACCGCGCAGGCGTAGGAGGAAAGCAGCGCCACGAAGCAGCGGCCTTGGAGGCCGGCCCAGCCCATGATGCGGTCCATCAAGAAGGCCGCTCGCGGCATGTAGCCGACGTCCTCGAGCAGGAATAAGAGGAAGAACAGGATCATGATTTGGGGAAGGAAGACCACCACCGAGCCGACGCCGCGGATGAGCCCGTCGACCACGGCCCCGCGCCAAATCCCGGCGGGAAGCAAGGCGGCGGCCATGACGCCGGCCGCGTCGACCGCCGAGGAGAGGGCTTCCATGAGGGGCTGGGCCCAGGAAAAAATCGATTGGAAGAAAAGGCCCATGACGAGCAAAAACAGGGCCGGCCCGGCGAGGGGGTGCAGCACCCAGCGGTCGATGCGCCGCGTCAGGGAATCCTCGCTCATGCGCCCGCCGAAAGACCGGGCCAAGACGCCGATGGCCCAGCCGTAGCGCCTTTCGGCGCTGGGCGGCTGCTCGAGCGCGGCGGCGACGGGCCATCGTTTCCAGCCGTCGACCATGCGCAGCACGCCCTCCAATCCGATGCCCCGATGGCCGACGACGGCGGCGACGGGCACCCCGAGGGCTTCGGCGAGGGCGCCCTCGTCAAGCCTTCCGCCGCGCGCCTTGATCTCGTCGGACATCGTCAAGACGCAGGCCATGGGAAGCCCCAGGGCGGTTAGCGAGGCGAACAGGGCCAGGGAGCGCTCCAAGGCGCTTCCATCCAGGACGACTAAGAGGGCGTCCGGCCTTCGTTCGTAGGAGCTTCCCGGGGAGAGTATCGAGCAGGCGACGAGCTCTTCGGGGGTCTGCGCCTCGAGGCTGTAGATGCCGGGCAGATCCAGGAGGCGCAGCAAGCGCCCTCCGGAATTCAGCCACCCCTCTTTCTTTTCGACGGTGACGCCGGGATAATTCGCCACCTTTTGGCGCAGGCCCGTAATGCCGTTGAACAACGTGGTCTTGCCGCTGTTGGGAGCGCCGACCAAGGCGATGGTCGCGGTCTTTTCCAATTCGGGCGCGGCCGCCGGGGTCACGGCGCGCGCCGCACGCGCATGAGCCGCGCTTCGTCGCGGCGCAGGCATAGCAGCGTGCCCCGGACGCGGAATGAGATCGGATCTCCCCACGGGGCCCGGCGTTCGCAGGCGACGGGGGTGTCGGGCAGCAAGCCCAAGTCCTCGAACCGGCGGCGCCAGCGCGCCGAAAAATTCGGGTCGTACCCCACAAAAAAAGCCCTTTCGCCCTCGCGCAGCTCTTCGAGGCTCATTCGAGATTATTGAAACTTAATTTCAATAACCATCATACCACATCCCTCGGGCAGATGTCTAGAACAACGGCTAACGGGCCTTGGATTTCTCGGCGTCTTTCTCGGATAGCATCTGGTCGATGAGCGTCTTGATGCTGTCGAAATTGCGGAAGCCCGCGATCTGGCGGCCGTTGACGAAGAAGGTCGGAGTCGAATTGACCTGGAGGTTCCGGGCCTCCTGCATGTCGGCCTCCACGGCCGGTTTCGTCTCCTGCTTGTCGAAGCAGTTTTCGAACGGCTGCGCCTTGAGGCCCACCTTTTTCGCGTGTTCTAGGGCCTTCTCCTTGAAGTTGGAGGTGTTGAGCTTCTCTTGGTCCTGGAAGATCAGAGCCTCGAGCTTCCAGGCCGCTTCCTGGCTCTGGAGTGCGGCGCAGCTGGTGGCGATCGCCGCCGGATAGGCCCAGGGATGTATCGAGGTGAGGGGGAAATGCTTGAAGACCCAGCGGACCTTCTTTCCGTAAGTCTTGAGCAGATTCTCCTCGAGTGCCATGTGGGCGTTGCGGCAATAAGGGCACTGGAGGTCCGAGAATTCCACGACGGTGACCGGCGCCGAGTTCGAGCCGCGGCTCAAGGCTCCCGAGAGTTGGATCTTGGACATGTTCACGGCGTCGGGATCGACGCTCAAGTCCCGCAAGTCGCCCATGAAAAAGTACTTGAGGTCCGAGCTGACGTGCACGGCGGGAATCCCCTCCGCGGGTCGGGAGGCCGAGAGATCCTTGAACTGCTTGGAGGGCTCGAGCTCGTAGATGTCGCTGAGCACGTAATGCCTCCCATCGGAGGAAACCAGGATCGGTTGGTTGCGCGTGTTGCCGCGGTAGCTAGATTGCAGTTCACCAGCCAGGAAGCCGGGGATTTTCGATGGGGCGAGGCCCTTGAGGGAGAACTCGATTTCGGCCGGCGCGTTGAAGGTCTTCTGGATGTGCTTATAAAGTGCCTTCTCGTCGAGCTCCGCCGCTTGGGCGAGCGGGGCGAGAAGGACGGCGCAGCAGGGCAATAGTCGCCGGATCATGCTTTTCTCCTTGACAGTAGATTTTCGATGTCGCGCTCTAGGACGCCGGCGTCGATGGGGCCGACGTAGCGGCGTGAGACGATCCCCCGCTCGTCGATGAGTATCTTGGTCGGCAGGCCGTAGACGCCGTAGGCGGCAGCGGCGCCGGAATCAGCGAGCGCGACTGGCCAGGGCACGTTCTGTTGGGCGATGAACGGGATGAGGGCGCGCTTACCGTCCTCATCCAGCGAGGCCGCCAGTAGTTCGAAATTGCGCCCGCGGAACTTTCGATAGAGCTCGCGCAATTGCGGCAATTCCTCCGTGCAGGAGGCGCACCAGGTGGTCCAAAAGTCCAGCAGCACCACCTTGCCGCGCGGCAGGGCTATGCTTTGCCCGGCTACGTCCCTAAGATGCAAGGAAGGCGCCGGAGAGCCCTCCCTCGCACGGCCGGAGTCCGCGGGTTCCCAATTCCAGTACACGAGGGCGCCCAGCGTGCCCGTCAGCAAAAGCCCCCTTATCCAGGCCGGCCGGCTCATCCAGGGTAGCGTACGACATTTCGTATCGGCCCACAACTGCAAAAAGTATGACGGGGGTCGCGGGCGCGGCCCCCGTCACGGTTCTTTCGCGTTAGCAACCACAGGGGGTTTTAGGTCCCATGAACGCTCACCTCCTTTTTTTCCGGAATGGACCGTAGTATCTGTAAGGCGCTTTCCTTCGCACGGTCCAATACCGCGGGGTCGCGGCTGGCGCGCGCGAGCATGGTGGCGCCTTCATATAGGGAAAGGATCGTCTCGGCCGCGGCGCGCGCGGCGCGGCCAGCCGTTTGGCCTCCGTTCTCGAGGGCGGCGGCCACGCGCGACACCCAATCCTCGAAGAAGGCAGCCGCGCGCTCGCGGAAGCGGGGGTTGATGTCGCTCATCTCGAGGGCGATGTTGCCGATGAAGCAGCCGGCCCTGCACCCATTGCCGCGATGAAAGCGCGCCGTTTGGGCGAAAAGCTCGGCGATCGCCTCCTCCGCGCCGCGGGCCTGGCCGAAGGCGGCGTCGAGGCAGCGCCGGTAGCAGGCGATCTTGTAGTCGAGCACCGCCAGGCCCAGGTCTTCTTTCGATCGGAAATGGTGGAACAGATTGGCCTTGGTCATGCGGCAGCGCCGCGCGATCTCCTCGAGGCTGGTGCCGCGGTAGCCGTGCACGTGGATGAGATGCTCGGCTTCCTCTAGTATGCGCTCTCGGGCGCTTCTATTGGGCGTTTTCATGACTTACCGACCGGTAAGTAATTGTACCCTGTCTGAATCCCCGCTGTCAAGGCCGAGGCGCCGTTACCTTGGCCGGACCCCGATGCCCGCGCGAACACCGGAGAGCCGGTAGAGCCCGCCGGGCCGCAGGGAAAGGCCGCGCATCGGGTTGCGGGCGAACCAGAGGGGGGTGTCGAGGTCCACGAAGCTAAAGCCGCCGAGCCCGGCGGCCAAGTGCGCGGCGCAGCCCATCGCCAGGTACGACTCGATCATGCCGCCGATCATCAGGCCCAGGCCCGCGGCGCGCGCGATGCGGGCGATATCGAGCGCCTCGTGGATGCCGTATTTCATGAGCTTGATGTTGATGACGGAGGCAGCCTTCAGGCGCGCCATGCGGTAGGCGTCGCCGCGGCTCGAAACGGTCTCGTCGGCGGCGACGGGAATGCCGCCGTGCTTGGAAACCGCCGCCAGTCCTTGCCAGTCATCCTTGGAGACGGGCTGCTCGAAAAGTGCGGGACGGATGCCTTTGCCTGAAAGCAAGCGCAGCAGTCGGAGCGCTGTTTTCGCCGAATACCCCTGATTGGCGTCGAGGATCAGCGCGGCCTTCGGGGCCGCGGCGCTTACCGCCCTCACTCGGGCGAAGTCCTCGTCGAGATCCCTGCCGACCTTGATCTTGATCGTGCCGACGCCACGGGCCCAAATGCGCCGCGCCGCCCGGGCCGCCTGGGGGGGCGCCGTGATGGGGATCGTGATATCGGTCGCGAGCGTGTGGCCGCGGCCGCCGAAATAAATCCAGAGGGGTATGCGCCGCTGCCGCGCCCAGGCGTCGAGCACCGCCATCTCCAGGCCCGCCCGCGCCGCCCCCTCCAGGCGCCGCTCAAGCCGCCGGGCGATCGGCTCGAAGGCGGAGGCGTCCATCCCCTCCAGGGCTGGCCCCTCCGCCCGCACGGCGCGCAGAGTTGAGGCCTGCGTCTCGCCGTTGAAGGAGGCAAAGGGGGCGCACTCGCCCCAGCCGACCGAGCCGTCTTGCAGCGTCGCCTCGACTAGGACGTTGCGGACCTGTGCCTGCGACCCCCCCGCGATTTCGAAAGGCTCCGACATCGGCGCGTCGAGCGCGCGAACGCGGATATGGACGATCTTCGAGGGACGCCCCCTCATGGGACGGGGACGTCGGACAAGGGGAAACGCCGCCAGTCGACCGCGTCGAAATGCCACCATTCGCTTTCGAGACCTACGAATCCGTGCCGGACCATCGCCTGCTCCAGCCGCCGGCTGTTCTCGCGGGCGGCGGGCGTCGCCAAGGCCCCATCTCGATGGGCCCGGGGAGAAAAATCGTCATAGGCCGAGGGCATCTCCAGTTCGCGGCCTGAGGCGTCCACCAGGGTGACGTCGACGGCCGCGCCCCGGTTGTGCCGCGAGCCCTTTTTGGGATCGGCGACGTAGCGCGGATCGCGCACCAGGTCCCATAATTTTTTCTGGATCGAGAGCGGCCGGTAGCAGTCCCACACCTTCAGCCCTAGTCCGGCGGCGGTGAGCTCCTCCTGCACCCTTGCGAGATGCCCGGCGACGCTTTCGCGCAGCATGCAGCGGTTGGCCGGATAGAGCGCCTGTTTCGTGAAATTATCCGGAGTGGCGTAGCGAATGTCGATGAGAATGTCCGGCCGGACTTCGCGGATGTCGACCATCTTCTCCTCGGCGGGCGCGTAGGGCTTCAACGAGCAGCCTCCCAGCAGCAGCGCCAGCAGGCCGTAGAGAAATATAGCCCCATGGACCACCTTCGTTATGCGCCGGAGGCGGCGCCACCGGTCAGCAATATCTCGACCAGGCTCGAGGCCTGCTCGGCTTTCGCGCCGCGCCCGCTCTTCTGGTAGATGGAGATCAAGTTGCGCAGCATCCGAGCCAGGATTTCCCTCGACGGGGTCGGCTGTAGGAATTCCTCCCGGAACTCGTAGCCGGAGCGCAGCAGGAATTGGCGGCATTCCGCGGGGGTCAGGAATCGGCCCTGATGGAATACATCGATAAAGAGCGGGGTCCCCGAGACCTCGCAACGCACCATGAAATGCCCGGGCAGACCGGCGCCTTCCAGCGGCAGGCCCAGGCGGCGGGCGACGAGCAGGTAGAGCACCGACAGGCTAATCGGAATCCCCAGCCTCGTGTCGATGACCTGGTCGATGAAGCTGTTGGCGGGATCGTAGAAGTTGGCGGTATTGCCACGAAATCGAAGGTCGACGAAGAGCCGTTCGTTGAGCCGGTGGAGCACCGACTCGATGGGGCCCTCGGTTCCGACGGTCGCGGCGGCGGCATCGCACCAGCGGCGGTAGCGCGACTCCTCGAGCGTGGGCCGGCCCAGCCGGGCGACCAGGAAGGCCCCGGTCTCCAAGTCCGGCTGCGCGGCGGCCGCCATCCTTTTAAAACGAGCGGCGAGGTCTTGGAATCGAATCTCGGAAAGTAGGCCGTCGAGGGTATGACGCATGCGGGGTCCCCATCGGTCGTGCGCCTCCTCGAGATAGGGAATAGCCTCCTCCCCGAGATCCAGCACCCGGCTGCGTACGGCGGCCGCCACCTGCGGATTTTCCTCGTCCAAGAGGCTGATCAGGGAGCGGATCTCTGACTCGCTTAAGCCCATGGCCCCAGTGTAGCCCCGCCGCCGCCAAATTGCAAACGACTCGACGGGCGAGGCCGTTTTTTCTACAATGTAATCACACCGGAGGAGACATGAAAAGGATATTCCTGTTTATCGCCGTCAACCTGCTGGTCATCCTGACCATTAATCTCGTGGTCCATCTCCTGGGCCTGCGGCCCTACCTGAGCGCCCAGGGGATCGATTACGGAGCCCTGCTGGTGATGTGCGCCGTTTTCGGCTTCACGGGCGCCTTCATCTCCCTGCAGCTCTCCCGCTGGACGGCCAAGCAGATGATGGGGGTGGAGCTCATCGACCCCGAGCGTCCGCGGGGAGTCGAGGAGGAGTTCCTGGTGGCGACGGTCTCCGATCTCTGCCGCCGCGCGGGGCTCTCGAAGCTTCCCGAGATAGGGATCTACCATAGCCCCGAGGTCAACGCTTTCGCCACTGGCCCGAGCCGCAGCCGTTCGCTGCTTGCCGTTTCCGACGGGCTTCTGCGCGCCATGGACCGGCGCGCCGTGGAAGGCGTGCTCGGCCACGAGGTCTCCCATATCGCCAATGGAGACATGGTGACGATGACATTGATCCAGGGCGTGGTCAATACCTTCGTGATTTTCGCGGCCCGCGTGGCCACCTTCGCCATCGACAACATGCTGCGCAGCCGCGACCAGGAAGGGCGAGGCGGGGGGCTGGGTTATTTCGCCCAGTACATGCTGATCTCGCTTTTCGAGACCGTCTTCATGCTGCTGGCAGCCCCCATGGTCTATTATTTCTCGCGCGTGCGCGAGTACCGCGCCGATCGCGGCTCGGCCTCCATGCTGGGTGCCCCGGTCATGATCCACGCCCTGGAGTCCTTGAAGGAATACAAGGACGTCGTCGACAACCGGCAGGCCGCCTTGGCGAGCTTTAAGATCAACGGGGGCTCGCCGGGAATCCTCGCGCGGCTCTTCGCCAGCCATCCGTCGCTTGACAAGCGCATCGAAGCCCTCAAGCAGCTGGGTTAACGGCAGCTTCTGCGCGCTTTGAGCGCGGAATTCTCGTGAGGAACCTCGAACTCGTCGCGCGAAGCGCGGCGAGTCACGCGCCCGAGGCGCGTAAAAGTCGCCGTTTTTGGAATTCTACTTAAGGATTTCTAGCAGCTGCACTTCGAATACGAGGGTCGCTCCGCCGGGAATCTGAGGCGGGCGGCCGGAGTCCCCGTAGGCGATCGAGGAAGGGCAGATCAGCTTCGCCTTCCCTCCGGGCTTCATCTTCTGTACCGCCTCGGTCCAGCACGGGATAACGCCGCCTAAGGGAAACTCGGCCGGCGTGCCGCGTTTGACCGAGCTGTCAAAAACCGTTCCATCGACCAGCGTGCCCTCGTAATGGACCTTCACGCGGTCGCTGGCCTTCGGGCTGTTCCCTTTTCCCTCCACGAGCGGGATGAAAACCAGGCCCGACTTCTCCTTCACCGCGCCCTTCTCCTTGGCGGCCGCGGCGGCGTACTCGGCGCCCTTCTTTTTTTCCACGGCAGCCTTCGAGGCCTGCCGTTTCTCGGCCAGGGCCCGTATCTTGGGATTATAGACGGCGGGATCGACCTTGAGCTTCTTGCCCTCGATGTAATCATCGAGCCCTTGCTTGACGAAGCCGAGCTCCGCTCTCGATGGAGAGAAGATCGATAGGTTCTGCCCCAACGAGGCACCCAGCAGGTAGAAGACCTTCTGATCCTCGCTTTTCGGTTCGGCTTCCTGCGCCTTCACGGGCGCAGTCAGGGCGACGAGCAGAAAGGTCAGACCTAATCGAATCATCGGGTTTTGTCTCCTTGGCAGGCGCTTATGTTCGGGCGAGCCGATTTCAAAAGTGCTCATAAAACCTGGATATTCTGTTATTTTTGACCTGGTGGGTCAAGGCGGCCCGGCTTGACCCTATCCGGAGAAATTGCGAAACTTTCGCATGCCGCAGCGATGGCTTCTCTACGCCGCCATACTGCTGGCCTCGGTCGTTCCCCACCTCAAGGGTATCTCCGCCCCCGTGCTGGATTACCATTACCACCGGCAGGCGAACACGGCGGCGATCGCGAAAAACTTCCACGAGGATGGCCTGCCGTTGCTGCGCCCGCGCATCGATTGGCGCGGCGCCGACAGCGGTCGCGCGGCCACCGAGATGCCGGTGTATATGTGGCTTGTGGGCCTGTTCTGGCCGCTCTTCGGGCTTCGCGAGATCTGGGGCCGGCTGCTATCCACCTTTTTTTCGGCGCTGACGGCCGTCGTTCTTTTCCGCTTTTTGGAGAAATCGGGCCCATCCTTGGGATGGCTGCCGACCCGCGCGGCTTTTTGGGCTTCTATCTTCTTTGGTCTAATGCCGGTCGAGATTTTCTTCGGAAGGACGGTGCAGCCCGAGGCCTTCGCCTTGCTGTGCGTGGTCTCTTGCTTGTGGGCCTTCGACCGCTGGCTCGCCGGCTACGGACCCTTGTTGTGGGCCGTCGCCGCGGCCGCCGCGATATTAGCGATAGGCCATAAGCTGCCCTACGCTTACCTGCTGGGCGTCGTGGCGGCGCTGGCTTGGGCCCGGAGAGGGCCGGCCTGTCTGCGCCAGGCGGGATTTTGGTCGTTCTTGATCGTGGTCCCGCTGCTGGTATTCGCCTGGTATAAGTACGCCAGCTTGGGCGTCTATGTCGTGCCCACCAAGGGCAGCGCTTATTGGAACTTGCTCAATTATGAGCGGCTCCCTTATTTCTTTTTCTATCAGCTCTTCTCCAGGCAGGTCGAGCTCAGCTGGACGTATCCCGGCGCGCTTTTCTTTGCCGCTGGCGCCTGGACCTTGGTCGCGGCCGGGCCTTGGTTTTTGGGGGCGTGGTGGGCCTGCGTATTGGCGGGCCTTTTGGCCTGCGGGGGCTACGCCTTCCACCACGAATATACGGCCCTGTCCTGGGTCCCGGTCAACGCCGCGATCATAGGCTTGGGGTTCGACCGCCTACTGGAGCGATACAAGGATACTCGCCGCTGGCTGCTTTTCCTGCTCGTCGCCGCGATGCCGGTCAACGCCGCCTTCCGGATCGGGCATTGGTACCGTATCAATTTCCCGTATCTCTTGGCCCTCAAGCCCGTCACCGATCGCATCAGCGCCCCCGGAGACCTGTTCTTCTGCAACGAGCGTGCCTCCTCGGTCCCCCTGTTTTATTTGGGGCGCCGCGGCTGGGCGTGGGATCTCGAGGAGCTGGGAGAAGGCAGCCTGTACAAGGTCGAGGAGCTCATTCCCCGCGGGGCGAAATTCCTGTTCACCGAGAAAAAGGGCCCTTTTCTGGATAGGAAATCGCCGATCGCTTCCTTCTTTTACCGTCGATATCCGGTGGTGCACGAGGACGCCCAAACGCTCATATTTCGGCTCTCGCCGAAGTCCTTGACAAAGTAGCGCGCTGCTGCCATACTAAAGATGTCGGGCCGGAACGGTTGATTCCGGAGCGAGCAGACCCTAGTCCGTGCGGCTATCGTGCATGCAGGACCGGGGTCTTTGTTTCCAGAGAATTGAGCAACAGAAAGGTCGATACAGGCGCCCAAAAGGCGCTCGAACATCGGGAGGCCGCCATGGAATGCAAGACCAGCGACCAGTACGAGGAGGAGGGTTTGACGTTTTACGGCCGCGGCGATTTTGCCCGAGCCTTGCGCTGTTTTCAAGAAGGGGCCGTTCGTTTTCCCGGCGACCGCGACCTGCTTTTGGGGGCCGCGATGGGCCATCTCAACATGGGGGATTATCCGGAGGCCTGCTCCATCCTGGAGGATCTCTACGCCAGGCACGGCGGTGGCGGTGATCTATTGCACGGCCTGGCCGAGGCGTATCTAAACCTTGGACGCGCCGAGGCGGCCGTCGATTGCGTTCGGCAGGCCTTGAGGACGGAACCCAGCTCGGAGTTAGCCAACCGTTTGGGCCAAACTGTTTATAAGCACGGACTGCTGATGGAGGCCGCGCGCTGCCACGCCTTGGCCGCCCGTTGGCAGCCCGGCTGCGCGCGGGCTTTCATAGGCCTCGGGGTCTGCAATCACCGCCTCGGCCGGGCCGCCGCCGCCATCCGTATCCTGTACCGGGCGCTGGACATCGATCCGGCCAATGTCGAGGCGCTTTCCTACCTGGGCAACATCTTTTACGAGCGCGGCGATTTTCAGCGCGCGCGCGAGCTATGGGCGCGCATTCCCCTGGAGAGCCTCGGAGACCCCGCGACATTGCGCCGGCTCAGGAAGGTGGCGGGCTGGCCGGCGGGCGACGCCCGTTGGGCGGCGCTCGATGAGCGCTTGAGAAGGGTGCTGCGCGGGCGGGAGCCGAGGGTCATGGAGCTGCTCGAGCGGCTGGCCCCCGCCTGAGTTAAGGGCAATTCCGTTAATAAATAATCAATCCTGCCGCTCCGGCCAACGCCAGGAGGAGAGGGTCGGGCAATTTGCTTTTTGCCGATACGAGTACCGTTAGGGCGCAGATGAATACGGTGCTTGGGTCCGTCAACGAAGTCCGGGCTAGCAGCGCGACGCCGCCCGCCAGCGCCCCCAGCGCCGCCGCGGTCACCCCGTCGACGAAAGCCTTGAGCCGGGGATGCTCCGCATGCCGCCTGAACCAGGAAGCGAAAAGCACCACGATCAAATAGACGGGCAAGAACACGCCGAGGGAGGCGAGCAGTGCTCCGGACAACCCCGCGACCAGGTAACCGATAAAGGCCACGGTAATGAGCGCTGGTCCCGGGGTGATCATGGCCACGGCCACCGCGTCGCGGAACTGCTCGGGGGTAAGCCAGGCGTATTGCTCGACCACGCCGCCGTAAAGGTAGGGAATGATGGCTAATCCGCTGCCGAAGACCACGAAGCCCGCCTTCCCGAAGTATAGAAGGATCAACCAAGGCAGCGCCGCCTCGCGTGGCCGAGCCGAAAAACCCGGGGAGGCGTAGGCCATCAGGGAAACGAGCCCGCACATCACGAACAGGATAATGTGTTCACTTCGGGTTACGATCGTGCTCAATGCCATTGTCGCGTAGAGCGCCCACAATAGGCGTCGTCCTCCCAGGGCGGTGGTGGTAAGGCGGTAGGCTGAACGGGCGATGACTCCGACGAGGGCGGCGCCGACGCCGTAGAAGAGGGCGCGCATCCAGGCCAATCCCCCGTAGGCAGTATAGACCTTGGCCAGGGCCAGGACGATCAAAAACGAGGGCAGCAGGAAGGCGATCGCCACACCGGTGGCTCCTCGCACGCCGCCGGCGACGTATCCGAAGTACATCGCTAGCTGCGTGGCTAAAGGCCCGGGCGAAAGTTTAGAGAGGGCCAGCCCTTGCCTGAAATCGTCCTCGGTGAACCAGCGCCGTTCATCCACCAAGTCGCGCTTCATGTAGCCGACGAGAGGTACGGGGCCCCCGAAGCCTACGGCTCCGAGTTTCAGGAAGTACCGCAGCAGCCCGTAAAGAGTCATCGAAGCGTTATATTTTATAATGGTGCCAGGCATCCACTGGAGGTCTTATGATCGCAGCGTCTACTTTGAGGATGGGCAACGTGATCCGTTTCGAGAAGGAATTGTACAAGGTGGTTGAATCGCTCGTACACGCGGGCGGCGGCAAGGCCGGCTCAATGGTACACGCCAAGCTGCGCAATCTGACCACCGGCCACGTAATCGAGCGACGCCTGAATCCAGAGGACAAGATCGAAGACATCTCAGTCACGCGAACCAAGATGCAGATGCTCTACCGCGACGGCGATAATTTCTGCTTCATGAACCCCGAGTCCTACGATCAGATCATCATCCCGAAGCATGCCGTGGGACCGGCGGCTCCGTTCCTGAAGGAAAACGACGTCTGCGAGCTGGAATTCTACGAGGACAAACCGCTATCCGTGCTCTTTCCGCCGGTCGTCGAGCTGACGGTCTCGAGCACCGGCGCCGGCCTTCGAGGCTCGGATTCGACGCTTAAGGAAGCCGTTCTCGAGAACGGCTTTACCGTCATGGTCCCCCAGTTCATAGAGGAGGGAGACCGCATACGGCTCGACGTGGAGACGTGCAAGTACTTGGAGCGCGTTTCCGATCGTGAGGTCAAGGGAGCCAAATTTACCGTCGATGCTATCGCCCAGCGTCCGGAGACGGCGAAGCCGGCGCAAGCGCCCGCGAGCCCGCCGGCGAAGACCCCGAAAAAGGCAGGGTAAAGCGGAAGGTCGAGCCTTTCCCAGGCTCGGATTCCACCCAGATTTTTCCACCGTGTCGCTCGAGTATCTTGCGGCATAAGGCCAGGCCGATTCCTGTGCCCCCATAGCGCGAGCGCGGGTGCAGGCGTTGGAATATGCCGAAGATGCGCTCGGCGTATTTGGGCTCTATCCCGATCCCGTTGTCCGACACCGAGAATATCCATTCCCCGTTTCTGTGCCTCGCGGAAACGTGGACGAGGGGCGCTTGCTCCGCCCGGAACTTAATGGCGTTCCCTACGAGGTTTTGGAACAGCTGTACCATATGGGTCTCGTTGGCCAGCACTTTAGGCAGTAGATCGCGCGTGACCCGCCCGCCGCATTGGCGGATGGATATCTCGAGGCTCGATTCGGCTTGGTCTAAGGCCTCGTTCATGTCTACAGGAGCCATGGCCAGCTCGGCCTGCCCTACCCGCGAATAGTTTAGCAGGTCCCGGATGAGGCGCTCCATCCTCGAGGCGCCATCAACCACGTAGCCGATAATCTGGTCGGCCTCCGCGTCTATCCTCCCGGAGTATTTCTGGCGGAAAAGCTCGATGAAATTAGCGATCTTGTGCAGGGGCTCCTGGAGGTCATGCGAGGCGGCCGCGGCGAATTCGCGCAGGTCCTGGTTGGAGCGCTCCAGTGCCAGCGATTTTTCCCGCAGTGACTGCGTACGTTGCCTCACGCGTTCCTCGAGCTCTTCATGCGCCCGCCGCAGCGCGTTCTCGACCTGCAGGTTCCGCCATATGATGATGGCCAGGCTCATCTTGGTCAGGGCGATGATGGCCATGAACAGTTGCAGGCGCAGCAGCGAGTGGTGGGGCGTGTCCGCGGCGAATGGCCCGCGTCCGTTGAGCGTCGCCCCTAGGGCCAGGCCGAGCAGCAGGCAGAGCACGACCGCCGTTTCGCGCCTGCCGAAGCGAAAAGCGGTCCATACCAGGATGGGGACGCTCAGGTAGGCCAAGGAAAAAAAGGGCGGGTTCCAAAACACGATCCAAGCGACCGCCCCTGTCGCCGCCAGGATCAAGGCGGCTTCAAACCATTGGAGTGGTCTCCAGGAGAGTGTTGGCTCATTGGCCCATAGTATGATCAGCGGGGCGATGAGCAGCGCTCCCGACACGTCGCCCAGCCACCAGGTGGTCCAAACGGAGAGGAATTCGGCGTGAGGGACGAACCCGCCCAGCCAGAGGCTGCCGGTTCCCATGGTGGCGCTGATGACCGGGCAAACGGTACCGGCCAAAACGAAGTTGAAAAAGCGCCTCGGGGAATCGAAGGCCTCCCTTCCACCGGCGAAGCGTTCGATCACGGCCGCGCCCAATAGGGCCTCGAGGGTGTTTCCCGCGGCGATGCCCAGCGAGGTGGCGGCGTTGCCGGCCGTCGTGGCGTTGACGATGAAGGCGCCGGCGAAAATTCCCGGCCAGAAACGCCTTCCCATGAGGATCAGGGCCGCGAGCGCGATTCCCGTCGGAGGCCAGACAGCGGTGGCGCTGGGATGGATGAAGGCTAGGCTTAAGCCAAGCTTGCCCGCCGCGAAGTAGAGGGCCGCCAGCGCGATATGGACGCCTAAATCGCGGGCCGTCATGGAAAAGAAAATTATATCAAAAAGGGATTTTAGGCCATCCGTGCTAGAAGGAGGCGCACCTGCTCCTCGATTTGTTTTGAGATGCGCAAGACTTCTTCCGGCGGCCGTCCCTTCGGGTCCGGGATGTTCCAGTCGAGCCTGGCTTTCGAGGGTGTCAATGGACAGGCGTCGCCACAGCCCATCGTGATCACGTAGTCCCATGGCAGCTTCGGCAATTCCGAAAGGCCCTTGGAGCGTTGTCCGCTGATGTCGATCCCATGGCTTTTCATGGCCTCGACGGCCGCGGGATTGATTTCTCCGGAGGGTTTGGAGCCAGCGCTCCAGGCGTCGATTTGACCCTTGCCGAGATGTTTGGCGAAGCCCTCGGCCATCTGGCTGCGAGCGGCGTTCTCGACGCATACGAAGAGCAGCTTTGCCTTCATGGCCGGAATGTAAGCAAATGGCATCTCATGATAGGGCGAGAGCCCCGGCGCGCCGCTTCCTTGAAACCCGCCTTCCGGAACGCCGAAGCGAGGCCGGTCCACGCGAAGGCCTCGGGCAGGCGGCCGGACTTTGGTTCCATGGGATAGCCCTCCAGGATGCGGCCGCCTCTTTCCCGCACGAAGTTTTTGGCTGCTTCCAGTAGCTTGACGCTCAAGCCTCGGCCCCGGAAGGGCTTGCTCACGAAGAAGCATGTCACGGCCCAGGCCGGCTTATCATCGAGGGGCTTGAGGGTCCGGGACCGTTCGAGGCCCGGAAAGCTTTGACGGGGGCCTACGGCGCACCATGCCGCCGGCTGTCCACCTACGTACGCGATAATGCCGGGGCGTTCTCCCGCAGCGACGATACTCTTGAAGGCCCTTTTGTTCTTATCGCCCTTTTGCGCCGTCCACTGGGATCTGGGCAGGCGCCACCACATGCACCAGCAGCCTCCGCAGGCTCCGCGCTCGCCGAAGAGCTCTTCTAAATCCGGCCAGCGCGCCGGCGTGAGCGGCAAAAAGCGCGGCCCATCGCTTAACGGCCTGGCCGGGCTCATTTTTTGCGCGCGTGAGCTAGGTATTCTACCAATTCGATCCCTTCATACCGGCGCATGGCAAAAACCTTAAAGGCCGCCAATTGGATCAAGATGATAAGCGCTAGCACCGGGAACGTAGACGGCGCCAAAAGGAAGCCGCCGGCTATATCAATCTCGCTTTCCTTAGGATCAACCGCGCCGAGACTGAGAGTCGCCCGTCGCTTTTCTGGAGGAGTTCCAAATGGGTCAAGATGACGCGATGACGAAAACCCCATTCCCACCGACAACAGCCCGTGTTTCTCTCCTTTCGCCGCGCCGGGGTCCCAGGACAAACGCACGCTGACCAAGCTCAGAACCAGGAGAATTGTCTGTAAAGATAGGCCAAATAGGAGGGTCGCACGCGCCGCTTCGCCAGTTACCGCGCGCTCACGCTCATCCCCTTCACGCAGCCCGCATAGACGCGCCATAAATCGCTCGCGACGATCGCGGTCGAATAGGAATGTAAGCGGTGCGATCGGAGAACAAAGTATCCATATGAAGGCGGCGCTGTTGAGGAAGGAGCGCCAAGGCGCGGCCGGCGGACCAGCCCAGGTTTCAAGGGCGATATCAGTCAGCAAAATAGGCCATGCCCACTTTAGGTAAAGCAGGGTGAGATTGCGAACCTTGAGAGCGATTTTTTTCATCACTGTTCCTCCATTATAAAGATCTCCTCCACCGGACGCCGAAAGAAGCGGGCCAGTCTGAGTGCGAGCTCAATGCTGGGTAGATAGACGCCGTTTTCGAGGCAGTTGATTGTTACGCGAGTCACGCCCACCTTCCAAGCCAACTGCTCTTGGGTTAGTTCGGCGCGCGTACGCAGCTCGCGCACTTGATTACGGATCTTATTAGACATATAAAGCAAGCCTTACATAATCGATTGTATGGTATGCATTACATTTTGTCAAGAAGAATTCTGATAGAAGAATTTCGACGGGTTCCGAACTACTTTGGCGACATCATCCCTGGCACTTGGGGGTTCTGCTTTTGGAAAAGCGGAGCCGCCGCGGGGTCGGAAAAGGGCGGTTTGTCGACGAAGCCGCGGATTTCCTCGGGAACGAGGTCAGGGCGCGAGAAGACAGCGTATTCGTGGTTGGGTTGGGAGTCTAGGCTTGTGGTGTGTCCGGACACAGTTGCGGTGGGCACCATCCTGATGGTGTCCAACGGACAATACGTTCTCATCGACACTAGCTCCATTTCGGTTGCAGTTTTGCTACCACAGGCCATCAGCGGCTCCCATACACCTGTTGCTCAGCAGCCACGAGATGGGCGACCTTCGCCAGAAGCTCATCTGGGACCACCATCAAATGGCAATGAAGGGCCCTGGCCTGGCTGACAACTGAGGATAGCCTGGGATCGTGGCCAGGACTCTCCATACGGGCCACATGCGGCTGTTTGACGCGGAGCGCCTTGGCCACTGCCTTCTGCGACAGCCACTTCCTGCGCCGCATGACCGAGAGCTGCGTAGGCAGGGGAAGCTCCGCGAACTGCTTGGCGTATTCCTCGGCTAATTTGGGGTTTTTCGCCAGCATCTCCTGAAGATGGGCGTCGAATCCGCTTTGAGTTACCTTTCTCATATTCCCCTCATTCGTTTTCTGGCCAGCCTCATATCATCCAACGGCGTCTTGGCGCTTTTCTTCTCGATCGCGTGCAAGAGCCAAGCGCATCCCTTCTCCACGCAGAAGAATATCCGGTACTGCATTCCCTCAAACAACCTCTTGAGCTCCCATAAGCCCTGGCCCAAGGGCCGTATCGTAATTTGCTTCGACCTTAGGCCCTCGGCTCCCAGGATCTCCAAATCTAGGGCCAGCTTTACATAAGCCCCTAGACGCTGTGCCGCCAATTCGTCCAAGAAGTCCTTGACTGGACCTGACTTGCCTTCTGGGTAGTAGCATATCTTCAGGAAGCTCATTTATAATATAACAGATAGGTTATATTTTGTCCAGTGTTCGTTTCAACTTAGGGCGCGAGCCCTCCCTTCTGCTGAAACTGGGCGTAGCTGTCCGCGATGTTTTTTGTCTGAGGATGCTCCCGGCCGAAGGCCTGCTCGCGCAGGGCCAAAGCCTTCCGAAATAGGGCATCCGCCCCGTCCAAGTCGCCATCATCCGCGCGAATCTTGCCAAGATTAACCATGGTCATCGCCCCATAGACCGCGTCAGGCTTATCGCCCCAAATCGCCAGCGCCTCCTCGAAATGGCGCCTCGCCTTCGCGGGTTTTTTCCGGGCCATGTAGAGCGCACCCAGGTTGCCGAGCTGCTTGGCCGTCTCGACGTGCCGCTTTCCGAAAAATTTGCGGGACATCCTTACGGCGCGCTCAAGGAGCGGCTCGGCCTGGTCTAGGTCACCCTGCATAAGATAGATCGCGCCAAGGATCTTCGCTGGGTCCACGATCTCGCGGGCGTTTTTTCCAACTTTGGATTCATAGATCAAGAGCGCCCGACGCGCCACCGGGGTTGCCTCCGCGAACTTCCCTTGGGCGAAATAGCTCATGGCCAGACGCTCAAGAGCGCCGGCCACGTTTAGGTCGTTGCCACCCAAGGAGTCCTCGGCCGCCTTCACCGCGTTTTCGCCGACCTGAGCGGCCTCCGCGTATTTCCCGGCGCGGAATAGATCGGTCATGCGGTCCGAGAAGGCTTTCCAGGAAGCGCCTGAAATTCGTCGAACTGAGAAAGGGCCCGCGTTCGATAGAATTCGCTCGATCTCTCGCGGTGTGAGCGGCAGCTTCCGCAACACCTCCAGGCCGGCCGCCGGCTTGAAAACCGGAAAGTCTGAGCCGAAAAGGATGCGGTCGACCCCAAGCTCCCGAATAGCCGAGGCAAGCGCCTTCTGGCCTTTTGCTTCCTGCACCGTGCCGCTTATGTCGATAAAGATGTTGGCGGGCTTGGGCAGCCTGCCTTGCGAGACCTCACGCACCATCGCCGTCAAGTCACTCCCAAAGGCATGGAGAAATACGAATGCCGTTTCCGGCATTGTCGCCGCCATCCTGTAAAGCTCCTTGTTGAACTCCAAAGGCTTCCCATAGGCGTGCATGAGCACTACCATGTTCAATTGCCCCGCTCTGGCGAGGAATCCTTGCAGCTTGGACCTCTGCTCCTCATCCATGATATCGATCCGCTGCGCATTGGGATGGACCTTCACTGCCCTGAAGTCAAGCTCCTTGGCGCACCGCAGCAACTCCGCTTCAGCCCATTCATCGAATGGGTGGACACCGCATGCGCCGGCCAGCCGCGAAGGATGGGCCTTAACCAACTCCGCGATATAATCGTTCTCCAATTCGACTTTCTTGCGAGACCTACCGAATACCAGGCTCCTGAAGCCACCGAAATACCCAGCCGAGATGACGATGCCGCGATCAATTCCGGCGGCATCCAGTTCTCGGATGATATCCGGCCCCGTGACCCGCTTGCCCCAGGATTTCCCGCTGAAGGCATGCAGATGGACATCGATGGCGACCGCATGGACCAGGATCGGCTCTCCGAAAATGAGCGCGGCAGCGCAAAGCAACGCCCTCATGGCTCCAAGGGAAACCGTTCCTTCAAAATCTGGGCCAACTCCTGATCAAAACCTTGAATCTTCTTCGGGTCCCTCAATGCCAGCACTCCGTTGCAGGCACGAATTCGCCCCCGCCACTCCTCGTGGGGCCACATGAGAAAAGACGGGACGTGGGGCAACGTGGGCCTACTTCGGGCCCATTATGTTGGGGACTTGGGGGTTCTGCTTTTGGAAGAGCGGAGCCGCCGCGGGGTCGGAAAAGGGCGGTTTGTCGACGAAGCCGCGGATTTCCTCGGGCACGAGCTCCGGCCGCTGGAACACGGCGTGCTCATGGTTAGGCTGGGAATCGAGCGAGGTTTGATGTCCCGCTACGCTTGGCGTCGGTACCATCCTTATCGTATCCCACGGGCAGTCCTTGGCGCAGAGCTGGCAGCCGATGCAGATGTCGTAATTGACGTAGACGCCGAAATTGGTGGGATCCTCGCCGAATTTCTCGATGCAGTCGGGAACGGGGCATACCGCGATGCAGACCTCGCACCCCGTGCAGGCCGAGAGGTTGACCAAGGCCTTGATCTTGGCCTTCGAGGCGCCCTTGACGAGGGCGGCTCGGCGCGCGGCGTTTTGCGGCGCGGGCATCAAAGCCCTCCCAGCACGGCCTCGACGTGGCCGGGAACGCTCACCTTGCGGTGGACCTGCTTCAACCGCCCGTCGGGGGCGATGACGAATGTGGAGCGCTCCACGCCCATGTATTTGCGGCCGTACATGGACTTTTCCTTCCACACTCCGTAGGCCTTGCACATGGCTTTTTCCGTGTCGCAAAGCAGAGGGAAGGGAAGCTTGTACTTCTGGGCAAATTTCAAGTGGCTCTTCGCGTCATCGGGGCTAATGCCGAGGATGGAGGCCCCTTTGCGGGCGCATTTATTGTAATTGTCCCTGAAATCGCAGGCCTCCGCCGTGCAGCCGGAGGTCATGTCCTTGGGGTAGAAATATAGGATGACGGTTTTCCCCCGGTAACCGTCCAGGGAATGGGTCTGGCCCTGCTCGTCGACAAGGGAGAAGTCCGGGGCGGGGTCGCCGACGGAAAGTTCGGCCGTTTTGGCTGGCACGAAGGCAGTATAACAGAAGCCGCCGGGACTGTCAATTTTCGTTCAAAAACGCGACGAAAGCGAGATGCGCTGGGCATGCCCCAGCTCGCCGTAGGGGGAAAAGGAGTAATCGAGGCTGCCGCGGCGCATTTTGACGCCGAAGCCCATCCCGAGCCCCTGGGTACCCAGCGCCGAGCCCCCGCCGGCCGAGGGGCTCTGCATCCTAGACAGATAGCCGCCCCGCAGCGCCAGCGACGAGAATACGGTGTATTCGGTGCCCACGCTGATGGAGGATTTCCCGGTCTCGGGACGCTGCCGGTAATCGGCCGTCAGCAGCATGGCGCCGATCAGCCGCAGGCCCGCGCCGAAAGCCACGGAGAGCGGAAGGCTCTGGGTCTCGTCGAGGTAGCGCATGCCCGGCCCGAGGTTGAGCACGGCGGCGCCCAAGGATAGCGGCCCCGAGACGCGCTGCAAATAGCCCAGATCGAAGGCGACGGTCCGGGCGGAGGCGTCGGCCAGGCGGCTCTCGATATATTTGACCGAAAGGCCCGCCATGACGGAGCGCCCGCCGATGCCCCGGCTGTAGCCCAATTGGACGGCCGTATCGGAGGCGCCGAAGGAGCCGGTGGGATTGCGGTTGGAATCGCGGCCCTCGATGCCGTCCTGGGCGAGATGGAGCAGGCCGGCGGCCCAGGTGCCGCGGCCGCTCGGGTGCGCATAGCTCAAAGCGTTGAATCGAGCGCCTTGGAAGAGCTCGGCATGGGTGAAGCCGGCCTCTCTCGAGCTAAGTTGGGCCAGTCCCGCGGGATTAAAGTGCAGGGCGCTCAAATCGTCGGCCGCGCCGGTGAAGGCGTCGCCAAGTCCGACGGCGCGCGCGCCGGGCGTAAGTTTGAGGAAAGAGGCCGTCTCGGCCGCTCGGGCGGTGCCGGCCTGAAGCAGGAGCGCCAGAAACGCCGGCCCCAGGCCCCTCATTTGATCACCGCCAGTTTGCCGGTTTTACGCAGGGCCCCTTGCCCGTCCTTGCGGGCGGTCACGACGTAGGAGTAGACGCCGCTTCCCACCCCCGAGATGTCCCAGGTGTGCTCGAGCGACGCCGGCGGATTGCCGATGCTGACGTTGTACTTCACCTCGCCGGATACGTCGAAAACGCGGATATCCACGGCGTCGGCCGAGGATTCGATATGGAATTTCGGGGACTCGCCGCCCCGCGCGGGGTTGGGGAATACGTAGGTCTCGCCGAGGCTGAGCCCGGAGGAGGAGGCGGAGGGCTTGCCGCCCGCCAACAATTGATAGGTCGAAAAATGATCCGTCTGGGCGCGCACGATCTGGGCCTGCGCGTCCACCTGCGAGGGGAGTGCCTCCCACTGGCCGGTCGCCGGATTCCAGTAATGCACGGCCAGTTGGTTCTCGGAAACATTCGCCGGAAGTCGGGCGCGCTCGTAGGCCAGCTCCAAGGTGACCGGCTTGGAGAAGCGAGTCCCTTCCGGGCCGTAGGAAACTGGAGATCCCACTTCGACGAGGGAGCGCGCGGACATCGCCGCGCGCCGGCGCTCGAGCTCTGCGGCGGCGGCGTTTTCCTTAGCCACGGAGATGGCTACGGAGGGGGCTCGGAGGGCTCCCTCGGGAATGACCACCCCGTGCCGCAGATGGGAACGTACGGCGCTGCCGCCGGCGTGGACGAGGGAGAAGGCCGAGCCGTCGCCAAAGCGCAGCGCCGGCAGCGCCGAGGCCTTGACCGAGGAAGCGGCCGAGGAGGCTTTGGCGACCGGTTTGGGGGCGCGAATTTTTTGGGCGGCGCCCGGGCGATGCTCGACTGGTGCCAGAGCCGTCATCGAGGGCTGGCTGGCCCGGCCGGCGAGAAAGACGCTTTTGCCGAGCAGGCGCCCCGCCATCTGCCCGCTACCCGTGATGGATATGTCCGCGTTCGGGGCGTAGAGATGGAGGGCGGCGCGGCCCTTCCCGGCGATCGACGCTTGGCCGTGGTCGGAGAAAATCCATAGCGAATTGGCGTCTCCCGAGGCGTTCAAGGCGCCGTCGCCGCTGATGTCTAGAGCTCCCGTGAGGAAAATGTGCACGGTTCCAGACATTTCCAGCTCCGCGCCGCCGGAGAGCTTGAGCCCCGAGAGGAAATAGCTGCCGGACGGCAGGATCAGCCGCGTTTTGCCATCGAGCGCGAGAGTCCCGCCCGCGAGATGATCGGCGATCCGTGCGTTGTCATGATGCGCCTCGGCCCAGGCGCGGAACGCCGTTAGGTCCAACGAGGAGGGTAGGGTCGCGGCCCCTTGGCGCAGGGTCCCCTTGATTTCGCTCTTGCCCGTGACGCTGGCCGCCATCGCATAGGCGTCGCCGTTGACCGTCGAGCGACCCTCGAGGGTCAAGGTCCCGTTGGTCCGCGCCGTTCCCGTCAACGAGGCGCCGCCCGAGAGACGGATCGAATCGATTCCGGCGATGGAGTCTTCCAGAAGGGAGCCGGCGAGCAAGGTCGCCGTTTGCCGGCCTTCGCGATGGCCGATACGGTCCGTGGCGCCGAAGCTCAGGGTATGCCAGCCCTCCGGGAGGGAAAATGGGCCGGCATAGGTCGTCTCGGTTCCATCGTCGAGGCTGTAGCGGATGATGTCCACCCCGGAGGCCGTTCCATTGACCACGGGATCGACGGCCGAGAGTGTCAGCGGGGTCTTCGTCGAGATGAGATCGATCCCGAAGAGCGAGATCACCGGGCTGCCCACCTGTAGGGTCGTCTGCGGCGCTGTCGCGTCGACCTGGAAGGCCCAGGCCTTCACCGGCTCGGAATTGGCGGCCTTGTCGACGCTGAAATACCGTAATTCGTGTGCGCCGTCGGATTCAATCGATAGGGGGGAGGCGTACTCGGCGAAGGCGGCGCCGTCGATCGAGAATTGGGAGGACTGCACGCCGAGGCCCAGGCCGTCACCTACCGTATCACGATCATCTTGCGCGCTGAGCGACAGCAATGTCTCAGGAGAAATGATCGGAGGGGCCGAGGCCAACAGGGGCGTGCCGACCTCCAGGTTCGTGCGCGGAGGCAGGCGATCGGCGATTGGCGGCGGCGGGGGCGGCGCCGGCGCGACGAAGGAGTAGACGGCGCTTACTGGCTGATTGGTGTCATTGCCTCCGCTGAGGTAGAGTACTCCGTCCGCGGAGGCGCCGGCGTGGTAGTACAGCTTAACCGGCAACGGCGACTCCTCGCGCCAGTCGCCGAGGGATTTGTCGGCGAGTATCGGCGCCGTGCGGACCGCGTCGGTCGGCTGGGCGCCGGTCCAGCCTCCGGCGACATAGACGCGGCCGCCGATGACGGCCGAGATATGATTGGCTATCGCCTCGGGCAACGGCGTGCCGCTCTGCCACTCGGACAAATTGCGGTCGGCCTTGATCTTCGAAAAATAGACGCCGTTGTGGATCTGGGTGCCGTTTTGGATCGCCCCTCCGATCACATAGATCGTCCCGTCCTGCACGGTGGTATGCGCGTAGACGCCTTGCGGCAGGGGCGTTTGCGGAGTCCAGGGACCTAGGCTGCCGTCTTCGCGGATTGCCGCCGAATAAACGCTGTTGAGCAGGCCGCCGTCGCTCCAGCCACCGGTCAAGTACAGCGTGCCGTTCCATACGGCGGCGCTGTGGAGGAATAATCCTTCGGGCAGCGAGGCCGTCGCGTGCCACGGTCCCGGACTGCCGTCTTCGTTGAGATTCGAGTAGTAAACGGAGCCGGATACCGTGAAGCCGTCTCGGAAATGATAGCCCCCCAGCACGTACAATGTCCGGTTCCAGGCGGCGCCGGCGTGAAAAAACGCAGGCTCGGGCAAGGCAGGGCCCTGGAGCCAAGGTCCGATCTTCCCCGGGGCCAATATTTTGGCGTAATAAACCTTGTCCCCGTCGCCAATGCCGTTGCTGGAGCTTAGGCCACCGCAGTGGTATAAGAAGCCGTGCGCGGCCGCCAGACTATGCCCGAAATAGCCGTCGGGCAAAGGCGTGAGTGAGGAAAACGCGGACTCGGCCTTGGCCGGCAGGGCCAACGCCGCGCACAAAAGAATGCCTTTAAGCGTTCGTAATGGAGGCATGTCAGCGTCTTGTCAGAAACGCTAATAGGTAGAATAAGGGGGCCTGCCGTCACAATCAAGGCCTATGGTGTCAGGCGTTGTCAGCCAATTAATTCGTAGCCGCCGAAGGTGGTCTGTATCCTTCTGCTTTCTGTCCCTAAATCTTCCCGCAGCCGTTGTATGGTCTTTTCGAGAGCGAACATCGAGCTCTCTCCATCTGAAATTTTGCTTAACAATTCATCCTTTTTTATTTCTCCATCCTGTTCCATGAGAGCCTTGAGAAGCTCGAAGCGCTTGACCGATAGAGTCGCGACCAAGCGATCGTCGATCCACACGGTCCTAAAACGGGGGTCGGCCCGAACCGCTCCTTTTCTTAGCTCCGCGCTAGGCTTCTCGCGTGTAGGGTGGGATTCTAAGACGCGCTTGATATGGCTGAGCAAACGGGGCATTTCGATCGGCTTGCGCAGGTATTCCACCGCGCCCAGGGCCTTGACCGAGTGCTCGAGCATGCTGACTTCGTCGCCGAAGGCGGTGATGACGATGACCGGAATATCGGTCACGCTCTTGTTCTCCTTGAGGGCCTTCATGACCTCGATGCCGTTCATGACAGGCAGCATGAGGTCGAGGATGATCAAATGCGGATGGAGGGAAAGGATTTTTTCGTACCCTTCCTTGCCGGTGAAGGCGTAATGCACCTCGTAGCCGTTGCCGTGCAGGGTCAGGCCGATGAGATGCTGCAGCTCGGCGTCATCTTCGATGCTCAGTATCCGGGCCATGCGCCTCCGATGCGACCTATAGGATGGTTCCCATGTCAAACTTTGTCAATGGGATTTTTGTCACGCCTTGACAATTCGGCGCGGGCCCTTAACAATATGCGGGCGCCGAGAAGCTGGTCTATTGAGGAATACATTTTCCTTATTGATGTTCGTATTGTCGGTCGGCACGCCCTTATCGGCGCGGGCGGCCGCGAGCGCCGGCCAGCCGGGAGCCTTCCTCCGGCAGGAGCTCGGGGCCCGCGCGTCGGCGCTCGGCGGAGCCTTCGGCGCCGTCGTCGACGACGCCTCCTCCATTTATTGGAACCCGGCGGGCCTGGCCTCGCTGAAGAAACCGGAGCTGACGGCGACGCATGTGATCCTGTTCGAAGATACGGCCTTCGACGTCGCCGCCGCGGCGATCCCCACCCAGAAATGGGGCGCGTTCGGCGCCGGATACCTCCTGCAGTCCTCCGGGGGGTTCGAGCGGCGCTCGGGCCCCTCCGACAGCCCCGGTAATTTTTCCGTTTCCCAAACCGCCTTCATTGGCGCTTGGGGCAAGGCCTTTAAGGCGTTTTTCCCGACGAGCCTCGGTTTCGCCCTTAAAGGGGTGCGCGAGACGATTGACACCGCCAACGCCGGGGGCTGGGGCGCCGATTTGGGAGCGCAGGCGCGGCCACTGGCGCGCCTGCGGGTGGGACTCCTGTATCAAAACGCGGTGGCGCCCGAGATCCGATTCATCTCCCAATCCATCTCGTATCCGCGGCGCTTCGACGGCTCCGCCGCCTACGAGGGAGGATCGCCGCAGGGTTTCCATTGGGTCGCGGCCGCGAGGATCGCTTCCACCGAGGGACAGTCGCCTTCGGCTTCAGGGGGGGTGGAGTTCTGGCGCGAACGCATGGCCGCCCTCAGGCTCGGCATGCAGGAGAAGGGAATCTCGACCGGGGTGGGTTTCCGCTGGGGCAACACGCAGGTAGATTACGCCATTTTGCTGCACGATCTGGGCCTGAGCCATCAGATGAGCTTGCGCTTGGCTTTCGGCCAGACCCCGGAGGAGCTCCAGGAAATCATCCGGCGCGGCATCCAGAAGCTGACTCGGGAGGAGGCCAAGCGACTGGCCCGGGCCTACCGCGCGGAGGCGGAAGCGGCTCTCGAACGCAATAATTACTCCAAGGCTGTCAGCGACCTCGAGGCGGCGATGCTTTGGGACCCCGACGACCTTTCCATCGGCCGGCGGCTACGCGAGGTGCTTTCCCAGGTGGAGGAGGCCGTCAACCGTCAGATCGCCGAGCGAATGGCGTTGTTGGCTCGCGAGCAGCAGCGCCGGGGCAATCTCGTGGCCAGCCTTTCCTACTGGAAGAACGTGCTCGACGTCGATCCCGGCCATCGCGAGGCGAGGGAGGCGACCGCCGCGATCGAGCGCGCCTTGGGCCAGGTCGAATCCGAGGCCGAGCGGGCAAGGCGCGAGCGCGCCCGCCAGCAGGCGCGCTCGGCCATGGCCTCGGCGAGGGCCTTGGCGGAGAAGGGCCGCTATCGCGAGGCGCTGCAGCAGTCGGAGCGCGCCGCCAAGCTGGTCCCTGGCGATCCGGAACTGGCGCGGGCCGCGCGCGATGTCGAGGGCCTCAGGACGCGATTCATCGGGGCCAAGATCGAGGAGGGCGAACGCTGGATGGTCGCGGGGCAGGTCGGCAAGGCCTTGGCCGCCTACGACGCCGTGTTGTCGGAGGACCCGCAAAACACGGAGGTTCGCTCCCGCATCTCCGAGTTGCAGAGGACGCTTAAGGCGCCGTTGTCGGAGGAGGTTCGCAAGCAGATCGAGAAGAAGTACTATATGGCCGTCGACGGTTATCTCAAGGCCCGCTACGAGGAAGCCCAGGCCAGGCTCAACGAGATTTTCGCCTTGGATCCCGCCGATGAGAACGCCCGGAAACTCAAGGAAAAAGTCGACGCCGCCTTGAAAATATCCCCACGATGACAGCCTGGCTTTCGCTGTTCTTGCTGTTGGCGCGCCCGCCCGCGCAGGCGGCCATCATCGCGGGCCGCGACTGTGGGGGCTTGGATTTGATCTGCGACGGTTCGGCGGTATGCGGAGCCGCCGAAACGTGCGGCAATGGCGACACCTTGCAAGGCACATTCTCCAACGTACGCTTGTTCTCCATCGGCGTGGGGACAACGGTTTTCGTTTATCAGGGCACGCCGCTTGTCATTTATGCCTCCACGGTATCGATTTTCGGCACTATCAATGGAGTCGGGGGCGGAACTGTCGGTGGCAGCGGAGGGGCCAGCGGGGCCGCTGGCGTACGCAGTAGCGGTTCGACGGGACTTGGGGCTGGGCCGTCGGGGGCGGGCGCCGGCGGCGCTTTGTATAAGGGCGGCGGCGGCGGAGGGTACGGCAATTCCGGTGGCCAAGGCGGGGGGAGTGGGGGAGGGGCCGGGGGTGCCGCGTATTTTTCAAGTGGAACGGTAACCTTGCCGATTTCCCGCGACGATGCCGCCATGGGTTCCGGCGGCGGCGGCGGAGGGGGCGGCGATAATGCCAATGCCTCGAGCGGCGCGGGCGGACCGGGTGGTGCCAGCGTTTATTTGGAGGCAAGTTCTATTACGTTCGCCGGCAACGGAAGCGTTCTGGCCGACGGAGCCGCCGGAGCCTCGGCTACGGATTTAAATGTCGGCAATCATCCGGGGGGCGGGGGCGGCGGCGGGGGCGGGGGCATTGTCATTCGCGCGCCGGGATACGCCTGGTTTGGCGGCTCCGGTTCTCTTTCCGCGAAAGGAGGCAACGGCGGCCATGTTCAAACTCCTGCGGGGGGCACTCTCAATCCCGGTGGGGGCGGGGCCGGGGGGCGGATAAAGTTATATTACGTTTCTCCCTCGAGCTTCTCCATCATCTTATCGACGGCGATAGGATTCGTCGGGGGCAAGGGCGGAGGAACGGGGAATTTCGAATCCACGGGTACGGTCAACAACGGTTCCACCGGGACGATCAGCTTCGGCATCATCGCGTCCTCGCCCTCTAACGTCGCGGTCGGCCCCGTGTTTATCACCTCGATCACGTGGAGTTGGAATTCTTCGCTCGCCTGGGGGGATGGCGTTTCGGGGATACGGGAATTCCATGTCCATGCCTCCTCCTCTCTGCCGCCGTTGCCCTCCCCGCAAAAAAGCGTCCTGAGCACCGTGTCGTCGGTGATCGAAGAGGGCCTGCTCCCGAACACCACCTATTCCCGCTTTATCACCGCCTTCACGGATTGGGGAGACAGCTTGCCATCTTTGGTCGTTACAACCCACACCCTGGCCAACACGCCGGGCCCGCCCTCGGGGGTCTCGACCTTTAGCGCGGTGCAGCAGACGGGCCTGACCTTCAATTGGGGCCCGGGCTCACCGCCAAACCATTCCTCGACCACCTACGAGGTGTGGCTGTCGACCGTCTCCGATTTCAGCGCCGCGGCGCAGACGGGTTTCGTCGTGGGCCTGTCCTCCTCGCCCGGCGGCCTGACCCCGGAAACCGTATATTACCTGCGCGTGCGCGCCGTCAATTCGGACGGCATCCGAACCCCCTTCACGCAGACCTTTTCGATCGCGACGAGCACCGTGCCGCCGCAGCCTCCCGGCGCACCCAGAGCGGACAGCCCTTTTTCCTATGACGGCACCGCCACCTTCCGTTGGAGCGCGGCCAGTAGCGCTTCGGGCATCCAATACTACGTCTTCGAGATCGGCACCATCCCGGGTACCGCGGATTTCGCGAGCGTCAACGTCGGCAACGTCTTGAGTTATACGGTGGCCGGCCTGGCGACGGGGCGGACCTACTACGCCAGGGTCCGGGCGCAGAGCAACGCCGATTTGAGCAGCAGCTTCTCGGATTCGAGCCCTCCCGTGAGCGTCTTCGTGCCGGCCCAAGCGGCACGGATTTCCAAGCCCTATAACTGGCCCAATCCATTCGATCCGCAGACGGGCCCCACGAACATCGGCTTCTCGCTCGAGGAGGCCGCCGACGTCACCTTGCGCATCTACACTCTCCAAGGGGATCTGGTGCATGAGGAGTCCCGGCGCGTGGATGCGGCCGGCAACCAGGTGTGGACTTGGAACGGCTCCAACGACGCGGGCCGCCGAGTGGCGCCCGGCGGGTATATCGCCCAGATCCGCAAGGCCTATGCGGGCCGCAGCGACACCCAGCGCTTTAAGATCGCCGTCTTGTACTGATGAAGAACCCCTTGCGCAGCATCGCGTTCAAATTGTCGCTCTTGAGCTCCCTGCTGGTTTTGGGGGTGATCGGACTGATGGCGCATCGGATCCTGGAAAATGCCCGGCTGGGCTTCATCGGGCAAATGCGGGTGCGGGCCGAGGCCTTCTCGCGCTCCTGCCGCGAGGCGATCTTCCCGAAACTCGAGCCCTTCGCCCTGCATTTCACCGTCCAGGAGCTGCTCAATGAGGAGGGGGTGGTCTATGCCGAGGTAATGGATACCGACGGCAAGATCATGTCCCATTCCGATCCGGCCCACGTGGGCGAGATCGACCAAACCGCCGAGGGTTTGAAGGCCAGGGCCAGCCGCGGCAGCCTGCTGCAGCAGTACCGCGCGGCCGACGGCGTCGAGTATTTCGACCTGGCGGTTCCCGTGGCCGTGCGCGAGCGCCGCGTGGGGACCGTGCGCATGGGCTTCACCCGGGATTCGGTCGAGGAGGCGCTGCGCTCCTCGAAGCGGCAGATACTCGTAATCACCGCCGTCGCCATTCTCGCGGCGGTGGTAGGAACGGTGATGATCGTGGGCTGGATCACGCGCCCTTTGCCGCTGCTCGCTTCCGCCGCGCGCGAGATCGGGCGGGGAAACCTTGGCGCTCAAGTGGAATGGAGGAGCCAAGACGAGATCGGCACGCTCGCTCGGGCCTTCAACGAGATGGCCGTGGCCAACGCGCTCGCCTTCGCCGCCATTAAGGAAGAAAAGGAAAAATGGACGACCCTATTTTCGGAGACGCACGAGGGCATGGCCTTGACCGATCCCGAGGGGCGCTTCCTGCTGCTCAACGAGACGGCGCGCCGCCTCTTCGGCTTCGGCGATTCTTCGGCGTCGCCCGTGGAGTCGGCGCCGAAGACGATCCAAGAGGCCCTTTCCCGGTTCCAGGGAACGCCCATCGACGAGCTTTTCCGGGCCGATGGCCGCAGCGCCAATTTCGAGTTCAGCCGCAAGGAGCCCCAATTGCTGATCCTGGCGGGGACCCGGGACCGCCTGGGCCCGCAGGCCGCCTCGGCCGGGTTCCTATGGGTGTTCCGCGACGCGACTTCGGAAAAGCGCGAGGAGGTGCTCGCGCGCAGCGTCTTATCCCTCATCTCTCACAAGGTCCGCACCCCCTTGATGGCGTCGATGGGTTACCTCGACATACTCCTGGCCGAGCTGACCGGTCTCAAGGGGCCGCAAAGGCAGATACTGCAATCGCTCGTCAACCAGCAGCAGAAGCTCAACGCGATGGTCGACAAGCTGCTCTTCTTCGCCTCCGTCTACAATCCGGAGATGCTGGTCTTAGACAAGAAGCCCTCGGAGGTGCAGGCCTTAGTCGAGCAGGCCTGCAAGGCGGCGGAGGACTACGCCGCGGAAAAAAAGGCGCGCGTGAGCTTCGACGCCGCCGCCCTGCGCGCGGCCCCGCCGTTTTTGGGCGACCTCTACCGCCTCAAGGAGGCGGTACGCAATCTCATCGAGAACGCGATCAAGTTCAACCCTAAAGAAGACCGGCGGGTGGATATTCACGCTGCCGAGGAGGACGGCGGCGTGCGGATATCGGTCGTCGACAACGGGCCCGGTATTCCCGAGGAAGAGCACCCGCGCTTGTTTAGGAAATTCTACCAAGTCGACGGCGATTTCACGGGACAGGTCGACGGGATGGGCCTGGGTCTCGCCTACGTCAAGAACGTCGTCGAGGCGCACGGCGGGCGCGTCGGGGTCAAATCGAGCGTGGGCCGCGGCTGCGAATTTTTCCTGGTTCTGCCTAAGGCTTAAGGAACAATCCCCAGTCGATCTTGAAGCGTTCCTCGGCGCTTCCCTTGGGCGCCGAGGAGGTCGAGGCCTGTTGCGACAGGGGACCGGAGTAGCTTTTCGCCAACTCCCTCTCGTCCTCCGCGTTCATCCCGATCCGCCACATGCGGATGCTGCGGTCCGCGGCGGTTAGGATCAAGCGGCTGCCGTCCTCGGAAAAGGCGCCCGATAGGGTCCGGCCGACGGGCAATGCGATCCATGGCGTGCCGCTATGCACGTCGTAAATGATCGGATCCTCGAAGCCGATGATGAGCAGCTTCGAGCCGTCGGGGCTCCACACGGCCGATTCGATGGGCCCTCGGAGGTCTTTAAGATCGGTAATTTTTTGCCAGTCCGCTGTATTCCAAAGTGTGAATCGGTAATCGGAGAAATTGTTGGTGAGCAGTTTCGATCCGTCCGGGCTGAACCATGCGCCCGCCAGCCGGCCTCCACCCTTGATCGACCGTTCCTTGACATTTCCTATGGGCCAACGTGGATGAAGCTCCTTGGCGATGCCGATCCAGTCGCAGATTATCCCGCACTCGCTGGTATTTGCGGCCGTCAGGAGTTTGAGCCCGTCCGGGCTTAGAGAGGCCGCGACGATATTCCGGAAAGGTTTTCGAAGGTCCGTTAATTGTTTTTGGGTGCGCGTATCGAAAACCCCGGGTCCCCTGACATCGTCCCGCAACAAGATACGAGACGCATCGGGGCTTAAAACCGCCTGGCCTATGACGAAGTGCTCGGGATCGAGATGGGATACTTTCTCGCCAGTCTGAGGGTTCCAAAGGGATACTTCCCCGAAGGTCGCGGTCATGAGCCAGGAACCGTCCTTGCTGAACTGGATCGAACGGATCGCCTCGCCTTTGGGCGGGGCCGACGCGCATACGCTTGCGGAGCAGGAGGCAGTCGGATGTCCGGGATGGCCCATGAAGGAGCGAAGGAGCTTGCCGCTTACCGCGTCCCAGAGAAGCACCATGCCGTCGCCGCCGCCCGTAGCGAATTTCGTTCCATCGGGGCTATAGGCGACTCCGTAAACGCTGTAATCCTCCAGGCGCAGCTTTTCCTTGACCAGGTCCTTCTTAATGAAATCGTCGAGCAGGCCTCGGCTGGAAGAGCCGTCGAAGAGCTGGTTGAGCCCTTCTGACGGATTCTGAGCCATGGAGGCAGAAAAGAGAAAAAGCGAAAGAATAGGTGGTAAAATGCGTTTCACGCCTACAGTATAGGCGGACGGGAGGATTGACGCCTGGGCCGAAAGGCCTTACGGGACTAGGCCTTTAGTCCTTCGCCCGAGGCTGATCCTTGCCCCGTTCGGCGAGGTCCAAAATCTTTTTCTCGTAATCCTTCTGCAATTGGGCGCGCTCGGCGGCCAGGCGGCGTAGTTTTTCCTCGTAAAGCGAGGCCATCTCCGCCCGCTTGTGATTGTAATCGCCGACCATTTCGGCCTCGCGTTTCTGGTACTGCTCGATGAGAGCCTGCTCCTTCTCGAGCAGCTCCAGGTTCTGCCGTGAGCGCTCCTGCCCGAGCGCCTCTTGGGCCTCGCGCTGCAGGCACTCGTATTTCTCCTCGAGCTCCTTCTTGCGCTCGGCCAGGACCCTCTCCTGCTCCGCCACGCGCGCGCTCAGCGCGGCTTCCTTCTGGATGAAATCCTGTCGGAGCGCGGCGATCTCTCGGTCCATGATGTCGGTCTTCTGCTGCTTCCAAGCCGTCTCGCGCGAGACCCAGTTCGCGGTCAATTTGCGCTCGAGCTCCAGGTGCTTGAGCTCCAAGGCCTCCTCGCGGGATTGGTAGGCGGCGTCGAGCTCGGTCCTGGCCTTGAATACCCGCTCCTCGTAGGCGAGGATGAGGTCCTTCTCCTTGCGCAGCAGGAATTCCTCCATCTCGCGCTGCTTGGCGCGCGCGGCGTCGTCGAGCATCTTGGCGCGCTCTTGGTAGCTCAACTCCAGCTCCTCGCGCCTGGCCTGCCATTCCTGCTGCTTGGCGGCGTCGGCCACCTGCTGCTCGCGGGACATGGAGTCACGCTGCGCCTTCATCCAGGCCGCCTCGCGGGCGGAGAGCGCCTCACTCAGCTCTGCTTCCCGCTGTATCCAGCGGGCCTGCATCTGCACTTCCTTCTCGTCGAACTCGGCCTTCCGGGCGTCGAAAGCCCGCTTGAGCTCCGCCTCACGGGCCTGGATCCTCTCCTCCATCTTCGCCTCGCGGTTGCGGTTCTCCAGGACCATCTGGATCCGGGCGGCCTCGAGCTCCTCGTGCCTCCGCTGGTAGTCCTCCTCCATGCGCCGCAGCTTCTCGCTGTAGCCGGACTCCAGTTCCCGTATCCGGGCGGACTGCTCCTCCTGGGCCCGCATGCGTTCGGATTCCAGCAGGGACTGCTTCTGCTTGAACTCGTGCTCTAGGCGCGCGCGCTCGTTGGCGATCAGAGCGTCCCGCTGCGCCAATATCTCCGCCTCCCGCTTGGCCCAGGCCTCGCGGGACTGAGCTTCGCGCGCGGTGAGCCGAGACTCGAGCTCGCGCTCGCGCTCCGAAAACTCCTGGGCCAGGGCGCGGCGCTTCTCCTCGTAGGCGCGCTCATGCGCCGCGCGGTAGCCCGCGTCCCTCTCCGCGAGTTCCGCTCGCAGCTCGGCCTCCTGGAGCTCGAAGGCCTCCAGGAGTCGCCTTTCCTTCTCGGCGAAGGCGGCTTGGAGCCGCTCCTTGAGCTTTTTCTCCGCCGCCGCGAGCTCGTCCGCGTGGCGTTTTTGCAGCGCCTCCAGTTCGCGGCCCAATTGTTGGTCATGTTGCCGGCGCAATGCCGCCGATTCCTCGATGGCCTTCGCGGCGAGTTCCTTTCGCAGTCCCTCGTAGAGCGCCTGCTGCGCGGCGAGCCAGCGGGCCTGCTCCTCCTGCAGATTCTGCCGCAGCTGGGCCTCTTGGGCGGCCATCGTCTCGGACCACTCGGCCTGGCGCTGAGAAAGCAGCGCCTCCAAATGCCTGCGCTCGGCGTCGAGTTCGGAGCGGGCCTCGCCACGGACGGCCTCCAGGATCTTCTGCTGCTCGGCGAGGAGCTCGCGCTCCCGCTGCGTCCAGCGCTTGGCGGCCTCCGATTCCTCCTCCGCCTGCCTCGCGCGCAAGGCCTTTTCTTTCTCCTGGTAGGCCGCCTCCAACTCGGCGGTCCGGGATTCCAGTTGCGCTTCGGCGGAGGCCAGGCGCCGGTCCAGTTCTGCTTCCTTGGCCTTAAAATGCTGCTCCAACTGCGCGCGTTCGGCCTCCAGGTGGCCGCGGAGCTCGATTTCCTTGGCCCGTGACTGCTCGAGCAGCTGCTGTTGTCGGGATTCGAGCTCGAGCTCCCGTTCCTTGAGGCGTGTCTCCATCGCCGCGCGCTCCTCCTCCAGCTGCGAGCGCAGCTTCTCCTCCACGGCCCGGTATTCCAGGACCAGCGCCTCGTGGCGCGCCGCGAATTCGGCCTCCTTTTTCGAAAGCGCTTCGCGCAGCTCTTGGCGCTCTGCGTTGAGGGCCGCCTGCTTCTGCAGGTAGGCCTGCTCGAGCTGCCGCCGCTGCTCCTCGACTTCGTTGCGGTTCTTCGCCAGGGATTCGTCGAGCTGCTTGCGATGGGCCGCCCACAGCTCCTTCTCCTTGGCGATCAATTGATCCTGGATCGCCTGGTACTTGGCGATGAGGGCCTGCTCGGTCTGCTGGTAATGGGCCTGTATGTCCTGGTTGCGCAACAAAACGGCCTGATCGAGCTTGGCCTCCTTCTCGCGGTAATGCTGCTCCATGAGCCGGCGTTCGGCTTCTAGCTTCTCGTGGAAGTGTCCCCATTCGGCCTCGACCTTGTTCTTGTAGGAGGCTTCCAGTTCCTGCGCCCGCTTGGCGTAATCGGCCCTGAGCTCCTTCTCTTGGAGCGCCAGGGCCTCGCGAGCGTGCCGCTCGAGCTCCGCCTCCAGGCCCTGGTAATTCTTGCGGATCTCGAGCTCCCGGGCCGAGACCCTCTCGTCGAGCATGCGCTGCTGGCGCTCTAAGTCCTGCTCCTTGGCCCGCAGGCTCTCCTCCTGGACCTTGACGCGCTCCAGTATGGCGGCCTTCGTTTGCTCGAAGGCCTTCTCCTGGTGGCGGAGCAGATTCTCGGCCTCTTTCTCCATCTGGCGGCGTACGTCCCGGAGCGCGTCGATATGGTCGCGCTTGAGCTGCCCGATGGCGCTCTCGCGCTCCGTCAATTCCCGCCTGAGCGAGTCGATCTGCTTGAGGAGCTGGTTGCGCGCCTCCTGCTGCCGGGCGTCCTCCTCGACCATGAGCTCCTTGCGCAGGCGCTCTCGGATCGTTTCCTCCATGCTCTGGTGGTCTCGGAGATTGGCTTCCCAGGTCTTGAGCGTGTTTTGCCAGCGTCGTAGGGTCTCGTCTTTCTGGGCCAGGGCCTCGCCCGCTAGGCGAAGCTTTTCCAGGGCGTCCTTGGCTGTTTCCTTGGCCTTGCCGGACTCCTCCTGGAGGAGATGGATGCGCTCTAAGGCCCAGCGCAGGGCGAGCCGCGCCGTCTCGACGTCGGTGACGGCGGAGGGGTCCATTTGGGGTTCGTCCATGTCAGCCTTCCCTAATAAAAAGTATTCGCGGCAACTCCAAAAGGGTAGCTGTACCTTGTTAAATTTTCAATAACGGGAAGCTGAAAGAATATAGGACCAAGGGCCTTGGAGGCGGTTAGGTCTTCCTGTCCTGGCGCCTGGGCTTTACCGGCTATAAATCCTCGTAAGTAAGGAGGTGTGACTATGATGAACTTGATCGTCATTTTGATTCTCGGCGCGCAGTCTGGCATCTCCTCGGCCGGCGGCGGGTGCCGCAGCGCGAGCGATTGCCCGGAAGGCTACCGGTGTCAGGGCGGCAGCTCGTGGTCGTATGGGAAATGCGAAGCCGGCAAGAGCTCCGATGGCTGGGGCAACGGCGGCTGCCGCAGCGCCGAAGACTGCCCCCAAGGATATCGATGCCAGGGCGGCAGCTCGTGGTCGTATGGGAAATGCGAAGCCGGCAAGAGCTCCGATCCCTGGGGCAGCAGCGGCGGCTGCCGCAGCGCGAGCGATTGTCCGGAGGGCTACCGATGCCAGGGCGGCAGCTCGTGGTCGTACGGGAAATGCGAGGCCGGCAAAAGCTCCGACAGCTGGGGCAATGGCGGCTGCCGCAGCGCGAGCGATTGTCCGGAAGGCTACCGGTGTCAGGGCGGCAGCTCGTGGTCGTATGGGAAATGCGAGGCCGGCAAGAGCTCCGATCCCTGGGGCAGCAGCGGCGGCTGCCACAGCGCCGGCGACTGCCCGCAAGGCTATCGTTGCGAGGGCGGGAGCGCCTGGTCGTATGGGAAATGTGAGATCGGGACGAGCCATGATCACTGGTGACGGCAAACTCAAAGGCCAGAACATAGGGCCTTTCGGAAGCACTCAGGCCCTGCGGTCGTGCGGCTGACATTTTGACCGACAATTTTGAAGCCCCTGGGTCCAAGTGTCAGTTCTATTGTCAGCTCGTGGGAGTCGAACTACTTCGGGCCCACAGCCGGAACGATTGACAAAATACGGGACGTCTATTATATTCCTCGTTGACGGTCAGCGAGTTGAACTACCCAAGACCCCGGGAAACCGGGGTCTTTCTTTTCGAAAGAACGGGTGTCAGGTTGTCGACAAAAAAGCTATCACGCTGCAAAAAATACTTAAGGCCTGAGAAAGTTGAGAAAGTGTAGAAAGTGGATGCCTGGCACCTACAGGGCTTGGCGGAAGTAGGCAAGCGTTTTGCGCAGTCCGGTCTCGAGGGGAACCTTCGGCGACCAGCCGAGCTGCTTGCGGGCCAGCCGGATGTCGGGGCAGCGCTGCTTGGGGTCGTCGACGGGAAGCGGCTTGCGGACGATCTTGGAGCGAGAGCCCGAGAGGGAGCGGATCGTCTCCGCGAGCCGGGCGATCGTGATCTCCTGCGGGTTCCCCAGGTTGACCGGGGCGTTGACCTTGGAATGCAGCAGGCGGTGGATGCCGTCGACCAAGTCCGAGATGTAGCAGAGGCTGCGGGTCTGTCGGCCGTCGCCGTAGATCGTGATCGGCCGGCCCTTGACCGCCTGGGTCATGAAATTGGGCACGGCCCGGCCGTCTTCGATGCGCATGCGCTCGCCGTAGGTGTTGAAGATGCGCGCGATGCGCACCTGCATCTTGTGGAAGCGATAATAGGCCATGGTCATGGCCTCGGCGAAGCGCTTGGCCTCGTCGTAGACCCCGCGCGGCCCGATGGGATTGACATGGCCCCAGTAGCTCTCCGGCTGCGGGTTGACCTGCGGGTCGCCGTAGACTTCCGAGGTGGAGGCGAGCATGAACACGGCCTTCTTGTCCTTGGCCAGGCCGAGCGCCTTGTGCGTCCCCAACGCGCCGACCTTGAGCGTCGGGATCGGGAAATGCATGTAATCGACCGGGCTCGCAGGGCTGGCGAAATGCAGCACCGCGTCCACCTTGCCCGGCACGTGGATGAACTGGGTGACGTCCTGCTTATGGAAGGTGAAGCGCTCGTGACCGAAGAGGTGCTTGACGTTCTCGATGCGGCCGGTGAGGAGGTTGTCCATCGCGATCACCGTGTCGCCGTCCTTGAGGAAGCGCTCGCAGAGGTGGCTCCCGATGAACCCGGCGCCCCCGGTGATGAGTATCCTCACGGGCGGCCCACGCCGCGGTACGTGAAGCCCTCCGCCCGCCATTTCTTGGGATTGAACAGGTTGCGCCCGTCGAGCAGGATGGGATGCCTCATGATCGCTTTGAGCCGCGCCGGGTCGAGCTCGGAAAACTGGGGCCATTCGGTAACGAGGATGAGGCAGTCGGCGTCCTTGGCGGCGTCATAGGCGTCCTTGGCGAAGCGAACGCCCTTGAGCAGGCGCTTGGCCTTAGGCATGGCCACCGGGTCGTAGGCCGTCACGGAGACCTTGCTCGCCTGGAGCTTGGCTATGATCTCGAGGCTCGGGGCGAAGCGCAGGTCGTCGGTGTGCGGCTTAAACGACAGCCCCAGCACCGCGACCCGCTTGCCCTCGAGGTTCCAGAGCTCCTCTTCGACCTTGCGGGATACCCAGTCCTTCTGGTATTCGTTGATCTCCCGCACGGCCTCGAGCAATTTGAAATCGTAGCCCTTCTTTTGGGCGATCCAATGGAAGGCCTCCAGGTCTTTGGGAAAGCAGAAGCCCCCGAAGCCGATGCCGGCGCGCAGGAAGGACTTGCCGATGCGCCGGTCGAGGCCCATGCCCTCCGCCACCCGGGTGACGTCGGCGCCCGTCTTCTCGCAAAGCACGCTGACCGCATTGATGAAGGAGATCTTAGTCGCCAAGAAGGAGTTGGAGGCGTGCTTGATAAGCTCCGCGCTCTTGACGTCGGTCACCAGGATCGGCGCCTTGATCGGCGCGTAGACGGCGCGGAGCGCCGCCTCGGCCCGCGTCGATGAGACTCCCAGGATGATGCGGTCCGGCTGCAGGAAGTCCTGGACCGCGGAGCCTTCGCTCAGGAATTCCGGGTTCGAGGCGACGTCGAAGGGCGTGCCGGACTTGTTGAAGCGCTGCACCGTCTTCTGCACCCATTCGCCCGTCTCGACTGGGACCGTCGACTTGTCGACGATCACCGCGTACGATTTCAGGTTTTTGGCCACCTCCTCGGCGACCGACTCCACGAAAGAGAGATCCGCCGAGCCGTTGGGGCGCGGCGGGGTGCCCACCGCGATGAAGATGGCCTGGGCGCGGCCGCCGCGGCTCATCCCCTCGGAGACGCTCGTCGCGAAGCTCAGGTTTCCCTTCCTCAGCCCCTCGGCCAAGAGCTCACCTAAGCCCGGCTCGTAGATCGGGTTGCGCCCCTTTTTGAGGTCGGCGATCTTCTTGCGGTCGGAATCGACGCATACGACCCGGTGCCCCAGATGGGCCAGGCAGGCACCGGTGACCAGGCCGACGTAGCCGCTGCCGATGACGCAAATGTTTTGTTTTTGCATGAGAATTTCGACAACGGCATCATAGGACTTATGAAAGGAGGATTCAAGGTTGGCCCCCGACGGATCGGTCGGACCCCGTGGGGGTCCGACCGGACTCGGCGCAAACGACGCGCCGATTGGAATTATTGACGCGCTCCTGCGGGTTACATACAATGAAAAAGTTCATGCCCACCTTGCTCGACCGCATCGAGGATAAGACCGCCAAGATCGGCATATTGGGGCTGGGTTACGTCGGCCTGCCGCTCGCCGTGGAGTTCGCCGAAAAGGGCTTCGAGGTCGTCGGCTTCGAGGTCGACGAGGGCGTCATACGCTCACTCAATCGGGGCGTCTCCCACGTGGCGGATGTGCCGTCCGGGCAGTTGGCGGGGCTGGTGCGCTCGGGGTTATTTAAGGCCACAGGGCGTTTCGATTCCCTCAAGGGCCTCGACGCCGTCGTCATTTGCGTGCCCACCCCGCTGCGCAAGAGCAAGGAGCCCGACGTCAGCTACATCCTCGCCGCCTCCCGCGAGATCGCCCCGCGGCTCAAGAAGGGACAGCTCATCGTGCTCGAGAGCACGACCTACCCCGGCACCACTCGCGAGCTGATGCTTCCTTTGCTCGAGAAAAAGGGCATGAGGGTGGGCTCCGATTTCTACTTGGCCTTCTCGCCGGAGAGGGTCGACCCCGGCAACCGCCAATACCGCATCGCGAATACCCCGAAGGTGGTAGGCGGGCTGACCGCAGCCTGTACGGAACGCGCCGCCGCGTTATACGCGCAGATCATCCAGAAGGTGGTGCCGGTTTCCTGCGCCGAGTCGGCCGAGATGGTCAAGCTGCTGGAAAACACTTTCCGGGCTGTCAACATCGGCCTCGTTAACGAGATCGCCCTCATGTGCGATAAGCTGGGCTTGGACGTCTGGGAGATCGTATCGGCGGCCGCGACCAAGCCGTTCGGGTACATGCCCTTCTTTCCCGGTCCCGGCATCGGGGGCCATTGCATACCGCTCGATCCCCATTACCTGGCGTGGAAGATGAAATCCCTCAATTTCGAGCCTCGCTTCATCGAATTGGCGGGCGTCATCAACGCCTCGATGCCCGAATACACGGTCCGCCGCATCTCGGGGCTGCTCAACGAGGACAGCCTCGCGCTCAAGGGCAGCCGCGTGCTGGTCCTGGGTGTCGCCTACAAGCCCGACGTGCGGGACGTGCGCGAGTCCCCGGCCTTGGACGTGATTAGCCTGTTGCTGCGCGACGGGGCTAGGGTGCGCTACCACGACCGCTTCGTCCCGAGGCTGGAGCTTGCGGGGAAGACGCTGCGCTCGACGCCGCTCACCAAGGCGGCGCTCAAGGGAAGCGACGTGGTGGCCGTGCTCACCGCCCATTCCGGCGTGGATTACGCGGGCGTGCTGCGCGCCTCCAAACGCGTCTTCGACGCCCGCAACGCCCTGGGCGGCGTGCGTAACCCCAAGCTCAGCCGCCTCTGATCATGGCCGCCTCCCCCGCCGCCGGGTCGTTCGAGTTTCTTTGCCTGGAGGCCTTGAAGGCCCTGGGCAAGGCCTTGAGCCAGATGAATCTCTACCGGATCGGCCATCCCACGGTCGCGGCGACGATCGAGCAGTCCCATGCCCTGCTCCAGCAGTTGTTGGCCCAGGTCCAGTCGGAGCTCGCCTTTTCGATCGACCAGGAGAAGCTTATCGCCAACGGTCGTGTGGTCGGGGCCTCCTCGCAGCTTCCGAGCTCCATCACCCAGTTCTTCACACGGCATCGCCTCTCCAGCGTCAGCTTCAAGCCCGGGCTTCCCGTATCGGAATTGTCGGCGCTCTGCGAGATGGCGGCACTGCGCCCCGAGCAGGCCAAGGCCGTCGACCCGGCCGCTTTCTTGGCCGAGCGGCAGCTGACGCATATCAGCCTCAACGAGGCGATTTACGCTAAGGTCGGGCAGCAGCCCGAGGCGCCGCTGCCCGCGGAGCGGCCGGCCGCCGCCGCGGCGCCGTCGGGCGAGGCGCAGAAGTTGGCGGAACGCCTGGAGAACGCCACGCTGGAGCAGACCATCGACGCGCTGGTCAAGGCCTCCGCTGTCGACCCGCAGGACCAGGGCCGGCTGACCGAGCTGGTCCTGCAGAGGATTCGCCAGGAGCTCGAGGACAAGGTACGGCAGGCCACCGAGGGGCTCCGGCGCGAGAAAACCCAGATCGAGAACGAGCAGATACGTACGCAGACCGTATTGACGCAGATGGCCGAGGGCGTCGTCGTCGTCGACGAGCAGGGCAAGGTGCTGATGATGAATCCCGCGGCCGAGGAAATATACGGCAAGCGGCTCGCCGAGGCGGCGGGTAAGCCGCTGGCCGACAACGTCAAGGAAGAGCATCTGATGGCTTTGGCCGCGGAGATCAACGCCCCGCAGGACCGACCGATCAACCAGGAAGTCTCGGTGATGAGCACCGACGAGACCAAGCGCACCTTGCGGGCCTCCGCCGCCGTCGTCCAAAACGAGGCGGGCAAGACGGTCGGGTTGGTTTCCGTGCTTCCCGACATCACGAAGCAGAAGGAGCTCGCCCGGGTGGAGCGGGAATTCGTGGCGCATGTCACGCATGAGCTGCGCGCCCCCTTGTCGGCCATCCGCGCCGCCCTCGAGCTCCTGCAGGGGCAGTTCCAGGGCAAATTGAGTCCCGACGACGAGCGCATGTTCAACACCGCCCTGCGCAACTCCGACCGCCTGGCCGACCTCATCCGCGACATCCTGGATTTCGGCAAGATCGAATCGGGGCAGATGAGCGTGCGCCCGGAGCCAGTCGCCCCGGAAAGGATCGCGCGCGAGGCGGTGGAAAGCCTTCAGCCCTGGTCCCAGAAGAAGGGTATCTCCCTCACATTGGACGCGCCGCCCAACCTTCCGCCCATCCATGCCGATATCCGCCGGACGGTGCAGGTGCTCGTCAACCTGCTTTCCAACGCCATCAAGTTCACTCCCAAGGGGGGCAAGATCTCCGTGCGGCTCGAACCCAAGGCGCGCGAGCGCCTGGTCCAGTTCTCGGTGACCGACACCGGCCCCGGGATCGCCAAGGAGGACCAAGAGAAGATATTCCAAAAATTCGTCCAGATCGCCGCGGGCGAAAAGCACGTGGGAGGCACGGGGCTCGGCCTGGCGATCGCCAAGGCCCTCATCCACATGCAAAAAGGCCAGATGTGGGTGGTCAGCGACCTGGGCCGCGGCTCGAGCTTCCTGTTCACCCTTCCCTTTCATACCCCGCCGGCCGATGTCCCCATCCCCAAGGCGGCCGCATCCCGCCCTTCGCCTTGGTGGAAGAAGCTGCTAGGCATCCGTTAGTCCCGCGCGAGCACGTAGGCCTTGACGGCCGAAACGCCCGCCGCTTTGAGCGCCCTGGCGCAGTCCTCCAGGGTCCCGCCGGAGGTATAGACGTCGTCGACGAGCAGCGCGCGTGCGTAGGGCAGCGGAGCGGGGGCCTCGAAGGCGCCGCGCAAGTTCTCGGCGCGCTGGACGCGGTTTAGCCGCCATTGCGGGGCGGTATTGCGGACCCGCCGCAAGTCCCGCCGTAGGGGGGCTCCCGCGGCCCGGGCGACCGACTCCGCCAGTATCTCCGCCTGGTTGAATCCGCGTTCGCGAAGGCGGCGCGGGTGCAGCGGCACCGGCACGACGCAGTCGGCCCCATGGAGCTCGGGCTTTTGGCGATACGTGCCGGCCATCCAGGCCGCCAAGGCCCCGCCCGCCTGGAGGCGGCCGCGGTATTTGAAGGCGAACAGGAGTTGGGACAGGGGTCGCTTATAGGCGAACGCCGCCTGGACGCCGAGCAGCGAGGGGGTCGCTTCAATCGTTCCCTCCCAAGGCCTTAGGGCGCGCAGGCAGGCGCCGCAGAGCGGCCCCTGCAGCGGAGGCGGGAGATCCATGCGGCAATCCGCGCAGCTCCGGGGGGCGATCCAATCGAGAGCGACTCGCCGCCAGGAGCGCATGATACAAGTACGAGTTTTCGGGGAAATAGTTCCATTGTTTTTTGGCGGTGCCAGGGATTGACTTTCGCCTAGGCGAAAGTCAATCCCTGGCACCGTCGTTCCGCGCTTTGGGCGCGTGGCTCGGGGTTTCAGCATCAGAATTGAAACGTCAGGGTGGTTCCGAACTGATAGGAGATGAAGTCCTCCTCCTTGAGGAAGCGGTGCCATAGCCTCGAGAAGGCCCCGTTGAGCGTCATGCGCAGGTTCTTGGCGATCTCGTAATCGGCGCTGGTGTTGAAATTGAGCAGCTTCGAGTTGTCGGCCTGCGTCACGGGCGAGGAGCGCAGCGCCATCGCGATCGTGCTGGTCCAGATGATGCGGTTGGTAAACAGCAGCGTGCGGTTCGTGAAAGGCATCATGAGCCCTCGGGGCAACGACAGGTCGGCCCGCGCCAGGATGCTGGGCGTGATCACCGTCAGGTGCTGCGTCTGCACCCCCGTACCCTGCCGGGCGGTGTCCAAACTGTAATCCGTCTTGGGTGTAAAGCGCACGTGCCCGATATCGAAGGTGGTCTGTAAGGTCGCGTCCTCGTGGTGGGTCTGCTGCGTGACGAGGCCGAGGCGCAAATCCTTGTTCTGTGAGTTGCGGATGTTGAAGGTGAAGGCGGTGTCGAAGCGCCTGCGGATAATGGCGCGCATGTCGGCGCCCATCGAATCGTCTTCGGAGAAGCTGGTGGCGACCACCTCGGTGGTCCTGCGGGCGTACTTGAGGTTGATCTGGCCGTTGGCCATCCAGCGCTCGGACCAGAGCAGGCGCTCGACCTGGGACAGGGAGGCCACGACGTCGGGCAGCGTCGTCGCGATCGTCTTCGAGGGCGTGCCGGTCACCTCCGTGCGCTGGATGCTCTTGAGGAAATTGTTGCTCAAGGACAAGGTCTTGAAGGCGGCCGGGCGGCCCGGGATGTCGTAGGCCTCCAAGGGGGACCAACGCTGGGTCGAATTGAAGGTATCCCGTTCGGTCAGCGTGGCGCGGGTCGCCACGCGGTTACGGGGCCTCAAGGGGGTGCGGATCCAGAAATCGGTTTTCGAGGAGTATTCCTTCTCGATGTTGTTCCAGACGTCGCCGTCCTGCAGCTGATATCCGTTGGCGAGGCTAAAGGACCTAAATAGTCGCGTCGTCCGCCAAATCTCGGAGATGTTGAGCAGCAGGCTGACCCCGCCCGTGGCGGAGCGGTTGATGGTCTTGATGTCGCCGACGTTGAAATTGAAGGTGGAGCCGGTGACGATGAACGTCGATGGCGTGAGCACGTTATTCTCGATGGTGTTGAGCGTGTAATTGACGGAAGGATTGAACCACGAAAGGAAGCGGAAATTGGACGAGAACCCGACCGTCTGGTTCATCGATTTGGGGTAATGCAGGATGATCTCCGGCCCCGTGGTCAGGTCGCTTCGGCTTTCCTTCACTTGGGTGCGGCTGAAATTGGGGTTGAAGGAGGACCCCAGCCATGGGGTGAAGGTCAGGCGGGCGCCGTAGGTCGTCGTGAATTCGTCGGTGTTGAAGTTGCCGGGGAAGCGGCGCACGGCCAGGTTCTCGAAGGAGACGGAGTACTTGCTCCAGCTGAAATTGGTATCGAGCGTCTTGGGCACGAAGCGGTTGTTGAGAGGCACGGCGTAGCTGAGCGCGCTGTTGTAGGTGTTGCGGTCGTCGAGGCGCGTGAGCAGGTCGTATTCGGTCCTGGCGCGTACGTAGCCGACGCTCAAGCGGGGGTAGGCGCCGTAGGCGAAGGCCCCGTTGGCCGTGCCGTTCCAGGTGGTCACCTTGCCCGACTGGAGCAGGTTGACCAGGTTGGAGAGATCGCCCGTCTGCGCGACGTTGGGCGTCTGGATGATCTGCCGGGCGACGGTGAAATTCATCGGGAAGAAGGGCAGCCGCACGAAATTGAGGTAGGCGGTATCCTGCCGGTTGTCCTGGTTGGAGATGACGGTGGTCGGCGTCATGTAGTTGCGGTCGACGGAGCGGTATTTGCCTCCGAAGCTCATCCAGCCGGGCACATCGAAGTCCAGCTGTATCTTCTGCGCCGTGCCGATGCGGGTGATGGGGTCGGCGAGGTAGATCTCATTCAAAAACACCGCGCCCTTGGTGGGAACCCCGGCGCCGGTGTAGAGGCCGGCGATGAGAGAGCCCACCTGCTGGAGGTTCGGCGCCCCGGTGGAGAAGACGACGGTACGTGGCGTGGCGTGGTCCCCGATCGTCCAGCCCGTTGCGATCTGGCCTCCGGTGGTGTCGATCTGGTCAATGGTGAAGCGCCGCCAGCCGACGAAGTCGATGGGGATGCGTACCTCGAAGAAATTCGCGTCGGAGCCGACCCGCAGGAAGAAGACGCGGTTGCCGGTCGTGTCGACGTTGTTGGGATCGGCGTTGCCGTAGAGGAGGAAGTTGAACTTGCGGTGCTGGCTGATGTTGATCGAACGGGGGAAGACCCTTTTCGTGAACACGGTGGTGCCTGCGGCCAATTCGCCCCAGAGCAGTTGGAGGGACTGTTCCTGGACATTCTTCGAGTTGCTCTGCTGCTGCAGATTGCCCAGGGAGCCGTAGAGATCGTTGAAGGTCGACTGCGCGTCGCCGCCGTAATTGTAGATCGGCACGTAATTCGTGTTGTCGACGTTGTTGACGGCGGTCACCGAGAGGGATTCATTGCCCTTGGCCCCCGCACCGGTGAACGGGTCGCCGGCCTGGCCGCGCTGCCATGAGTTCCCCACGACGGCCAGGCGGGCGAATTTGAGCACGCCGCTGGCCGCGCCCCCGGGACGCCGGCGGATCGAAATGCGCAGCTCCTTGATGGCCGTCCAGCGCGTCGCCGTGGCGCTGGAGATGTTGAGCGGGATCTGGAACGTATGCCAGGTGGTGCCTCCGAAGTCGATGACCGTGCGCGTCGAGTTGGTCGTCGTATCGAAGAGGTTGGCGTGCACGGGGGTCAGGGCGGAGAAATTGTAGCCGTAGCTGTCGCCCGAGGTGTCGGCCGGGTCGATGCGCCCGTTCTTGTTGAGGTCTGCGCTGTCGATGCGTCCGTTGCCCGCCCCGTACCGCCTGGAGTTCTTCCCGAGGGGCGCGTAGAGGAAGCCAATGTCCTCGGTGGCCTGCAGGATGCCATCGTTGTTGGCGTCCTCGGTGCGGAAGGCACCGGTGCCGTCGGCGTTCTCATCGATGCCCCCGAGGGTAAAGTTGATTTCGTTGTTGGAGGCATCACCGAGCATGATGACCTCCAGTAGCTGCTTCTGCGAGAAGTCCAGCCCCGTGGGGGAGAAGACGTAGACCAAGGACACCTCGGTCGAGGCGCTGACGTTGAAGTCGTACTGGAAGTTGAGCACCTTCGTGTTGTCCGAGGGAGTGGCCTGGGCGTTCGGATTAATCTGCAGGGTAGTGACGTCCTCGGTGATCCAGTTCAAGGCCAGGGGGTCGGCGGGACCCTGCGTCGGGTTGGCGGCGATCTGCCAATTCGTCGCGAAGGTCGAGGCTACGTCGGTCTGCTTGATGCCCTCCATGTTGTCGATCAACGCGTAGCGCGAGAGGTTGGGGTCCTCATGGCTGCGCGCGTATTCGACCTGGAAGGTGGCCTTGAGCCATTTGAGCAGGCGCAGGTCCTTGAGCTGGCTGTCGCCCTCGTAGATGAGCAGGCTCTTGGCTAGGTCGTTGACGCTGGGAACCGTGGGCGGCTTGGAGCCCGCCTGGTAGAGCACGGTGGAGCCCACCGACCAGTGGGAGCCGAAATCGTACGAGACGCGCCCGCCCAGGATGCTCTCGGTCGTCACTCCGGTGAAGGGGGCTACCTCGTAGCTGATGTCGATGATCGATTGCGGCCTGATGCGCTCGTCGTTGAAGAAGGTGATGAAGCCGGAATCGTAGTCGATGAAGTAATCCACGTTGCGGACCAGGCGCACCCCGTCGATGAGCGCTACCTCCGACTGGAGTACCAGGTTGGGCTCTAGGAAGAAGGTCCTCACCCGGAAAGAGAACTCGGCGTGGATGAGCCTCTTGGAGATCGGATTGGGCGCGTAGATGTCGGGGTCCGGGATCGGCGAGGAGACGCTAAGGCCGAAGGGCTGTTGGAGCCGGAAGAGGCCGTTCTCGAAGTCCACCTCGATCGTGTCGGGGTATTTCTGCGCCGGCACGAGGTCGGGCCCTACCTCGTTGCGCTTGGGGTCGAGCACCTTCAGGATGAAGTTTCCGCGGCCGTTGTCGCGGATCACCTGGTTCTGCCCCAGCGAATAGAAGGTCTTGAGTTCCCGGTTGTAGCCCTGCTCGGTGGTCGAGGAGACGATGGGGACGTCCCCGAAGGTCTTGATGAGCTTGGCCAGCCCGGTCCCCCCGGACTTCGCGGAGGATGTCTGCTGGGAGAGTGGGGCCCCCGTCGCGTCGATATAGTCGATGGCGACGACGAATTGCGGCTGCACGGCTAGGCGGAAGGTCACGATGCCGCGAATATAGTCGATCGTGTAATCCTGGCCCGGCGCCAGTTGGGTGAAGGTCCCCGTGAAGCTGGAGGTGGGCACCCCGAGGTCGTCTGCGCTCAAGGTTAGGGAGTTCGTATTGACGGCCTTGGGGTCGTTCTGAGCGAGGTACACCCGCTCGGTCCCGGCGCGGATTGGCAGCCGCGTGGGATCGCCGAAAGCTACGTCGTAATAGACGCGTCGGATGTAGTTGGTATCGAGGATGTCGGTGGAGACGAATTGGGAATTGCCGATGAATTGCTTGGACTTGGTCGTTCCCTTCGTACGGCTGCCGATGAAGCTGCTCTTGAGCCCCTTCCACTTGATGTCCGCCCGTATGCCGAAGAGCTGCTTGTTATAGCTGACGAACTCGGTGGCCGGCAACGATAGGTCGATATCGCCGAAGGAGGCGTTTTGGACCACCTCGTTGGGGTCTCCGGTGTAGACGACGGAGATGTCCTGCTTGTTGATCTTGGTGTCATCGTAGTCGACGTTGACGGTGATCTTGGGGCCTACCTTTCCCTGCATGCGCAGCTGCAGCTGTTGGGTGATGTCGATGAGGTTGAGGCTCTTGGGCCGCCCCGTGGTGGTTTGTTCGTTGAGAAAGCGCTTCTCGCTGAAGGCAAAACCGACCACTTTGCGGCCCGTGATGGCGAGGCTGGTGCCGTAGCTGGGCAACTCGACTTCGGGCGGCGGGGGCTTGGGGTGGTCGGTGGAGACGAATATCTCGCTCGGGGGCAGCGGGGCGATCTCCTCCTCGAACTCGCTCGGCAACAGCCCCAATTCTCGGTCGATGCGCATTTTGTTCCAGCGCTCCTGGCTGACCTGGAAGGCCTTTAGCTTCGCGAGCGTCTGCGCAAGGTCCGCCGGCCGGGTCGAGACCTCGCGCTCGAAGAGGCGCGAGGCGTCGGGACGATCGAGGAGGAGGAACGGCCCGAGGGTTTTGGGCAGGAGGAGGGTGGGGGCGGGCGCCTCTTCGGCCCCCTCGTCGTAGACGGGCAAGGCGGGTTTCGCCTCGGGCCGTGGGCGCTCCTCGGGGGTCGGGAAATCCGGGTCGTAGGGGGTCGAGAATTGGGCCAGCGCCCGTTCGCGCGCGGGCGCGCATAGAAACAGGCACAGGCCCAGCCAGCGGAGACGTCGAACGGTCGAGCTCGCCAAGCGGTTGCGTTCGCAAGAAGCCGCCTCGCGGCGGCGCTGTCAGACACCTCGGCGTAAGGGAACGACCGTACGGACGTCCCTGCGTCGTTCGCGCACGTGCGTACGAGCGTGCGCGAGCGTTCGGGAGTGTAACAGGGGCCTATAACGCTGTCAATGCCCGCGTTTTCTGGTGCCAGGGATTGACTTTCGCCTAGGCGAAAGTCAATCCCTGGCACCACTTTGCGTAAAGGTTGCCGTTTTTTAGTCGCTTACGGGGGACTCGCCATGCCGCTGCAGGTAGCGGCGGATCCATTCGGCGGAGTCGGGATTGTCGGCGACGACTTGGCAGGGTCCGGCGGCGGATTCGGACGGGTAGGCGCGGCTGGCCGAATGGGTCATGAAATGGCAGCGGCGGCAGGAGGAAATGTCGAGTCTTTGGAAAGAAACGTCGATGCGGGCGCCCTCTTTCAACTGCACGGGGATCGTCTCGCGTTCGGCGGCCTCCGCCTTGCGCAGCCGCAACGTTCCCGGGGCGCCGGTCTGGGGAGTATAGACCCCGAAGGCCCAGCGTCCATCGATGAGCTTTTGAATTAGCCGCAGCTCGAAAATGGTCTCTAGGGCGTCCTTCCAGCGGATGAGATGGATCGCTTGCGCCCCAGCCGGATAGTCCCACCCGAGCTTCCCGTTTTCGTCTCGAGAAGCGAGGATGCGGCTGCCCCTGGGGATCGCAGCGTGGAAGGTCTCGGAAAATACTCGTTTGAGCGAGGCCTGGTCGCCGGGAGGCAGCGGTTTTCCGTTGAAGGCGAAGGAAAATCCCAGCGGCGCGTGCGGCTCGCCCGGCATGGTCTTGAAATCCACGAAGCCCGCTTCTTCGACGAATCGTTCGGGAAGGGTCTCCGGCAGGCCGGTGAACAACGGCTCGGCCCGGGCACCGGCGGCAAGGAGAACGGCCCAAAGGATCGCAGGCGTCATGGAGAGCGCCTATTATACTACATGTCCCCAATTTGGGATAATACCGTCCCATGCGCATACTCCACCGCTATCTGTTTCGGCTGTATTTGCCGACCTTTTTTCTCGGTCTGGCCGTGTGCATCGCGGTGTTGCTGATGAACCATTTTCTGCGCCTCTTCAACCTGGCGGTGCTCAAGGGCATCTCGCCCGCCTGGATCGGGCTCTGCTTCATCCGCTTGCTGCCATCCTTCCTCAGCCTGGCGGTGCCGATGGCCTTTTTGGTGGCGCTGCTTTTGGTATTGGGCCAACTTTCCGAGAACGGGGAGATCATGGCCTTGCGGGCATCCGGCTTCTCGTTCCGTGACATACTCGGGCCCTATCTTTTCTTGGCGCTGGCCCTTTGCGGCCTGCTGCTCTACATCAACCATAAGGCGAGCCCCGAGGGCTATCACTCCTTCAAGAAATCCTACGAGCTCGCCCTGCGGCAGGTATCTTCCATGGACCTGGAGGCGCGCACCTTCGTCCGCCTGGGGGAATGGGAGCTTTACGCCCAGGGCGTCGAGAAAAAAACCGGAAAGCTCCAGGGGGTATACCTGGTCAAGCAGGCGGGAGCCAATCGGCGTTTGCGGGTAGACGCGCCGGAGGGCTTGGTGTTGCTCAAACCCGGCGTGGGCATGACGCTCGAGCTATACCGGGGTTCGCTGCAGATGCCTGCCGAGAAGCCCGAGCAGTTTGTCTCCGCTTCCTTCGAGCGCTACCGCCTGTTCCTGCCCTTCGCCGCCCCGGCGGGCCCCGAGCGGCGGCTCGACCTGCAGGAGATGAATACGATGGGGCTGCGCCGGCGCCTGGCCGACCCGTCGCTCGAGCTCGACCACCGCAAGGAGTACACGACGGAGGCGGCCCTGCGCACGGCGGGGGCGCTGAGCCCCTTCGTGCTCTTCTGGCTGGGCTGCCCGTTGGGGCTCCGCCTGGAGCGCAGGGCGCGGGCGACGGGGTTCGCCTTAAGCCTTCTCGTGCTCTTCATCTACTACGGCCTCATCGCCGTCGGCATCGGGCTCGGGCGTAGGCAATTGGCCTTATCCCCATTTTCTCCCTGGCTGCCGAACCTCGCGGGCCTGGCGGCCGGGTTTTGGCTGTGGACGCGCAAGCTCCGTACATGAAGATATTCCACCGCTACATGGCGCTGCGCTTTCTTAAGCCCTTCCTCTTCGGGCTGGGCATGTTCGCGCTGCTCATTTTCCTTGGCGACCTCTTCGACAAGATGCCCAAGCTGGTGCGCAGCCCCGCCCCCATCTGGGTCATCTTCAACTTCCTGTGGCTGGACGTTCCGTACTGGACGGTGCGGGTGGTCCCCATGGCCTCGTTGCTGGCGACCCTGTTCGCCGTCACAAGCCTGCTCTCCAGCGGCGAATGGGCGGCGGTGCAGGCGGCGGGCTTCGAGACCCGCGCCTTCCTGCGCCCGGTGCTCTACATGGCGGCCCTCGTGACCGCGGCGAGCTTCATCGCCCAGGAAACGGTGCTGCCCTACTGCTATAGTCGCGCGCAACTGCTGTGGCATGAGCGCATCCACCCCGAATGGGAGTGGCACCTGTTCAACAACGTGACGCTGACGAGCTCGCGCGGGGAGTTCATCACGGTGCGGGTCTTCCTGCCGAAGGAGGGGCGCATGGAGCGCCCAGTGATGGACTACTACGTCGGTGGGGTCTTATCCCGGCAGCTCGACGCGCACGCGGCGGTTTGGGACCCGGCGATCAAGCGCTGGATATTTTTAAACGGGGTCGAGCGGGTGTTTGGGCCAGCGGGCCCCACGGAAACGAAATACGAGCGTCGGGTGTCGGAGCTCGACGCGCCGCCACTGCAGCTGGTCCCCAGGCGCAAGAGCCCCGACGAGATGAGCCTGTGGGAAACCGTTCGTTACCTGCGCCAGGTGCGCTACTTGGGCACCTCGCCGCGCGAGGCGGCCACGGCGCTGCAGTCGAAGCTCTCCTATCCCTTTGCCAATTTCATCGTCTGCCTTCTCGGCATTCCCATCGCCCTACGGCTGCGCCGCGCTCCGAAGGCGGGAAGCATCGCCGTGGCCCTGGCCGTGAGCTTTTTCTACCTTTGGACGATGGAGATGGGCAAGGCCTTAGGCAACGCCGGGCGCGCGGCGCCTTGGGTGGCTGCCTGGGCCCCGCATCTATTGTTCGGCGCCGCCGCCTTCTGGCTCTACCGCCGGACGGAGATCTAGGGGCCTAAGATTCCCAGGGATCCTGCGCTGCGATGGTCCAGCGTTCCGGATCGCGGTTTCGAGCCGGATCCAGGTTCAGACCGCGTAGGGGCGAGCGAGCGAAGAATTCGCTGAGTCGATTCTTTGGGTCTTGTAGTTTCCGCCGGGGAGGCATAAATTTATTTTAACTTAAACCGCTCTTCGGCGGTTTGAAGATCTTTGAACGGCGAAGAATCCGTGGGCGACGCTTTGTGGCGGAGCCGGCGTTCGAATTCCTTGATCGGCGTATAACCCTCCGGCCAAGCCAACTCCGCCGGCCGCCGGCGTTCGGCCTCGATTTGGCCGGGAAAACCCACCGCCACCGAGTCCGTTAGTATCCCAACGACCCTTCCTTCTGCCTTTTGGCCGAAGGCGGTGACGACGACTCGGTCGTGCACGCATATTTCGCCCAGACAACCGCGCCGGCGCGCAACGGAGGAATCGGAAATTTTCTCGGTTTCCGAAAAGCCGATCAATTGCACGGATACGTATCCCTCAGCGAGGGAATCAATCATCTTGGCCGGATATCCGCGGTTTTGAAAAAACGCGATCACCTCTTCGCCTTTGCTCCATTGCGCTGAACCGGTCGAGCTCTGCTCGGCACGGGCGCAGAGTAACGTCCCAAGCATGAGGAAAAGACCGCCCATGGCATGATTTTATAGCGCCCGTTAGGTTTAGTGGAGGGACTTTGGACCCAGGCGTTCCGGCCTTTGGGCCTACGCCATCGCTTACCTCATAGGCCCAGGTGGAAACGATTCTTGCCCGCTAGAATAATCGTGATGAGAAGCGTCTTATTCTCGTTCGTATTGTTCCGTCTTGTTTCCGGATTCGCTGCGGCCACCGATACCGATCCTTTTGATCCAAAGATCGGTATTGCCACGCAATTTGTTCCGATCGAGCTCGGAATTTTCCAAATGGGAACCCCCTCGATCATCGACGGAAGCAGCGATAAGGATACCCCGCATCTCGTCCGATTGACTCGAGCCTTCGAGATGCAGGCCACGGAGCTGACCCAGCGCCAATATTTATCGGTGATGGGAGAAAACCCTTCATTTTTTGGACGAGAGCAATTCTGCGACAAGGCAAATGCGTGGAAACGGCGGGGCCGCGCCCTTTGCCTGAACCATCCGGTCGAGCGGGTCTCGTGGGATGATGTCCAGGAGTTCATCCGGCGCTTAAATCAGATGCAGGACAAATACGTGTACCGCCTTCCCACCGAGGCGGAATGGGAGTACGCGGCGCGAGCGGGCGTGCCGTCTCGATCTCAGTACTCTTTCGGATCCGAAGATGAAGTCGATACGCATGCCTGGCATTATAAGAATTCCCAATCCCGTACTCACGCCGTCGCGAGCAAGAAGCCGAACCCCCTAGGCCTCTACGACATGCATGGGAATGTATGGGAGTGGGTTCAAGATTATTGGGGAAAATTTCCCGACCGGTCTGTCGTCGATCCCCAAGGGCCTCAGACCGGCTCAAGCCGTGTTTGTCGTGGCGGTGCCTGGAGCATGTTTCCCGGAAGCATGCGCCATGCCATCCGCTTGAGCCGCAGGCCCGATGAACGTCGTAATGATTTGGGATTTCGGCTCGTGAGGGAGCGCCGATGATCCGCTTTCATTTCTTTCTGGCCTTACTGCTGTCCGGTCCGCTCAGCGGGCGGACCGAATCAGCAGTCACCGATCCTTTCGACCTATCGATCGGTATCGCGGCGAAATTCATCGCGGTAGAGCCCGGGATTTTTGAAATGGGCAGCCCATCGGGCGGCGGGACGCCTCATCTGGTCCGCTTGACGCGGGGGTTCGAGATGCAGGCCACCGAGCTGACTCAGAGGCAGTATTTCATGGTCATGCGAGAGAATCCCTCGCAGATAAGAGAGGATTGCGACGCGGGCAATGCGTGGAAACAGGGAGGCCAGGCCCTTTGTCTTAGCCATCCGGTGGAGAGCGTCACTTGGATGGATATCCAGGAATTTATCGCGCGGCTTAACGCGATGCAGGAGCGCCACGTCTATCGACTGCCAACGGAGGCGGAATGGGAATACGTGGCGCGGGATGGAATTCCCTCTCGCTTCTCTCACCCGTACGGTGACGAGACGGACCTCGAGAGGCATGCGTGGTACAGGCCTAATTCCAATGGGCGCACCCATGCCGTCGCGACCAAGAAGGCCAACCGGCAGGGATTTTACGACATGCATGGGAACGTGGCGGAGTGGGTGGCGGATTATCATGGCGACTTCGCCAGCGATCCGGTGACGGATCCCCAGGGGCCGGGGGAGGGATCGCGTCGCGTCGTCCGGGGCGGCTCCCGGTTCACCTATGCGCCATGGCTGAGCTCTTGCCGCGAACACCACGATCCCCTGGACAGGAGCAACGCCGTGGGTTTCCGCCTGGTGAGGTCGCGCCGATGAGCCTTAAGGCGTTAGCCCGCACCGGGGCCCTGATCAGTCTTTGCGTCGTTGGAGCGCTGGCGTCGCAGACTCTGGAAGCTGATATCGCGAAAGCCCTCGGTCTTCGCGGACCGTATGCGCTGGAGATCGGCCATCTGGGCGAGGGCTGGAATCCGACCGAGCGATGGACTTTCAAGACGGACAAGGAGGCGGTGTCGGTCGTCGTCAAGAGATTTTCGGCGGTGGATGCCGCGCACGCCGTCAAGACCTTCATCCAAGACATCGGCGCGGGCTTCCTCGCGGTTCCGACGGACGTCCATGGGCGCTTTGAGCACGCCCTTAAAATGCAGCGGGTTTTCCAGGAATCGGGACTAAGCTCGCCTCCCGTCGTGGCGGCGTTTCTCGAGCAGGCGGTGTTGGTCACGCGCTTTATCCAGGGCGAGAACATGGATCGTACCGTGGAACAGGCGTTGGACGGCGATGAAAACGCCCAGGCCAAGCTGCGTCGCTTGGGCGCGGCCTTGGCCCAGGTGCATCGCCGGCGCATCTGCATCGGGGATTTCGCCCCTAACAATGTATTGTGGGCGGACGGCGAGCCGGTATTCATCGATCTCGATCATGCCGTCGTGGATGGACCGCTCGGTTGGGACATCGCCCAGTTTCTTTACGGCATGACCTTATTCCAGAAATTCGGGAATCTGGGAGGCCTCCAACGGCAATGGAGGGAGGTCGCCCGGACTTTTCTAGGGGGGTATCTGGAGAATGGAGGCGATCCAGCCGTCATCGAGCAGGCCCTGCAGCCCGAGCATGCGTGGCGGGCCCATGGCCCGCTCGCTAATCCCGAGGGTATCACGCAAATCAGCGAGGAATTGCGGTCGGCATTAAACCGATGAATAAATCGCTGTTTGTCTTCGCGCTCCTGCTTCTATTCTCCCCCGATGTATCTCCCGCAATCACCGATCCGTTCGATCCATCCATCGGGATATCAGCCACATTCGTAACGATAGGGCCAGGAGTCTTTCAGATGGGCAGTCCATCGAGCGAGGCTGGTCGCCTCGAAAACGAGGCGGCGCATATCGTTCGCCTGACGAAAGGTTTCGAAATCCAAGCCACCGAAGTGACCCAGCTCCAGTATTTTTTGATTATGAGGGAAAATCCGTCGGTATTTAATCCCTTTTGTGACGATGGATATGAGTGGAAACCTGGGTACCGCCTATGCCCGAACCATCCGGTGGATCGAGTATCGTGGGAAGATACCCAAAACTTTGTGCGGCGCTTAAACGAGATTCAGGAACGGTATGTCTATCGGCTTCCTACGGAGGCAGAATGGGAGTACGCCGCGCGAGGCGGCGTGCCATCTCGGTTTCCATATTCATTCGGGTACAAGGACGCGTTGTATCATCATGCATGGTGTAACGAGAACTCGTTTGGGCGCAATCATGCGGTAGCGACCAAGAGGCCTAATCCCTTCGGTCTATATGATATGTATGGCAATGTTTGGGAATGGGTATGGGATTATTTCGGCGACTACCCTGTCGGTTCAACGATCGACCCTAAGGGTCCTACGGCAGGGACAACTCGCGCCGTCCGCGGCGGCTCCCGGGATTCCGATTTTTGGGAACTGCGTTCCGCTTTTCGAATGGGCTTTGACCCCGGCTATCGCCTGAACTATGTCGGCTTCCGACTCGTAAGGACGCGCCGTTGATCCCTAAAGTCGTGAATTTTAGCCCAGCGGCAATGGGTCGGCGGGAAGTGGTACCCGATGCAGGCTAGCGCTTGAGCGGCTGCGGCCGATTCAAGACGGAATCAGGCGCCGGGCCGGGGAGAAAAATCGGCATAAAAATAGGGCCTAATTTTTTGTTTTTTTCTTTATTGGCGACGGCTTAGGAACAGCGGTATCCTATTAAATATGAACCTCGCCATGTTTGGGGCGCTGTTGATAACCCTGGCTAAAGCGGAAAGCCTGCCCGATTTCCAGATCTCTGGAATCGAGATCCGCTACTCGCCTAGGCCCCGCCAGACCATACGGTTGGAGCCGAATCGCGCGCATGTATGGGACGAGAAGACCCGCCAGATCCACGTTCTGGAGCACTCGGGGCTGCTGTTCGCCGGTTTGAGCCCCGACGCCTCGACCGTTGTCACCCTGGGCGACGACGGCGCGTCGCTGTGGGACGCCCATTCGGGGCTTTGCCGGATGCGTTTGCCCAGGGACCCGAAGCTGTATTATCAGGGCTCCGCCTTTTATTATGCCGCGTTCAGCCCGGACGGCTTGAGGCTCGCGGCGGTGAGCCCGACCGCTTGCAATGTCTGGGACGTAAAAACCGGACGGCTGATTTCGGGTTTCTTGACGCCGCGATTCGGATACGGTTATTCGGTCGTCTTCGGCGAGGACGGCAAGGTAGAGCTCAAAAACGATGAAAAATAGAGTGACGTTTCTGCCTTGTCTGTCGCCTATTCTGCTTATCTTGCCCGTTCTGGCGTTTGGCAACGACGACGCGATGCGAGCACTCAGGGAATGGGCCGATTCAACTATGCCGGCGTTCGTCCCGGCTGTCGGACCAACTCAGTTGCGGGACAACAACGGCAAGTCCGTAGCGACCGTCGTTAAACCGGCGGGGGTTCAAAAAACCCTGGGCGCGGAATGTTGGCGCAGCAGCGCGCAGGACGCGGCAGGAGTTGTGTATATCCACGCCTATAATATTTCCTATAGATGCAAGGGATCCGACGCGGGCAGCCTGGTTCAAAAGCTCGACACGTTCGGGAATGTGATCGGCCATGCGGATAGCTGTGCCAGGTGTTCGGACCTTATTGATACTAACGAGACCGGCAGCCGTGGAGTCGAATGCCGGAACCCCCATGGTCCGGAGAGAACGGTATCGCATTTCAACGCCTTAGGAACGGTTTTTAAGTGTTCCAGAGCCGACGTAGGCGCTATTGTATTGAGATACAATGCCCAAGGCCGCTTTTTAGGACGGGCGGGCGATGAAACCTGCCAGCAGTGCATTTCACTGAAATAACGAGACTTTAGGAGAGTTTAGCCAGATTACCGGGAATGGCTCCCCTATGCGAGTTAGTTTCTGCTGGTTGTCGCCTCGGTTCTTTGGGTAACCATTAAATCTTGCTGAGTTATCCACAGAAAAGTCCGTGACTGGTGTGCCGAAAAATAACAATAGTTCAAAGATAATTTTGTTTCACTCCTGTCCGGTTAAAATAGCGTAGGCGCCCTTCGTCATTGGTAGAATGTTTCTGCGAGGAAGCAATCTACCG
>JBGFSC010000018.1:0-74597 GCA_041694815.1 Elusimicrobiota bacterium | reverse complement strand
ATTGCTCATCTTGATGACCTCGTCCATTCTGGATCGTCCCTCCGTTTTCAGAGGAACAGGGTAACCCAAAACCGGACATTTCTATTCTCGCTAAACAGGACATATTAATTCTCGCGCGACATTGGTGTACTGACTCCTTGACAAAATCGGACCAAAACCGGAATACTATGGGGCCGTTCCCCGCCGAGAAGCGAGACACCGTTTGAGTATTCCGCCGGCAGAGATCATCGAGACCCTGTCCGATCTTGAGCGCCTGGCCGAGGCCCTGCAAGCCTACGACCGGGTCGCCGTCGACCTCGAGTCCGACAGCTTCTACTCCTACCACGAGAAGATATGCCTCTTGCAGCTTTCCTCCCCGGACCAGGATTTCATCGTTGACCCGCTGATGGTCCGTGACCTATCGCCCCTGGGCCCCCTCTTCCGTAACCCGGAGGTAGAGAAGGTCTTCCACGCCGCCGAATACGACACCGTCTGCTTGAAGCGGGACTACGGCTTCGAGCTGCAAAACCTCTTCGACACCATGATCGCCGCGCGCATCCTAGGCTCCAAGGAGCTCGGCCTGGCCCCGCTGATCCATAAGCATTTCGACGTAGTCTTGTCGAAGAGACTGCAGCGCTCCGACTGGGGCCGGAGGCCTTTGAGCGACGAACAGCTGGAATACGCCAGGATGGACACGCATTACTTGCTGGCGCTGCGCGACAAGCTGCACGCCGAGCTCCTTAAGCGCGGCCTCGAGCACGACGCACAGGAAGAGTTCGAGCGCATGACGAGGCTCCAACCCGCCGAGAGGGTCTTCGACCCCGACTCCTTCTGGCGCCTGCCGGGGGCGCGGGCGCTACCCCCTCAGGGGCGCGCCGTTCTCAAGGAGCTCTACTTCTACCGCGAAAAGACGGCGGCGCTCATGGATCGAGCCGCTTTCCGAGTGCTGCCCGAGCCCCTGCTGGTACGCCTGGCCGACGAACTGCCGCGGGACTTGGAATCGATGGCGAAAACCAAGGGCATGACCCCGTTCCTGTTCAACCGGTTCGGCAAGGAACTGCTGGAAATCATCGAGAAAGGCTTATCGATGGAACCCATCGAGCGGGAGCCGGTCCGAACGCCCGAACGGCGCTGGGATACCGTCACCATGCGGCGCTACGAGCAGCTGCGCCAATGGCGCAAACAGAAGGCGCAGGAGCGCGGCGTCGACACGGTCGTGATCCTCGCCACCGACGACCTGCGGGAGATTGCCCAGGCCCCGGCCCGCTCGCCGGACCCCGACGCCTGGCTGTCCCATTTGAGCCCGCGCAAGCGCGAGCTTTATGGAGCGGAGCTGCTCAACCTTTTGTCTACGCCGCTGCCGGCTTCCACCGGCCGCCGTCGACGGAGGCGACGCCGCACGGCGGGAGCCGGTTAGGGAGTTTAGGGAATCACGCCCATTCCAAAGCGGAACACCAGTTCTCCGCCCAGGTAGGCGGTGCGCAACAGCGAGGCCAGCGCCACGGCCCAGGCCGCCAGCAGGGCGCGCTCGGCCGGCGGAGAAGCGTTGCCGCGCAAGCGCAGCCGCCCCAGGGCGACGGCGGTGAAAAGCCCCGCCGTCCAATAAGCCGATTCCTCGTGCCGTTCGAAGGCTTCCCACGCGGCCGGGACATGCGGCGCAAATTTCTCCGCGAGCAGTCCCAACCCGAAGGACAGCCAAACCGTCGCGACGCCGATCCACAACAACCAGGACGAGGCCTCCGAAAGCCAAACAGGGCCTTTCCTCGAGGCCGCGCCGGCGGCCCCGAGGAAGCCCAACGACAGAAGGGCGATCGGGAAGTGCACGATCGCCGGGTGCAGCAGATGCCAGGCCACCGCTTATCTGGACTTCTCGGCGCCCTGCACCACCAATGCCTGGATCCCTCCGCGCTTGACCATCGTCCCCGATACCTTGGCCTTCTCTCCGCCCAACTGCTTGACGGCATCGTAAGCCTTGGGGTTCTTATGGTCGGCGACTAGCAGGTATACCTCGCCCTTGCCCGTCAAAAGGCCCGCCGGGGCCCCGCCGACGAGGCAGGCCTTAGCGCATTTGCCGTGCTTGGCCCCCGAGGTCTCATGCCCCATGTAGCAGGTCATGTCCAACACCTCGCCCTCGATTGTTTTCGCCGCCCCTTCATGCTGTTTGGCCCAAACGGCGGAGCCAGCCACCAATAGCAACGCGCCCAACGACAACACGGCTTTCTTCATCCGCCCTCCTTGATCATCCATTGCCATCGCGCAGCAGTTCGATCCATCGCCGCGCGAGGTACGCCAGCAAACCGGCCGCCGCCGGAACGCCCACTCCCCATAGGACCCACGTCCCCGGCTCCGCCGGCCAAGACCAGCCGATTTTTTCCGCCAAGGGACCGGGCTCCGGCGGCCGGGAAGCGAAGCGCCGCCCCGCCGGCTGCGCGGGAAAAACGAGGTCGGGAAGCTCCTCGCCCAGATCCGGGAAGCCGTCGGCGCGAAGCCTGGCATAGGCCTCCCGCACCTCCATGAAACGTCTCTCCTGGAATATCCGTTGGGATTCTGGGAATCGATCCGGGTGGGTTTCGAGGGCCTTGCGGCGATAAGCGGAACGTACCGCCTCGGCGTCGACCGGGGGCTTAAGGCCCAGCAGCTCGTAGGCCTCCCGGGTCGTCATGAGGAGCGGCGCGCCTATTCGCCGATATCCTGGGAGACGGGACCGCGCTGCCAGGCCAGGAAGGCACCGGCGATCAGGCAGCAGAGGCCGACGACCGCCATCGAAAGGACGATGGAATCGTGATGGGGGATGGTATACAACACGCCCCCGCCGCCGCTGATGCCGTACATGAGAGCGATCATGACCCTATGATAGGGGCCCCGGGTTACGGATTTGTTGCCTACGGGGGCCCTCCTCCCGTGTGATGCGCGCGGGCCGGGGCAGCCCGAAAGGCTTGAGGAAATCCCATCCGCGCTTGATCCTTATCTCCCCTCGAGGCAGCTCGGCCAGCGCCCTCGATTCCAGGCGTCCGCCGACGAGGCGGTGGACGCGCAGCTCGCAAGGCAGGCCCACCGCTTCCCGAGTCGGCTCGGCCTCGGCCCAAAATCCCCGATCCTCCCAGGGCGCGAGCGTCTCGGCGACTCCCTCGGCGAATCGACGGTACGCCGCCTCCTCCATCCGGCCGCTTAAGCCGCAGCTAAACAGCAGCAATCCCTCTTCCGGGTGGGGCTTGGCCGCCTCTGCGGCGCGAGCCGGCATTCGCTCGGGCGCACAGGCCTCGATCCTCGGCCCGGACGCCTCCCGCTCCAGGCTGGCGAACAACGGCTCACCCGGCCGCTCGGCTCCCAAGGCCGTGCGCGAGAGGACCGGGTACGGAGCCTCGCGCCAATGCTCGGGCTCGGCGGCCGGCTCGCCGCTTTCAAGCAGCAGCGCCAGGGAGCGCGGCAGGTAGTCGGCGATCAGCGCACGTCCCCCGTTCATGCCCATGGCGACGAGGTGGAATGAGGTGCCGCGCGTGCGAAACGCCATGCAGGCGACGAGGAGCCAGGCGTCGCTTCGCTCTTGATCCATAACATCAGCACAATAACTAACAGACGAATCCATTTTCGTCAAGTGTCGCTCTTTTCTCGCGCTCCGGCTTAACGACGGCCTAGTTCTTCGGGACGAGACAGGCGGTCTGTTTGGCCTTCTTAATGGCCGCCAGCATCTCGGAAACGTCGGTGAATTTCTCGCGGATCTTGCCGAGCTCCGCGCCACGCGATATCTCGAGGGTCTCGAGCAGCTTCCAATCCTGGAAGCTCACCATGTCGGGCTGGCGTTTTTGGATCAAGGCGAGCGCGGCCTCGGGGGTCTTGGCGGGATCGGGCTCGGCGGCTTTTCCCTTTATATCCTCGAGCATTGCCTTGACGGTCAAGACCGAATCGGCGCGATTGGTCCCAATGAGCCCGGAAGGCCCCCTCTTGGCCCAACCGACCACGTAGGCGCCTTCGACGACCTTGTCCCCGGCTTCGATGTCGACGACGCGCCCGTCACGGTTTGGAATATGCCCGGCCTTATGGTCGAAGGGAACTCCCGGCAAGGGAACGCCGTGATAGCCCACGGACCGGAACACCAGCCCCGCGGGAAGTGTCTCCTGACGGCCGGTGCCCCGGGCTTTGAGCCCCCCCTTGCCGTCGGGCACGAGCTCGTTGATCTCGATCTTGAGCTTACCGACTCTGCCGTTTTCCTCGAGCAGCTCCACGGGAGAGACGAAGAATCGCAGGCGCACCTTCTTGCGCCGGTTTCCCTCGCCCTTCTTGGCCTGCTCGATAAGGAAATCGACGTTCTTCTTGGTGTTGATGTCGGACAACTGGGCCTGGGATACCGGGTCCAAGGCGAGCTCCTCGGGGCACACGACCAGGTCGGCGGAATGAAGCTCGCCTATCTCCTTGATCTCGGCGGGAGAGAAGGCGGCCTGCGCCGGCCCGCGGCGGCCCAGCAGCCAAATCTCCCGCACGCGGCTTTGGCGCAACGCCTCCAACGCGTAGCCGGCGATGTCGGTCTTGGCCAGTTCCTCGGGGTCCTCCGCCAGGATGCGCGTGACGTCCATGGCGACGTTGCCGATGCCGATCACCGCGGCGTATTCCTGGGACAGGTCGAAGCTCTCGCGGCGGTAGTCCGGATGCCCGTTGTACCAGCCCACGAAAGCCGTCGCCGAATGGCTTCCCGGCAAATCCTCGCCGGGCACCTTCAGGCGGCGGTCGGACTCGTTTCCCACCGCGTAAACCGCCTGGTCGTAGTGCCGGAGCATGTCCTCGACGAAGAGATCCCTGCCGAAGCAGACATTGCCGAAGAAGCGAAAGCCGGGCTTCAAGGCTATTTTCTCATAGACCGCCGTCACGCTCTTGATCTTCTGATGATCGGGGGCTACCCCGCCGCGGACGAGTCCGTAAGGCGTCGGCAATCGATCGAACATATCCACCTGCACCGACAAATCCTTCTGCGCCAACAGGGATTCGGCGGCGTAGAAGCCGGAGGGCCCCGATCCGATCACCGCCACTCGCAAGGGCCTCTCCTTGCCGCCCAAGGGGAATAATCTTGGCATAACGGGATTCTCCCTGCATTTTAGCAGTTCATCCGGCATTTCCCCAACGCAACATGATCGCCTGCTATAATAGCGCCATCCATGGCCAATCGACTCCGATTCGAGAAAAGCCCCTACCTCTTGCAGCACGCCAGCAACCCGGTGGACTGGTACCCGTGGGGCGAGGACGCCTTCGAAAAGGCCCGGCGCGAGGACAAGCCGATCCTACTGTCCGTCGGCTATTCCACCTGCCATTGGTGCCATGTCATGGAGCGCGAATCCTTCGAGAACGCGTCCATCGCCGCGCTGATGAACCGGGATTTCGTCTGCATCAAGCTCGACCGCGAGGAGAGGCCGGAGATCGACAAGATATACATGACCGCCGTCGGAGCCATGACCGGGCAGGGGGGCTGGCCGCTCAACGTATTCCTGACGCCGAGACTCAAGCCTTTTTACGGCGGCACCTATTTCCCGCCGGAGCCGCGCTGGGGGCGTCCCAGTTGGCCCCAGCTGCTCGAGCAGATCGCCGCCGCCTGGAAGAACCGGCGGGAGGAGATCGAGCGCTCCGGCGAGGAGTTGGGGCGTTCCTTGGGGCGCTTTCTCGAATCCGGCTCGCCGGCGGAACCCGTGGAGTCAGTCGATTTCAGCCGGGCCGTGGAGGAATTCGAATCCTCCTTCGACTCGGAGCTGGGAGGCTTCGGCGGGGCGCCCAAGTTCCCCATGCCGGTGAACCAGGACTTCCTGTTACGGGCCCACGCGCGCCTTGGCGGCGGCCCGGCCCTGGAGATGGCCCTCAAGACCTTGCGCGCGATGTCGAAGGGAGGAATTTACGACCAGTTGGGCGGCGGATTCCACCGTTATTCGACCGACGAACGCTGGCATGTGCCCCATTTCGAGAAGATGCTCTATGACAACGCCCTGCTGGCGGTCAACTACCTGGAAGCATTCCAGATCACTGGCGAGCCGGGCTTCGCCTCCACGGCCAGGGGCATCCTCGAATACGCGCTGCGCGAGCTGACGCACCCGGAGGGGGGCTTCTATTCCGCCGAAGACGCCGACAGCCCCGTCGCGGGGAAGCGGGAGCGCGCCGAAGGGGCTTTCTACGTTTGGGAGAAGCGCGAGATTCTCGAGGCGCTCGGCGCGGAGGCCGGGGAGCGCTTCTGCCGCCGCTACGGCGTGGCAGCTGGCGGCAATGCCGCTTTCGATCCGCACGGCGAATTTGCGGGAAAGAACATCCTTTTCCTCGCCGAGGAAGGGCCCTCCGACGAACGGCTGCGCGAAGCGGCGCGCGCCTTATTCGAAATCAGGTCCAAGCGGCCACGCCCACACCTCGACGACAAGGTGCTCGTCTCCTGGAACGGGCTCATGATCAGCGCCATGGCCAAGGGCGGGTCCGTCTTAGGCGAATCGCGCTACACTCAAGCCGCGCGAAGGGCGGCGGCGTTCATCCGAGAGCGTTTATACGAGCCGGGCGCTCGGCGGCTGCTGCGCCGCTGGCGCGACGGCGAGGCGAAATTCGAGGCCACCGGCGATGATTACGCCTTCCTCACCCAAGGCCTGCTCGATCTCTATGAGTCCAGCTTCGAATGCGATTGGCTCGAATGGGCCGTCGCTCTCAACGAGGAACAGGTGGACGGGTTCTACGACTCGGCGGAGGGCGGCTTCTTCATGACCCGCGCCGGGACGGAAGGCTCCGATCTGCTTTATCGGGTCAAGGAGGCTCAGGACAACGTGGAGCCCTCGGCCAGCTCGGTCGCGGTTTCCAACCTCCTGCGCCTGTCGCGTTTCACGGGCCGCGAGGCTCACCGGGAGATGGCCGCCAAGACCCTCGCACATTTCTCCGGTCAAATGAAGCGCAGCCCCCGTACCAGCGCGCGGATGCTGGCCGCCGCCGACTTCTTCCTGTCGAAGCCGGTCGAGATCGTTATCGCGGGCGATCCACGCTCCCCCAAGACACAGGCCCTGCTAAGCCGCGTCCGGCGCCGGTTTTTGCCGCACGCGGTCGTTGTGCTTTTGTCGGAAGGAGAACGGGGACGGCTGGAACGTTGGATGCCGTTCTTGGCCTCGATGCGTCCCAAAGCCGAGACCGCCTATGTCTGCTTCGATTACGCCTGCCGCGCTCCGGTGGAGGACCCCGATGGATTGGAGGAGCTGCTGGAAGAGGTTTCTAAGCCGGGATCCCGCGGCCCTCGATAAGGGAGCTCAATTCCGCCGGCTGCGCGCCCACCGATTCGGCGACGGCCTTGTAAGTGATCTCTCCCTTATACACATTGACGCCCTTATAGAGCGCGCCATCCTTGCGCACGGCCGCCTCCAGCCCCCAACGGGCGATGTTCAAGGCGTATTTCAAAGTGACGTTGGTCAACGCGTACGTGGAGGTGTTGGAAACGGCCCCTGGGATATTGGGTACCGCGTAATGGAGCACCCCATGCTTGAGGACGACGGGCTGGTCATGACTGGTCACCTCGGCGGTCTCCACGCAGCCTCCCTGGTCCACGGCGACGTCAACGATGACCGAACCCGGCTTCATCTTCTTGACCATCGCCTCGTTGACCAAATGCGGCGCCCGAGCGCCTGGGATGAGCACGGCCCCAATGAGCAGGTCGGCCTGCACCACGGCGTTCTGGATGTTCTCGTCGTGGCTCATCAGGGTGGTGATCGCGTTGCCGAAGACGTCGTCGAGGTAGGCCAGGCGCCCCGCGGAGATGTCGAGCACGTTGACCCGCGCGCCGAGCCCCACGGCGATTTTGGCCGCGTTGATGCCCACGACACCGCCGCCGATGATGGTCACGATCCCGCGGTTGACCCCCGGCACACCGCCCAGGAGCACGCCGCGGCCGCCGTTGTGCTTGACGAGATAATTGGCCCCGATCTGCACGGACATCTTGCCGGCCACCTCGCTCATCGGGGTCAGCAGGGGAAGGCTTCCGTCGTGCAGCTGGATCGTCTCGTAGGCGACCGCCTTGATCCGCCGTTGGCGCAAGGCCGAGACTAGCCCCGAGGCAGCGGCAAGGTGCAGGTAGGTATAAAGGATCTGGTCCTCGTGGAAGAGCCCATATTCCTCCTCCAGAGGCTCCTTGACCTTGATGATCATCTCGCTGTCGTCGAAGAGCTTGCGCTTGTCGGAGACGATCGCGGCGCCGGCCGCCTTATATTCTTCGTCGGTGATACCCGAGCCGAGCCCAGCCCCCTTCTCGACGAAGACCGAGTGGCCTTCCTTGACCAATGCCTTAACCCCGCCGGGGACCAGGCCCACGCGATGCTCGCGGTTCTTTATTTCCTTAGCGACGCCGATTCTCATGTTGTGCCGTGTCGGCACCGCATTGTACAGAATTTGCTACTCTCTGTCGCCGTGAATTCACCGAGGCATTTCGTCGCCACCGGGTACGTCGTCTGCGAGGGAAAGACCCTGTTGCTCTGGCATAAAAAGCTGGGGATGTGGCTGCCGCCCGGCGGGCATATCGACGACGGCGAGCTGCCGGAAGAGGCCGTGCGGCGCGAGATCCGCGAGGAGACGGGCCTGGAGGTGGAGATCGCCTCGCCGAAGCGAGCCCACGACCCAGCCAACGGCAAGGTGCTCTACCTCCATGTCCCCAACCACGTGCAGCTCGAGCATATCCCCAACCACCCGCAGCATATCGACCTCATCTATTTTTGCCGAACGACTTCCAGCAATGTGCGCATGGATGATCGGGAGCACGAGCGCTTTCGTTGGTGCTCCGAGGAGGAGCTCCGGACGGATCCGAGCCTCGCGGAGGAGGTGCGCATCACCGCGCTCGAGGCGATCCGTTTCGTGGAATCAGTACGGGAAAATGTCCTCTAACTTGAGCTCCTCGAAGGCCCCCAGCCTGCCCAAGGCCCCAAGGTCCACGCGCTGGCGGTTGCCGAGCACGTGCAGCGTCCCCGAGCGCTCCTTGAAGCGGCGCATGAAACCCTCCAGGTCCTCCAGCCGGTAGCGGAGCACGCGCTTAAAGCGCTTCGGCCGGGGATCGCCGCGAAGCCCCTTCTCCTCCCAAGAAAGCAAGGCGCCGGGGATCGAACGAAAGGTCAGAACATCGGAACGGTACTGCTCCTCGATCGCTTTCTTGGCCTCGCGGAAGCGCTCCTCGGATACCGGGGGAGCGCGCATTAGCCGCATGAGCAATTCGGCCGCCTCCATCGTCTTGTCCGCCTGGCAGCCAAGGCTGCCCCAAAGCGCGTTCTCATCCCCCTTGCGCCCGCCTGGAGAGTATCCCCCCGAGGAGGAATACGCCAAGGAGCGGGCTTCCCGGACCTCCTGGAATATAACGCCGCTCATGCCCCCCATCACCGTATTAAAGAAGCGGTAATGCGCGTTGTTCTCCTCGCGATATTTCTCGTCCGGGATGAAAAAGCCGACCTTCGACTGCAGCATGTCGCGGTGCACGAAATAGACCGCGGGCTTGTCCCGGCGCCGGTAGCGTTTGGGCTCGGGCGCCGGCAGCGGGCGGTAGGGGCCGCCCCAATCGAGCCACGGCAGTAACCGCTCCATACGGCGCGTCCCCGCGTACAAGGCGCGGCGCTTGAAGCCAAACAACGAACGAGTCAGTCCTTGCAGCGGCGCCTCCTCCAGGCGTCCCAATTCATCGTCGCGCAGCTCGCCGAGAACCACGCTCTCCGAACCGCGGCGCGCGTATTCGGCCAGTGCGTATTCGATATGGCCCGGATCCTTCTTGCGGTCCCGGTGGGCGCCGATGGCGATCTCGACCATCTTCTTGAGCGTGTCGGAGGAAGTCTTGGGCGATTGAAACCGGCTGCGCAGAAGCTCCATGGAACGCTCGAAGTTCTCCTCGAGCCCGCTGACCGCGACAATCACTTGATCCTCGGAGCAGGAGAAGGATACCGTCGTGCCCAGGGCGTACAAGGCCTTCTTGTACTCCTCGGCCGACAACCCGCCGCCTCCCGACAGATCGAGCAAACTCACGGCCTCGCAAAGGGTGCGTTCCTTCCGCCTGCCGCGATCGAAGACGAAGCTAAGGGAAAAAAGGTCGTTGACCGAGTTCGGCGCGGCGTAGAGCCTGCCCCAGGGTTCGTCGACCACGCGGTAGTCCACCCCTTCCTTTATAAAGCGAGGCTCCAAAGGCTTGGTTGGCAGAGCCAGCACGGCCTTGGCGAATTCGGACTGCCGGGAAGGGTCTATTTTAAGCTGGGTGAATTTGGGTTTTTCGATGGAGGGCAAGACGGGCTTGCCATCGCAGCGGTACACCGTGACGCGCCCGGGACCGAGAATGCGTCGTGCGACTCGGAGCACGTCCTCCCGCGTCACTTTGCGGATGCGCTCGAGCCTAAAGGCGGCGCGGGTCCACGGCTCCAGATCGACGAACGACTCCACCAGCGCCCCTCCCCGTGCTGCATTGGACTCCAGGCGCTTTTTTTCGTTGACCTCGAAGTCCGTGATCACCGCGCGCACGTCCTGCTCGCTGAATTCCCCGCGCTTGAGCGATTCGACTACCTCCAGCAGCAGCCGCTCGGCCTCCTCCACGCTCTGTCCCTTCTTTGGCGTCGCCCAAACGCGCCAGGACCCGGCATCGTTGTAGAAAACCGGATAGGAGCCCGCGGCCTTGACCCGCTGGGCCTGGTTGAGCTTAAGGTTGATGAGGCCGGCTTCGGCATTGTCGACGATCATGTCCATTACCGAAAGGGCGTCGCGGTCGGGATCGCTGTTGGCGACGGCGGGCCAGGCGATGACGACGCGCTCCTCCGCCTCAAAGTGGATCTCGGCGCGCTCCTCTCCTTTCGGGCGGTCGGGGCTCCAGCTCGGCTGCGGGGGAGCGGGACGGGACTGCCAGGCGCCGAAGTATTTCTCAATGAGCTCGAGCATCGGCCCACGCTCGAAATCGCCCGCCAGGATGATGGCCATATTCGATGGCCGGTAATGGGCGTCGTAATAAGCGAGCATTTTGGCGAGCGAGGGGTTTTTGAGATGCTCGATGCTACCGAGCACGGTGCGCTCCCCGTACGGGTGCCCTTTGTGCAGCATCTTCTCGACCGTATCGTGGAGCACGACCTCGGCATTGTCGAGGGACCTGTTCTTTTCCTCGTAGACGGCTTCGATCTCGCTCTGGAAAAGGCGGAATACCGGATGACGGAACCGGTCGGACTCCACCATGGCCCACGCCTCGGCGCGATTGGCGGGGAAATTGCAAACGTAGACCGTCCCCTCGTCCGTGGTGTACGCGTTGACGCCCGAAAAGCCCAACGCGTGGTAGACCTTGTCGACCTCGTTAGGCACGGCGTACTCGGAGGCCCGGATATTCTCCTCGTCGATGCTTCGGTAGATCGCCCGACGCTCTTCCGGATCCCGGGCCGTGAAGAGCTTCTCATAGAGCTCCTCGATTCGGCGCAGGTGAGCAGACTCCTTCTCGTAGTCCAAGGTCCCCATGCGTCGCGAGCCCTTAAACAGCATGTGCTCGAGGTAATGCGCCATGCCGGTGCTGTCCTCGGGATCGTGCTTGGCGCCCGCGCGGACGGCAATCGCGGCGAACACGCGGGGCTGCTGATGGAACGGGCTCAGGTAGACGGTTAAGCCGTTCTCCAGGCGATGCACGCTCGCTTGCATCGGATCGCCCGGCTGGGGGGCCAGCACGAGCTCCGCCGCGCGGCCGGCCGGTAAGCACAGAAACGCCAACGCCACCATACCGGTGCCAGGCATCCACTTTCTACACTTTATTGACTTAGTCCAAGAGGAAAGTTGAGAAAGTGTAGAAAGTGGATGCCTGGCACCGATTTCGGCGGTCACCATTGCCGCTAGGATCAGCGCCCCGCCGGCCGCCGCCGAAAGAGCCAGCGATTCCCCGCCCCACCCCAGGGCGAATAGGGCCGCGAACACGGGCTCCAGCGTGAAGATCAACGCGGTCCTCGTCGGGTCTGCGTGGCGTTGGGCGATCATCTGGATATAAAAGGCGGAAAGGGTCGGGATCGCGGCCAAGAACGCGACGGCCGCCGCCGAACTAGGCGCTACGGCCAAAGGATAATCCATTAGCGCCGACAAAAGCAAGGACAAGGCCGCGGTGATCCAGAATTGATGGAAGGCCAAAAGGATAGGATCCGAATCCCGCCTCACGAAACGATCGGTCAAAAGCAGGTGCGCCGCGTAGCATATCGCGGAGACGAGCGTCAGGGCGTCGCCGCGATTGAAACGGCCCGGGCCCCCGCTGAGCAGCCATAATCCCGCCGCCGCCAACAGTACGGCGGCGCCCTGGGCTCGGCTGGGTGGCTGTCCGCGGAACAGCCAAAGCAGCACCGGGACGAAGACGACGAAAAGGCCCGTAATGAAGCCGGAGTTCGACGCGCTGGTCCAGCGGAGCCCGGCCGTTTGGGTCCAATAGAGCAGCGCCAACGGGATCGACAGGATGGCTCCCTCGCGCAAAGTCGCCCCCGTCCTGAGCCGGGGACCGACCCATGGGACTAGCAGTAGGGCCGAGATCAGGAATCGATGCGCCACGAGGCTTATAGGATGCACCCCGACCAGCGCTTGCTTGACCACGATGAAGGTCGAGCCCCAGACGAAAGCGCAGTAAAGCAGGCCGAGATCGGCCATCCTCTTGGGTTCCGTTAACAATCTTTTCATAGGAACGCAATAATTCGTTGACGGCCCGGAACTAGACTGGAACCGTTCGACAACGGCTTAGGCGTTCGCGTACGGCAACAGCGCGTTTCGGGGCCCGTCCTGCCCAGCATCTCTCTCGGCGTGGGGTGCTGGACAGGGCGGGCCCCGCCTTATCGAGGCGCCGGCACCTGCTCGAGCATGCGGACGATTCGTTCCAGCCAGCGACGGTCCTGATCGTCGAAAGCGGCCGGCGCGTACGAATCGATGTCGAGCACGGCGAAGGGGCGGCCGTCCGGGCCGAAGACCGGAACCGCGATCTCGGAAAGGTTCTTGGGATCGCATTCGATATGCGCCTCTCCCAACGCCTTTACGTCGCCAACGATCTGCGTGGCTGCCACCGAGACCGCCTTGCCGCAGACTCCTTGCATCCCAATCGGGGTGCAGGCCGCCTTGTCCCGGCAGGGACCAAGCTCGAGCTTGCCGCCCTCCGCGTCGAGCAGGTAGAAGCCGCACCAAGAGTATACGCCCGCGAATTCTTCCCACAGCCTGTCGACGATATGCTGCATGAGCTTGCCGCGCTCAATCTCGCGCCGCTTCCAGCGCCCCTCGAGCGCTCGAAGCACCTTTTCATACCCGTGCCGGCGCGGCTTGGCGGGCTCGTTCGCTTCGCTCATGCGATAAGCTGCCCGCAAGCCCCCTCGATCTCCTGGCCCAGGTTCTTGCGGATAGTGGCGTGCACTCCGGCGCGCCGCAACTCCGCCAAGAAGGCCCGGGCGGCCGCGGGGCTCGTCGGGGCGTGGGCGGTGCGGGTGGGATTGAACACGATCAGATTGACGTGCAGGAGCTTAGGGCCGCCGGCGGAACGCACGAACTCCTTGAGCTGCCGCGCGCGCTCCGGCCCGTCGTTCTCGCCGCGAAGCAGCACGTATTCCAAGAACACCTTGCGGCGGGTCCGCTCGAAATAAGCCTTGAGGCTACGGGCGAGCTTGACCAGCGGATAAGCCTTGTTGACCGGGACGAGACGGCTACGGAGCTCGTCTTCGGCGGCGTGCAGCGAGAGCGCCAGGTTGACCTGCGGGAAATCCTCCGCGAAGCGCTCGATTGCCGGCGCGATGCCCGAAGTCGAAACGGAGATATGCCGCTGGGCGAGCCCCAGCCGCGCCGGATCCGTCAATATCCGGATGCTCTCGGCCATCGACTCGTAGCAATGGAAGGGCTCTCCCATGCCCATGTAGACAACGCGCCCGAGCGTCCCCGTCAGGCCCTTGCGGCGCAAGTACTGCCTCCAATAAACGGCCTGATCGGCGATTTCCTCGGGGGTCAAGTCCCGCTTGAGTCCCATGAGCCCCGTGGCGCAGAAGCCGCAGCCGATGGCGCATCCGGCCTGGCTGGAGATGCAGGCGGTCCAAACCTCGCCCGGTTTCGTCTTGAGCAGCACGGATTCTATCGCCAGGGAGTCGGAGAGTTCCAGAGCGGCCTTGTGCGCGCGGCCGTCCGGAGAAACCAGTACCCTCCTCTCCGTCAGGGACAGGATGGGAGCCTCGGGCTCCAGGGCCCGGCGCAGGGACACGGGCAGCGTGCTGATCTCTTCGTAGGAGGAGGCCCCATCCCGATAGACGGCCTTTAATATCTGGTCGAAGCGGAAGGGAGGCTCTCGCCGGGCTTGGAGGATCTCGCGGAGCTTGCCCGGGTTAATACGTGACCTCCATCACCTTGTCGGACTTGAGCAGCTGCTTGGCCGCGTGCGCCTGCCCGGCCTGGGTGCCGCTGGTCCACCATTCGCTGTGATAGAGGTTGTTCTTCTTCATCACCTTGTGGTGCATGACGCGGATCTCGTTGGTCTTGAGTATCCGCGCGATCGTGTCGATGGCGTGCTCGTCCGGGTCGGAGATGATGCGGAAGGTGTGCCGGCGGCGCATGAGGTCGACGAGCATGTCCATCCGGGTAAGCCCCACTTGGACGACCAGCGCCGTGATCGTCGCCGCCGCCGCCAGGTGGCCGTAGCCCATTCCCACCGCCATGCCGATGGCCGCCACCATCCAAATGGTCGCCGCGGTGGTCAGCCCCGTGACATGCTCGCCCTCGCGCATGATGGAGCCGGCGCCGATGAAGCCGATGCCGGTGACGATCTGGGCCGCGACATGCGCGTCCCGAACGCCGCCCATCGCCTCCCATTTGGTCGACAAGAGCGTGAACAAGGTCGAGCCGAGGCAGATGAGCACGTTGGTCCTTAGGCCCGCCGGCTTGTCGCTGATCTCGCGCTCCAAGCCGATCGCCGTGCCCAGGCAGAAGGCGACGAGGAGCTTGGCAAAATCACTGGAGATATCCATCAATCCTCCTCGCGCCGCGCCGAGACGGCGGGCTCGCCGTCCTCGGTCGCCTCTACGGACAGAAGCATAGGGCGGCAGCAGACGGAGCAGTCTTCGGTATAAGACTCCTCTCCGGAGATCGGATCCACCATGACGCAGATGGTCTCACCGCAATAGGGGCAGTCGATCTCGACTTCTCTAAGTTCCATAATGGGCTCATGAGCCCGGCGCGACGCTGAGAAGAAATTTTTCCTTTTCCGGGCGGCTCAGCCGCTTGATCTCGGCCTCGCGCCGCAGGGCCTGCCGCCGGGAGTAGCCGTTCTCCTGGTATAAAAGCCGGACCGGCCGATGGGAGCGGGTGTAGGCTCCGCCCTTGCCGTTGTTGTGCACCCGCAGCCTGGACTCCACGTCGGTCGTAACGCCGGTGTAGAGGCTGCCGTCGCCGCAATAGAGCATGTACACGCTCCAGCGCGCCGAAGCCATGCGCGTATTATACTCTAATTGCGAGAGTTAGGCGCCGACGGAAGGCTTCAGGGCGCTCCGGATGCGCTCCTGGACGTCCTTCAAATGCGAACGGCTCGCCGCGTCCAGCCCACCGGCCGCCAGGCGGCGGGCGATCTTGGAAGAAAGCTTGAGCAGATCGGCACGGGCGGCAGCGCCCGCGTCTCCCGGCTCCGGAGCTTCCAGCGTCTCGATCAAGACGGCGAGATGTTCGCGCTGCAGCTCGCGGCGGGAAGGGTCGATCGCTCGGGAGCCGGAGAGCTCCTTCCAAATCGAACCGCGCACCTTGGAGAAAAGTTCCGCGATCGACAGGGACTCGGAAGGCTTCGCGCTCAAAGATGCGTTCTCGGAGAGACGGACCAGCCGCTCCGGATCGTAGAGCTCCGCGAGCACCATGCGGCGCAGGTCCAGGGCCATTTCACCCAGCGGCAACGGCCTGTTCGGTTTCCATTCAAATCCGGTCCTGTCGATCCCCATGCTTCTTAAAAGCACCGGCGAGAGCTGAAAGGGTCGAGCGGAAAAAACTTGTTCGTCGATGAGTTCGAGGGCACGGTATTGTTCGGAAGCCGGAACGGGCTCAAACGATTTTTTTTCCGGGGTCAGACGGCCGCGCGAATTGCGCACCCCGCCGATGAGAGGCAAAAGCTGCTCGACGGCGTTGTAATAACTGCTGAAGCCGACCAGGAAGCTATGCCTCAGCTCCTCCGGCTTATCCTTACCCAACTCAGCGCGCTGCTCGAGGTTTTTCCAAAGGTCTTTGACCAAGGCGATCCTTTGGGCAGCGAAGTCGACGTGGTCCGATCCGAGGCCCCAGCGTTGGGAATCCGGATCCAAATCTAAGTCGGTATCCTCATCCGTCCCATAGGCCAGCCGAGAATCCTTCTCTGACCTGCGGGCAATTCTTTCTAATTGGCGGCGTGATGCTGGCTTGTAGCCGTACTCGATGGCCCAATAATCGTAAGGACCGAGCTTGGTCTGGTAATAGGCTCCCTGTTTTTCCCCTTTAGCGGCGATATTGGCCGGCAGATAATCCATCACCGAGCCCGAGCGCCCGTCTGGATCCTTAGGGTCGAAGACGAGGCTGGCCTTGAAATTATGGCGCAGGCCGAGATTGTGACCGATCTCATGCGCCATCACATGGGCCACGAACTGATCCATAAAACGCTTCTTCTCTTTCGCGTTAAGCCTTCCCTGCGCCTTTAAGGCGGCCAGGCTCGCGGCGGCCTGCTCAACGGCCCGCGACAAATACTCATCCTCGGAGCGCGGCTTTGACTTTGAACGCGGATATACCGCCGCCAGCCGCTCCTCGCCCATGAAGCGGCCTATCACGTCGGCGATACGGACCGTAGCGTTGAATATCTCACCGGTGAAGGGATTGGCACGGGAGGGGCCTTGAGCGAACCCCGCATCGGTCCCCATGAACCAGCGCACGACATTGTAGGCCGCATTGGCGGGGTCGAAGGAGGCCCTCTCCTGCGCTGGCATATCCTTGTCGACCTCCTTGACCACGATCGCGTTTCGAAAACCCAGCGCGCGGAAGGCGGCATTCCAGGCGAGTATTCCCTTGCGTATCGCCGGACGGTACTGCTTCGGGATGGTGCCCTCCATCCAGAACACCACCGGATTCTTCACGTCCGAGATTTTCTTCGAAGGGTCCTTCTTCTCCAAATGCCAGCGATTGATGAGATGGACGACGGGATTCACCTTCTCCCTAAGTTTTTTGCTGCTGTAGTCCTTGTAAGAGGTAACGAAATAGCCGACGCGCGCGTCGGCGGCGCGAGGCTCGTAGGACGGGTTCTGCGGGAGCTCGGTGATGCTGTAATGGAGCGTCACGGGCAATAGGCGCGCGTCCTCTAAGACCGCCGAGCCGGCCGGTTGGGCGCTAGCGAAAACCAGCTGCACCTGCACCTCGGTGTTCTTCTCGAAGGACCTGATCCTCCGTACGGAGCTGTGCTCCGGGGAAACGCCGGCGGGCAGCGGGCCTTCCTTCAAATAAGCGCCGAGGCCGAGCAGGTCCTGCATAAAGAGAGGCTCAACCGGGATCGCGAAGGCTCCGCGCGCGGCGTCGCTGGATACGACCGGCAGGCTCGCGAGTATCGAATCCGGGAAGGAGTTGTCGATGGCCCTGGACTCCGGGCTTCCGGGCTCCGCGCGGAAGGCGGTGCCCTTGCGGATCATCTGCACTCTCTGTCCGTTCCAATGGAAATAGAAGACGAAGGTGTCCATCATTCCGGCCGAGTAGAATCCCCTTTCTCCAAGGCCCTTCTCCATGGTGGCGCTGAATAGATAGGCCTTCTCAAGCTGGTTCGGGCGCAGCCACAGCAAGGGTTTTCTCCCGCTACTGCTCGTGATCGCGAAAAGCTCCTCCTCGTTGAATTGGAGGGAGAGATCGTTCTTGACCTGCTCTATCCCTTCCTCGAGCGGGCCGAAGGGATCGACGGTCCACTCGCCGGACCTCGCGGAGGTGGCCAGCGCGATGGAAAGCAAAGCGGCGAGAGCGTTTTTGTTCATGGGCGTTATTGTAATTCGGGTGTCGTAAATAGAAACAGGCCCGCGGGGCCTAAGTATTGCTGGGCCCTTGGACCTGGGTTCTGTAGTAATCTGAATAAACGACAGTTTTTACGCGCCTCGGGCGCGTAAATGTCTATTCCCAAGCTAGCGCTGTTCGTTAAGAAAGGACTTTTTCAGCCGCCGAAAATCCGGAGCGGATGCAATCCGGGATGCCCACGCCGTAATAGGACGCTCCAGCGAGCACCGCTTGCGGGTATCGCTCGAGCCGCCGCTCGATGCGGCCGATCAAGTCGGCGTGTCCGACGTTGTACTGGGGATTGGCGCGAGTCCAGCGGTAGAGCCGATGCGAAAGCGCTTCGGCGCGAAGGCCGATGATCTCCCGAAGGTCGGCCTTGGCGGCCTTAACCAGTTCGGCGTCCGCGCGCAACGCCGCCTCCTCTCTCCCGGCTCCTCCCAAAAAGCAACGGATCAGGAAGCGATCGGGAGGAGTCCTCGCCGGGAATTTCCATGAGGTGAAGGTCGCGGCGCTGATGCTCTTGCCCTCGCCGCGCGCGACGACGAAGCCGAACCCCGGAGGCAGGCCTTTCGCCGCCTCGGCATCGTAGAGCAGCGAGAGAGTGGCCGAGGAGGCGAAGGGGATCCGCCGGAGCTCGCAGGCCAACTCCGCGTCGAACCCCTCCACGAAGGAGGCCGTCTTGTCCGCCGGGGAGGCGAGGATCATGGCGTCGGCCTCGACGGGCTGCTGCTGGCCGCAAACGATGCGGTAGCGCCCGCCCGACATCATGATCGACGATACCGGCGAATTCAGCCGGAGGGCTGGGCCTATCTTTTCCGCGAGGGCGCAAGACAACTCCTCGAGCCCGCCGGCCAAGCTCATGAACATCGTCTGTCCCTTAGGCATCGGAAGCTTGGGGGCGGCTCGGCGCATGGCGAGGGTGACGCTGCCGGATTTTGCCTCCATCTCGGCGATTTGGGGGAAGCTGCTGCGCAGGCTCAGCCGCTCCGGGTCGCCGGCGTAGATGCCGGCCATGACGGGATCGACCAGTATTTCCAGGGCCTCGGCGCCCAGGCGGCGCCGGGTGAAATCCGCCAGAGACTCGTCGCGCGCCTGCCCGCGAGGAATCCATGGCTCGATCGCCACCCTCAATTTTCCCCGCCAGGTCAGTATATCCGACGCCAAAAACGGCAGCCAGCGACTGGGCGCCATCAGCATAAGGCCCTCGGGAAGCCTTCGGAGCTTCCCACGCGCGAATACGTATACGTCCGGATGCTTACGGTCGGCGGTCAGCAGCCGCGGCCCCAAGCCAAGCTCCCGGATGAGCGTCAGGGCCTCGGGCTTCGCTGTGACGAAGGAGTCCGGGCCTCCCTCGAATAGGACGCCGCCGGCGCGCTCGCTGAGTATCTTGCCTCCGGCGCGACCCAGGGCCTCCAAGACGACGACCTCCAAATCAAGGCGCCTCTCCTCGCGCAGCCGGAGCAGGCGGTAGCCGGCGGAAAGCCCAGCGACGCCTCCCCCGACCACGACGACGCGCCTCATGAGTTAACGCCAGCGGATGGACCGCTCCGAGGAACGCCTCTTGCAGTAGAGGCAGAAACGGTATTGGTCCGAAGCTCGAACGATCCTTCTCTCATTACAGATATCGCAGCGGGTGATCATCGTACCTCCCGGCCCTTGGGGCCGCCACTAGTACGATCGAGCCCGCGCGAAAGTTCCCTTCATCTTCTCCAAAATAGCCGCCGCCATTGCCGCGACAAGGCCCGGATCGTCGTTGAGCGAGGCCGCTCGCACGTAGCGCAGGCCCAGCTCCTCGGCCTTGCCGCGGTAGAGGATATCGTCGTCGTAAAGCGTTTCCATATGGTCGCTGATGAAGCCGATAGGAGCCAAGACCACGCCTTTTCGCCCCTCGGAGGCAATCTGTTCGAGGATCTCGCCGGCTTCTGGCCCGAGCCACGGCTCGGGAGTCCGACCCTGGCTTTGGTAGGCGAATCTCCAATCGGAAAGCCCCGCGCGACGGGCGACGGCGGCAACCGTCTCGGAAAGCTGCCGCGGATAGGGGTCGTTGTCCTTGAGTATGCGCCTGGGCAAGCTGTGCGCCGTAAATAGCACCGCCACGTTGGCCCGTTCCGACTGCGGGATGCGGCGAAGCGCCTCCTGGATCTTCAGGCCGAAGGCCTCGATCAGCGAGGGCTGCAGATGCCAGGACTCGACCTTGGCCGTCCTCCACCCCGCGCCGAGCTCGCGCGCGGCGCGATCGAGCGAGGCGAAATAGGCTCCCGAGCTTAACGCCGAGAAATAGGGCGTCAACGGCATGGCCACGACTTGCCGGACTCCCTCCTGCTTCATCTTGCGCGCCGCCTCGAGTATGGTGGGCGGGGAGTGCCGCATGCCGACGTACACCCTGCAGCCTAGCTTGCGCTGCAGGGCGGAGGCCTGCGCGCGCGTGATGTCTAGAAGAGGCGAGCCCCCGATCCTGCGGTAGCGCTCGCGCACCTCCGCGACGAGCTTGTCGTCCGCAGGCCTTCCTCCCCGTATATCCTCCAGGTAGGCGGGGATGTCCTCGAGGCTAGAGGCCGCCCCGTAGGCCATGAGCAGCACCGCGGTGTCCGCGTTCATCGTTCGTCCATCCCGTGCACCCAATCCGCCACGGCGCGGACGCTTTCCGGAGGAGTGCCGGGCAATATCCCATGCCCGAGGTTGAAGATATGGCCTCGCCTTCCTCTCGCGCGGCGCAAAACGCCCCGCACCGCCGCCTTGAGCTCGTCCTTGGGGGCAAATAGCAGCGCGGGGTCCAGGTTGCCCTGTACGGCGACAGGTCCCAGCCGTCTCCAGGCTGCATCCAGCGGCAGGCGCCAATCGATCCCGACTACGTCCGCGCCGGCGGAGAAATCCTCGATGAACCCGGAGTTGCCCGTTCCGAAATGGATCACGGGAATCCCTTTCCTTTTCAAGGCGGATATCACCGCCCTCGAATGCGGCAGGACGAACCGCCGGTAATCCTCGGGGGAAAGCGCCCCAGCCCAACTGTCGAAGAGCTGCACGGCCTGGGCTCCCGCCTCGACCTGGGCCGAGAGGTAGGCGATCGTGACGCGCGAGAGCTTTCCCATGAGTTTTCCCCAAAGCCTGGGCTCGCCGTGCATCAGGCCCTTGGTGCGCAGGTAATGGTCGGAGGGGCCTCCCTCGACGAGGTAGGAGGCCACGGTAAAGGGTGCTCCGGCGAAGCCGATGAGCGCCGGGGCCCCCGGCTTGTCCAATTCGCGGCGGATGAGCCGCAGCGCCTCGAGAACGAAGGAGAGTTCCTCGCGCGGCTCGAACTCGCGCAGGCGCCCTATCGCCGCGGCGCCGCGCACCGGCGGGGTAAGCACGGGGCCCTCGCCCTTCTTGAACTCCAGCTTGACGCCCATCGCCCGAGCGGGTAGCAGTATGTCGGCGAAGAGTATCGCCGCGTCGAGATCGAAGCGCCTCAGCGGCTGCAACGTCACCTCGGCGGCAAGCTCGGGGCGCTCGCACATCTCGAGCAGCGTGTTCTTCTCGCGGATGCGGCGGTACTCGGGCAGGTAACGCCCCGCCTGGCGCATGAACCATACCGGCGTCGCGTCGACGCGTTCGCGCCGGCAGGCCGCCAAAAACCGCGCGCCTGAACGATGCTGGTTCACCTGCTCGATTATGCATTATTTATAAACGCCTGGCGCCAAATCCTCCCGGCTGCTATAAACGAGATATCTCCCGGATGATCCCCTCGTATTGGCTCGAGCCCGATCTCCTTATCCCCCTCCTCGTTTTGACGGGAGGATTAGGCGCTGCGCTGGTTTATTTCTTCTGCGCGACCAAGACTCCAGAAAAACGGATGAAGGCTTTAGGCGAGCGGCTGGCCCTGGCGTGGGACTCGCGACGCTGGGCCTTGAACGGGCGCTGGAAGGAACACTTGATTTCCATAGATTATGATGTCGGCGGCGACGCTGAAAGTGATGCGCTCGTACTGGGTATCCAGCAGCCTTTACGAGCCAACCTGCCCGAGACCACTTTTTCCAAAGAAGGAGCCCTGCATCGCCTGGCCAAGCTCTCTGGTTTAAGCCGCGAAGCGCAGAGCGGCGATCCGCTTTTCGATGAGTCGGTGTACGTCGAGTCGGGAGACGACGCGAAAATAGGCCTTTTGCTCTCGGACGCGTCGCTGCGCGAGCATATCCTCTCGTTGCTCGAGATCCGCGGCGCGTCGCTGACCGTGAACGCAGACGGACTGGCCCTCCGTATTCCGGAGCAACGGGACTGGAGTCGTTACTTCGAGCCGGCGGAAATGGAGATGTTGCTGGGCCGAATGGCCGCCGTATTGGCGCCGTTAAAAGGCTCCAGGCAATCGGAACCTCCTCCTCCACCCGAGTCCGCGTCCTTGCGTCCCGTTCTGGCGCAGGACGTCTATCTCTCTATCGCGCTGATTCCGAATCCTTTCCTCAAAGCCTGGGTCGCCGCGAGCGCGGTTTCGATGCTGCTGGGGTTCGGCCTGTTTTACTGGGGAGGGCGTTACCCTCCGATCGACTCGAGCTTAAACCGCCTTGGCCTGAGAATGGCGGCCTCGCTATTTGCGGCTTACGGGGCAGCGCTGTTTTTCTCCCTGCGCGGCAAAAGCGGCTCCCACCGGGCCCTCGGAAGCTACCTTCTCTTCGCGCTGATTGGGTATCCGATGTTTTTCGTCGGCCTCCTGACAACTCTTAACGGAATCGGAACTGCCCATGACGCCTTTTCCGCGGTCGCTGTCGTCGAATCCAAACGGCTCAGGCAGGACCAGCGCTCTATGGAACTGCTCATCTATCATCCTTCCGGAACGGGGCGGCGGTGGGTTCCCGTATCCGCCACTGTCTATGACAATGTTCAGCCCGCGACTAAGCTGGTGCTGCGCTTGGCGCCCGGGCGGCTGGGAACACCGTGGCTCGTGGAATTACCCCAACCCTAACGCTCTAGATTTTCCCCGAGAAGCTAGATACATTGGGGAGGTGCGTCTGGCGCTGCTGTTGTTGCTCCTCAAGGCCGCCGTGGGGGCCGATTCACCCTGGGAGTTCCCCTTAAGCCGCACCCGGATTCAGTTTTTGCTGCAGCGCTTCACCGACACGGCCCATCGCAAGGGATTCCGGTACCTGGGCGATCCCCAGGACTTCGACCATGGGCATTTGCTCTTTGAGCCTGGGGGGCGGCCGCGAGCCATCCTCTACCACACGCAGGAGCTGGGCCTATATCGCTCCGATCGATACGCGGCCTTCGACCCCTCCAGCCGCAATTGGCTGCAGCGCTTGGAGACCGGCGCGGTGGTCAAGGCCGATGCCTACAAGCGCGTCCGCTATCCCTCCGGCTGGGACGCCTTCGTCTCCGACGAGCTTCCCTCCCTGGAGGCCCATCGGACCATCACCGAGCGCATGCTTGATCCGCGCCTCCTCGGCTTCGTCGTGGCGGGCTCGCTGCAATGGGTCTTTACCCGGCGCGACTGCGGCCCCGGGCTCGTTTCGATCCAGGTGCCGGGCGAAGCGGCCCGCACCTGCCTGCAGCTTTCAATCGGTCCTTACACCGACGTCATCGGAAATCCATCGACGGACGATACAATAAGTCGACATTCGGAGGTGGATTATGAACACGATGCGTTGGGGCTTCGGGGCATTGGCCGCGGCATTAGCGCTCGTAAGCCAGCCCGGCCGCGCCGCGGAGCCGATAGGCCTCGAACGTAGGGACGCCGTCGGGCGCGCCGAGGTCACCGAGCAGCGCCGGGCGAGGGACGTCATCGACTCCTGGCCCGAGAAGCAGCGCCGGGCGGCGGAGCTCATCATCAACAAGTACGGGCAGCCGGACATCGTCACCCGCGACTTCCTCCTCTGGAGGGATAACGGCCCCTGGCGGCGCACCATCGCCTTCCGCGAGGGCGTCAAGCACAACTTCCCCATGCCGCATGAGGACTCCATCGAGCAGTTCGTGAAGATGCGCGTTCCATTGGAGTTTTACGACGACCTGGCGAAGTTCGACGGCAGCGTCTATCCCGACCGCACCCGCGGGGAGATCTCCGCTAAATGCGACAAGGAAGCCGCTAACTTCCTGGCATTGAACCTCGCCAAGGACATCATCGACGGCAAGCGCACCGTGGCCGACGCGCGCCGCTTCTACGCCGACACGATCGCCTCGATGATGGCCGGCAAGCAGTCGGAGTACCTCCAGCGCCTGCGCTTCCGGATCCCGTTCCTGAGGACGGCGGATCCGGACGAGCGGGTGCTGCGCCTCTCCGAGCGGGACAAGCGCCCGCACCGCGACGAGGACTTTCCGGACGCGCCTGGGTACTGACGGCCATGGAACGCGGTGCCGGACCCGCCGACACCGCGTTCCGCTGCATCCGGCTTATTTGTTAACGTAACGGCATCGAAATCCGGCGAATCCCCGATTGGCGACTGCTCGCCGCCGCGGCGGGCGTCCTGACCCTTCTTATTTTTCTGCCGGCTGTCCACTATCCCTTCCTGGGCTGGGACGATCGCGATACCTTGGTCGCCAACGCCCATTACCGGGGATTCGGCCTCGAAAACATCCTCTGGATGTTCTCCACGCATTTCCAAGGGCCTTATCAGCCGTTGAGCTGGCTTTCCTACGCCCTCAATTATTCGATCGGCGGGTTGGACCCCTTTGGGTACCATCTGCTCAACATCATCCTTCATTCCTGCAACGCCGCACTATTGTTCTTCTTCGCGCGTTCCTTTTTCTTGACGCTCGGGTATAAGCAGACGGCTGCCGGAGCGTTCTTCGCATCCCTGTTTTTTTCGCTGCACCCGCTGCGGGTTGAATCGGTGGCCTGGGTCACCGAGCGCCGCGATGTGCTCTCCGGCTTCTTCTTCCTTTGGGCCTTATCGGCGTATCTCCGCAAGCAAGTGCGGCTCTCCCTGTTTGCTTTCCTGCTGGCTTTGCTCTCCAAGGGAAATAGCCTGGCTCTTCTTTGGTTCATCATCGCTCTGGATATATTCCCGCTCAAGCGCCTCCCTTTGGACCCGCGGCTCTGGGCGCGCCGGGGATACCGTTCTGTATGGCTTGAGAAGATTCCTTTCGCCGGCCTGGCCGCGGCGTTCGCCTCCGTGAACCTGATGGGTTTCGGATCGGAACTCGCGGGCAGCGACTACGGCGCAGCGGAACGTATCGTCGTCTTTCTTTTCGACGCGTCCTTCTACGCGATCAAAACCCTGCTCCCGTTTCGCCTGTCGCCCCTCTATCCTTTGCCGCCCGATCCCTGGACTCCCCCCATCATGCTCTTAGCGGCCCTTGCGGGCGCTGTTTGGGCGCTCTGCTTTCGCTTCAGGCGTCTCGTCTGGCCGCCATTGCTATGGACCGTCTACCTCCTGACGCTGGTGCCGGTATCGGGCCTTTTCCAAAACGGCCCTCAGATCGCGGCTGATCGCTATACGTATTTAGCCTGTCTGCCATTCGCCCTTTTGGCCGGCGCGGCAATCGCCATGAGGAAATTCTTTGTCATCGGCGCGGCCCTGCTCATGGGACTCGGGCTTCTCACGCGCCGGCAGCTTCCCGTCTGGCGCGATTCGACGGCGCTCTGGGAGCATGTCTTGTCGCTCGATCCGGACTGCTATCTGGCCCGGTCCAATCTGGCCACCGAGCTTTTTAATCGCGGGAACGAATCGGCCGCCCGGCCGCATTATGAGGCGGCGCTGCGCTTGATGCCATCGGATAGGCAGGCCCGCCTGAATCTCGGAGTGATCTGCGAGCATCAAGGGGATTTTAACTGCGCGAACGCGCAGTACCAAGCGATCTTACGAATGGATCCCCGCGACCCGGAGGCCCTCACCAATCAGGCGATAGCCTTCGCCAGACAAAAACGCTGGCGCGAGGCGCAAAGCCTTCTGGAATCCGTGCTGGCCGATCGCCCGGATTTCGCCCCCGCTCATTTCAATCTCGGCATTTTGCACATGACGCGCGGCAAGAAAAAAGAAGCTCGCCGCCATCTGCTCGAGGCGATCCGTTTGCGGCCGGACTACAAAACGGCGCCTGCCGTCAACCTTGTCCACTAAGCTAATCGACGCGGCGGTCGAAGCCGTACGAGGATCGCGGGTTGCGTTTGACGAATTTTTTCATCTCGGCGCCCAGTTCGCTGATCTGGCCGACCGAGGAGAGCGGCCGATGCTCGTTGCTCACGCCACCGATCGCGATGCCTACCAACGGGAAGCGCCCTAGATTGCCCTGTCGATCCGCTACCTCGATATACCCCTTCTCGCGATCCTTCGCGTCATAGAGCCCGGGGGCCGCATTCTCGAAATCGGATACTATCTTCCTGCATGCCGGTTCGGCACGCGCGAGTTCGGTGACGAAGATGAAGTCGTCGCCTCCCACGTGCCCCACGAAATCGCCCGGCAGCCGCGCGGCGAGAAGCATCCGGGCGGTCTTCTGGATCACCTCGTCTCCCCGCTTGAACCCGTAATAATCGTTGAAGGCCTTGAAATTGTTCAGGTCGCAGTAGAGTACGGCGAACTTGGCGCCCGATTGGATGCGCGCGTTGATCTCGCGCTCGATGGCGGCGTTGCCCGGAAGATGGCTCAGGGGATTGGCGTCTAAACCAATCGTGCGGCGCTTGAGCGCGCCGCGCACCCTGGCCAAGAGCTCGGCCGAGTTGAAAGGTTTGGTCAGGTAATCATCGGCGCCGAGGTCCAAGCCCTGGACCTTGTCCTGCGCGCGCGAAAGCGAGGTCAACAGCAGCACCGGCACGTGCTGCAGGAGCGTGTCGGCCTTCATGCGCCCGACCACCTCCCAACCGTTCATCTGCGGCATCTCCACGTCGAGCAGCATCAGCTCCGGCGCCTCGCGGGCGACCCTCTCCAATGCCTCGGCGCCGTCGGCGGCGGTCTCCACGCGGTAGCCGGCGGCCTCGAGCACATCGCGCAGGAGCGAGCGTATGTGTGGGTCGTCGTCGGTGACGAGGATATATCCCATCAATTCGTCCGGCGGTCGAACACGTAGGAGGAGGCGGCTTTCTTGGCGTATTTCTTCATCTCGGTACCGAGGGCCGCGACCTGGCCCAAGGACTTGAGCGGGCGGGTCGCGTTGCTGACGGCGCCGACCGAAAATCCCACCAGAGGAAAACGCATCATATGGCCCTGCCGATCGGCTACTTCTATGTAGCCCTTCTTGCGCGCGATCGGGTCGTAAAAGCTCGGGGCGGCCTTGGCGAACTCGGCGATGATCCTGCGGCACATCGATTCGGCCAATTGAGGCTTGGTGACCAGGATGAAATCGTCGCCGCCCACATGGCCCACGAAATCCCCGGGGGCACGGACGGCCAGCAGCACCTGGGCCGCTTTCTGGATGATTTCGTCGCCGCGCTTGAAGCCATAATAGTCGTTGTACGCCTTGAAATTGTTCAAGTCGCAATAGAGCACCGCGAATTTGGCCCCCGAGCGTATGCGCGCGTCTATCTCGCGGTCGATGGAGGGGTTCCCCGGTAGGCGGCTGAGCGGGTTGGCCTCCAGCTCCAGCCGCGTCTGCTTGAGCACGCCCTGCACGCGGGCCAACAGCTCGCGGGGATTAAACGGCTTGGTGATGTAATCGTTGGCCCCCAGTTCCAGGCCGTGGACCTTGTTCTGCGTCTGCGCCATGGAGGTCAAGAGCAGCACCGGCAGGTGCTGGCGGATGGGATCGCCCTTGAGCTCCTGCACCACCTGCCAACCATTTTTCCTGGGCATGTCCACGTCGAGCAGCATCAAATCCGGTTTCTCGTCGGCGACGCCCTTGAGGGCCTCCTCACCGTCCTTGGCCATGGCCACCCGAAAGCCGGCGCGCTCTAGCATGTCGCGCAGCACGTCGCGTATCCCCGGGTCGTCGTCGGCGACCAGGATGCAGGGAGGCAGGTGGGTCCCATCGGATTTTTGGCCGGCCACTATTTTATTTTACCTTACGGCGACGCCAAAACGGTGTCGGCCGTGCGCAACATATCGAGCAAGTGCTCCTCGGTTTTAGCGCGCAGCAGGCGCCGACGCACGTTCTCGTTCGACATGAGCGAGGCCACGCGGGCCAGTATCTTGAGCTGCGATACGGGGGCGGAGGCGGGGGTCAGGATCAAGAACACGAGGCGCACGGGGGCTTTGTCCGGCGCGGGGAAGGGCAGGGCCTTGGTCGAGCGTCCGATCGCCACCAAGGGCCGCGGAAGGCGAAAGATTCTGGCATGCGGCACGGCCACCCCATGCCCCACCGCGCTGGAGAATTTCGTTTCCCGTTCCCAGGCGAGGCGCACCGCCTCTTCGACATCGAGCGAGGGCTCGGCGGCTCCTAATTTTTCAGTCAGGCGCCGGATGGCCCCCTCCCGGTCGTGCGCGTCGAGCGAGACATCCACCGCCGAGGGGACGACGACGTCCATGAGCGACCATGCGTGCGGCAGGTCGAACTCGTCGTGGATCTCGCCGACGATCTCCTCGAGTATGTCCTCCAGGGTAAGGAGCCCCGCGACGCCTCCGGATGGGTTGCGCACCAGCGCCATCTGTATGCCGCGATCGGGGAATATCTTAAGCAGTTTGTGCAGGGATTCCCCGGGCGAGACCTCCACGATGTCGCGCCTGAGCTTTTTGAGGTCCGGTTCCTTTCCCCGGCCATCCATGGCGCTCAAGGCTAGGTCCTTGATATGGAGGAGCCCGATCGGGGACTCGAGATCCTTCTCGCAAAGCGGGTAGCGGGAATAGCGCCTTTCGCGTATGACGGCGAGATTCTCGCTCCAGGATTTAGCCAATGAGAGGTAGGCAATCTTGAATTGCGGGGTCATCGCTTCCGAAACCTTGGCCTCGCCGAAGTCGAAAACGTTTTCTAACAACATCAACCTTTCGAGCGAGACCCCTCCCTTATCCTCCGCGCTCCCGAGCAAAAATCGCATCTCCTCTTCCGAAAGCCGCGTTTCGGCCTCCGAGGCAGGCTTGATGCGCATCAGGCTGAGCAGCCACATCGAAACATTGGCCATGAAGTTCGTAGGGATCTTGAATATGAGGTAGAAGACCCTTAAGGGAAACGAGGTCCAGAGGCTGATAAGTTCCGCGTATTGGATTGCGATCGAGCGAGGCATCAGCTCGCCCAAGACGATGTGTAGGAAGGTGATGACGCCAAAAGCCAATGCCAACGAAAGGCCGTGAGTGAAGACCTTGCCTGCCGGCATGGGTAGGTCCTGCAAGAAACCCTCGAGCAGTCGCGCCACCGCGGGCTCCCCCACCCATCCTAGCCCCAGGCTCGTCATAGTGATTCCCATCTGCACGGCGGAAAGGTAAACGTCGAGATTCTCAAGCATGTTTTGGACGCGCGCCGCGCCCCTGGCTCCCTTTCGCGCCAAAAGCTCGATACTCGAGGAACGAACCCGCACGATCGATATCTCGGCGAGCACAAAGCAGGCGTTGAGGGCTATAAGGGCGGCGGTGATCGACAGCTGTAGCGCCAAGGACTCCACGGGGAGGGCCATCATACAAATGTTTATGGTATGCTTGGAACTAATCCGGCCCTCGTTCGTACTTGTGGTAGGAGGAACTCATGAACGCTATGGAATCCGCGCCGTTCAAGCCGCTTAAGGAGTTCGGATCGCTCAGCAGCTCGCCGGAATCAGAAATCAAGTTCTATGTGGACGAATACCGCGGCTACAAGTACGCCTCGATACGCACCTTCCTCCGTCGGGAAGGCTACAGCGGGCCGACCAAGGCTGGGGTGACCCTAAACGCGAATCTCTTGTCGGAGGTGCTGGGAGCCCTCGCCAAGCTCCCCCCCGAGCCCCAGGCGCTCGAGGAGACAGAGCTCGCCCGATTTCCCAAAAAGGCGGGCTGTGAGTTCGTTGTGCGCGTCACGATCTTCAAGGACGCGACCGGGATAGACCTACGTGAGTGGATCGACGACGGCAGCTATAAGGGATGGTCCAAAAAAGGGGTGCGTATCCCTTATAAGGACTTGGCCGTCGCTTTGAATTACCTGCGCCAGGCCCAGTCCTTTTTAAAGGGAGCTTAACCAAGCGGCGCGACGGCCGCCTTCAACGGATTTTAAGGCGGAAACGGCCGAGGCGGAAGCGCTGTAGGTTGATCTCCGTCTTGCCGTCGATGATGAGCTCGGCGAGGGTCTTGCCTATCAGGGGTCCGAACTTGAAGCCGTGGTCGGAGAAGCCGGCGGCGACGAAGCCGTTGGCGTCCGGAAGCCGGTCGACGATGAAATCTCCGTCCGGCGTCCGGTCATGGAAGCCGATCTTGCCCTCGGTCTCGCTGAAGGAGGCCAGGTCAGGGATCGTCTTCTTGAGAAAAGCGCGGCAGGCTCGTTCGAAAGACGGGCTCAGCCCCTGGGACCCCGGGCCGGGCTTGCCGGGCTTGCCGGCTCGGGCATCCCCGATTTTCATGAAGCCGTGGATGTGGACGGGTAGGCCGTAGAAGCCCTTGGCACGCACCGAGAACGGGGGACAATGGGCGGGGCGGTAGCGTCCCTGGTTGTTCGGAGGACGCAGGTATAAGAGCTCCTGACGCGTCACCTTCAACGGTAACCCATAGGCGGAAAGCATCTCACGAGTCCAAGGGCCCGCGGCGAAGACATAAGCCCCCGCTTCCCAAACCTTCCCGTTGGAATCCCTCAAGCCCGTGATCCCATCGGCCTTGCGCCTGAGGACGGCGTTCACCTTTGTTTTTTCCACCCGGCGGACGCCGTGCCGGGCGGCCGCGGCCGCGTAGGCCGCCACCGCTCGCTGGGCCCAGAGCAATCCTCCGTCAGGGTGGTAGACCGAAAAGCGAAGAGAGCGGGGATTGAAAATACGGTAACGTTCATGCGTCTCTTTCGGATCCCACTTGAAAACGGGTAATCCGACGGACTTAAGCGATTGGTAGCAGTCTTCTTCGTACCCCTTATCCTTGACGGCGATGTCGAGCGCGCCGACGGGCTGGTAGAGCTCCTCCTTGGCGTCTTTCTGAAAATCCTTCCATAGGCCCAAGGCGCGCATCGCCAGGTCGGTGTAGAAGGTGTCCTTGCCGTAGCTGCAACGGAACACGAGCGCGTGATCGCTGGAGGCCGCCCAGGAATTGGGGATCTCGTACTGGTCGATGAGCACGACCTTGCGCCCGCGCCGCGCGAGATGGTAGGCGGCGCAGGCACCGAAAATGCCTCCACCAACCACCGCGACATCGAAGGACCTCATACCCGGCGCGCGGATTTTTCCTTGCGGATGAGCTGCGCGACCCGGATGAGGAATAGGCTGAGCAATAGGATGTAGAACAGCTGTAGCCCCGCCTCGCCCCAGGCGCGCGGATCCTGGTTTTGCTCCCACCACAACCGCCCTCCCATGACCAGAGCGACGGCCAACAGGGTGGCGAAGGTCTCCGACACATCGCCGTAGAAGGCCATGGCCACGGGCCCGAGCGAAAACAACACCCAAATCATCGGCCAATAGCTTCTCAAGAGAAGGTAGCATGCCGCGCTGAAGGCCAGGTTCACCGCGACTCGGACGTACCCGCCCGTGCGCCAGGTGGAGGGATGCTCAATGATGTAGACGGCCGAGATTGTATTGAACGCGACGGAGGCCACGATTAAGGCCATGGAGGCCGCGAAGATCGGCTTCGGCAACTCAGGGGTGCAAAGCACCGCCAAAAGGACGACTCCGATGGCGACGGGAGTGAAATAACGGTTGAGTGCTTTGAGGAACTCGATCCCTATGTCTTGTTGCATGCCTAAAACACGAACGTCGTTATTCTATCATTTTACAAGGAATATCATGAGGGCGGGGTGGCGCCGATGAGCAAATAATGGCTGCGGCGCCGACCCCTTGACAGGAATCAGGATGGGCCCTAGACTAGTGTCACACCCCATGCCCGAACGGATATTGCTTTCCCTTTTTCTGCTGGCCCCCTCCGCGTTCTCCCAAGAGAGGTTCGCAGACCCCAGCGCCAGCGCCGTAGCCCATTACCGATCCGGCCGCTACCGGCTCGCGGCCGCCGACGCGCGGCGCGCCTTGGGCGTCGACCGCAACGATGCGGTCGCCTGGACCACGCTGCGCTTAGCCGAGAGCAGGCTCGAGACGCAGCCCTCGCCCGAGAAAACGGCGGAGGCCCCCCCCGAGCTCTCTCCGGCCGATTATGCCCAACTCGCCTTCAACAAGCGCTCGGGGGCCCGCGTGGACCTGGAGGATCCTTGGGGCTCCGTACTCGAGACGAGCAAGGCCATAGCGGCCAATGATAAGGACGCCCAAGCCTATGGCCTGCGCGCGTTGGCCTATTGCGCGGCGGGGGAATGGGAAAAGGCGGTGCTCGACGCCGAGAGGGCCCTCGACCTGGAGCCGACCAACTCCCTCGCCTTGGATGCCCGCGCCGAGGCCATGCTGGAATTGGGGCGATACCGGGACGCCCTTAACGACTCCACCCGATCGATTCGGCTGCAGGCCGCCGACGGCTCCGCCTACGCCGTGCGCGCGCGCACGCATGAGAAATTAGGCAATCTACCGGCCATGTTCTCGGATTATCAGCGGGCCGTCTCCCTCGACCCGCGCTTCGACGCCGCCTATCGGCGGGCGATCGAAAAGCACGCCCTTCCTCGGGAGAATTCCATGGAACCCGCTCCGGCCGCCGCGGCGCCGGCGCGCGGGCGCGACTGGGTCCAGCTGGCGGCCGCCACGCTACTAGCCCTGGGAGCGGTGCTCCTATGGGTGCTCGACTGCGCCCGCCGCGGGGCTCCGGCCGGCGTCGAGACCATAGGCCACTTTCAATTGCTCCGGACGATCGGGCGCGGTGGAATGGGCATCGTCTACGAGGCTCTCGACACCTCCATGGGGCGTAGGGTCGCCATCAAGCGCATGCGCGACGAAATCCGTCTTGACGCCAAGGAGCGCGAGCGTTTCCTGCAGGAGGCCCGCTTGGTTGGTTCGTTACGCCACCCCTCCATCGTCTCGATCCACGCCGTGCTCGAACATGCCCGGGAACTTTGCCTGGTCTTCGAATTCGTCGAGGGTCGCACCCTCGAGGAGATCCTGGCCAAGGACGGGGCTCTCGGCGCCGCGCAGACCCTCCACGTTATGCGCGGCGTCTGCGACGCGCTCGATTTCGCCCATCAACGGCACATCGTCCATAGGGACCTTAAGCCCTCCAATATCATGTGGGGACTGGGCGGGGAGATCAAGGTGATGGATTTCGGCATCGCCCGCCGCGCCAAGGAGGCCGCAGAGAAGGCGGGCATCACGCAGACCATCGTCGGTACCCCCTTTTACATGGCGCCGGAGGCCGAGCTGGGAATCGTCCGCAAGGAATCCGACCTCTATTCCCTGGGAGCCTGCCTTTACGAGATGCTGACCGGAGATCGTCCCTTCGCGGCTCCGGTCACCTCCTCGGCGAAGCTCGCGATGGATTTCACACGCCCCTCGCGGCGCCGGCGCGGCCTGCCAAGCGCCATCGACGCGCTCATCGACGGGGCGCTCCAGCCCGATCCCGACCGGCGCATCTCCTCCGCCTCCGAATTCCTCGCCAAGCTTGAGTCGGCGTTCTCAGGCGCATTTGATATATAATGGGTTCATGCTCTCTGCCGCTTCCAGCGACGCCCCCGTCGAGACGGCCGACCTTTTCAAGGGCAAGTCGCTGCTCGTCGTCAATTCGGGCCCGCCCAAGAAGCGCTTTATCTTCCAGAAGTTAAAGAGCCTCGGGCTACGGATCGTCCTTCTCAACAAGGAGAACAATTGGGCGGGACGCTACGCCGACACCTTGCTTTCCGCCGACACCCTGGATCAGGCCGAGTGCATCGGCCAGACGGAGGAGCACCTCAAGGCGGCCGCGATCGACGGCGTGCTGACCTTCTTCGAGGAGGACATCCCCTTGGCCGCCGTGCTCTGCGAGCGCTTCGGCTGGATCGGGCACTCGCCGGAGGCGGCCCTCAACGCGCGCAACAAGCTGCGCACCCGCCGGGTCCTGGAAGACGCCGGTCTTTCGAAATACTCCGTTCCCTTCGCCGAGATCAAGAGCCTTCGCGACTTGAAGCGCGAGACCTCCCGCATCGGGTTTCCCTGCGTTCTCAAGCCGGCTTGGGGAGAGAAGAGCCAGTTCGTCGTGCGCCTGGAGAACCTCGAGGAGGCCGTCAACGCCTTCGAATACATCCGGGCGAACATGACGCCCAAGTTCGACTCCATTTACACCTACGGGACGGAGATACTCTGCGAGGGCTACCTGCAGGGCGCCGAGGTAGACCTTGACCTTCTCGTGCAGGACGGCAAGATCAAGTTCCACTCCTTCACGGACAACTTCCCAACGAAGGAGCCCTTTTTCGTCGAGACGGGCGACGCGATGCCCTCCCGGCACGAGGCTTCGGACCTGGAGGCCGTGCTTACGATGGGACGCGAGGTCACGAAGGCCCTGGGCCTCACGAACGGGGCGCTGCACGTGGAGGCCAAGATATCGCCCACGGGTCCCAAGCTCGTGGAACTCAACGCCCGCATGGGCGGCGACTACATCTACGACTGGGTCCGCAACGTCTGGGGCGTGGACATGATCGAGGAATCGCTCAAGATCGCGATGGGAATGCCCTGCGAGCCCAAGCGGCCTAAGGAGGCGCTGACCCATCTCGTCGGCGCTTACCTGATTCCCTCCTCCTCGGGCGTCATCAGCGGCCTGACGACGCCGCAGGCCGGCTCCGAGCAGGACCCCCCGGTCAGCGATTCGATCCACGATATCACGCTGCTCAAGGAGATCGGCGATCCCGTGCTCGTGCCGCCCGAGGGATTCGAGGCCATCGGCTGGCTGGTCGGCCGCGGAAACACCTACGCCGAGGCCGAGCAAAACTTGGACGACGCCATGCGGCAGGTGCACGTCACCATCGCCCGCTTTGACTCGACCTCCACCATCGGCAAGACGAGGCGCCGCAACCGGTTCAACGCCGCGCAGGTCGCCCGCCGGCGGATCGTGCAATCGGCAAGGCTCGAGAAGATCCGCAGCGTCGACACCAAGGCCCTGGGATCGTTGCACGTCGGCATACTCTGCAACCGCTACGAGGAGACCGCCGGCGAGAACGAGGACGGCTCCTCCGAGGCGGCGGTGCACCAGGACCTGACCTCCGTGGGGCTCAATATCCAGAAGGCGCTCGAGTCGATGGGCCACCGGGTGACTTTCTTCGACATGAACGAGACGCCCCTGCCTTTCGACAAGATCGCCGAGGCGAACGTGGACCTCGTCTTCAACGTCTGCGAGCGCATCAACAACTCCTCGCTGCTCGAGCCCCACGCCGCCGCGATGCTCGACTGCCTCGGCATCCCCTACACCGGCTCCAACCCCCTAACCCTGGCGCTGTGCATCGACAAGATCAAGGTCAAGAAGGTGCTCGAGTACCACGAAATCCCGACCCCCAAGTTCGATTACGTCTTCCAGGCGGAGGAGCCGATCCGGGAGGACCTTCGCTACCCGCTCATCGTCAAGCCGGCCAACACCGACAACTCCATCGGCATCTCCAACAAATCGGTGGTCACGAGCCTCAAGGATTTAAAGGAGCAGGTGAACCTCATCCTGACCCAGTTCCACCGCCCCGTGCTCATCGAGGAGTTCATCGACGGCGACGAGGTCGACGTCAGCATCATGGGCAACGAGGAGCGGGTCAAGGCCCTCCCCTTGTCGCGAAGCGTCTTCGATGAGATGCCGCAGGGCTTCTGGCACATCTATCCCTTCAAGGCCAAATGGTCCGAGGACCCGGTCTACGAGAAGATCCGCACCGAGCGGCCCGCGCGCTATTCGCAGAAGCTTACGGCGCTCATCTCGGAGATATGCCTCGACGCCTACAACATCTTCGACTGCCACGACTACGCCCGCATCGAGGTACGCGTCGACCGCTCGGGAAACCCCTACGTGCTCGAGATCAACCCGAATCCGTCCATCAATCGGGGCGACTGCGTTCCCGCGTGCGCCGAGATGATCGGGCTCAGCTACGAGCAGTTCATCGGCGAGATCCTCAAGGAAGCCATCCAGCGCTACCGCGCCCGCCCCCCCTATTACCACCTGCAGAGCGCTCTGCTGTCGCTCTGATGGCCTTGATCATGGTCGCCGACGACGTGCCGGAGATCGTATTGCTCTTGACCGATATCCTCGAGTCGCGCGGGCATCAGGTGGTCTCCGTGCACGACGGAGTCGAGATGATCGAGAAATCAAAGACCTGGCGTCCCCACCTCATCATCGCCGACCTCATGATGCCCGGGGCCTACGGCTCTGCCGCCTACAAGGCGCTGCAGGAGGACCCGGTCACCGCCTCGATCCCCGTCATCTTCCTGACGGCCGTTCCGGAGGCCCAGGCGCGCAAGGTCGTGGCGGAGACGCCCCGGTCCCGATTGCTGTTTAAGCCGGTGGAGCCGCTGGCGCTGCTTAAGGCCGTCTCCGATCTCCTCGCCCCGCCCTCCGCCAAAGCGGCATGAGCCGGATACTCCTGGCTGACGACTCGCCCAACATCCTCTCGGCCTTGACCGACATTCTCGAGGCCCGCGGCTACGAGGTCGCCTCGGTCTCCGACGGCGTGCAATTGGTCGAGAAGGCTAAAAGCTGGCTGCCCCACCTCATCGTCGCCGACCTCATGATGCCGGGGGCCTACGGGTCCACCGCCTGCAAGGCCCTGCAGGCCGACCCCAAAACGGCCAATATTCCCGTGATCTTCCTGACGGCGGTCAGCGAGGACCAGGCCCGCCGGCTCGTGCCGGACTCGCTGAAGGCCAGGATACTCAACAAGCAGACCGACACCGACCTGCTCCTCGAGACGATCGAAGAGTTCCTTTAGCGGGATGTGGAATTGGAGGTCACAATCTGTGACCTCCAATCACCGATTACGGAACGGAACGAACGATGCGCTGCTTTTCGATGAATACGGTTCTCTTTACACCGCTATCGTCGATAACGACGGTCCCCGACAATTCCTTGGCATAACCCTCTACGTGGTACTCTAAGATTTTCGCGCCCGGATAGCGCTCGCGAATCAGCAAGCTGGCCTGCATGTGCTCGATCGGAGGCGACTGAACGGTGCCTTCCAGGCGCCGAGCCAACTCTTCCTTTTCCTGCTCCGGCGTCAGCGTCACGAGCCGGCCATCGACGACCTTAAACCGACCGTGCCGGGCCTCGCCTTTAAAACCGACAAGATTGACCAGCGCCTGCATTAACTTAGCGCGGGCCTCGAACACGGCGTCTTCCTCTCCCTTGAGGAGGATTTCGATCGCTTCACCGAGAGGCTTGCGAACGATGAATTCACAACTATCGCAACGGCCGAACACTAATTGCTCATGATCTGAAAGATCATTAAGAACACCCATCGCCTCGATAATAGACTTGCAGGTTCCCTTGTTGATGCCGTTCATAAGGCGCTTTCTGACTGTCTGGATATCCCCGGCGGGAACGGAATGCTCGCGAAGATTCGCCGGGACACGGCAGCGCTCGACGATCCGCGCGCCGGGCATCTCCCGGGCGATCACCTCCTCGATGTCCTTGCGGCTTAATCGGCGGGAACGCTTGGCTTTATCGCTGAGCTCCTGCGCCGACCGAGCGAAGCTCTCGTCGCTCGACGGCGATTCGCTGTAGCTTGAAATGGCTGTTCCCAGGAAGAATATAGCTATCCATCTATTCATAAATCCCCCGTTGATAGGGCTATTGTAGGTACCTTAAGCCTTCTTTGCACAGAGGCCAATGGCCCAAGCTTTTCTAGTCTTTGGGCCTAATTTTTCTAGGTCAAATGGCCTGGGATGTGGAGAAAGTCAACAAAGTATAGAAAGTGGATGCCTGGCACCAATGAAAAACTACCAGGTTTTGGTGACTTTGCGCAGGCCGCGGGGACGGTCGGGGTTAGCACCCTTAAAGCGCGCCAGATGATAGGCGACCAACTGGCCGCAGACGGCCATCGGCAAGGCCGAAACGGGCTCCGGGCCAGCGGCCAGGCGCACACGGTTGTCCGCGAGGCGAAGCAGCGCCGCATCCGAGCCAAAGGCGACGAGCTCGGCTCCCGCGCGCCGGATGCGCGCGGCCGCGCGGCGCAGCGAGGGCAGTCCCGGCCCCGCGGGAGCCAATGCGAGCACGCAATCCCCTTCCCCCACGCCCGCGACGGGGCCGTGAAGGAAATCCGCTGCGGAGGCTCCCTGCGCCGGCATGCCGGCGGCCTCCTGCATCTTGAGCGCTGTCTCTAAGGCGATAGGGAAGGAAAAACCCCGAGCCAGCACCACGCAACGGTCGGCGTCGCCGATGCGCCGCGCCGCCTCCGCGATCCGCTGCTCGCAGCGTAGGGCCGCGCGGAGAAGCCGAGGGACATCGGCGAATGCTCGAAGCAGGCGCTTTTGGATCGAGCCTCCCGCCCAGGCGGAGGCCAATAGATAGAGACAGGCCAGCTGAGCCGTGAAGGTCTTGGTCGCGGCTACGCTGCGCTCGACACCGGCATGACACAACAGGACGTCCTGCGCCGCTTCCGCCAAGGGCGAATGAGGATCGTTGGTCACCGCCAAGGCCCACGCGCCCCAGCGCCGGGCGCGGCGCAGGTATTCGACGACGTCGGCCGAGCGTCCCGATTGGCTGACCCCGATCGCGACGGATCCCGAGAGATCGACTCCGCGGCGATAAAGCGTGGCGATGGAGGGCGCGGCTAAAGCGGTTGGGATACCGCAAAAGGATTCAACAAGGTATCGGCCGAAGATCGCGGCATGATCGGAACTCCCCCGCGCGACAAAGACGCACGAACGGAAGGATTTGCTCCTAAGCCTCTCTCCGATGGCCGCCGCGCGGGAAGATTCTCGATCGAATATCTTGGCAACGACATGCGGCTGCTCCAATATCTCTGAATGCATCCATGTCATTTAGGCAAGGCAACCTTGAGCAACAGTCCCTCAACTTTTTCGACGACGATATCGGCTCCCTCAGGTATCGTCCCCGAAACCGCCTCGGCATCCCATAACTCCCCCGACACCTGAACCTTACCTTTAGGGCCCAGAACCGTCACGGCGACTCCTTTCTGCCCCAACATCCCCTCGGCGCCGGTCTCGCCCTTGCGCCGCTGGAGCCGGTAGAGGAGCACGGAGGAAAATAGGGCGCCGGCGGCCATGACGGCCACCAGGCCGCCCAGCGTCGACCACGCCACCCGCAGTCCCCCGATCTGGTTGGGAAAAAGCAGCAGGGCTCCTAAAAGCGTCGACACCGCTCCGGCCAAGGCCATCAGCCCGGCGCTGGCCAGCTTCACCTCCAAGGCGAAGAAAAGCATGCCCAAGAGAATGAGAATCACTCCCGCGTAGTTGGCCGAGAGGGTCTGGAACGAGTAGAAGGCCAGCACCAACGATACGGCCCCCACGACTCCCGGAAAGATCAGCCCGGGGCTGTAGAGCTCGATGAAGAGCCCAGCGGCCCCCAAGGACATGAGTATCATCGCGACGTTGGGATCGCTCAACGCCGAGAGCCAGCGCTGCCTACGCGTCATTGGAAAACGCTCGATGCGCGCCGAAGCCAGGCGCAGCGGGTCCTGCCAACCCGGCAGGCGCCTGCCGTCTAAGGCCTTGAGCAGGTCCTCCAGCGACGGGGACACGAGATCCGCCACGTTCTGGCGGACGGCCTCCTCGGCGGGCAGCGAGACGCTTTTGGAAACGGCTTGGGCGGCCCATTCCTCGTTGCGCCCGCGCTGCTTGGCGATGGAGCGCAAGTAGGCCGCGGCGTCGTTGACCATCTTGCCCTCCATCACCGAGTCCTGCTTTTTCTGTCCGGCATCCATGATACTGCTCGGGAGGGCGACGGGGTGCGCGGCGCCGATGTTGGTGCCGGGCGCCATGGCGGCGACGTGGGCCGCCAAGGTGATGAACGCCCCTGCCGAGGCCGCCCGCGCGCCCGAGGGAGCGACGTAGACGACAACCGGCACCGGCGAACCGAGAATCGACTTAACGATGAGCCGCATCGAGGGGTCCAAACCGCCGGGCGTGTCGAGCTCGATGACGAGCGCCTCGTAGCCTCCCGAGGCCGCGGAGGCCACCGCGTCGATCAAAAACTCCGCGGCCACCGGGCTGATGACCCCGGAAAACGGGGCCACCAGCACCGCTGGCCGCTGCGGGGCCGCCTTACTGGACGCGGCCCATGCGAGAGAGAGGCCAATAAATAACCCAAGCCTTGCCTTTAACAAAGTGATCCTCCACCGGTCCCCAGAATCTCGAATCGCAGGAACGGTCGCGATTGTCTCCCATCATGAAATAACTTCCTTGCGGCACGACCACGGGCCCGAACTGGTCCCGGACCCTGTCATCCAAGCGCCGGTCGAGCTGGTGCTCCTGCCACGCCCGCTGGTACTCCTGCGGGGCCAGCCGGAAGTCGGGTCCCGGCTGCCGCATCACGTCGACGTATTGCGCGTAGGGCTCCGGCCCGGCGGCGGCGCCGTTAACAAACAGGCGGCCTTCCCGGACCTCGATCGTGTCGCCCGGTATGCCGACGGCGCGCTTGATGAAATCCTTGCCGTACTGGACGCTGCCGCAATGGATATCCTCCGGGTCCTCCGTCGGGAAACGGAACACGACGATGTCCCCGCGGGAAATCGGCTTAAAGCGCAGCACCCGCGCGCGGGTGAACGGAATCCGAACGCCGTAGATGAACTTATTGACGAACAAGTGGTCCCCCTCGAGCAGCGTGCTGCGCATCGAACCGGAGGGGATCTTGAAGGCCTGGACCACGAGATACATCATCACCGAGGCCAGAAGCACCGCCGAGAACACGGTCTCTGCCCATTCCAAGTCCTCGTCATGATAGTGCTTCCGGCCCTCCGCACTCGCCCCGTTGCGGTAGGCGCTTACCAACCCCCAAATCCCAAGGGCGGCCGCCCCCGCCAGGCTATAGCCGAGCTCGCGCGCCGAAAGAGCGCCCACGACGATCGAGGAAAATCGCGAACGGCTCTCGATCGACATCACGGCGATAAGACTGGAGGCGAATCCAGCCGCGGCGCAGAAAAGCGCGTGCCAGAGCGTCGTACCCCAGCGCGTGTCCAGCCGCCCCCTGGCGACCGCCCAGCGCGTGCCCCAGGCGTAGAGGCCCATCGCCGCCCCGATCCAAAATAAGCGTTCTTCCATGTTCACCCCTGGTTGATTTTCAGCACGGCCAAAAAAGCCTCTTGCGGGATTTCGACGGCCCCCAATTGCTTGGCTCGCTTCTTGCCTTCCTTTTGCTTCTCGAGCAGCTTGCGCTTGCGCGTGATGTCGCCCCCGTAGCATTTGGCGAGCACGTCCTTGCGCGCAGCCGGAATGGTCTCGCGCGAGATGATGCGCCCATCCACGCGCCCCTGGATGGCGACCTCGAAATTCTGTCGGGGGATGAGCTCCTTGAGCTTTTCGCAAAGCGCCTTGGCCATGGACTGCGCCTTCGAACGGTGCACGATCTGGGAGAGGGCGTCGACGACCTCCCCGTGGATAAGTATATCGAGCTTCGTCAAGTCGGATTCGCGGTACTCCGAGGGATTGTAGTCGAAGGAGGCATAACCCTTGGACACCGATTTGAGCTTATCATAGAAATCCAGCACCATCTCCGCCAGGGGGAGCTCGTAGCGGATAATCATGCGGTCGTTGGCGATATATTCGACCGACTGATGCTCGCCCCGGCGGTCTTTGAGGAGATTCATGACCGATTCCTGATAGCCCACGGGCAGCACGATCGTAACCGAAACGTAAGGCTCCCGGATCGACTCGATATCGCCGTAATGCGGAAACTTGGCGGGATTATCCATCTGCCGGTGCTGTTCCTCGCCCTTTTTCCTCACCTGGAAGACGACGTTAGGGCTCGTCACGATCAAGTTGAGATCGAACTCCCTCTCGAGGCGCTCCTTAATGATGTCCATGTGCAGCAGTCCGAGGAAGCCGAGGCGGTAGCCGAAGCCCAGGGCCTGGGAAGTCTCGACCTGGTAGACGAAGGAGGAGTCTTCCAGGTTGAGCTTCTCGAGAGCTCCCTTGAGCGATGGATAATCAGCCGCGTTGATCGGGAATATTCCGGCGAAGACCACGGGCTTGGCCTCGCGGTAGCCGGGCAGGGGCTCGCTCAGGGGGCGGTCCATCTCGATGACGGTGTCGCCCACGCGCACTTGGTGGATATCCTTGATCCCGCAGACGAGATAGCCCACCTCACCCGCCGACAGGGACGGAGCCGGCGATTTCGCAGGCGTGAAATGACCGATCTCCTCGACCGTCGCGCCGTGTCGGGTGGAGAAGAAGCGTATCTTGAGTCCCTTGCGCAAGGTCCCCCGGACGACACGCACGAACAGGATAACGCCGCGGTATGGGTCGAATTGGGAATCGAAGATAAGCGCGGCCAGCGGCGCGGCCGAATCGTCCGGCGGCGGCGGGAGCCGGAGCACGGCCTCGAGCACCTCCTCAACGCCCTTGCCCTCCTTCGCGCTCACCCGTACTGGGTCCTCGAATATCTTGAGCGCCTCGAGGATCTGCTCCTCCGTTTTCTCCACGTCCGCGGAGGGTAAGTCTATCTTGTTGACGACCGGGATCAGTTTGAGGTTGAGCCTAGAGGCCAGCTCGGCGTTGGCCAGCGTCTGGGCCTCGACTCCTTGTGTGGCGTCGACGACGAGCAGGGCCCCCTCGCAGGCCGCCAGGGCCCGCGAAACCTCGTAGGAGAAATCAACGTGGCCCGGCGTATCAATGAGGTTGAAGATAAACTCTCGCCCGTCCTTAGCCCGATAGAGCATGCGCACGGCCTTGGCCTTGATCGTGATGCCTCGCTCTCGCTCAAGCTCCATGGAATCCATGATCTGGTCGCGCATTTGGCGCCGGGAAACGGTGCCAGTGGCCTCCAAGAGGCGGTCGGCCAAGGTCGATTTACCGTGGTCGATATGGGCGATAATCGAGAAATTCCGGATATTCATGAGGAGCGCGCGGGGACTACAAGTCGCTGAGAAGGCGTTGTATCTCCTCGGAATCGGCGAGGGTCACGGCCTTCTCCACCAATTTGGCCGCCACATCCTGCTTGAGGGACATGACGATCTGCTTGACGCGCAGGAACATCCGCGTGGAGACGGAGAGGGTATCGACGCCCATGCCGACTAGCAGAGGAACCGCTTTCGGGTCGGAGGTCATCTCGCCGCAGACCGTCACCCACTTACCCATCCTCTTGGCCGTGACGACGATTTGATGGAGCAGGCGCACCACGGCCGGGTGGAACGGATCGTAGAGATGGGCGACGTGCTCGTTGATCCGGTCGACGGCTAGCACATATTGGATCAGGTCGTTGGTGCCGATCGAGATGAAATCCGCCTCGCCAAAGAGGTGGTCCAACAGCAGGGCCGCCGAGGGGATCTCGACCATGATCCCCAGCTCGACCTTTTTGGCGGCCTCGACCCCTTCGGCGAGCAGCTCCTGCTGGGCCGTGAAGAATATGCGCCGGGCGCTGCGCAGCTCCGCCATCGAGGAGACCATCGGCAGCAGGACCCGCACCTTGCCGTGCGTCGCCGAACGTAGGATGGCACGCATCTGCGTCTTGAACAGGTCCGAGTGGCGTAGGAACAGGCGGATTCCCCGCAGGCCCATGAAAGGGTTGGTCTCGTTCTTGGGGCCGTCGATGCCGAGCTGGGCCAGGCGGTCGCCGCCGATATCCGCAGTGCGGATGATCACGGGCTGGCCCGCCATCGCCTTGACGATATGCGAATACGCCTTGAATTGCTCCTCCTCGGTCGGGGGGTCGAGGCGGTTGAGATAGAGGTACTCCGTCCGAAAAAGTCCGATGCCGTCGGTCTTGAGCGAGAGGATCGACTTGAGCTCCTCGGGCGTGTCGAGGTTGGCCGACATCTCAAAGCGCTTGCCATCGACGGTCAGCGTGGGCTGCCCGCGCAGGGCCTCGAGCGCCTTTTCCTCCTGCTCGGTCTTGATCTGGACCTTCTGGTAGCGCGCGATTGCCTCGGGGCTCGGCGAGATGATGAGCAACCCATGCTCGCCGTCCAAGATCACGAAGTCACCGGTCTTGACCCGATGGCTGCCGTCGGAAAGTCCCACAACGGCCGGGATCTGCATGCCTTGCGCCAGGATGGCGGTATGGCTGGTCTTGCCCCCCAAATCCGTGGCGAAGCCCAATATCTTGGTCTCCTTGAGGTTGACGGTGTCGGAAGGCAGGAGGTTGCGCGCGACGAGGATCGCGGGCGCGTCGACGGAGGTGAGGGCGCGCCTCTCCTGCTTGAGGAGGTGCGAGAGCAGCCGCTTGCCGACGTCGAAGAGATCGTGCCGCCTCTCTCGGAAAAACTCGTCCTCGATCTTCTCGAAGGCCTCGTTGACCCGGTCGAGCGCCTCCGATAGCGCGAATTCGGCATTGACGCGCTCCTCCATGATGCGGCGCGGAACCTCCTTGGTGATGAGAGGGTCCGACAGGATCAACCGGTGCGTGTCGATGAGTTTGGCGTGCTGCTTGCCCAGCGTCCGGAGCACCTTCGCTTCGGCCTGGTCGAGATCGCGGTAGGTCGCCTCGAGGGCCTGCTTGAAGCGCTTGGTCTCGTTGCGGGTCTTCTCCTTGGGTATCTCCAGACGGTTGACGACGATCTCTTCGTCCTCGAGGACATAGGCCTTTCCCATCGCGATGCCGGGGCTGGCGGCGACGCCTTTAATAACGATCATGATTTTGGAAAACGGCGGCTTTTACGCGCCTCGGGCGCGTGACTTCGTCGCGCTTCGCGCGACGAAGTTCGAGGTTTCTCGCGAGTATTCCGAGCTCGGCGCGGTCGTTTGCGCCGAGCCACGCGCTCAAAGCGCGTAAAAATTGCCGTTCGTTCACTCATCGAAGTTCCTATTAAACAACTTCTCCAAGTCCTGCATCGCCTCCTGCGCGTCCCCTCCGTCGAGCGTGATGCGCAGCTGCGAGCCCTGCTCAGCCGCCAGCATCATGAGCCCCATGAGGCTTTTCCCGTTCACCTCGACCTCTCCCTTGGCCACTAGCACCTTGCAGCGGTATTTCCCCACCGTTTGCACGAACAGCGCCGCGGGGCGGGCGTGCAATCCCAATTTATTCTTAACCGTCAGCGTTTTTTGCACGATCATTCCCCAAGAATAAAAGCGACCACCGTCCACGCGGCGATCGAATAGGCGTAGATGCGCGGCGTTGCCAGGCCCAGGGCTCGGGCGAGCAGCGCGGCCGCTAGAATCGAGGCATTGATCCAGAACTGACCGGGACCCCAACCGGGAACCGCCAAGGAATAAGCGGTCAGTCCCAACGCCAGAATGAAGCCGATCCAACGGATATTCTTGATGCGCGCCTGCCATTGGAAGCGTTTGAGCTCGGAGGAGGTCGCTTCCCCCCAACGGTACCCGAAGGAGACGCCGTGCCATCGCACCCAGAGGGCCGGCAGGTTATAGGCGGCCAGATAGACGAGGGCGGCCCATAACGCGGCATGGGATTGCCCTGACGCCCACAGAAAAAGCCACGTCCCAACGGCCAAGGCGGCGCAGCAGGGGCGCAACGCCCCCCAGAACAACGCGTCGCCGATGCCGGCCAGCGCGGCCCCGAAGGCGCCCTTGAGCGACGCGACGCGATGAATCCGCGAGGGCTCCTCCTGTCCGGCGAGCTCCTCCTCCAGGCGGCCGACGACCCCGCAAACGAAGGACGCCATGTACGGCTGCGTATTGAAAAATTCTAGGTGGCGGGACAAGGCCTTGCGCAGCCGCGGATCGTCTCCGCCAGCGATGCGCCGTAGCCAAGGCTCCATCGCGAAGGCGAAGCCGATGTTCTGCATCCGCTCGTAATTCCAGCAGCTCTGAAGCAGCAGGCCCCGCGCCGCTACCTGGGCCTGCAGGCCCTTATCCATCCGTTTTTCTAGGGTCGTGGCCGTCATTTGGGTTTTAGGGAATAAAGGAGAGCGGCTAGTCCAAGCCATGGCGCGTTCGAAAACGCCAGCACGAGCCCGCGCTGGAGGGTCTCCGGCGCCGCGGCCCATGCCCAGCGCAATCCCGGACCCAAGCCGAGGACGCCTAGGTACAAAAAGGCGAAGGTGGCCACAGCGTGCCAACCCAGGCCGCTCAAGATCAATCGACCCAAATGCGGATCCTTTCCCCGCTCTACGGAGTCCTCGGCCAGCGCGGTCAGACGGGCGCGGCGATTGCGCACGCGAGCGTCCAAGCGGCGGAACAGGCTACCCAAGAGCAGGGCAGCCGGAAACGCCGCAGCCGGAGGCGTCTCGGCGGGACCGGCCGCCAGCAGAAGGAAGGCGACTACCGCGACGGAGCCGTTGATCGGCAGGGCGGCTCCGACCGGCAACACGTCGACGCAGAAAAGCTCAAATAAGGCCCCGGCCGCCGCCCCAAGCTCCGGCGCTCCGCAGAGAGCCCCGAAGGCCGGACCAAGCACGATCGGTCGCGAGACCATCCACTGGCCGACGTGGACCGCGTCGAGCTCGACGATCGCCGCGGCGGCGCAGAGTGCCGGCATATTCATAGGGGCCCGGCCTCCACGCCGAAGCCCCAGTCCTGTGACTGACCAGGCCCGAGGACCCACCGGCGGTGGAGCAGCACGACGCTGCCTTGATACGTCCTTTCAAAGCCCTCCTCCGATTGCGAGATCGTATACAAAGGAAAAGACCAGAGATCGGACGGGGAATCGATCGCCAAGCGCAGCGAAAGCTTTAAAGGCGCGTCTCGGTAGCTCTTGAGCTCGACCCCGGATTCCTCCGCGGCGGGGCAAATCTGCGGCGTGGAGAAAGCCAATGCCAATTCCGATCCAAACCACAAATGGGCCTCGCTCGAGCCCCGATTATACAAGGTATAGAGGCAGCGCCAGGACCCGTCGGGATTCAGCTCGACCTCCTTGCGCACGCGGATGGCCAGGGCCTGGCTGTGCGCCCATACGGTCCCGTCCCTCTCGAAAGCCAGCCGGAAACGGCCATCTTTGCACGACGGCTTTTCGGACCGGTACCGGCCTAGCACGAAATCGCCCTGCTCGCCGTAGCGCGCCGAGGCGAAGTCCTGGCGTCGGGTATCGGGATGCAGGAAATGGTCGAGCAATGACATGCGCCCGTGCCAGTCGTAAAACAGCTCGGCGCCCAAATTGCCCTGCTTGGCCCGCGTTCCCTCGTGAATGGTGCGGGCGCCACCCGACGAATGCGAAACCGCCTCGCCGATGCGCTCATGGTATGCTTCCCGCCTCCGACTGACGACGCCGCACGCGTTAACCCCTACCTCCTTCAAATCCCACTCCCACAAACCGGCCCCCTTGTTCGGGGCAAAATACCAGTTCGCATTCTCGTCCTCCACGAGCGTCTCCGGTTCCCCATCGGCGTCCCAATCCTCGAATGATACGGAAAATGCCTGCGGCTTCCGTCCGGCCTCATTCTGCGCGCGGGAAACCACGCGCTCGGCCTTGAGAAGGTTCTCATAGACGGCGTTGCGCAGGTGCGGCAAATAGAGACCTCCGAAAACACCGTGCCAATAGGCGCAATTGCACTGCCCTCGCCAGAGATGCCCCAAGGCTTGGCGGATGGCCTCTGGGGCCACTTTCCCCCGCAGGCGTGGCGACTCCAGCGCGTGCACCTTTTCGCTGACCCGTAGCATTTTACGGTAGAGCCGGTTGGCCTCAGGATATTTAGTTAAGAAATTACGGAAATAACCGCCGCGTAAAAATCGCCTCGAGGCGGGCGAAGCGTCATGGAGCACCCTCTTTAATTCCCCGCTGGATTCCGGACCCAAGGCCCATTCCGACAACTCGGCATAGGAGGTCGTCGGCAGATAAGCCCATCCAAGCGGCGGGTGTTGGCGCAGGTATTCCGAGAACGTGGAACTACGCAGCCAGGATGCGTTTTCCTCGATCAGGGAAAAGAAGCGTTCCAACCATCCCTGCTGATACACCCTCTCAAACGTATCCGGCCATAGGCCGAACTTTTCCCCGTCGTCAGCCATCACCAAGGCGGGAGACCCTTCCGGTTGGGCCCGGTCGGCCTCCCTCAAGTATTCAATAACCTCCTCCGGTGACGAGTAGGGGATCATGTACCGCAGCCTTTGGGAAATAGGGAACACCCTCAACTCCTTCCCTTCCGCCTCCGTTAAGAAATAGCCCTTGAGCTCCGACTCGGAAAAGCCGACGGAGAGGAAATGCGTATCGTCGACCACCGTATAGCCGACGCCCGAGCGGGCGAGGACCTTTGGCAGCTGCGGCTCCCAGACCCTTTCGGCTAGCCAAAAGCCCGTGGCCTCGATGCCGAAACGCTGCTTGAGGTAGTGCCGCATCGCTTCGATCTGTCCACGTTGGTCCTTTTCCGGAAGAGAAGCGATGATGGGTTCGTAAAAGCCTCCCCCCAGCAGCTCCACCCGGCCCTGCCGCGCGAACTCCGCGAGGCGGTTGAGTAAATCCGGATGCCTCGCCGCCAGCCATTCGTACAGTACTCCGGAAAAATGAACGCCAAGGCGGATGCCCGGATGGCGTTCCAGGGTATCAAGGAAAGGCCGATAGGACGATTGGAACGCCTTTTCAAGCACCTCGTCGAAATTGCCGACGGGTTGATGATTATGGATACCAAGCAATAGATGGACCATCGCCTATGCCCCGGCCAGAAGTCCCGCCACGTCCATTTTTCGGTCGCTTGGGACGGCACGACCCTCCAGCAGTACCCCCTTTTCGGCGATCTCCTTGAGTGTCCGTCGGTCCTCTTCGCTCAAGAAAATCACCTTGCCCAATTGAATCCGTCCCGCCGAATAATGCAGTCCGCCCACGTTGATCGACTGGAGCCCGAGCCCCTCCTTCACTAGGGCGAGCGCCTCCTTCGGGCTCGGCACCAGGACCAGGATGCGCGAGTCGGCGCATCGCTCCGAACGCAGGAACTGGGCGACTTCCGATATCGCGAGAACGTCAAGCTCTACGGAATCCGGTAGTGCCAGGCGCATGAGCGCCTGTTGGGTCGGGTCCTGGGCCGCTTGGTCGCAGACCACGACGACCCTCTCCGCCTTCAAGTACGGGATCCACCCCTCCACCACTTGGCCGTGGACCAGGCGGTCGTCGATGCGGACGAAATCGATGGCCACTCAGCGCACCTTCGACAGCAAGGCCGCTTTGATGTCCCGGATCGATTTCTGTCCGTCGGCGATCATCTTGGCGGTCAATTCCCGGCAAGGCATGTCGGCGCGGTGGCTGAAGGCAGTCACGAGCATATAGAGGTTGAGCCCGCTGACTACGCTAACCCACGGGAAATCCTTGACCACCGGGAGCACGATGTTGCTTGGGGTCCCTCCGGGGATATCGGTGGCGACGATGAGCCCCTCCGGTTGGCGCAGCGCGGTCACGGCATCCAGGACGCGGTGCCTAGCCTCCTCCACGCTCAACCGGGAAGAAATCGAGACCACCGCGACACCCTCCTTTTGCCTGCCGACGATGTTTTCCGCCGCCTCCACGAGATACGCGCCGAACTCCCCGTGCGTAATGATGACGAAGTTGACCATCAGCGGTGGATATCCCGGTGGAATTCGCGCACCGTGTAGCCCTGCTTCTGGAGTGTACGAACCAGGTCGTGCGTGATGAAGACGCTACGGTGATGGCCGCCCGTGCAGCCGACGGCCAATGTCAGATAGGACTTGCCTTCGTGGATGTAATGCGGCAGCAGCGACTGGATCAAGTCCGAAAATTTCCTCAAGAACTCGTTCGCGGCTGGCTGCGCGAGGAGATACTGGCGCACCGCGCGGTCCAACCCGTTCTTGCGGCGCAGCCTGGGCTCGTAGTTGGGGTTGGGGAGAAAGCGGACGTCGAAAACCAGGTCCGCGTCCAACGGGATCCCAAATTTGTATCCGAAGGAAACCAGCGAAAGATTCATTTCCTTGGTTCCCCTCAATTCCAACGCCATCGACAAGGTTTCCTTGAGCTCTCCTAAGGTCATGCCGGTCGTATCGATGACCTTGTCGGCCATCGCCTTGATGTCCATGAGGATGCGCCGTTCGCGCCGAACCGCATCGACGACGTTGGTACCGAGCGGATGCCGGTGCCGGGTCTCCGAGAATCGCTGGACGACGACGCGGTCGGAGGCGTCCAAAAAGAGAATCCGGTAATCCAAGCCCTTGCTACGGATGTCCTTGAGCCACGAGCCAAGGTCCTTCAAGAATTTGCCCTCGCGCACGTCGATGCCCAGGGCGACGCGCAAGAGCTCCGGACGCTTGGCTAGCAGCTGGGAAAACTGTCCCAGCAGGGCGATCGGCAGGTTGTCGACGCAGAAGAAGCCGAAATCCTCGAAGCATTTCAAGGCCTGGCTTTTCCCGGCTCCCGAAACACCCGTGATAATGAACAGCTTGCGGCCCTTCGGCTTCATCGGAGCCTACGTCCGCTCGCTCGTTTTGCGCATGCGCTCGATCAAGCTCTGGTTGAACGTCAGGGCGCTGACGTATCCTTGCGAGCGGAGCCTCTGGTTCAAGGCGGCCACTTCGATGAGCACCGCGAGATTCCGTCCCGGGCTTACCGGGATGTGTACGGTCGGCACGTCGATCCCCAGTATCTTGGAGGTCTTAAGCTCCATGCCGACCCGCTCGTACTGGGTCGTCGACTCCCACGGGTCGAGGTAGATCGCGAGCTCGACGCGGGATTGGTTGAGGATGGATCCGATTCCAAAAAGCAATTTGACGTCGATGATACCCAAGCCCCTCACTTCCATGTAATGCTTGAGCGGTTCCGGGCAGCTGCCCAAAAGGACCCCGCCCCGCCGCTTATGGATCTCGACGACGTCGTCGGAGACGAGGATATGCCCCCGCTTGAGCAGCTCGAGGGCGCATTCCGACTTTCCGATCCCGCTGTCTCCCTGGATAAGGACCCCCAGCCCGTAAACGTCGACGAGTACGCCGTGCAGCCGCGTCATGGGCGCGAGGCGGTGCTCCAGGAACGCCGCGAGCTCACCCACGAAGGCGGCCGTATCGAGGCTGCTGCGCAAAAGCGGGACGTTGTATTTCCTGCAGGCCTGCGCGAGCGCGGCCGGGGTGCTCAGGTTGCGGGTGATGACCAGACACGGGAGCTCCGGCCGGGAAAGCATCTTGCCCAGGTTGTCCGCCAAGGTCTTGGCCGGAGCTTTCGAGCAATACGCGTGCTCCCCGCGGCCGATGATCTGTATGCGTTCGGCCCGAAAGTGCTCCAAATGACCGGCGAGGGACAATCCCGGCCGGTTCACGTCGGCGATCGTGATATGGCGACCCAAGGACTTTTCGCCCGTGATGAGCTCGAGCTTGAGTCGGGCCCGCTGCTCCTTTAGGAGCTCTCCGACGCTAAGGGCGTTCACCGGCCGTTCTTCTTGACGGCCTGTAGCAGGCCGTAGGATTCGTCTTCTCGACGGTATACGACGCAGACATGGCCCGTGCTTCGGTCCCAGAACATGCGGAATTTCTGTCCGAGCCGTTCCATGTCGTTGGCTGCCTCTTCGCGGGTGATAGGCGTGAGTTGCTGCTTGATGATGGAAAAACGGACCGGCGGCGCCGGAGGCGTTTCGAGGGTCGGCTCGTGCGCTCCCTTATGGTGATTGCGTAAGCGCTCTTTATATTTTTTCAACTGGGCGTCGATTTTGTCGGAGGCCAGGTCCACCGCGGAGTAAAGGTCAAGTCCGCGGGCGAGGGCGCGGAAGGTATGCCTCGCGGCGTGGACGACGATCTCCGCCTGCTGGGCCTTCTTCTCTACGGAAAGCATGACCTGCGCCCAAATGATATGGTTAAAATATTTTTGCGCTTTTTGGAGTTTCTGCTCCACGTACGCGCGAAGCGGCGGGCTCAGACGAATGCGCCTTCCGGTGATATGAATTTGCATGGAATAAACGGCTTCTATTCCATTTAATCACTTTGCGGTAATACTGTCAATTCAAGCTAATCCGCTGCGGATTGAGTTGACTTGACGAAGCAAATTACATATGATGACGCATCGTCGCTGGCGGCGCTGATTTTTTTGTTTTATCCGGTACTAAATGAAGCAGTTATTCTCCTTCGCTTCGAATAAAAACGTATATAAAATATACTTAATTTTTTGCGATTCCAAGTTATAAACATCTGTGGATAACCTGTGAATAACTGGAGTTTGCCGGAGCTCTGGAAGGAGTGCGTAGATAAGCTTCGACCGGAAATAGGCAATGACAACGTCGAGCTCTGGTTGCGCCCCGTCGAACCGCTCTCTTTGGAGAATCGCTTGATGCGCGTTCGCGTCCCCAATAAATTTTTCTCCGAGTGGATCAAGGACCATTACCAGCGCAAGATCGAAGGTCTGCTCAAGAGCGCGACCGGTACCGAAATCGCTCTCGATTACAGCGTTGCCAAGGATCTTCAAGGGGTCTTGCCGCGGACCGATCCGACCTTGCACGCCCAGGCCCAATCCGAATTTTCGCTTAGCGAACTCAACCCTCGCTACACCTTCTCGACATTCGTCGTCGGAGCCTCCAACCGCTTCGCGCATGCCACGGCCGAAGCGATTAGCAAGAATCCCGGCAAGCAGTACAATCCCTTTTTCATCTATGGGGGCGTCGGTTTGGGAAAGACGCACCTCATGCATGCTATAGGAAACGCCATCCGCAAGGAGCACACGCGTGCGCGCGTCCTATATACGACCTCCGAGCAATTCGTTAACGAGTTCATTGATTCCCTACGCTATGACAAGCCGGATGCCTTCCGTGGCAAGTACCGCAACCTCGATTGCTTACTCATGGACGATATCCAATTCCTGATCGCTAAGGGACGCAGCGAAGAGGAATTTTTCTATACGTTCAATTCCCTTTTCGACGCCCATAAGCAGGTGATTATCTCCTCCGATCGCGCGCCCAAGGAGATGGCCCCGTCGGAACAGCGCCTCATTTCCCGTTTCGAATGGGGGGTGGTTGTCGATATTAAACCGCCGGATTTAGAGACCCGGATCGCTATTCTGCGTAAAAAGGCTGAAGCTGAACAACTCTTCGTCCCGGACGATGTCATCCTCTACATTGCCTCGGTGATCAAGACCAATATCCGCGAGCTCGAGGGTTCTTTGATCCGCCTTAGCGCCTTCGCCTCCCTAACGGCCAGCCAACTGACGGTCGACATCGCCAAGGAAGTGCTCAAGGACTCCATCGGCCCGGATTCTGGTTCGCCGGTAAGGGTGGAGACCATCCAAAAGGTGGTCGCTCAGAAATACTCGATTGATGTCAAGAGTATGAAATCTCGGTCTCGGACGAATGAAATCGCGCTGCCGCGCCAGCTCGCGATGTATCTAGCCTGTACCCTGACCGACTTATCCACCACCGATATCGGCCACGCCTTCGGCGGCCGGGACCACACGACGGTAATTCATGCACGGGAAAAAATAGCGGCAATGCTGGAAAAAGATCCTTTCTTCGTTCAGTTGGTGACGGATTTAACCGAAAAAATTAAATCTGTGGATAATATGTAGGTTTCTAGGAAATTATGTGTAAAAAATTTGACGCTGTGGATATTGTGGGTAATAAAACGGAGTTATGAACAGGTTCCCCTGTGACATTTCCGTGAAGAAATCGCCTTATCCACATGACTTGATGGCTGATGATGAGGACTACTCTCTATGAAAATACATTGCAGTAAGGCGGATCTTTCTCGTGGGGTTCAAACGATCCAATCAGCCCTTTCCTCCCGGACCACTTTGCCGATCCTGTTGAATTTTCTTGTGGAAACCGAGAATTCAAGGCTGAAATTGGTGTCCACCGACCTGGAGATGGGAGTCAAGCATTATATTCCCGCCGAGATCGAATCGGGCGGCAGCATCACGATACCCGCCAAGAAATTCTCCGACATCATCCATACCCTCCAGGACGACCACGACATCGACTTAAGCGTTGAGCCCGGAGGAAAGGTCCACCTAAAAAGCGGACGCTCGCGCTTTAGCATCATCGGTGCCCCTAAATCCGAATACCCGGTGCTGCCGGAACTCAACCCGTCTAATGCGTTCAGCCTTCCAGGCAAGTCACTTGAGGAGATGATCCGCAAGACCTTATTTTCGGCCTCTTCCGACGAGACCCGGCATGTGCTCAATGGCGCCTTTTGGGTGGGATCGCGTGGTGTGCTCGAGATTGTCGCGACCGACGGCCGCCGACTGGCCGTCATACGCAGGGCCTGCCTCCCGAAGGACAAGGAGTTCCGTGTCATCGTCCCGACCAAGATATTGGCGGAACTACTGCGCATTCTATCTCAGGAGGTGAAGGGCGAAGAAGATAAGGTTGCCGTATCCGTGACCGAGAACCAAATCACCTTCCAATTCAAGACGACGACGCTGCTTTCCCGCCTGGTTGAGGGTAGCTTCCCGAATTACGAACAAGTTATTCCGGTAAAAAAGGACATCCAGGTGCCTATGGACGCCAAGGCTCTTTGGGGGATCACGAAACGGGCTTCCTTGTGCGCCACGGATCGCGGCGGTTCCGTAAAGTACACGCTCAGACCAGGTGTCTTGCACGTGCACGCCTCTAGCCAAAACCTTGAGTTTGACGACGAGTTGCCTGCGGAATATAAGGGAGAGGAGTTTGCCATCGCCTTCAATCCGCAGTTCATCCTAGAAGGGCTTAAGGCCTTCGACGCCGACAAGGTGATTTTAGGCTTCACCGCTCCGGTCAATCCGACGCTGATAGAATCGGCGGGGGACGCGGACTACCGTTATGTCGTGATGCCAATGAGGGTATGAAAAACCAAGTGACATGGACAAGCGCCAAGGATATCCTCCGGAGTTTTTCGTTCAAGGCGGGCACCCAGCCAGACCGATTGGCGATATTGGCGTCCGTTTGGGACAAGGAGGTCGGTCATTTTTCGAAGCATTGGCGCCTAAGCGGCGTCCGCCGGGGGGTCCTGTACGTGTCGACGAGCTCCCCAGCGGCGGCGCAGGAGCTGCAGATGAGAAGCCCGGGAATACTCCGGGGCCTCAATAAGTATTTCAAGACGGGTTGGATCAAGGCGATTAAGACGGCGCGGTGAGAAAAACGGTTCGTGGCGAAGAAAACAGCGAAGGCGAACAAGAAGGAATCTTCCGGAAGGAGGAAAAAGTCCATGTTCGACTCAAAGACCGAGGAAGCGATATTGCCCGCCAAGGGAGAGGCGTATGACGCGTCCAAGATACAGGTTCTCGAGGGCCTGGAGGCCGTTCGCAAACGCCCGGCGATGTACATCGGCTCCACGGGTCCCGCGGGACTGCACCACCTGGTCTATGAGGCCGTCGATAACTCGGTCGACGAGATATTAGCCGGGCGATGCAGCTCGGTTGAGGTGATCCTCCACGCCGGCAACTCGGTCACCGTACTAGATGACGGCTCGGGCATCCCGGTCGACCCGATGCGTGACGTCAAGGACCCTAAGCTCAAGGGAAAGTCCGCCCTCGAGGTAGTCATGACGGTGCTGCACGCCGGAGGCAAGTTCGACCGCCGGGCCTACAAGGTCTCAGGCGGGCTTCATGGCGTGGGCATTTCGGTCGTTAATGCCCTCTCCGAGTGGCTAGAGGTCGAGGTCTACCGCGACGGCAAGGTGTGGTTCCAGGCCTATGACCGCGGCAAGCCGCGCGCGGCCGTCGCCGCCAAGGGAAAATCAGACGATCACGGCACGAAGGTCACCTTCAAGCCGGACCCCGATATCTTCAACGGCCACCAATTCAGCTACGACGTGCTCTCCAATCGCCTACGGGAGTTAGCGTTTCTCAACGCCGGCGCGCGTATCACGATCATCGACGAGCGCGAGGACAAGAAGCATACTTTCCACTACGAGGGCGGTATCTCCCAGTTCGTCAAGTTCCTCAACCAGAACAAGAAAACGATGTACGCGGAGCCGATCAATTTCAGCCGGACCAAGGACGACGTCGCCGTCGACGTGGCGATCCAGTACAACGAGGATTATTCCGAGAACATCTTCAGCTTCGTCAATAATATTAATACCCCGGAAGGGGGCACGCACCTGGCGGGGTTCCGTTCCGCCTTAACTCGAGTCATCAACGACTACGTACGGAAATACGACCTGCTCAAGGGGAAGCCCTTTAATATCACCGGCGACGACGTTCGAGAAGGCCTGACCGCTGTGCTCTCGATCAAGATTCCCAACCCCCAGTTCGAGGGCCAGACTAAAACCAAGCTGGGCAACGCCGAGGTGGAAGGCATCGTCAAGTCCATTGTCGGAGAGCAACTAGTCACCTTCTTCGAGGAGAATCCCTCGACCGCAAAGGCGATCGTTGGCAAGGGGATGGCCGCCGCGGAGGCCCGCGAAGCGGCGCGCAAGGCCAAGGAACTCACGCGGCGCAAGGGAGTGCTGGGCGATACCTCCCTGCCGGGCAAGCTCGCCGACTGCCAGGAGCGCGACCCGGAGCGGAGCGAGCTTTTTATCGTCGAGGGCGACTCGGCCGGCGGTTCGGCCAAGCAAGGCCGCGACCGGGCCTTCCAGGCCATACTGCCGATCAAGGGTAAAATACTGAACGTCGAGAAGGCGCGGCTCGTGAAGGTGCTCTCCAACGAAGAGGTTCGGACATTGATCGCCGCCATCGGCACCGGCATAGGCAATGAGGGAGAGGATGGACTCAAGCTCGACAAGCTCCGCTACCATAAGCTCATCATCATGGCGGATGCCGACGTGGACGGGCAGCATATCCGCACGCTGCTGCTGACCTTCTTTTATCGGCAAATGAAGCCGCTCATCGACAAGGGTTTCGTTTATATCGCGCAACCCCCACTGTATAAAGTGAAAAAGGGAAAGTCCGAGATGTACATCGAAACGGACGAGAAGATGGAACAATGGCTTCTTAATGAGGGACGTAATTCTGTAGAGATTACTGCAATGAACCCGATCAACGGTAAATCCAAGAAGCTTGATGCTGAGGACCTGCGCGACCTGCTCAAGCTTTTAGCCGAGCTCGAGAGCCTGCTGAGGCATCTCGAGCGCAAGAGCCTCCACCTGGAGGATTTCCTCGCCTATCATGAGAAGGGAAAGTATCCCCTCTACCGCGTCGAGAGGGGAGCGGGGGATTACCTCTTTTTCTACAGCGAGAAGGAATGGCGTCAGTTCCGCGACGGGTATGTGGCCGAGCAAAAGGCCAAGATCGCGGCGGCCGCGAAATCCCAGCCCTCCGACGGGGCCGAGGTGCCCAAGGACGTCGACGAGGAAGCCATCGAACCGGACATGCAGGAGCTCTGGGAGATCGGCCGGCTCGTCAAGGTCGCCGACAACCTAAAGAAGATGGGATTGGACCTTAAATGGTACGACGTCATGCGCGACGAGAAAACCAAGCCGCTGTTTAAGGCCAAGACCGACCGGACGGAGACCGATGGATACAGCTTAAAGGAGCTGCTGGAGGTCGTCCGGGACTGCGGGCGCTCCGGGGCCAACATCCAACGCTACAAGGGTCTCGGCGAGATGAACCCGGATCAGCTTTGGGAGACGACGATGGATCCCAAGCGACGCAAGCTTCTCCAAGTCAAGCTCGACGACCCGGCCGACGCCGAACAGGCCTTCACGACCCTGATGGGAGACAAGGTCGAGCCGCGCCGCGAGTTCATCGAACGCCACGCTAAGGAAGTAAGGAATCTGGACATTTAGGGAGGCGACATGAGCAAGCCCGAGCAAGAGAACCTGGTTCCGGAGCCCGTAGGCAACATCATCCCCCGCGACATCGGCGCGGAGATGAAGGCGTCCTATATCGATTACTCGATGTCCGTCATCGTGGGACGCGCGCTGCCCGACATCCGCGACGGCCTCAAGCCGGTGCACCGGCGCATCCTCTACGCGATGCATCACGAGGGCCTGGCCTCCAACAAGAAGTACTCCAAATGCGCCGGCGTCGTCGGGGAGGTGCTCAAGAAGTACCACCCGCACGGCGACTCCGCGGTTTACGACGCCCTGGTGCGCATGGTCCAGGACTTCTCTCTGCTGCACCCCCTGGTGGACGGGCAGGGCAACTTCGGCTCCGTCGACGGCGACCCCGCGGCCGCTTACCGCTACACGGAGGCTCGCCTGTCCAAGTTCGCCGAGGAGGTCTTGGCCGACATCGACCAGGATACGGTGGATTTCACGCCCAATTTCGACGGGACCACTACCGAACCCCTGGTGCTGCCCTCGCGCGTGCCAAACCTGCTCGTCAACGGCTCCTCGGGCATCGCGGTCGGCATGGCGACCAATATCCCGCCTCACAACCTCGCCGAAACCTGCGAGGCGGCCGTCGCGCTCATCAAGGACCCGAAGATCGACAACAAGGAGCTCTTTAAGATCATGAAGGGGCCCGACTTTCCCACCGGAGGCATCATCCGCGGGAAGGCCGGCATCCGGGACTATTTCGAGACGGGCCGCGGCTCGGTCCGCGTGCAGGCCAAGACGGAGATCGAGGACATCAAGGGCAGCCGGCAGGCCATCATCATCACCGAACTGCCCTACCAGGTCAACAAGGCGGCTCTGCTCGAGACCATCGCGGACCTGGTGCGCGACAAGAAGATCCCCGACATTTCCGATATCCGCGACGAGTCGGACCGCAAGGGCATGCGCGTGGTCATCGAGGTCAAGCGCGACGGCAACGCCAACGTGGTGCTCAACCAGCTCTTCAAGCATACCGCCATGGAGAGCTCCTTCGGCGTGATCTTGCTCTCCTTGGTCGATGGCCGCCCGCGGGTGCTGCCCGTGCGCGACATGCTGGGCCACTACATCCAGCACCGTAAGGCCGTGGTCATCCGCCGCACGAAGTTCCAGCTCCGCAAGGCGCTGGACCGGGCCCATATCCTCGAGGGCTTCCTCGTCGCCCTCAAGCACCTAGACCGCGTCATCAAGATCATCCGCGGCGCCAAGGACACCGACGAGGCGCGCGGCAAGTTGATCGCTGAGTTCGAGCTTTCCAAGGCCCAGGCCCAGGCGATCCTGGACATGCGCCTGGCCCAGCTGACGAAGCTATCCGTCAACGAGATTCAGGAGGAGTACGACGGGCTCATGAAGCGCATCGCTGAGCTCAAATCCATCCTGGGGGACGTCAAGAAGGTCATGGGCATCATCGTCAAGGAGCTCGAGGCGGTCAAGGAGCAGTTCGGCAAGTCCCGCCAGACGCAAATCACCACCGAGGCGGCCGAGATGACGCTCGAGGATTTGATCGCCAAGGAGGAGGTGATTATCTCCCTCTCCAACGGCGGCTACGTCAAGCGCCAGCCGTTGTCCACGTACCAGGCTCAGGGACGCGGCGGCAAGGGCATTACCGGCGCGGACGTCAAGGAAGAGGACTTCATCGAGCATTTCTTCATCACCGACACGCACGCGACGCTGCTGCTATTGAGCTCGCGCGGTCGCGTCTACGCCTTGAAGGCCTACGAGATCCCGGAAGGTAACCGGACCTCCCGAGGCAAGGCCCTAGTCAACCTCTTGGCGCTGCCCAGCGAGGAGAAGATCAGTTCGGTCATCGCGATCCGCTCCTTCGAGGAGGCCAAGGGCAAGGAGACCTTCCTGCTCATGTGCACCCGCAACGGGACGATCAAGAAGACCCCATTGTCGGAGTTCGAGCATATCCGCCGCTCCGGCATCGCGGCCATTAGTCTCGAGGAGGGCGACGTGCTCGTCGAGGTGCAGCATACCAGCGGTAGCGACGAGGTGCTCATCGGCACCAAGGGCGGCATGTCGATCCGTTTCCCCGAATCCGACGTGAGGGCCATGGGGCGCGCCGCCATGGGGGTGCGCGGCATCCGTCTCGACAAGGGCGATCAGGTCATCGGTATGGAGGCGTTCCCCCCCAACGCGAAAAAGACCCTGCTGACCGTCTGCGAGCACGGGCATGGCAAACGCACCGAGCTTTCCGAGTACCGCGGGCAGCACCGCGGCGGCGGCGGGGTCATCACGATCAAAGCGACCGAGCGCAACGGAGCGGTCGTCGGCATCAAGCTCGTGACCAACGATGACGACCTGATGATCATGACCGAGAAGGGCATGGCCGTGCGCCTACGCTGCCGGGACATCAAGGCGATCTCCCGCAATACCCAGGGGGTCCGCCTCGTCCGCCTGCAGGAAGGCGACAAGGTCGCGCGCGTCGCCCCGATCGCGGTCGAGCCGGCGGTCTCCCCGGAACTGCCGCTCTCGGATCAAAAATAGTGCGCGTCGTCTGCTCCCTTCTCCTCGCCGCCGCCGAGTTCTCCCCGGCGACCGCGGAGGTGGTCCTCAAGCGCGTCGAATGGCAATTGCGGCAGGCGCCGCCCGGGAAGGCCTACCATGCCACCGAGCGTTGGGGCCAGGCCCCGGCGTTGCCGATCCGAAGCCGTCCCCGGGTGCTGGTATCCTTGGTCAATCGCGGCCCGAAGCCGGCCGACGGCATCGTCCTGCGCTACGCGGTGAGCGCGCGCCTGGTCCAGTTGGGCGCCGGAAGGGCCGGGATATGGACTGTTCCGTTCTGGACCGAGGAGCGGCGCATCCCACGGGTCAAGGCCAACTCGGTCCGGAATATCCCGCTCGATACCCCTGCGCTCGGGGTCTTCTTAAAGAGGGCCTTACATTCCGGGCATTGGCCGGACGCGCTCAAGGTCGAGGTCATGGTGGAGCCGAGAGCCGGAGAGGACCTCTCCGAGCGGATACTTGACAGAACCCTACAGATCGCCGCGCCATGAATGATCCCAAGCTGCTGCGCGCCGAGCCGCAGCGCGCGCGCCAAGGTTTGAGCGATCGTTCGGGACGCTACCTGCCGTACTTAGAAGATTTCTTAAGCCGCGACGAGTCCCACCGTTCGCTGCTCAAGGAGGTCGAGCAGCTTCGAGGCCGCCGCAATGCCTTATCCGAGAAGGTCGGCAAGGCAAAGGCGGCCAAGGATGAGGCGGCCGCGGCGGCGGTAATGGAAGAGACGTCCCATCTCAAGGCCCTGATGCAGGAAAAAGAGAAGGCCTTGGGCGAAGCCGAAGCCGCCATCCGCCAGGCCCTGCTCTCGATTCCCAACCTTCCCCACGCCGATGCGCCGGTCGGACACAGCGAGGCCGATAATGTCGAGCGCAGGCGCGGGGGGCCGGCCCCGGCCGATTTCCAGTTCAAGCCCCTCGACCATCAGAGCCTCGGCGAGAAACTGGGAATACTCGACATGGAGGCGGCCGCCAGGCTCTCGGGATCCCGGTTCGTCATGCTCAAGGGAGCCGGCTCGAAGCTCTCGCGGGCCTTGACCAGCTTCATGCTGGACCTGCACACGATCCAGCACGCCTACGCGGAGGTTTCCCCCCCTTATCTCGTGCGTCCCGAGATATTGGAAGGGACCGGGCAGCTCCCCAAGTTCAAGGAGGACATGTACGCGACCCAGTCCTCCTCCGAGTCCGGTTCCAGCGAGATGTACCTGATATCCACTTCCGAGATTCCTTTGACGAATCTCGCGCGCGAGAGGATATTCGAAGAAGGTCAATTGCCGTTGCGCTGGACCGCCGCCACCCCCTGCTTCCGGCAGGAATCGGGCTCCTACGGCAAGGATACTCGCGGCATGATCCGCGTGCACCAGTTCGACAAGGTGGAATTGGTATGGGTCACCAAGCCCGAGGACTCCCTTAGCGCGCTCGAGGAATTGACCAGACACGCGGAGGCGGTCTTGCAGGCCCTGGAGCTCCCGTACCGCGTGGTGGAGCTATGCACGGCGGACCTGGGGTTCGCCTCCTGCCGGACCTACGACTTAGAGGTCTGGATGCCGAGCGAAAAGCGCTACCGCGAAGTTTCCTCATGTTCCAATTGCTGGGATTTCCAGGCCCGGCGCATGAACGCGCGCTTTCGCCGCGGGCCCAAGTCGCCGACGGAGTTCGTCCACACCTTGAACGGGAGCGGCGTCGCGGTGGGCCGCACCCTGGCCGCCATTCTTGAGAATTTCCAGCGCGCGGACGGCTCCGTCGCCGTCCCCCAGGCGCTCCAGCGATACTTCGGCCAAGATTCGATCGCTCCGTGACACTGGCCCTTCTCTTAAGCTTCTCCTTGTCGCTGCCGGCCTTCGCGAAGCCGGAGGAGATCAGCCGCCGCATCCAGCGCGGCATCGATGACATCTACCTGATGGATTTCGACGATTGCGAAAAGACCTTTCGCGCCCTGCTTCAGGAATACCCGGGCATCCCCTACGGCTACTTCGGGCTGGCCACCGCCTCCTGGGCCCGCTTCGAATACCAGCAGGAAGGCTCCGACATCAAAACCCACGACGAGTTCGAGAAGCTGATCGCCGAGGCCATACCGCAGGGGCATCGTTGGATCAAGGATCACCCGACGGACGCGGAGGGGTATTTGTGCTTGGGCGGGATGTACGGCATGCGCAGCCGGCTGGCGCTGACCATGCATCGCTGGGTGAGGGCCTATTGGGACGGGACCAAGGCCCTAAGCCTCATTAAGAAGGCGGAGAAGCTCGATCCCAAACTCTACGACGTCAATATGGGCCTGGGCATGTGGGATTATTATACCGATACGCTGCCCGGGGTCATCAAGGTCCTAGGGAAGCTCGTGGCCATCCGCGGCGACACTTTCCGCGGCATGGCGCGGCTCAAGATCGCGGCGGAAAAGGGAGAGCACACCGCCACCGCCGCGAAGCTGATCTTGGTCGAGGCCTACGCCGATCGCAACGCCAAGGTCTACAACCCGAAGGAAGGGTTGCGTCTGATCCGGGAGATCCGCCAGAAATTCCCCAAGAATTCCCTGTTCCACTTCGTCGAGATGATCTATCTCTACGAGAACCGCCTGGCACAGGAGGCGCTCCAGAGCGCCCAGGCGTATCTTAAGGCCATACGCGAGCGCAAGCCGTTCTACGACGCGCGCTACGAGCCCCGCGGCTACGTGGGATTGGGCACCGCCTATTTCCTGACCCGGGATTGGCCTAAGGCCGCCGAAGCCTTCGCTCGGGGAGCCGAGGCACTGCAGCCCAAGGTGCCCAATCGCTGGGCCTTGTTCTCGCTGATCCGCCTGGCGCAGGTCAAGGATGTGATGGGCGATCGCGCGGGAGCCCTCTCCATTTACAAGCAGGCCCTCAAGGCGAAGGACCTTTGGGAATTCGCGGATTTCGTCAAGCCGTTCCTCAAGAAAGCCGCGATCGAGTCGGATTTGTTGGGAACCGCGCTTTCCCCGCCGTAACTTATACCCTCGCTACGCCACGCTGTTCTACGTTAAGTAGATGCATGAATTTCACAAATGTCGGCAGCGACGGTTCGGCGGATGGCTTGAGCAGCTTATGGTAATATCCTCTTGATACCCCCATCACCTTAGCCCCTCTAGAGCGATTAAGGACTCGAAGGTGCGCCCGATAAATGTCCGTTACCGCCTCGTAGTCTCCTTCAGCGAGCGCTTCGAAGATCGCTTTTCTAATAAAGACAGGATCTCCAAGCCGAACAGAGGGATCATGATCTTTAACGGTTGCCCCTGGCCGCAGCTTACGCGGTTTCCCGAGCCAAGATACCCCGCGCCTTCGCGATATCACGGTTTTGCCCATGTTTCTCTCCCCCCAAAAGAACCAACGCCGCGCGCCCATTCATTTCAACGTATCCAAAATAAACCCTGAGACCATTTTTCCACTTTAGCTCAAAGAGCCCGTCGCCGAGCATGCCGACCCAACCGAAATGGTTAAAGTCTTGAATCCGTTTTAATCTCGACTCGACAAGACCTTGCCGATAGGCGCTTAACCCGTCGAGCCATTCGTCAAATTCAGGCGTCTTCGGTGTCTGCACGAGAGTGTATCCTATCGATTACACTTTGTCAAGACCGGCGTTCGCATATGCACGTCAATATAAATACGATCGAAGGCTCAGAAAGTTCCCGAATCTTTCGCTATTTAAACGGTAACGGCTTCCCAAGCATGGACGAAAGGTCCACGGCATCGTAGATCGCCGCGCCCCGGGCGTCGTTGTTGAAATAAACGAAGGCCTCCCGGCCGGAATCGGCCCAGCGGCGCAGGTCCCGGGCGTAGGGGGCCAGGGCGCGCCGGCCGTAGCGCCCCTCGTGCTTGGCGGTGGCGCCGTGGAAGCGGATATAGCGCCAACCCCCGGTCAGGCGCGGCGGCCGCAGCCGGATATGGTCATGCTCGCAGAAGGCGGCTCCATGGCGTTCGAGCACGTCGCAGATTTCGGGCGTATACCAGGCGGGATGGCGGAATTCCACCGCGCAGCGGATATCCTTGGGCTGGGCCTTTAAGAACGCGTCGAGCCGGCCGGGATCGGCCTTGCTCATCGTTGGTGGCAGCTGCCATAGAACCGGTCCGAGCTTCTCCTTGAGCCAGCGGATGCGGGAATAGAAAAGGCGCAGCCCGGCGCCGGCGTCCTTGAGCCGCTTGATATGGGTCAGGTAGCGGCTGCCCTTGCAGATGATGAGGAAATCCGCCGGAGTCCGATCATGCCAACCCCGGACCGCGGAGACCTCTGGTAATCGGTAAAAGGTAGCGTTGAGCTCCACCGTGCGAAACACCTCGGCGTAGCGGTTGATCCATTGAAGGCTTGGCAGGCCGTTGGGATAAAGGATGCCCCTCCAATGTTTGTACATGTAGCCGCTGGTTCCGATATGGATCTGTCCGTGGACCATGCGTCCATCGTAGCAACCATGCGTTTGGTTTAAGGTTGCAATTTGTGACCTTGTAGCCCTGGCGCGCAAGTAAGCGTGTCTAAGGGCCTAGGACGGATAGGCCCTTTCTATAGACAGGGCTTGGGACCTGCGTCCCTGGCTAATCCGGCTGGCGACGATACAATTATGCTGGAACGCGAATGCATAGGGTGCTTGTTACCGCCGCTTTTATCGCGGCGCCGGCTCGCTGCGAAACGCCGGAAGCCGCGAAACATCGGAGCGATGTCCAGTTTTCGGAAAACGTGTCGGCGCCGGCGGATAGCCGCTTGGCCGCGACCGAATCTGCGGCCGAGCTATTTGCCATTTTTAATAGCTCCGCAGGTGTTCCCGTCAATGAGCAGAGGCGCCCCCCAGCCGCTTCTTTGTTCGGTCCAAACCGCAGCTTCATGCCACAGCCTAAAATACAGCAAAGCAAGGTAAAAGCCCTGTTGCGGAAATTCGTCTCGAGCACTGAATTTATGCAGTTATCGGTATTGGGCGCTATCCTTCTAGGGCTTGTGCCGTGGGTATTGCTTGGCGCGGCATCAATGCCAGTGCTGCTGGGAGTCGGCGGGGCGATAAGCATTCCATCCGTGCTTATTTTTTATCGAACTCTCCGCGATCAGGGCGGCGGGAGGATCGACTCCATTTTTTACGGATTATTCGGCGGCATCATGTTTGGACTGCTCTTTTTTTTAATACCTCCGATGTGGCTCAGACTCAACTTCTCTAAATTTAGGCAGCCCATCGATGGCTTGTTGAAGGATCGCGTTATCACTGACGTTAAGTTATCCAAGGATCAGGAACAGGAGCTTAGGGAATACCTTGAAAGTTCTGCCGTTAGACCCGAAATGTCCAAACCGGCCGACGCCGAACAGTCGGAAACGAATAAAGATGACGTAACGGCGGAAAAGCGGTTTAAGCTATGACTGTGGGTCGGATCGCAGCATGCATCCTGGATCACAAGACCTGGTTGCTCTAGGCCTAAAGACTTGGGCAGCATGGGTCTTTTGACCCTGTAGAAAACGAAGCTCAACCTATAAGCTTTGATTTAAGGGGGATTAGGACATGAATAGAAAGGCAATGGTGTTAGGACTTTTCTCTTGTTTCTTCGCCGTTCCGGCGCGAAGCCAGGTTGGGTATGCGCTTATGACGAAATATCGGGAGGATATGGCCGCCTACCGGCAAGAAAAGGCCGCCGAGGAGAAACGGACCGCGGTGTACGTGGCTGGCGCGGCGATGGTTGCGACCTATGCCCATGCCTATCCGGTGCTTCGGGCTACCATTATTCCGGACGGGAAAACCCTTGGAAGCGTCACGCAGGATGTTCCTAAGCTCCATGTCGACCCCGAAATGCTGCGCCGGCAGTTGCAGGTGAGCTTGGCCGGACGCGCCGCCGAGATGGTGATTTACGGCGAGATCAGCACCGGCGGCCATAGCGATATGGCCGCGGCAACGGAGATCGCTCGACAGCTGGCCGGCGACAAAAAAGATGACGCGGCCATCGGGCAGTTACTTAAAGACGCCGAGACCCAGGCCATGGGTATTCTTTCCCTCAAAAAGGACATGCTCAAGCATCTGGCGCTAGTTCTTCTTGAGAAGAAGACGATGGATGGCGACGAAATCCGACGCTTCATACAGAACACGGATCCAATCGAAAGGCAGGAAGCCCTGAAGAAGTGGTAAGAAGGGTTTTTAGAGCCAACCCCTGCGCAGCAGCGCCTCGGCGATCTGCACGGAGTTCAGCGCCGCGCCTTTAAGCAGATTGTCGCTGAACACCCACAGGCAAAGCTCCTTGGCGTGGGCGCCCTGCCGGACTCGGGCGACATGCACCGGCCAGCTCCCGGCAGCCGATAAGGGCGTCGGGTAGCTGTTGCCCCCCCATAGGCGGACTCCCTCGGCGCGGCGCAGCAGACGGCACGCGGCCCCGGGAGAGAGAGCCTTCTTCATCTCGATCCACAGCGCCAAGGAATGTCCGCGGAGCACGGACACACGGACGGCGGTGGCGCTGACTGGCAGTTTCGGCAGACGCCATATTTTGCGCAGCTCGAGGGCGACCTTGCGCTCCTCGGAGGAATGCCCCGCGCCGTCGAAAGAACCCACCTGAGGAAATAGATTGAGTGCGATGGGCTGGGGCAGCGCTCGCGCTTGAAGCCGCCGCAACCGGTCGGCCGGGTCCGAGCCGTTCGACAAGGACACGGCCCGCCATTGAGACTTGAACTCCTCGATCGCCTCGCGCCCTGCGCCCGAAACCGCCTGGTAGGAGGCCAGTCGCAGCGCCGCCGCCCCGGCCGCGCGGATCAACGGAAGGCCGGCCACCGCCGCCCCCGTCAGCGTGCAATTGGGTCCAGCGATCAGGCGCCGATCGCGACGCAACGCGTCCTCGTTGACCTCGGGAATGACCAACGGGACCTCGGGGTCTAGGCGAAAGGCGGAGGAGTCGTCTATGACCCAGACGCCGGAGCGGGCCAGGGGCTTGGAGAAACGCTTGGAAACGGAATCGCTGGACACCATAAAGACGAGCTCGGCGCCGCGCAGCGCCGCGAGGGTAGGCTGCCGCCGCGAGTTGAACGCGAGTATTTTTCGGGCTGGAAATTTCCGCCGCCGCAGCGTCTCGAGCAGCTCCCTACCGACGAGTCCGGTCGCCCCGACCACCGCGACGACGAGTCCCTTACTCACGGCAGCAGCAGGCCTTGGCAGGCGCCTTCGTTGCCGAGCGAGTCGATGGCGACGGCGCGGAAATAGGCTCCGTCGCCTGGGATCGAATCCCGCGGTATCGTGACCTGGTAGGGAGGACGCAGGAGCACGCGGCCATAGCGTTCCCAGTCCAGCTTGTCCAAGGAGAGCTCGAGCCAGGCTGATTCGATGTTCTCTCCGGCCACGGAGAATTTAAAGATCATAGAGTCGCCGTTCGGCTCGACCGCGCAACCGCGCACGATCACCGTCGAGTCGTTTCTCGGCGAGAGCCTCAGGGCCAGGGCTGGCTTGAGGTAGCGTAGAGGAGTCTCCAAGGTGCCTTCCTGCTTGCGCGGCGCGACCCCCCCGAGGGAGCGGTTGTTCCAGGCGCGCGGTCCTTCTTCCGACGAGCTTTCCTCCAAGGCGGCCAAAATCGGGGCGCTGCTAGAGGAAACGAAATAAGGGGTCGGCGACCAGACGATCAAATAATTCGGCCCCGAAAAGTTCACCAAGCTTAGCGGCACCTCCGTCCAAAACCAGCGTGAGGGGCCCGTGCCCGTTAGGTGGATGCGCGGGTCGTTCTCCACGGGTATGTCCCAGGCGTCGGTGAGAAAAAAGCTTTTGTCGTTGGAAAAGGAGGGCGTTGGGGAGAGGGCCATGTATATTTTGCCGGGTATAGGGGAGCGTTCCCAATGCTCTCCCCCGGGAGTGATTTGAGTCTTGGCGCGCCCTATCTTGGCGCCGATGAAGGCGCGGCTGTATTCTCCTTTAGATGGTGGCGGCAATTGCACGATCCAGGCGTTGTTGAATCCAATATACCAATTTTCATCGGAACCGCCGTCGGCGAAGCGACCGAAATCGTTGATATTCGAGGAAAGCGACACGTAGACCGGAAGCGGCGCTGAAGAAGAATCTGGAACGGATTGCGAATTCGCGGCGCAGAAGAATGCCGCGAGCAAATGCAAAATTACCATTATTTTTTAAGGATATCTATAAGACGATCAAAATCTTCAAGACTGTAGTAATGCAGCGTGATGCTGCCGCGCTGCGCGTTCTTGGACCGGATCTCGACCTTGGTACCGAGATGCTGTTGCAATACTTCCTGAAGCGCTTTTTCATCCGGCGAAATGCCATGCTTCTTGGATCGAGGTGGAACGGGTTTATCCGCGGGGGTTCCATTTTGGACCTGCCGGGCATAATCTTCCGCCTCGCGAACGGAAAGACCTTGTTGCAGCATCATAGAAAAAAGCCTGTTTTTTTCAACTATATTTTCAATCGAGAGCAGGGCTCTGGCATGCCCTTCCGTAAGCTGACCGAACTGCAAAGCTTTCTGTATCTCTTCCGGCAAATCGAGTAAGCGCAGAGTATTGGAAATCGCCGATTTCGATTTACCAAGAAGTTCGGATAGAGTGCTTTGATTGACTGAGAACTCCTTCATGAGCCGCAGATAGCCGAGTGCCTCTTCGATCGGATTCAAGTCTTCGCGCTGAAGATTTTCGATCAGGGTGACGGCCAGTCTTTCCCTGTCGGAAGATGGCGCGCGCACAATCGCTTCGATTTCATTTATCCCTGCCAACTGTGAGGCGCGCCAGCGACGCTCGCCGGCGATCAACTCGTATTGTTCGGTCCCTGCGATCTGCGAGACCAATATAGGCTGCGCCAGGCCGTGTTCCTTTATCGACTGAGCCAACTCGCTTAGGCGTTCTGGGTCAAAATATTTTCTCGGCTGCAGATGATTGGGGCGGATTGACCCGATAGGGATCTTTTTCAGGTTTCCCGATTCGCCGTTGTCAACGATGGAAGGGATCAATGCGTCGAGTCCACGGCCTAATGCCTGTCTCATGGTTTTTCTCCTATGCGGCGATCATCGTTGGCGAAGGTTCCGCCGGAGGCTGCGGTGCGGGCTGCCAGCCGCGGCGCAGAAGGAATTCCTCGGCGAGGCCCATATAGGCTTCCCCCCCTTTCGATTTTGGGTCGTATTGCAAGATCGACTGGCCGAAGCTAGGAGCTTCCGCTAAACGTATATTCCTGGGAATGGTGGTTTTAAAAAATGAATCGCCAAAATGCCGTTCAATCTCGGTTTTAACCTGATTGGCTAGGGTAACCCTCGCATCAAACATAGTTAGGACACCCCCCTCTATCCTGAGGCCTGGATTCACGGCCGCTCGAATCTTATTCACTGTATCCATAAAATGAGCCAACCCCTCCAAGGCGTAATACTCGCACTGGATAGGAATAATAGCTCTATGAGCGGCCGTTAGTGCATTTAAGGTTAAAAGACCAAGTGAAGGAGGACAATCTATAATAATAAATCTATAAATGTTTGCAATAGGAGCAATTGCTTGTTTTAATCGAGATTCCCTGGCCATTGCAGATACTAGTTCTACTTCTGCGCCAATAAGACCAGTATTTGCACAAATTAAGTCTAAATATTCAATAGATGTCTCTTTAATTGTCTTTTCTATTGGCATTTGTTGGAGCAATACAGGATATATTGAAGGCTCTATATTTTTTTTATCGAATCCTAGGCCAGATGTAGTGTTGCCTTGAGGGTCCATATCTATCAAAAGTGTTTCTTGTCCATGACAGGCAAGAGCTGCCGCGAAGTTAATGGACGTAGTTGTTTTGCCTACCCCGCCTTTTTGATTGGCTATGGCTATTATTTCTGTCATAATATTATCCACCTAGTTTTCACGTGAAAACCCCCGAGCTGCCGATGCGCGTAAAAGCTTGTTCATGGGGATGATTATAAGTTGCCATATGTAACTTGTCAATCTATTTTCACGTGAAAACAGCGTATATCGTCCATATATAGTTGTATAATACTATACTTTACTTATTAGTATTGTTAATTATTATTAAGTGCTATTAAGTAACTTTCTTGCGCCGCCTCAGGTGATTGTCTATAATCGCCGCATGGCAAAAACAAGGCCGTCGCTCAATGAACTCAAGGCAGCCATCCGGCGGGGCGAGATCGATACGGTATTGCTCGTTTTCCCGGACATGCAGGGCCGATGGATGGGCAAGCGGCTGACCGGGCGTTTTTTCCTAGAAAGCGCCGCATCCCACGGCGTGCATGCCTGCGCCTATCTCCTGACTGTCGACATGGAGATGGACCCGGTTCCCGGATTCAAGTTGACGAGCTGGGAGAAGGGATACCAGGACTTTCATCTTCTCCCGGACTTCTCGACGATACGCGTGCCGCCCTGGCTCGAGAAAAGCGCCCTTATCATCTGCGATCTCGAAGACGAAAAAGGGGCTCCGGTCGCGGTCTCCCCGAGGGCTGTGCTTAAGCGGCAGATCACTCGCGCAGCGCAAAAGGGCTTTCAGGTGAAGACGGCCTCGGAACTGGAATTCTACCTGTTCTCGGAATCCTACGAATCGGCTAAGGAAAAAGGCTATCGCGGCCTTAAGCATCACGGCTGGTACATCGAGGATTATCACATGCTCCAAGGAACCCGGGTGGAGCCGGTCGTCGGCGCGATACGCCGGGGCATGGAGGGAGCGGGCGTCCCGGTGGAGGCGTCGAAGGGCGAATGGGGCCCCGCGCAGCATGAGATTAATCTCGGCTATGCCGAGGCGCTCGAAATGGCCGATCGGCATACGCTTTACAAGCACGGCGCCAAGGAGATCGCCATGTCCCAGGGAGCTTCGCTCACCTTCATGGCCAAATTCGATGGCGCCTTGGCGGGATCCAGCTTCCATTTGCACTCGAGCCTATGGGATCGGGCCGGCCGCAGGGCGCTGTTCTGGGATCGGGCGAAAGGGGCCCCGAGCTCGTTGTTTCGCAATTTTCTGGCGGGGCAGATGAGGCTCTGCCGCGAGTTCTCCTTATTTTTCGCGCCCACGATCAACTCCTATAAAAGGTACCAGAGCGGGACCTTCGCTCCTACCCGGGTCGCCTGGGCGCGGGACAATCGCACCTGCGGGTTCCGCATCGTCGGAGAGGAGGAATCTTACCGGATCGAGAATCGGATCCCGGGCGCCGACGCCAATCCTTACCTGGCCTTCGCGGCCACCATCGCCGCCGGCCTTTATGGGATCGAGAAGGGATTACAGCCGCCCAAGGCTTTGGAAGGCAACGCGTACGAGTCCAAGGCCGAGCAGGTGCCCGGCTCCCTAGAGGAAGCGACGCGGCTTTTCGAAGGCTCGGCCGCCGCACGAGAAGCCTTTGGCGAGGATGTCGTCGAGCATTACCTCCACGCCGCCCGGGCGGAGACGGCCGCCTTCCGGAAGACGGTCAGCTCCTGGGAGCGGGAGCGCTATTTTGAGCGCATTTAAAGTCGACGCCCGAGGTCTCCATAAGGAGTTCGACGGCAAGCATGCCTTAGAAGACGTTTCCTTTTCCGTCGGGGAGGGGGAGATATTCGGCCTGCTGGGACCCAACGGCGCCGGCAAGACGACGGCGCTGCACATACTGCTGGGGATATTGCGTCCGACGAGGGGGGAGGTCTCGGTGCTCGGGCGCTGCCCGCAGCGGGAACGCTACCGGATATATCCCCGCATCAATTACACCTCCGCCTACGTGCAGCTTCCCTTCAATCTGAGCGTCGGGCGGAACCTGCGCATCTTCGCGGAGCTCTACGGTGTCGCCGACGCGGGGCGGAAGGTTTCGGGGCTCATGGAGCTTCTCGATATAGGCCATCTCGCCTCCGTACGCACCGGGGCTCTTTCCTCCGGCGAACAAACGCGGCTTAATCTCTGCAAAAGCCTACTCAACGATCCCGAGCTGTTATTTCTCGACGAGCCCACCGCGAGCCTCGACCCGGATATGGCCGACCGCGTGCGCGCGCTGCTGCAGCGCGTCCGCGAGGAGCGCCGGGTGTCGATGATCTACACCTCGCACAACATGGCGGAGGTGGAAAGGCTCTGCGACCGGGTTTTATTCCTCCACCGCGGGCGCAAGATAGCCGAGGGGACGCCGGGGGAATTGCGTCGGCGTTTCAGCCAGGATAGCCTGGAAAAGCTGTTCTTGAAACTATCGCGGGAGGGAGAGCTCCGCGACGTGAAGGGGGAAAACGCGTGAGGCGGCGCATATCGGCCATGCTTAGCCGCTACGTGGTGATGCATTTCCGTTCCGCCGCACGGGTGATGGAGCTCTTCTTCTGGCCGTTGATGGAGCTTTTGGTCTGGGGATTCTTCAGCGTCTACCTGCAGCAGCGCATGCCGGACTCGACCGGGCGCCTTCTACCCGCGCTGCTCTTGGGCCTCGTGTTTTGGGACATTTTATACCGGTCCCAGCAATCGGTCAGCCTCGCCTTTATGGAGGAGCTTTGGACCCGCAACATCGTCAACCTGCTCATCTCGCCACTGAGGACATGGGAATGGGTCACCTCCGCCTACCTATACGGGTTGATCAAGACGGGGATCGTCGGGGTGTTCCTGATGGGCTTCGCCGCTCTTTTTTACGCCTTGGATCCCTCGATCCTGGGGTTTTACTTGGTCCCGTTTTTCCTCAACCTGATGCTGATGGGTTGGGCCCTGGGGTTATTTACGACCGGATTAATCATACATTGGGGCCATTCGGCCGAGGCCCTGGTCTGGGGGGTGCCCTTCCTGGTTCAGCCCTTCTCCGCCATTTTCTACCCGTTGTCCGTCTATCCGGACTGGCTTAAGCGGATCGCCTTGCTCCTGCCCAGCACCTGGGTGATGGAGGGGATGAGGGAGCTTCTCTTAAACTCGGTCTTTTCTTGGCGGCATTTCGGGGCGGCCTTGGCCATCAATTTGGTTTACCTGGCCTTGGCGGCCGCCTTCTCCGGCTGGATGCTCGAGCAGGGCCGGCGCAGCGGGCAATTGGTCCGGATGAGCGTTTAAATGGTTCCCTTTCGTCCTACCCACCGAATAGGCCATTAGTCTCAGGCGAAGCGCCGATAAACCGTATAAAAGATTTTTAGAATGCTTGCGGCTGTCTTTGTGTTGTTTGGATTTAACGTTCATGCCGGGCAAAGTGAAACGCGCATCCTTGTGCAATGGAACTATCCCGGGGTCCAGTTGGCCATTTGGGGTTCTGCCGGCTCGAAGATTATAGGAGCATCGTCGCATGGAGTAAGAATATTTGACGCCATTGATGGTAAACAGACGAAGGAATTTTATTTTGGCCGAGATTTAGGATTCCTCCATACGCTTCAAGCGAATCGGGATGGGTCTCGAATACTGGTGGTCGGTGGCGAGGGCCTGCTTTTACTGGACGCCGATTCCGGGAAGATTCTAATAGACGACCTTTTGCCAGCTCCTTTGCCGGATTATCACTTTTTCTTTAGCCACGCGGGATTCTATACGTTTAGTGAAGATGGATTTAAACTACTCGCGGTCCGTCATACGGAAAGCCGTAAAACGATGGTCATTTGGAATGCCGCAGACGGCATGCGATTTTTTGAGACCGACGGCGAGAACTGGACGTCAAATCTCCGTCGGACATTGCGTCGGGAATTTGGAGACCCATTCCGACCTGAAATGAAGGAATGGATGATGAGGCATATGACTGAGGCCTCTGATGGTAAATTTGTTCTGCGCGGAGGGCACGCAGTTTTTCCTCATAGGCCATGGACTAGCAATGCTCGGAACGGGAAAACCGTTGTCGTCGATAAGAAGCGCAATGTGATCGAAGTGTTAGGAGTGGGATTGACGCCGCAGGAACGCGAAGACTTTGCCGAACGCATTCTGCAAACGGCGGGGAAAGAATTATCTGAGAAAGCGATTGACTGGGACAGCGCTCAAGAGCGTTTCCGATTCCCTAGGGATGATTAACGACCAAAACAATTCCTGTATGTTTTTGCCCTGCGCCAAAGCGGTTCCGACTTATTCGGATTGGTAAATTCTTGTTTTTAGCGATTAATTCGTAAGGGATTGATTTCCCTTCCCAAGCCTTGCTGGCCAGATTTGCCGGATGTTCGCGCCAGGCAACTATTCTCCCTTGTCGGCGCAGCGACAAGGTCCGTTGTACCGGGGAACCGATGAGCTCGATACGCCTGCGGCCCGCGATGCGTTCGAAGGCCGCATTGCACCAGAGTATGGTGCCTTTCGAATCGACGGACACTATCCCCTGGGGAACGGCGTTTAAGGCCATTTCGAACATCCCCAAGGAGGCGCGCAGCTCCTCGATTAAATCCGTCAGATCGCGCGTCATCGCGGCATCGCCCGGTGGATGGCCGCCCCGAAGGTCCAGAGCCCGTTGCCATCCCTTTCGCCGATGATGAAATGCTCGGCCATGAATTCCTTGCCTTGTTTGTCGACGGCCTTCAGGCGTATGGACTGATTCAAGAGCCGGGGCTGATTGGTCGCCAAGAGCCGCGAGAAGCCCGCCTGATGAGCCCCGCGGAACGATTCAGGAATGATGATGGTCAGCGGGCGGCCTACGGCCTCCCGGCCCTGCCAGCCGAAAAGCGCCTCGAAGGCGCGATTGACGTAGCTGATGACTCCGAAATGATCGGCGATTACCACCGCGACCTGCCTCTCGGCTCTAAGATCCTCCAGGGTCCGCCATTCGGCCATAGGGCGGGCATTCTAGCAATTCTTTCGTTCCCTAAGGCAGTAGTGTCCCAAGAAAAATAGAGAATCCCCCGTCTGATTGGTAGAATGGTTTTGTTCAGGAACCATCTTACCGACGGAGGATTCTTATGTCCCATTATAACACGTTGTTCGGCCA
>JBGFSC010000053.1:0-17564 GCA_041694815.1 Elusimicrobiota bacterium | reverse complement strand
TCACGCTCATCGATCTTTTGGGACTTAATGAGCGCAGGCTTGGCCGCATTCGCGACGACAATTTACAAAAATTACAGCTAGATTTTGCCTTCTAGAAAAAACTTTCTTGGGACAGCTGTGGTCCAAAGGGCCTAGGAGGCTTAGGCCCAAAGACTTGGTCCCCGATAGTTCCTTTAGCCCAGGCAGTCGCGCCCTAGCGTAGATACAGTAATGCCAAGGTGTTCATCGCAATTATGGAACGAGGAAAGATGAAAAACTATAGACGGATAATGTCTGGCATTATGCTGTTAAGCCTTATTTGCCCCGCATTCTCATCGGATACCTCGCCCTCGATCGACTCATTACGAAATGGCGTCGGATTCGAGCAACTGGCGAAACTCTTTGAACAAGGGCGGAAACCCTCGCTAAAGGAAATCGAAGGTTGGCATTCGGGGCGTTCTTTTGATCAATCGTATCCCCACTATGCGCAAAGCGCCCTGTTGATTGCGCAGGTGGAGGCTCCTGGCTCCGATCAAGTTAAAATTTTCCGCCATCACCAACCCGGAAGCCCTCCAGATTTCTACGACCACCAGCTTCCGGGCGCCATCCTGTGGAGCATTTACAATCAAGTCCAACGCACGGCTGCCCTGCCTCAGTATCCGGCGGCAGTTTCCCTGGAAAAAAGTTTGCAGTACGAGTTGAACCTGTCCGACGGGAATAGCATTAAGTACGCCGTCAGAAAGGTGGGAAAGCTGTTGATCGCAAAAAGCGAAAGAAAAACGCAGGCTGGCGGCAGCCAGTTATCGTTCGCGTATTTCGGCCTTAAGGTGTCTCCAACCGAGAAGCAGCTCGACGCCGGTTATGCGACGGATCAAGAGCGTCGGCAGCAATGGCTGGATGCCTTGACGCGCGGAGGCTCTGGTACCAAGTATGGGACGGATCGATGGTGATGATAAGACGGAAATGGACGGCAGTCCTGGCGTTTCTGGCCCTTTGTCCCGCCGGTGCTAGAGCCTGGTGCGCGCCGCAGTTCGCCGCGCAGGAAGACGCCATGCGGCGCCTCGCCCACGATGACCGGCTATATGAAACTTCGAAGCGCATCACGGGTGTTTCTATCGATTGCGCGGGAGCGGAGAAAAAGCCCGTTCTTGTATTTATCTACGAGAGCAATAAGTGGCCGGTTCTAACCATGATCGAAAACCAGCCGCAATGGTTGGGGATTAAAAATCGGGTGATGGAGGAGATGCGTCGCGAGTTGCTCCAAAAAATTCCGGAATTGGCGAATGTCGAATTCCGCATCGAGTTCCGTCAGCCGGCCCGGTTGCTTTAATGGTCCGCCTTGGGAGGCTTTCTTGAAAAAAATCACCTTGTTGCTAGTTTTAATTGTCGGGGCTTGGATCTCGGCGGCCGCGCATCATAATCCCTCCGGCGCCAGCGACGAGGAGCGAAGCGTCGCCGCCGGGCAGATGTTTACCGGCCAGAAATCCGGACCCCCCGCCGCGGTGCCCGGGGTCTCCGTTTCCAGGGCCGGCGGGGCGCTGGGAGTGGCGTCCCCGAGCGATTCCTCCCGGGGCTCGACGGCGAGGGGACATAAGGCCGTTCCGCCGCCCGGGATGGTCAAGCCCCAAGGCAAGAAGACGCGCCATGGCATGGTGTTGGCGATGATGCTGACCCTCATGATGGTGCTCGCCGCCTGCGGGCCCAAGACCCCGGCGGTGGACCCGTGCCAGATCAGCCGCGACGCGGTGGCGGAGACCATCCAGGCGACAGAGTACACGGAAGCGACGGTGCAGGCCGCCTCGCGCTTCGTCTCGACCGCCGAGTCGAAAATGAACGGCACGCTCGACCCCGAAGCGGACCCTTACGATGAATGGGAGACGGCCTACCATTGGTACCAGAGCTCCAGTTGGAGCGCCGCTTCCGCCCAGGACTATTTAGGACAGGCCTCTCCCGTTGCCGATAAATGCGGCCCCGAGGCCTCTCAAGCCGTCGCCCACGCCAAGAAGACCATAGTCAATACGGGCGCGGCGATCAACGAGGCGGCCAAGGCCATCGGCGTCACCCGGGAATGGGCCTACCCCAACGGCGAAGGGACGCCCGCGGGAATTGCCGCGGGCAAGCAAGCCGTGGAGTCGGCTCAGGCGCATTCCAAGAAGGCGGTCGCGGAGACGGCGGCCCTCAAGGCCGAGCTGGACGCGATCCCTCAAGCCGCGAGTCATTGAAGCAGGGAAAGTACCGCTACATACTCGGGACCTCGTCCTTCGAGGTGAGGCGCCTCCGTTTTCAGGCCGGACTTTGGGAGGGCATGACGGAAGCGCTTTTCGACCGCCTGAAGGTCGGTCCAGGTTGGCATTGCCTTGAGGTCGGCGCCGGGATCGGCTCGGTGTTGCTGCCCCTGGCCGAACGGGTCCGCGGCCGAGGAGGGCGCGTCGACGCGATCGAACGCTCTCCGAAATACGCCGCGTTCCTGCGCAGCCAAATGCGCCGCCGCGGATTGAGCCATGTCCGGCTCATCGAGGCGGATCTGCGCTCCGCCGCCCTGCCGAGCTCGGCGTACGATTTGATCTTCGCGCGTTGGGTATTTCTGTTCATTCCAGAGGTCGAGGCGCATTTGCGCCTGCTGCTGCGGGCGCTAAAGCCCGGCGGGCTGCTCGCCGTCGAAGATTATCATCGCTCCAGCATGGCGGTCTACCCGCCGCTCCCGCATTGGAAGGAATTGATCCTGGCCGACGCCGCCTGGTTCGCTTCGCAGGGAGGGGACGTCAATGTCGGCGGCCGCCTGCCGCAGCTATACCGCAAGGTGGGGCTAAAATTAGTGGATTTGACGCCCAATATCAAGGTCGGGGGGCCCGAGAGCGACGTTTGGAAATGGGCGGAGGCTTATTTCACCGGATACTTGGATCAAATGGCGCAATTTAAGCCGTTCACCTCGACGAAAGCGGCCCGCTTCCGAACGGGATGGATGCGGGCCAAACGGACTCCCGGCTCCATATTCATATCGCCGACCGTGCTCGATGTGGTCGGGAGAAAGCCTATCCGAGCTTAGATCCGGTCCAAAGCCCGAAGATCAGGGCCAGGGCGAAAAGGATCAGGAACAGGGTGAAGAGCCCTTTGGCGATGCTGCTGGCCGCCTCCGAGACCCCGGTGAGCCCGAACAGCCCTGCCACGATCGCGATGACGAGGAAGATGACCGCCCAGCGGAGCATGCGGGCATTGTACGCCCCCCGCCGCGCGGGACCCATGGACAGGGGGTAAACTCTTCGCGCAGCGGCGATGACATCGTTACGCCGCGATTATGGCTCCGGCCGCCGCTCCGGGATATCCTATCGTCGAAAGGAGGTGATCCCCATGCCCCGCAACAAGAAGATCCCGAATCCGGGAGATCGCCAGGACTTGATGGAGCAGGAGCTCGCAGGCTTGGAGGACCAGGGAGAGGAGGAGCTCGAGCTGGGAGAACCCAGGCAGCCCGCGCGCCGGCGCCGCCCCGCGCCCCGTCCCAAGGAAGGGGAGGGCGCGCGCTAGCGGCTGCGTGCCACACCCCTGCGGGCGCAGTACGCGGACAGCCGGCAGCGGCTGCACCACGGCGAGGTGGGATGGCAGAGGTTCTGGCCGTAGGTGACGAGCAGGTCGTTGAACTCGTTCCAGTAGCGGCGCGGCAGCTTCGCCCGCAGGGCCTTCTCGGTCTCATCGGGCGTCTTCGTGCGGACGTAGCCGAGACGGTTGGAGATACGGTGCACGTGTATATCCACGCAGATGCCGGGCTTATCGAAGCCCAGGGTCACGACCAGGTTGGCGGTCTTGCGCCCGACCCCTTTGAGCGTTAGGAGCTCCTCGATCGAATCGGGCACACGCCCTTGGAAGCGTTCGAGCAGATCCCCGCAAATCGCGCGGAGCGTGCGCGCCTTGACCCGGTAGAAGCCAACTGGATAAATGGCCTTCTCGATGGCGGCTGCATCCAAGTCCAGCAGCTGCCGCGGGGTCTTCGCCAACTGGAATAGGCGCTTGGAGGCCTCCGCCGTCGTCTGGTCCCTGGTCCGCAGGCTCAGCAGCGTCGAGACCAGGACCAGGAAGGGGTCCCGGCTTTCGGCCACCTCGGTAACGGCCGGAACCGTCCAGCGTTTTGTTTCCCGCCGCAGTATCGAGACCACCCGGGAGATGTCCTTATCCCTCATTTGGTATAATGACGAGGTTGCGGGCGTGGTTCAATGGTAGAATGCATCCTTGCCAAGGATGAGACGGCGGTTCGATTCCGCTCGCCCGCTCCAGATTCCATGATTCATATCACCCGAAGGGTCCTCGTCAGCGCCCCCAAGGAGCGCGTGTGCGAATATTTGGGCACCATCGCGCGAGTCTCCGCCGGCCAAGGTGGATACGAGCGCACGGTCGTCCGCGGCCCCCTGAGACCCATCTCTAGCACCTTCAGCCTTAAGGCCATCACCGGCGGGACCTGGCTGACGCATGAAGAACAGGTGCCGCTGCCGTTCACGTTCAAGCCGCTGCGTCCCCTGCTGCGCCGATGGATCGAGCGCCACGTCGAGCGCGAGCTGGCCTCCATCAAGGAGGAGGCGGAACGCCTGCACCGCCGCCGGCAGCTCGAGAGCATCGAAAAGGACGTGGCCGTCTAAGCCGGCCGCACCACCGTCCGCCCCTCCACCTGCTCCAATATCCCGATCCTGTGCCTTGGATCATGCTGGAACAGGAGCAGCCAGTTCTCCTTGAGGGCTCGCTCCAATAGCCCCCGCTTGGCCTCTAAAGTGTGGACGGGGTAGAGGTCATAACCCATGATATAGGGTAGGGGGACATGCGACATGGTGGGGATCAAATCCCCGAAATAGACGGCCTTGCGGCCTTCCGACTCGATCATCACGCACTGATGCCCCCGCGTATGTCCTCCCGAGCGCAGCACCTTGAGTCCCGGCTCGATCTCGAATTCGCCGGAGACCAGCTCCAATGCCTTGAAATCGTCGAGCGGCTCGAAGTTTTCGGGAAGGTAGGAAGCCCTATTGCGTTCGTGTGGCGCTTGCGCGTCTTCCCATTCCTCTTTTTGGATAACGTAGCGGGCCTTTGGGAACTGCAAGACGACCTTTCCGGCGGAGTCGATCTCGGTGTCGCCTCCCGCATGATCGAAATGCAGGTGGGTGTTGACGACGAGATCGATGTCGTCGGGGGAGACCCCTAGGGCCGCCAAATCGTGGCGTAGGGTGCGCGAGCGGTCGACGGCATACGTCTTCAAGAACTTGGGGTTGGCGTCGTACTTGGACGAAAGCCCCGTGTCCACGAGCACGCGGCGCCCCTTGGGGGTGCGGATCAGAAGGCATCCCAAGGCCAGCGGGATGCGGTTGCGCTCATCCGGCGGGTCCGTACGCTCCCAGAGCGTGCGGGGCACCACGCCGAACATAGCCCCCCCGTCCAGGCGGAAACTACCGTCGCTGAGCAGGAAGATCTCAAAGCCTCCCAGCTGGACCCGGTTCATTTGCCGCAGCATTTCTTGTGCTTCTTACCGCTGCCGCAGGGGCATGGGTCGTTGCGGCCCACGTCCGGACCCGTCTTGACGAAGGTCTGGGGCTTGGCGGCTCCTTCCTCGGAGATGGCTCCGGACTCGACTTCCTTTTTATGCGCCGCCAGCCAGTCCTGCACGGCCTTGGCGTCCTTGAGATTGATCCCCTCGGCCTGCATCCGGGCGGCCAAGGCGCGCGCCTGCTTAAGGAAGGCTGGGTTCTTCCAATGCCGGAAGAACTGGCCCATCATCCCGCTCTTCTCGAGCTCCTCGAGCCCACCGGTGGGAGGCTTGGCGCCCTCGGCGCCGGTTATCTTGGTCTTGAGTTTTTCAAAGACTTTCCACATGGTATTTTTCCCAGGCCTTTCCTTGATGGCCGAATTGGAACTTCTCCGGATGCAGGATTTCGGCGAGTATCTCGAGCGACTCGGCCAGCCGCGGGCCGGGACGGTTGAAGTATTGGTTGCCGTCCGCGAGGCAGACGCGGCCCTGGCGGACCGCCCGGAGGCCCGAAAATCCTGGCTGCGAGCTCAACGCCGGCATCTCCCGGCGCGTACGGTCCAGGTCGAAGCCGCAGGGCATTACGATGACGACGTCCGGATCGGTGGCCTTAAATTCCGCATAACCCATGGAGGGCGAATGGGCGCCGGGCTTGCCGAACAGGGGCGCGCCTCCGGCGAGCTCGACTAATTCCGGCATCCAGTTCCCCGCCGCCATGAGCGGCTCGATCCATTCGACGCAGGCCGTGCGGGGCTTGTCTAGGCCACGGGCGCCGCGCGCCACCGCGTCCATGCGGGCCTTCAGGGACTCGACGAGGGCTTCGCCCCGGCGGGGCTCGCCCAGGGCCTCGGCGACGCGGTGGATGTCCCGCCAGATGTCCGGGAGGGAATTGGGCGTGAGGGAAACTACCGTTGGGGAAAAGCCCCATTCGGCTCCGAGGGAGCGCTCCACGTCCTTGAGGCTTACCGCGCACACCTCGCAATGGCTCTGCGTAATGACCACGTCGGGCTTGAGCCCCCTGAGCCGCTCGGCGTCGACCCTGTAAACGGAAAGTGAGGACTTAAGGAAGGACTTGACCTCCTCGTCGATGCGTGCGCTGGAGGCCTCGACGTCGATGCGCGGCTCGGTGCAGGCCGGCAGGCCGCGCACCGCCGGCGGGAAATCGCACTCATGCGAGCGTCCTACCAAGGCGTCCTCGAAGCCGAGCGCGCAGACAATCTCGGTGCTGCTGGCGATGAGGGAGACGACGCGGGGTGCGCTCATGGGAGCAAGCGAAGTTTCCAGGAAATGTCGAAGCCACGCCGGCGCATATGGCGGAGGAACGGCTCCGGGGGAATCCCCGTCTCGACGGGGTAGGCCCCGGGCTTGTCGATTTCGCCGTTGGCCAACATCTGGGCGACGATCGCGACGGGAAATCCCGTGGTCCGGGCCATGGCCGTCATCTTATTTATGTCGTCATAGCGGTCGAGCATGTCGTAGATGATCTCGGCACGCCTGCCGTCCTTGACGCCGCGCACGACGGTGTGAATGACGACGAAATCCTTCTCCCCGGGGCGCTCCAGGTACCGGCGTAGGAGCCGGGCGCTCAATTCCCTGGGAGATAGGGCGCAGCCGTCGACGGATATCCTCTCTTCCCCGAAAAAGCCGATCTCCCTTAAGGCGTTGACGATCCGGCAATGCCCCGGATAGCGGATAAGCTTGCAGTCCATCCGGTCGATCTTGCCCTCGTAGGTCCAAGCCAGCGTGGAGAGCCCGCCGGCCGCGTGGGCGGCTTCGCAACGGCCTAGGGGTGGCGGCAGGTCGATCGTCTCGATCTCCGAGAGCCCCGGTAGCTCCACCCGTTTTCCTCCGCGCAGCGCCGTGGCGTTCTCGACGTACTCGTTGATGAGGCCCTCCTCGGAGAAGGTGAGCAGGTAGTTGAGCGGCGGACGGGGCTTCTGCGGCAAGCCCCCATCTCGGATGAGCACCTCGTGCGTTTCGTCGAGCTGCGAGATGCCGTGCACGGCTAGGGTGGTCGTCAGGCCCGGTCCCAGACCGATATCCGGCAGAATGGAGACCCCCGCTTTCTTGGCCGCGGCGTGTAGGGCCAGCTCCTTGCGCACGATGTCGGTGTTGCCCCCTAGGTCGATGAAATGGGTCTTGGCGGCAACGGCGGCCTTGGCGAGCTCGAGGTTGAAGGAGTACGGTACGGCGCTGATCATCGCCGAGCGGCCTTGGGCCAGCCGCTTGATGGAGCCGAGATCGGAGGCTGCGGCTCGGACGGTCTCGACCTTCTTGGAACGTAATAACGCCTTGGCGTCCGCAAGGTTCTCCTCCGAGATGTCGGCCAACAAGACGGATTCGGTTTTTGGATTGCGCAGCAGGTCGAATGCGCAGGCGCGCCCCTGCATGCCGCTGCCCAGGATCAAGAACTTCATCCGCCCTATTGTAGCTAAATCGAGCGGAGGCGGTAGATGAGCCGGGGAGCGCTCCTGGGCCGGAAGGAATGGAACAGGATATCGGGATTGTCCTGCCACAGCGTGGCGGGAGCGGAGAGCTCGACCGGATCGTATCGGCTCCTCTTCAGCCTGGATTGGACCGCGGCAAGCGAGGGCGGGTCGAGCATCAGCCAGGGGGACGGGATGATCCAGTCCGGAGGCTCGGAGCCTAGCTGCTCCGCCAGAAGGGCACGGCGGCGGGTGTAGAACAGCAGGCTCAGATTGTCCGCGTCGGAGAAAAAGGTGTCGTTGGGCTTCCCAAAGGCCAATAGATGGTCGCCGATCGGCTCGACGTAGCCGCGGCGTCCCTCGAGCAATTGCCTCCAGAACAGCCAGAGCTCGGATCGGACCGGCAGGTCCTTGATGCGCCGGCGCATCATTCCCGAGACCGACTCCTCTAGCGGGCTCGTGAAGACCAGCGCCGCGGCCCGGCCGCCAAGAACGGCCAGAAGATTTCCTCCGAGCAAAAGCGCCAGCAGGGCCGCGCCTTGAAGGCGCGAGGTGGTCAGACGGGCGACCCAGGCTCCGCCCGCGGCGCAGAGAAAGGGCAGCAGGATGACGAGGTAGCGCCCATACGGCTCGGCGGCGGACCATGACAGCACGGCGAGGGCGCAGACGCAAAGAAACGCGCTTATGCGGCCTAAAGAGAGCTCTCCGGCCGCGGCGGGAATCGATAGGGCCGTCGCGCCGATGCCGGCGAGCAGCAGGGCGGACCCCGCGTCCGCCCATAACCCCTCGCCATCGAGGATCACTTGGACCACCAGCCAGCCAGCCGCCAAGATCGCAGCCAGGCTGCGGGGGTTCCGCGTCCGGTCCTTAAAGACGGCCCAAAGGATGGCCAGCAGCAGAGGCAACGGCAGTGCGAAGCGCGAGAGCCAAGACAGAAAGGTGCGTAAAAATCTCAAAGATTCTATCGGGGCGTAGGCGTGTATGCCCGGTCTTGACCAGATGCGGAAATGCAGAGCCGTCGGAATCGCCAGTAGGACAAGGATAGCTACCGCCGGCCAGAACCGCTTTTGAAACGTGCTTTCTTCCCGGCGCAGGCAGGCGTCGGCGCAGAGCGCGGCGAGTACGATGGGGCCGTAGGCGAAGGAGCTGTGAAGCAGCAAGAGAAGGGAGGCGACCAGCAAGGCCGCGGCCCCGCGGCGACCCTCGAGCAGCGCGCGGTAGGACCACACGGCCGCCAGCGCGCCGAAGGCGACGAGGCTGTAGTATCGGCATTGGCGCATGAAGAGTAGCCAGGGGACGGAGCAGGCCAGCCACCAGGCCGAATATTCGAGGGCTCTTTCATCTTCTTCGCGCCGGCCGCCGAGAAGAGAAAGCATCAGGAGATAGCCGAGGAAGGCCAGTAGCGCGAATGGCAAGCGCGCGGCCCAGGCGTTGGCGCCGAAAAGCGCCATGGAGCCGGCGGCCAGGTAATAGGGAAGCCAGGTGTTCCAGATGAAGTTTCCATGACTGTCCGTCTCATGCCGGCGCAGGGTGGGCTCCACGGTGATGGCGCTGCCCGCGAGCTCGGCCTTGGGGGTGCCGTGCGCCAGGACGCTCAAGCCCAAGAGCGCCGTCTCGGCCTCGTCTTGCCATAGCGCGGGCTGGTGCAGGCGCAGGAACAGGCCGCCAAAACATAGCAGGCTGGGCAGCAGCAGGCGCTTCACACAGGCGAGTGTACCAATAAGCGGCGATGCGTCGCAGCCTCGTCGCAAAAGGTTTACCCCGATTCGATTCCCCAAACCCCCCGGCGCAACGTAGTATGGAACGCCATTTCTATGAACGCCGAAGTCCTCGAGTGGCCCAGCGTCCGCCCCAAGCAATTGCGCCTTCCCCGCCATCTAGGCGTGATTCCCGATGGGAACCGCCGATGGGCGCAGAGATCGGGCCGGCCCCGGCACGACGGCTACGGCTTCGGCATCGAGCCCGGCATCCGGCTCTACCGCGCCTGCCGCGAGCTGGGGATCGAGGATATCTCCGTCTACGGCTTCACGAAGGACAACGTCAAGCGCCCGGCCATCCAGGTCCAGTCCTTCAAGGCGGCCTGCGTCGACATGGTCGAGAGACTGGAGGCGGAGGACGCTCGCGTGCGCGTCGTGGGCGACGAGGATTCGCCCGTGTTCCCGGAGCGGCTGCGTGGCTACGCGGGCCGCGGAGGCAAGGGCCCGACCGTCCATTTACTGGTCAATTACGGATGGGAATGGGACTTGGAGGGCATCCGCACCGGATTGCACCGGACGGCCGACATTCCGCCGCTCGATCTCATCATCCGTTGGGGCGGCGGCCGGAGGCTCAGCGGGTTTCTGCCTATCCAGTCCGTCTATTCCGATTTCTTCGTCGTCGATGATTATTGGCCGGACTTCGAGGAGCAGCATCTCTCCGACGCCCTGGCGTGGTACTCCGTCCAGGACCGCACCCGCGGCGGGTGATCTGGCGGAGGGGGTGGGATTCGAACCCACGAGGCGGGGTTGCCGCCTAACGCTTTTCGAGAGCGTCCGTTTCAACCACTCACGCACCCCTCCGGCTTGTTCTAGCCGGGCCGTCCGCGGTAGACGGTGCGGCGGCGTCTAAAAACGGTTTTTTTTTGCGGCTTGGGTGGCTCTTGGGCTTCGGATTCCGCCACCTCTTCTTGAGGTTCAGAAGCGTTCTGCCCTTTGCCTCGGAGATACGCACCAAATTGGTCCTTTAGCTTCAGGTTCCGCGTCCCCACCGCCTTGAAATAGGCCTCGACCCCTTCCCGGTCCCATATTCCGATCACTTCGCGAGGTCCCGCGGTCAAGCGCATCGGCAAGGACTCGAACATCTTCTGGAACGGGCGCGCGAGCGCCGGAGGCAAATCCTCGAAGCTCAAGGCCGGCTGGCGGTGGAAATGCGCGCAGGCGTCCACCATCCCCCGCAGGCAGGCCGTCTTCCACGCCGCGTTGGACCAGGCCCAGCGGGGCAGCGACGCGGAGCCGGGGTTTTCCTGTATGCCGAGCCGGTCGAAAAAGCTTTCCAGTCCGGCGACCGGCAGGGAGGCCTCTTGAAACTTGCCGTCGTCCGCCGAGGCGATCCCGGGTTTGACGCCGAAGAGCTCCCGCGTGCGCTGCGCCCAGACCCCCGCGAAATTCTGCCCGACCCGCCTTCCGGCCGAGAACACCAGCGAGGACTCGCGGCGGCGCGCGGCGCAGAGGGTGGCCCCGACCCAGTAGGCCAGCTCCTCGGAGGGTTCCGGGAGCCTCGTCTCCTGGCGTTGCGGCGCGGCCGGGGCCGGACGGCGCTCGGACCGATGCTGCCGCCGTCGGCGGGATTCCTTGGCCTGACGGGGCTCCTTCGCCGGGGCCGACGCCCGCGGCGGCGGCTTAGGGGCCTCTCGAGAAGCGGGCTGCGCCTGGGAGACGGGCTGGTATTCGCGCCTGAGCTCGCCGATACGCGGCAGGGGCCGGCCGAAATGATGGGCGAGCAGCTGCAGGGCGTGGTAGGGCACGTGGACTTTCGCCTGGACCCATTGGTCGGCCAACTCGGCCGGCACGCCGCAGAGCCGGGCGATGCCGTCGGCCTTACCCCCCTTCTGCTTTCCCAGCTGGGCGAAGAAGCCGCGCTGCTCGGCCTCGTCCATGACCGCGCAGGTGACCGGAAGGAATTCCTCCCGGGTTCTCAATATGCCCAAAGGGCTAGCCCTGCTTGACGAGGATGGACTCGATGGTGTTGGCGACGTCCTCGCATTTGTCGATGGCGGTCTCGACGCTCTCGTAGACCTCTTTCCACTTGATCACCTCGAGCGGGTCGGGCTTGCCCGAGAAGAGCTTCCCGATGGCCAATCCCAAGGCGTGGTCTCCGGAGTTTTCCAACCGGTTGATCTCGATGCAATAGTCGAGCAGCCGGCGGGTTTGCTGGCTCTTGAGCTCGCCGATGGCCTTGCGCACGTTTTCGGTCGCCTGCCAGAGGATGTCGCTCAAGGAGACGAGATCCTCCGTGGGCCGCTCGATATGATAGAGCCTCATGCGCGAGGCGGTAGATTCGATGAGGTCGACGATGTCGTCGAGTTCGCTGGCCAGGGCGTGGATATCCTCGCGGTCGAAGGGCGTGATGAAGGTGCGGTTAAGCTTGTCGATGATCTCGTGCGTCGTGATGTCGGCCTCGTGCTCGATCTCGCGCAGCTGCTCGAAGACGGAGGAGGACTGGTTCCAATCGTTGGCCAAGGCCTTAAACAGCCGAGCGGCCTCGACGTTGTGGGTCGCCTGGACCTCGAAGAGCTCGTAAAACTTTTCCTCTTTGGGTATTAGCGTAATCGCCATAGTCTCTCCAGAAGGACGGGATGTGGTGAAATTATACTGAATTTTTAACGAGGGGGCTTGGCGAAGCGGGAGTCCGGCCAGGAGAAAAAGGCCGGAAAACGCAGGTAGTCGCGGCGTTGTGAACGGAAATAGGGGTATTCGATCCGTGGAAAATCGTCGGTGAGCTCCGGCACTCCGCGCAGGTATTCCTCGAAATGCCGCCCCTCGCCCAAATACAAGCCCCAGAAGGCCGAAGCCTTCTCGAATTCGCGGTCAAACTGCAGCATGTCGGCCCGCACCGCCGGTTCGCGCAGCCGCCGCCCGATCCGGCGTTCGTCCAGCCGGATCGGCTTCTCGCTGCCCAGCATGAGTATGCCGCGCAGGCTGCGGGTGGCGCGCCAGATCTGGGTCTCCGGAAACGCGGCGACGAAGCTTTTCATCACCATCTGGAACTCGGTCTCGGGATAGGCCGGGATCCAGACCGCCGCGATGCCGCCCGGCTTGAGGCGCCGGCGGGCCAGCTCGAAGAAATCGCGGTCGTAGAGGTTGACGGTGCCGGTCGCGAATAGAGGGGGAGAGGGATCGGCGATGATCACGTCGTAGCCTTCGCGCTCGGCCAGCAGGTGATTGCGCCCGTCGTTGGCCAGAAGCCGCGCGCGAGGGTCCGCGGCCCATCGGGCGGCGTCCGGGAAGAAGAACTGGAAGGCGCGGTAGACCGCGGGCACCAGCTCCACGACGTCCACTTTTCCCTCATGCTGCAGCGCCGAGCGGAAGGTGGTGCCCATCCCGAAGCAGATGATCAGCGTCCGCTCCGGCCTGGGGTGTAGGAGCAGCGGGATATGCGCCATCATCTTCGTCGCGTTCGTGTAGCCCGTGACGCGGATGCTGTTGATGATCAAGGAGCGCGCGCCGGGCCCCTCCATAAACGCGGCGACCGACGCCTCGAGATCGTCGGCGTAGAACAGAAGCAGGGGCTTCTGGAACGAGGAGCGCGAGACCCAGTCGGAAAGCAACGCCGCCGGCAGGTGGCGGCGCCCGAACCAGGACCAGGACGCGGCGAGCACAGCGATCGCCGCCACGGGCAGAAGCGGCCTAAGCCGGACCCGTTCGATCGCCGAGGAGGCGAGGGCCGTGCCCGACAGCAGGCCGACCGCCACCACGATGAATAGAGTGTTCTGAACATTGTAATGCGGGATCCACCAGAACCCGGCCGCCAAGGACCCGGCGATAGCCCCTACGGTGTTGAAGGCGTAGAGCCGCCCGAGCGAGGCCCCGCCGCCTCCCAAAAGACGGGCGGCGCTCGGCAGCAGCATCCCTTGCAATATGGCCAAGGGAGCGAGCACGACGCAGGCCTCGGCGAGAGGGAGCAGCACCATCGGCCGGACCCCGGCGTAGTCGAGGCGGCAGAAGCGGATTTGAAGCAACTGTGAGAGCTCGAAGGCGCCGTAGCCGACGATGCCGTAGAGGGCCGAGGTAGCTAGGATCGCGCCCAGGCCCGCGAGGCTGGGCCGGGTCAGCCGTACGGCCAAGAGGCTGCCAATACCAAGCCCTGCCAGGAATACGAAGAGCATGGAGGCGAAGCCGTAGGCCGAATTATTGAAGGAGGGTATCAGCAGCCGGGTCCAGACGATCTCGAATGCCATCCCGCAGAGCCCCGAAACGAACACGGCGGCCGCCACTCCCCATCGGAGACTTGTCGAAGCCTTTGGGGGCTCCGTCGCGGCGCCTCCGGAGGGCTGGGGGATCAGCAAGGCAGCGCTTCCCGCGACGAGGTTAATGGCTACGGCGAGGGCGTGCGTTCCCGAAAGCCCCCAGAGGCCGATCATCAGGAAAGCACCGATCAGGGTTCCCAGACAGGCGCCGATGAGGTTTGAGCCGTAGAGAAGTCCCACGCCTTGGTGAGGGTCGCGCCGCGCAACATGCTGGGCCAGCACGGGAAAGGTCGCTCCCATGAGGAAGGCGGCCGGAAACACCGCGGCCAGCCCCGCCGCCAAGCGCCAGGGGCCGGCCTGGAGCCAGCCCTGCTCGGCCAGGGACAGCAGCCAGCGCACGGTCGGCGGAAAGAGGCAGGCCGCGCCGGCGACGCCTATCTCGAGCCAGCCGTAAAGCCGCCAAGGGTCCTTGGACCGGCGCGCGAGGAAGCCCCCCGCCAAGCCGCCCAAGGCGAAACCGGCCATGAAGCCCGCGAGCACCGCGCTCGCCGAGTGCACCGTGGCCCCGAAGACGAGCAGGAGCCTCCGCGTCCAAACCACCTCGTAGAGCAGCGCGGCGAAGCCGGATAGCCCGAACAGGGCATAGGGCAGGGCGGCCATCGGGGTGTTAGACTTTATTTCGCCCGACCCGTCAAGCGCGCCAGATCAGGCAGATCCATGCGACTGTGTCGTATAGCCGGTTCGAGACTCTTTCTCCAGACCTTGCTCGATCCATCGCCGCATCAGTGATTGATAAGGCAAGTCTTTCTTATGGGCTAATACCTTTAGCCTATCGATCAGCGCGACTGGAAGCCTTATTGGAATAGGCCGAGTCGTAGGCCGCAATTCCGGGAAACGCGCCTTGGATAATGTGGAGCGATCCACATAACGGGTAGAATCCACTTTAGACCAAAAATCGAACTCTTCCCTTTCGCTCTTAAATTTAATCGGGCCTCTTTGTCTCTTCACGGTACAGCCTCCTTTCTTGGCGACTCATATCCCTCGCCGATATCACTCGGACTTTCCCGCCTCGAATTGCGAACACAACAAACAGGGGCCGCATCGCGTTCGTAACGCCGTAGGCGACAAATCGTTCTTCGCTGTAGGCGATCTTGCTGCGATCGACGGACCCAACCAATAAGGGCTCATTAAAAAATATCTCTTCGCACTCGGGAAGTGAAACCCCATGCCGGTCCCAGCTCTTCCTGTTATTATGCTCATCCCAGTCAAAGCCTTCCGGCGGCAGCGTGACCATTGTATAGCGGTATTATACATCCTTTAAGTCGTTGCGTCAAGGGCTTCCCCAGTCGAGAATATGGGCCCTTCGGGGCAGGAGTGGGAGGGGGCTAAAGACTTTCTCGAGGGGGTCTAATGGCCCTTTTGGGAGCTCGCGCTGAGCAGCTATCCTATGACGACTTACTCGAACCCGGAGGTTATATAAATAAAGAGCTACTTATAGCACTGACAGTCTTCGCCGCGATACCCGCGGCCTCGGTTTGTTTTGCGGAGTCCGACGAGCAGGCCAGCGCTTCGGCCGGCCGCCAGTTCGACCGCGGCGCCATCAGGGATCCCGGGGCGCCAGCCGTTTCGGCGCAAGGCTCGGGTGGTAAAGCTCCGGCGGCCGGTTTCACCGCTTCGCAAACGCGCGAGGGCCTTATGTTGGAAAAGAAGGTTCCAACTCCGGGGGGCATGCTGCAGCCGGTAACCTTGATCGCCTTCGCCGCGATACCGCTGATATTGGTAGTGGGGTTGCCGGTGAAGGTGGCCTTGCTCGGCGGATTGATCGTCGCGACGGTGGCCATGGCGTTGGGCCGCTTCAGGCAGTAATTCAGGAGGTAGAACATGAACAAGTTGTTGTTGGCTGGATGTTTGTTGCTTTCGATCAGCGAAGCGGGTTTTGCCGCGATCGAGGACGAGAAGGTCTCTACGAGCGCGGAGTTCGACGGCATGAAGGATGCTCTTTCTGCCGGGGCGCCGGTCGTATCAGGCGTTCGCGCCGGGCTGAAGGCGGGTCCCGCGATCGCCGCTCGAGCGGGCAAGCCCAAGGGCGTCGTTCCGCAGGTCAAGCAATGCGCGAACGGTGATGATACCAAGAGGATCGTTATCGTGGGTCTTCTTCACGGGGTGCTTGGAGCTGTTTCCGGACCGTACTTTGCGTCGGGCGCGGCCGCGGGCGGCGCCGCGGGCCGGTACCTTCGCGACAAATCGCTTACCGTTAAAACAGTCGCGATTGCGACTGTGCTAGGAATCGCGACGGGCGTCGCCGTCGGGAGCGGGGTTTATGTGGGCGCCGCCATCGGCGCCACGCTTGCGGGTCCTGTCGGCGCCTTCGCCGGAGCGTTGATCGGCGGAGCCGTGACGAGCATGTTCTCGTCGATGCTGAGCGCCAAGCGGCTGCGCTAGATTAGAGCCACAAGTAATAAGCGCCGAGGTCTTTGACCTCGGCGCTTCGTTTGTGTCCTTCCTCTGTCAGATATCGCATTCCTTGGGGTGCGGAGGAATCGCCGTCCTCAACTGCGTCCGGACGCAGTGAGTAACGGTTATCTATTGTCGAAGTACAAGAGATCATCCTCATCATTGCGACGCCAAACTGTCATTGAAATGCCGCGGGCCTGATGCCCGTAGAGTATCACTTTTGAGCTAATTAATGCGCGTGCGCCGGGTCGCGGTAGCCCAAGCCTTCGATGAACTCGAGAAGGCGGCCGTTGAGGTAAGCCCAGCGCAGGCCCACCAAGTGCTGCACGTACTGGCGCAGGAACTTCGGGCTGCCGGCCCGCTGGGCGTCCACCCAGGCGCGCGCGGTCTTATGACCGGTCGGGTCCATGTCGATCAAGGTGCGGGCTTGGCGGGTGAAGGCCTCGATCTCCCCGGCGATGATCTTGCAGGGGCTCAAAAAACCGTGCCTATGGTCGTCGGTATGCGTGCCCTCGTGGGCCGCCGTGGTGACGACGAGCTCCCCGAGCCGATGCGCGAGCTCTAAGAGCTGTTTCTGGAAAAGGATGGTGCCCACGGCCGACTCGAGCGGCTTGTAGAGATACGCGCCGGCGACGTTCTCATCCAGCTCGCCGTGGCCGGAGCCACGCATGAGCCCCGATACAAATACCCGCTCGGCCGACTCGAAGGAGCTGCGGCGTTTCCTTGCCCATTCCGGATCGGGCACGGGAACGGTTACCAAGCTGCGGTAACGATCCATCACGTTGCGGATGACGGTGCGATCGTCATCCTGCGGCTTGGCGACGCTTTCTGGCTTCGCCCATCCGGTAATCGTCACCGGAAGGTGATGGGTATGCTGGGCCTGCTCGAAAATCTCCGAGGCCCTGAAGGCCAGCTCCTCCTCGGCGGCGGGGGCATGAAGCCGCGTGCGGAGCTCCGTACTCATGTTATTGATTCGTTCAGGGGGTATGAGCACCATTTGCGCGCGAAGAGAGGGCGCGCAAAGCGCCAAGAAAGTCAAAGGTAAAAGGACCTTGCTGCTCACGCCGATATTATAAAGGAACGGCCCAAGCCCTGCCTGGGGCCTAATGCCTGGGTCCGGTATAGGCCTAAAGGCCTAGGTCAAGAGAACTCGTCGGGCACATCGTTACCACCTACCGAAAGAACGAGAAATCTGTTGGATGTCGTTTAAAGAATTAAAAAGAATGAGGCGCAAGCACTCCCTGACAGAACGCGAATTCGTGAC
>JBGFSC010000048.1:0-18686 GCA_041694815.1 Elusimicrobiota bacterium | reverse complement strand
GGCGCATCTAAAAACAGTGAGACGGTCTTAGAACCGTGCCACGGATTGCAGGCAGTCTTTCTTGGCTAAGCGTACCGCGGATCGCTGGGAACTTGACATTCAACATAGCAAGCGCGTAAAAACTGCCGTTGTCTACGGCCCCTCTACCCTTATCTCCGTCCCTTCCAGGTTTCTAGCCTTGGCGAGTATCGTATAAGCGTCCTTCGAGACGCGGATGCGCAGCCCGGCGTCGAGGTCGACGAGCAGGCTTAAGTCCTCTAGAAAACTCTTCGGATCTATCGAGACGCTCGCCAGCGACACGAGATCGTCCGTATAATGGCCGTACTCCTGATAATAGGCTTCTTCAAGAGCGGCCAATTCCTGAAGCTCCGCTTGGGCGTAGGCGGCGCCCATGCGGCTGTAGTAGCGGTCGGCCAAGACCATTTCCCAGGCCCATACCCCGGCGATCAGCCCCAGGCAGGCCAGCGCCGCCGCGCGGCGCTGCAGCCTGGCCGACTCGCTCCGGCGTGCGAGGCTTACGACCTTGCTGGAGACCAGAGTGTCGTGCCAAGCCCTCCGCGACGGGACGAACAGCGCCCATAGGAAACCGAGCGACAGGATCGAGCTTAGCAGATAGCCCAGTGAACGAATTGATGCCTCGACGAAGCCCAGCGGCCCTCCATCGGCCCCGACCACGCGAAGCCCCAGCCAGCTCTTGCCCAGGGAGGCGCGGCCAGAGCTCGAGGCGAAGGCTTGATACAACAGGAAGGCCAGCATCCAGAGCAGGCTCCACTTGAAGGCGAACGGGTTGGTCGCGAGCGTGTAGCCCGGGAAGGCCAGCTTGAGGCTTAGGCAATAGCCGCTCACCGCCAAGGCCGCATCGATGGAAAAGGCCAATACCCTGTCGGAGAAATCCGCCGGCCGGTCCTGGTGGGTGGAACGCTCGTTCATAGCGGGTGAAGGTCCTTGAACTCGACATCCCCCGCAGGCTCATTCGCCGGTGCCGCGACGGCCCTTTTTTTCCGCTCGCCCTCCACCCAGGACTTGAAATCGCGCCGGATGAAATCCTCGAGGGTCAGCGGCGCCAGCACGCCCCAAACCCCGCGCGCTTCCACGGCCTTCTGATATTCCTTCGCGACGAAAAGGAGGACGCGGGGATCCTGCTCGTTCCAGCGGGAATCAAAATACTGCCGTACGTTCTCCGGGAGAACGCCTTGCATGCGTGCCCATTTGGGGAAAGCCCCGGCCTTCTTGCGTATGGCCGGGAGACGGTTGCGGACATGATCCAAATAACGCCGGGCGACGGCGTTCTCAACCTCGTCGCGCTGCTGCTGCAAGAAATTCGAATCGTGGAGCGGGGAACTGCCGAAACGGTTGACGGCTTCTTGAGCGCGACCCAAGGCCTTGGCGAGACTCTCGTCAAGTCGAGCTTTGGCCTGTGCCGCCAATCTTGCTTTTTCTTCGGCCGCGATTAGAAGTCCCAGCTCGGGTTTCCCCGAAGGACCGTAAATCCGGGCCATCTCGGACTCATAGGCTGCGTTTGCCGTTTTCTTTTCGGCGCTATACGCTTTATCCGCGCTTTGACGGCGGCGAGACCTTAGCCACGCGGCCGCCTTGACCGCAGGAGATAGAAAAATCATTTTTTCTTTAAGATCATAGAGGCGCGTGCGCCGTATCGAACCCTCGGCCGCCAAGCCGAAAATCCCCAAGAAGCTGCGCGGGTTGCTCCCGAGGGTCTTGAGCGCGTTTTCCGCGCCCTGCGGCGTCATCGCGACGCCCAAGGCCTGCATCTTGGCCTTGAAGGTCTTGTCCTCCAGCAGGGCGTTCGCGATCTGGGCTATCTTTTCCTGGAGCACCCGCGTCGCGTCCGCGCCGTCCGCGGAGATCTCGGCGCTCAGCTTTGGCAGGTTATTGACGCGATACTCGAAAAATTTGCGCCCGTCGGCTTTGGCCATGACGACGACCTCGCCCCCTCGGATCGGCTCGATCTGCTGCTCCAAGGCGATGCCCTGGGTGGTGTAGCGCCACTCCTCCAAGGGAAGGCCGTTGCGATGCGCCTCGTAATAGCGCCTGAAAAGGCCCTCCACCTGCTCGTTGCCGCTTCGGGTCAATTGGGCGGCAAGCTCGGCCAGCGCGTCGACGGAAGCCGGCTTCTCGGCGGGCCCGCTCCCTGGTCGCTCGAACGCATGGACTGCTTCCTCTAGGGTCGTCCGCATCGGGCAATCCCCGCATGCGGCGAGCATCTCGCGCAGCGCTGGTCCCGCCTCGGGCCCGCCGGCCTTACGTAGCGCGTCAACGATGAAACCGGTCGGGTTCTCGGGGCCATAGCCGAGGCGGACCCACTCAAGGCCCAGGGTTTTCAAGGTTTTTACGTCCCGGTGCAGTAGCAGCTGCTCGATCTGCTCGAATGAGGGGGCTTTTTTTGCCGTTTCAGCAGACGCGCCGCAGGCAAGCGTAGCTAAAAAAGCCAGTTTAATTAAGGCTAATTTATTACAGCACATAAGCCCTGGGGTATTCGGGACCAGGCTTCTTGAGTGTAGAGGCCGATTCGGGAGTTGTCAAGGGTCCTTTAGAATGGTAGCCTAATAAACGACAGTTTTTACGCGCTTTGAGCGCGTGACTTCGTCGCGCTTCGCGCGACGAAGTTCGAGGTTTCTCGCGAAGATGGTGCCAGGGATTGACTTTCGCCTAGGCGAAAGTCAATCCCTGGCACCGCGAAAACGAAGCGCGCCGAGCCACGCGCTCGAGGCGCGTAAAAGGCGTCGTTGTTCCTGAACCGTTTGCCCTAACTGCTATCATATACAGGCATGTTCCCGGTCCTCCTCAAACTCGGCCCCATCCACATCGCTTCCTACGGCGCGCTAGTGGCATCGGGCTATATCGCTTCCATCCTTTGGCTCAAACGGCGGCGCGGGGCTATGGGCTTAAGCGAGGAGCGCTTTTGGGAGCTTATCTATCGGCTTTTTTTCGGCGCTATCGCCGGTGGCAAGCTGCTTTTCATGCTCCTGAACTGGCAAAGTTTCGCCTCGGGTGAATTGCATCTCCTGCGGGATTTCCGCTATGGCTTCGTCTTTTTCGGAGGCTTTTTGGGCGCCGTCGCGATGGGTTGGGTCTACGTCCGCCGCCGACAGCTCTCGTTTTTCAAGATCGCCGATTATTTCGGGGTGGCACTGCCCTTCGGGCATGCGATCGGCCGCATCGGCTGCCTGGCGGCCGGCTGCTGCTACGGACGGCCGACCGCGCTTCCTTGGGCTATTTCCTTCGGCGACCCGCGGAGCCTGGTGCCGGATTTCATTTTGGGAACGCCCCTGCACCCCGCGCAGCTCTACGAGGCCTTGGGAAACGCCGCCATCGCCCTCGCCTTGCGCCCCGCCCTACGCCGGACGGAGTCGGGGGCGCTTCGTCCGGGCGCGGTCTTTTGGGGATACGCCTCCCTCTACTCGCTCCTGCGTTTTCTCGTGGAGTTCTCGCGCGGCGACGACCGCGGCGGCTTTTGGCTGCACCTATCTCCCTCCCAATGGATTGCGTTGGCCTGCTTGACCGCCGGGGCTTGGTTCCTATCCAGGGCCTCGCAGCCGGGGCTGGCGCGCCGCGCATGAGCCGCTGGCGGGCATCGGACTCCGGCCGTCGCCTGGACTCCTTCCTCGCAGGGCAATTGGGCGAGAGCCGCTCGTACTGCCGCGAGCTCATCCTACGCGGGTGCGTGAAGGTTTCGGGAGCGCGGAGACCCCCGGACTATCGCCTAGATCCCGGAGACGAGGTCGAGTTCGAGGCTCCAAGGCCCGAATGGCCCGCCCTGCGTTTCGAATCTTGGGTCCTTTTCGAGGATGAGCATGTGCTGGCGTTGGACAAGCCAAGCGGCCTATTGATGCACCCGCTGCGCGAGCATTGGCTGCGTACCCCGGATCGGGCGGCCCAGGATGTCGAGCCTAATTTGGCCGGGCTGCTCACCCTTAAGCGTCCGGAGATCGTCCGCTCGACTCCCCGGTGCGGGATCGTCCACCGCCTCGACCGCCAGACCAGCGGCGCCTTGATCGTGGCCAAAAGCCGTTCGGCGCACGAGCTTCTCGTCGCCGCCTTCGCCGAGCGGCGCGTCGACAAGATCTATAAGGCGGTCGTCTTGGGGGAATTCGCTTCCGTAGGCGCCGAGGTCGAGGCCCCCGTCGGCCGCCGCCCGGGGCGACGACGCATGGAGGTGCTTCCTTGGGGCCGGGAGGCGAGGACCTCGTTTAAGGTGGTGGACGCGGCCCGGGGAGTCGCCTTGGTGGAGGCGCGTCCGTTGACGGGACGCACCCATCAAATCCGCGTGCACCTGGCGGAGCTTAAGCACCCGGTTTTGGGAGATCCCGAATGGATCGGCAAGTCGCAGGCACGCCAGATCGAGCAGCTCGACCTTCCCCCGCCTCCACGCCTCATGCTGCACGCGTATCGGTTGTCGGTTCCGCATCCGGCTACGGGCAAGCCGCTGCGCCTTACCGCGCCGTTGCCGGTGGATTTTAAGGCGTATTGGAAAAAAATTAAGTTAGGGAGGTAGACGGTTGCTTTTACGCGCCTCGGGCGCGTGACTTCGTCGCGCTTCGCGCGACGAAGTTCTAGTTTCCTCGCGAGGGAGCTGTTTGAGGCTCTCCGAAAAAGGAGTGCTCCATGGCCCGATGAGCCGAGTAAACGATCCCGGGACCGCCTTCCGGATCCGGTCGCGTATGCGGCTCCACTCTTCCTTGCGGCCCAGCCCCTCGAGCAAGGCCCAGGCCATCGGGTCGTTGACCGACCCGCGGCCCGATCCCACGTTGCCGACGAGCACGCAGTCGGGGCATAAGGGCTTGAGCTTGGCCAAATCCCAGGCCCCACGGCAGGAGCCGTCATACCAGAGTTTCGCCGATCCCTTCGCCTGCTGGAACGCGGGCGTGCGTGGGAATTGCGCGTGGGCCCGCACGAAGACGCCCTTGATCGCGGCATCGCGCATGTCGGCGGCAATGCCCAATTGGAAGCGCTTGAGTTCGGAGCCTGCCAGCATGCCCGTTTCGAGGCTCTCATAAGCGTATCCCAGCAGCACGATGCGCGGCCCTCCGGGCAGTTGCCGCTCTAGGCGCACGAGTTCCTCCGAGGACTTCTCCTGCCGGTAGCCCTTCGCCTCGAAGAAGCGCTTCCATCGCTCTAAATCCTTCTTGTCGGCGAAATGCGCGCTGAAGCGCCATTCCCTTTCCGGCCAGCGGTCGTACGGGAGGGGCGCGGGCCGAGCCTGGGAGGAGGCGTCGCCCGGAGGGCCGACCACGAACTCCGCTTCTTGAAGCAGTTCGGCGCTCAGGAGCTTCCAGTTGAGGTGTAGGAGCAGGGCGATCTTCCTCCTCAAGGGAGGGGAGGCCGTGCCGATCCTGACGAGGCAGCCCTCGACGAAGGAGTGAAGGGCCTGCCCGGCCTTCGGGTCCTGGGACAGGCTGTCGAAGATGTTCTGGATCTGGTCGGCGCCGAGATCGACGACGTCCGCGCGCTTTTCGACGAACAGCATCGTGGGCACCGCCATCGCCTCCGAGGGAAACTCGCGCAGGTAGGGCACCAGCGCCTCGTAGGCGTTGAGGCGCAGCAGGAAATTGGGGGCGAAGCGCAGGGACGGATCGGTCTCGCGTATCCATTCCGTCAACGTCTTTTTTCTGGAGGAAAGCAGCCGGCGCATATGGCGGAACATCCGGCGCGATTCGTGGACATGCGGCGCATGGCTGATCGATAAGGCGACGTAAATGGGCAGAGGGTCCTGCAGCGCGTCGACGAAATCGTCCTTTTCGTAGTCCTCGAGATTCGCCAAGAGGGCCAAATCCTTGTAGAAGAGGTGCAGGGCGGTCTTAAGCTCGCTGCGCCGCACGATCGCGTCTGCGAGTACCCATAGGGCATCGGGGGCTTCGGGGCAGAGGCCCGTCAGGGTGTCCGAGGAGACGAAATGCGAGGCCAGCGACAAGGCGGCGGCCCTGCGCTCCTGAGGGTCGGCGGAGGAGAGGCCGAAGGTGGGCCCGGCCAGGGCCGGGTGCACGCGGGCCAATAAGTCATAGGGGTAGACTTGAGGCCATTGAGGCTCCGGCGCCGGTTCGTTGCGGGGCGCGCGGGGCAGCTGAGGCGCAGGGACGGCGGAAGGCGTAGGAGCCGCGCGCCGCCGCGACAGGCGCAAGATCAGTACGCCGGCCGCCAGCGTGGCGCATGTCAGGGCGACGACCGCGCGAATCTTTCGGCGTTTAAGCGAGGATTTTTTTCCCAAGGCCGATCGGATTTAGAGAAAAGCGAGACGCGGGCATCTTAGCATTTCTCGAGTCCGAGGGTCGGGTCACGGCGCGGGCGGCGGGTATGGGACCCATCGATGCCGCTCGCGGCTTGTCGATTACAGGCGCGGCAGTAGGAAGAGGGCGATGTTGATGAAGATGCCTACGGCTACCAGCACCCCGGCGACTAGGCCGTTGAGCGCATCCTTGGCCAGGGCCTCGCGCTTATGTCCTTTCTTAATCCCCAGGTAAGTATAGAGCGCCGTCATGCCGATGACCGAGTTCATGCCGATGAAAGAAGGGAAGCCGGCAAGGATGGGCCAGGCAGCGAAGAGCGCCTCGCTCCAGATCGTGACGGCGGCCACGCTCAGGCCGAGAACGGCGGCCTTGGCGATATTTTTTAGCAGCCATTGGCCGTTGGTTTCGCAGGCTTTGGTCGGAGGAGCGACGGGACCGCGGCTCTTCATGACGCCGGGAGAGGAGAGGGTGGGGCCGCTCTTAAGGCCTAGCGATGCGGCGACCGCAGGCATCCGGCGCATCGAGCCGGCTCCGGCGTTTTCCTGGAACGCGAGGCCGGATTCCTGCTTGGCCGCCTCAGGGGTCGGCTCGCCCGCGAAAGCGAACGGACCGCAGAGCACCAGAGCCGCCATCGACAAAACCGTCCTGCGCATAGGTTTTCTCCTCCTTGAACTGCTGCCGACGCGCAAATTGTAGCAGGACCCCCGATTATTTTACGCGAGGCGGAAGGCCTAGCGTGGGTTAGGGCGAAGGGCCTAAGTTCCTCTCACGCCGCTTTGGTACAATAGCCTCTTCGATGGAATCCCGGACGGCGGCACCCGATACGTTGTTAACCTCCTTCGACCTGCACCTCTTCGGCGAAGGCAGTCACCTGGAGATTTACGAGAAGCTCGGAAGCCACGTCGAACGGCGCCAGCGGCGCTCGGGCGCCTATTTTTCCGTCTGGGCGCCGAACGCCGAACGCGTCGGCGTGATGGGCGACTTCAACGGATGGGACGCCTCGCGCCATCCCTTGCGCTGCCTCGGCGATTCGGGCATCTGGTCGGGTTTCATCCCGGGGCTCGAGCAAGGCGCCCTGTACAAATACGAGATCCAGCCGCGCGGGGGCGCCGCCATGCAGAAGGCGGACCCCTACGCTTTCTTCGCGGAAAAGCCGCCGAAATCCGCCTCGGTGCTGTGGAACATCGACACATACCGTTGGCGCGACGCCGAATGGATGTCGAGGCGGGCTCAGTCCGACCCGCTCAAGCGCCCGCTGAACATCTACGAATGCCATCTCGGCTCCTGGCGCCGTGTTCCCGAGGAGGGAAACAGGCCCCTGAGCTATCGGGAGCTTTCCAGGGAACTCGTCGAGTATGCCGTATCCATGGGATATACCCACGTCGAATTGCTCCCCGTCATGGAACACCCATTCGACGGTTCCTGGGGCTATCAAACGACGGGATATTTCGCGCCCACCTCTCGTTTCGGGACCCCTCAGGACTTCATGTACTTCGTGGACCGCTGCCACCAGGCGGGGCTCGGGGTCATCCTCGATTGGGTGCCCTCGCATTTTCCGACCGACGGGCACAGCCTCGGCCGCTTCGACGGCACCGCGCTCTACGAGCACGCCGATCCCCGCAAGGGCTTCCACCCGGATTGGGGCACTTGGATCTTCAACTTCGGACGTCACGAGGTACGCAACTTCCTGCTGTCGAACGCGATGTTCTGGCTCAAGAAATACCACGTGGACGGGCTGCGGATGGACGCCGTCGCCTCGATGATCTACCTCGATTATTCCCGCAAGCCGGGGGAATGGATTCCCAACGCCTACGGCGGCAACGAGAACCTCGAGGCGGTGGCCTTCCTCAAGGAGTTCAATACCCTGGTCCACCGCGATTTCCCCGGAGTGCTCACGATCGCCGAGGAGTCTACGGCCTGGCCGATGGTCTCTAAGCCCGTGCATCTCGGGGGGCTTGGCTTCAGCCTGAAATGGAACATGGGCTGGATGCACGACATGCTGCAGTACGTCGCCAAGGAGCCCGTCCATCGGAAGTACCATCATTACGACGCCACCTTCAGCATGGTCTACGCCTATACGGAGAATTTCATCCTCGTCCTTTCCCACGACGAGGTGGTACACGGCAAGCGGGCCCTCCTCGACAAGATGCCCGGCGATCGTTGGCAGAAATTCGCGGGCCTGCGCTGCTTTTACGGCTACATGCTGGGGCATCCCGGAAAGAAACTGCTGTTTATGGGCGGCGAGATCGGGCAATGGAAGGAGTGGGACCACGCGCACAGCTTGGATTGGCATCTCTTGGCCGGGGAAGATCACGCCAAGCTGCAAGAGTACGTAAGGGTGCTCAACCACCTCTACCTCCGCGAGCCGGCCCTCTACGGCGTCGATTTCGAGCCCGGAGGATTCGAGTGGATCGACTGCCATGACAGCGACAACTCGGTGTTCTCGTTCGTGCGCTTCGACGAGCCGCGCCGGCAATGCCTGGTCTTCGTGAGCAATTTCACCCCTGTCCCACGGCACGGCTACCGGATCGGCGTGCCATCCCCCGGCTTCTACGAGGAGATACTCAACAGCGATTCGGAGCTATTCGGAGGGTCCAACCTGGGCAACCGGGGGGGCATGCCGGCGGAGCCGGTGCCGTGGCACGGGCGCGCGCAGTCGATGCCGATCACGGCGCCTCCGCTGGCGACCGTGGTCTTCAAATGGCATGAAGAGGCGCCGCGGTGAGGGCATTGACCTTCTTGGCCCGGCGCTTCGTCGCCGGCGACACGGCGGAGGAGGCCATCGAGGCGGTCGGACGTCTCAATAGGGACGGGCTGAAGGCCACGCTGGATTATCTGGGGGAGGACTGCCGCGTGCGCGAGCAGGCCGACGCGGCGGCGGGCGAGATCGCGGGGCTTTTCGGCAAGATAGCGCGGGCCGGCGTCGACTGTAATGTCAGCCTGAAACTGACCCAGCTGGGCTTGAACCTCGACGCCTCCTTGGCTCGTGATCATTTGATCCGCCTCCTCGAAGAAGCCGCCCGCCACGGCAATTTCGTGCGCATCGACATGGAGGGTTCGGCCTACACCCAGAAGACGTTGGATCTTTTCTACGACCTGTTCCCGAGGCATAAAAACGTCGGCGTCGTGATCCAGGCCTACCTTAAGCGCAGCGCCTCCGATATAGAAGCCCTATGCGAGAAAAAGGCGCGCGTGCGCCTGTGCAAGGGAGCCTATAAAGAGCCGGCGTCGGTCGCCTTCCAGGAGCGCGAGCAAGTCAACCGGAACTACGACCTGTTGGCGCAGACTTTGCTGGAGCGTGGCGAATACCCCGCCATCGCCACGCACGACGAGGAGCGCATCAAAGCCGCCATGGCGGCCGCGCGGCGCCTGGGGCGATCCCCCGGGCAGTTCGAGTTCCAAATGCTCTATGGGCTCCGCCGCGCGCGCGCGACCCAGCTGGCTCAGGAGGGACATGCCGTTCGCATCTATGTGCCTTATGGGACGCATTGGATGCCGTATTTTTACCGGCGCCTGAGGGAGCGGAGGGAGAATTGGACGTTCCTCCTGAGAAATTTAGTGAAATCATGATGAGGCGGACCAGCCCCCCGGCTACTCGTTCCCGTGGGGGGGTCGAGTGACATGAAAGCGATTTGTAAAACCGAGGCCGGCCCGGGGGCCAAGCTCTCGCAAGTCGACACGGTGCGTCCCGCCGCCGACGAGCTGCTCGTGCGGGTGCGGCGGGCCTCCATCTGCGGCAGCGACATGGCGATCTATCATTGGCATTCCTGGGCTCCCTCCCGCATCCGGCCCCCCTTCGTGTTCGGCCACGAGTTCTGCGGCGAGGTGGTCGAGGCCGGCGCCTCCACGAGGGATTTCAAGAAAGGGGATTTCGTCTCGGTCGAGTCGCATATCTACTGCGGGCTCTGCATCCAATGCCGCAACGGGCAGCGCCACGTGTGCCAGAACCTCAAGATCATCGGCGTTGATTCACCAGGGGGCTTCGCCGAGTACGCGCGGGTGCCGGCCCGATGCGCCTGGAAGCATTCGGATGCGAGCCTCCGTGACATCGGCTCGGTGATGGAGCCGCTCGGCAACGCCGTCTACGCCACCCTGATCGAGGAGGTGGTGGGCAAGTCGATGCTGGTGCTGGGCTGCGGGCCGCAGGGGCTTTTCGCCATCGCGGTCGCCAAGGCCTCGGGGGCCAAGCCGGTGATCGCGGTCGAGGGCTCCGCCTTCCGCCGCCGCCTGGCCGAGCGCATGGGCGCGGACGTGGTGCTCGACCCCGCCGACAGCTCGGTGTTGGACCAGGTGCTCGCGGTCTCGGGGCCCGCGGGCGTCGACGTGACGCTCGAGATGTCGGGAAGCCCAGCCGCCGTCGCGTTGGGGCTTAAATGCTTGCGCAACGGCGGGCGCCTGACGGCTTTCGGCATCCCGGCCGGGCAGCTTTCGATCGACTGGGCCAGAGACATCGTCTTCAAGGGGATCCGCGTCTACGGGGTCGCGGGCCGCGAAATCTTTCAGACCTGGATCACCATGGAACGGCTGCTTAAATCCAAATCGATCGATATTCGTCCCGTCATCACCCACCGCTTCCCCATCAAGGACTTTAAAAAGGGATTCGATGCGATGACCTCCAAGGACCGGCGCTGCGGCAAGGTGATTCTGGAGATCCCATGAATCCGGCGACGAAAAGCCCGATGGCTTTCCTCGACGAGGAGCTGCGCGCGCTCGAGGAGTCCGGCCGCAAGATACGCCTGCGCGTCTTGGAAAGCGCCCAGGAGCCCGTCTCGATCGTCGACGGGCGGAGGGTCGTCAACCTGACCTCGAACAATTACCTGGCGCTGGCCGCGCATCCTAAGGTCAAGCAGGCGGCCATCGAGGCCACCCAGCGCTACGGGGTCGGGACGGCGGCGGTGCGCACCATCATCGGCACGATGGACATCCACCAGCGCCTCGAGGAGCGCCTGGCGCGATTCAAGGGCACCGAGGCCGCGCTCGTGTTCCAGTCGGGTTTTGCCACCAACGTCGCGCTTTGCCAAAGCCTGATGACGAGCGAGAAGGACCTGCTGATCTCCGATGAGCTCAACCACGCCTCCATCATCGACGGGGCGCGATTGGCCAAGTCCCCGCGCAAGATTTACCCGCACAAGGATATGAAGGCCTTGCGGGCTATCCTGGAATCTCCGGAGTCCCGCGGCGCGCGCCGGCGCATGATCGTGACCGACGGGGTCTTCTCGATGGACGGGGACATCGCCCCCCTGCCCGAGATCGTGGAGCTTGCGGAACGCCATGAGGCGCTGGTCATGGTCGACGACGCGCACGCCTCGGGGGTATTGGGCAAAAACGGCCGCGGCACTCCGGATCATTTCGGCCTCACGCAGCGCGTGCCGATACAGATCGGTACGCTATCGAAGGCCTTCGCGGCCATCGGCGGCTATGTGGCTTCCTCGCAGTCCTTGCGCGATTATCTGATCTCCACGGCCAGGCCCTTCCTTTTCTCCTCCTCCCATCCGCCCTCCGTCACCGCGACCTGCCTGGCGGTGATCGAATTATTGGAAACGGAGCCCGAACTTTTAAAGCGCCTTTGGGATAACGCCAATTTCTTCAAGCAAGGTCTGAAAAAGGCTGGTTTCGACACGGGCGCCAGCGAGACGCCGATCACCCCGGTGATCGTCGGCGACGGGGCCAAGGCCGCCCGCTTCTCGCAGCGGCTTTTCGAGGAAGGTGTTTTCGCGCTGGCGATCGGATACCCCACCGTCGCCAAGGGCCGCGAGCGTCTGCGCACCATCGTGAGCGCGGGGCATACGCCGGCGGATTTGGAAACAGCCCTAGAGAAGTTCCGGAAAGTCGGCAGGGAACTTTCCATTATTTAGCGCGCCTCCCGTTCTGTTGCATGTCTTGGTGCATTTTGACACGATTGATGCCGCGCCGTAAGCCCAAAACGCAAAAAAACATCTTCATGAAAATAGCCGAGGTACCCCGCCCTTTGGGGCGGGGTTCTTTACTGCCGATAGAAAACTTGTTCTGTGACCCAGCGATGATGGGTTCGGCATAAGAGCCTTATATTGTCGGGATCGTCCGATTGACCCCCAAGGGACCAGGGGCGTATGTGATCTAACTCGAGCCCGGCTTTAGCGCCGCAGCGTTTGCCCTCCCTTCCCACGAAGCTGCATTGAGCGCGGTCCCGCCTCCAGACGGCGCTGCGAACCCAGGCGGGCACCATGCGGGTTTGCGTAATTCTAGCCGACCTCGGAGGATTCGCGGGACACAGTTCCGGATCGTGGCTCCTAAGCCAGGTCCGAGCGATCTCGAGCAGGATCTCCTCTAGGCGCCCGCTCGGATATTTGTGGTGGAGTAATTCCTGGATGCGCCTAATCGCTTTAAGCAATTCCCCGCTTCCGGTGAAACTGAATTGGACCCTTTCAGGAGCGGAAGGTTGGATGCGATCGAGTTTGAAAATCGGTTGAGAAGCGGGTTTTTCCTTCCGCATGTCAAGGGAAGACAAGTCGCTATGCGCGGTCGCATCGGTCAGTTGAGCGCCGCTGTTTACATCGGATTCAGCGGCATATTGATTCCGTGATCCTGCCGCCGCGTCATTGGTGTGGCGACCCGAATCCAACTGCGTATGGGACTGAGGGAGGCGACGCATCGTATCGGTTGTGTCAGGCCGCGGCGCGAGTTCCGCAACGAGGGCTTGCAGCTCGCGGATGCTCTTTCCTTGGGCGCGGTTGAGCAAGGCGCTTTTATTCGTAGGCGTCAGATGCGGAGCGAGGATCGAAACCGCGGTCAGCGAGAGATAGCCGTCGGCGATCCAAGAATATATCTCGGAAAAATGCCTGGCGGCGCGAGCAGCGTGAATGCGCCTGTATGCCTCGGGCTCCGAGAAATGAAGGCGTTTGACGCAATATTCGAACATCGAACGCATGCCGAAGGGAATATAGATACCCCTGCGGTCTGCCTCGCCTATGAGGGCCAGCAGTTCGCTAAGATTGGCGCGTCCTTCTCCGGCGACCGATTCCAATCGATGGGCAAGCTCTTTATCCGACAAATTTTTAAGCTCTTCGAACATGTATGCCATATATACGATTGAGGCTCGAGAAAGTTCCATCGTTTTTTCGCGCGCCGTGATCCGACGTTGCTGGCTAGGAGCTTTTGCCCAACCTTTTGCATCATCGTTTGCGCCTGTCTCGATTTTGAGCGCAGAAAGGTTGCGGCGCAATATCCTAGGGCGGACCGTCTTTTGGGATTTATCCCCAAACTTCTCCCGAAAGAAGTTTGGGGATAACAATGGCGGCTTGGCTCGGTAACGGGAGAATATTGGCAAGTGCTAAATTCCGGGGATAGCTCCAAATTCTCCCGGTCATTGGGGCTTGCGGCGCGGGTGCGTCGATAGGTCTTATCGACGGCCCGAGACATTGCCGGAGGAGGAAATCCCCGGGCAGCGCACAGAAAAGCCGTCGAGGATTAGCGCCCTGCGGGCCACGCGTTCCGAAGGAGGCAATGCCTCTGGGCGTTGTCGCGAGCATATTAATGAAAGGGCTCCCGCTGCTGCCGGGGGAATTTGGATAGATCTTGCCCTTGACAAATCAAGGGCTGCCGCTATACTTCGGATAACCGGGTCTCATGGAGGCCGCCCCTATGATCTCCAGGAAATTGCTAAAGCTTTTTTTGCTGGCTGCCCCCGCAATGGCCCTTTCGGACCATTGCTTTGCCATGTCAGATGACGGACTGCCGCCTCCTCAGCAGATTCTCAAGGACGCGCGGGCCAAGTCGGGAGCAGAGGCGCCACATGTGTATAAGACTTTCGGAAGCGATGGACGCGTCTATGAATGGAAAATCCCCCAAACGCTCCTTCAAAAAGCCTTGCCCGATGGACGGATCGTAACGTCGGACGCTGTTTGGGAAGTGCGCGATGGGAAAGCGGTGAAGGTCTCCGATCGGACGAAGCCGATCCGATTTAGTCCGGATGGAGCCAAGATTATGTCGTTCGATCCCGACGGAATTGGCTACATGGGAACGGCGAGCGGAGAAACGGGCGCGATTTGGGATTCGAGGACCGGCAAGAAATTGAAATTATTTAGCGGCGACGGTTCGAAAATCCTGGAGGAGAACCCGAACGGTACCGTCCGGGTTCTCAATGCAAAGACGGGTGAAGCGTTGGGAAATTTGCGCAGCAGGGACGGACTTGATTCTGTGTGGCTCAATCGGCAGGGAAGCACAATAGCCTCGATTGACGAAGAGGCTCCGGATGCCGTCACCCTGTGGGGCCTCGATAACAATAAGGGCTATGTGATTTCAGCGCGGCTTAACTTCGGAGCATCGGTCTCGGGGGTTTATTTCGCTCGAAAAAATTCGATGCTGTTGATCGCCGGCCGCAAAACGATCGCGGTATGGGGGCCCGGCCTTGCGAAATTGAAGGATATTGTCGTCGATCGTCCTTTTTTATCGGCGCGTTTTGATGATTTCGGTGAGGCCGTCGTCGTTCTATTCAAGGATGTCGACCTCGCGGGTCATACCAAAATTTTCAGCAAAAGCTACCCGTTGAAGTAGCTTCTTGTCTTTAGGCGCGCCATTCTGGCCCCGCTTATTTGCTAATATATTTTACGCCGTAGTTATTCCTCTAAAATTCGAGGTTGTCCATGAGCACGCCGAGCGGTCAGGTCATTTTTTCGATGAAGGGTGTCAGCCGCGCCCATGGGAAGAAACACGTCCTAAAAGACATCTATCTGGGCTTCTACTACGGCGCCAAGATCGGCGTGCTGGGCTTAAACGGAGCCGGCAAGAGCAGCCTGTTGCGCATCATGGCGGGCGTCGACAAAGAATTCTCGGGCGAGGTCGTCCTTTCCAAGGGATACACGGTCGGTTTCCTGGAGCAGGAGCCCGTGCTCGACAAGTCCAAGACGGTGCGGGCCGTCGTGGAGGAGGGGGTGCAGGAGACGGCGCGCCTGCTCAAGGAGTTCGAGGAGCTCAGCAACAAGCTGGCCGAGCCGATGGACAACGCGCAGATGGAAAAGCTGCTCGAAAAGCAGGGCGCCCTGCAGGAGAAGATCGACGCGGCCGGGGCCTGGGAGCTCGACAGCCGGCTCGAGCTGGCCATGGACGCGCTGCGCTGCCCTCCTCCCGATTCGAGCGTGGCGACCCTCTCGGGCGGCGAGCGGCGCCGCGTGGCCCTCTGCCGGCTGCTCCTGCAGGAGCCCGACATCCTGCTGCTCGATGAGCCCACCAATCATCTCGACGCCGAATCGGTGCAATGGCTCGAGCAGCATTTAAAGCAGTACAAAGGCACCGTCGTCGCCGTCACGCATGACCGCTACTTCCTAGATAACGTGGCCGAATGGATTTTGGAGCTTGACCGCGGGGAAGGAATACCGTGGAAGGGGAACTACTCCTCCTGGCTGGATCAGAAGCAAAAGAGGCTCTCCGCCGAGGAGAAGGCCGAGTCGCAGCGCGAGAAGACCTTGGCCCGGGAGCTCGAGTGGATCCGCATGTCGCCCAAGGCCCGCCAGAGCAAGAGCAAGGCGCGCATCGCCGCCTACGAGCGGATGCTCGGCGAAGAGCACGAGAAGCGCCAGGACGATTTGGAGATATTCATCCCGCCAGGGCCGCATCTGGGCGATCTGGTCGTGGAGGCGCAGGACGTGGCCAAGTCCTACGGCGACAAGCTGCTCTTTGAGGGTTTAAGCTTCAAGTTACCGCCGGGAGGGCTTGTCGGAGTGATCGGGCCCAACGGGGCGGGAAAGACGACGCTATTTAAGATGATCGTAGGCAAGGAGAAGCCGGAATCCGGCAGCATCCGCGTCGGGCCCAGCGTCAAGCTCGGCTACGTCGATCAAGAACGCGACGCCTTGGATCCCCAGAAGACGGTTTGGGAAGCTATTTCCGACGGTCTGGACCAGGTGCAGCTCGGCAAACGGGCCATGCCGTCGCGCGCCTACGTGGGGCGGTTCAATTTCCTAGGGCCCGACCAGCAGAAGAAGGTCGGCGTGCTTTCCGGAGGCGAGCGCAATCGCGTGCATCTGGCCCGGATACTCAAGGGCGGTGCCAACGTGCTGCTGCTTGATGAGCCGACCAACGACCTCGACGTCAATACCCTGCGCGCGCTGGAAGAGGCGCTCGAGAACTTCGGCGGCTGCGCGGTGGTCATCAGCCACGATCGCTGGTTTCTCGACCGCATCGCGACCCATATCCTGGCCTTCGAGGGCGACAGCAAGGTGGCCTTCTTCGAGGGCAACTATTCCGACTACGAGGAGGACCGCAAGCGCCGCCTCGGAGAGGAAGCCGCCCGCCCGCACCGCATCCACTACAAGAAACTAACGCGGCAGTAAGCTGCCATGCGTCTGGCCTCGCTCGACGCCTTTCGGGGACTTACGGTGGCGGCGATGATCGTCGTCAACTGCCCCGGCAACGAGACGAGCTACTCCCCGCTGCGCCACGCCGCCTGGATCGGCTGGACCCCCACGGACCTCATCTTCCCTTTTTTCCTCTTCATCATGGGTGCCGCCGTTCCCTTCTCAGCGGCTCATCGCTTGGATGGCGGCGACGCGCCGCGGCAGATACTCAGGCACGCGCTCTGGCGGTCGCTGATCCTGATCGCCATCGGGCTTCCCGGCGGGATCTCGATTGAGCCGGATGGATACTTTCAAATTCCCGGCGTGCTGCAGCGCATCGGGATCTGCTATTTCGCCTCGGTCCTTTTGTTTTTAAGGACGGGCGTGCGCGGGCAGCTGGCGGCCACGGGCCTGGTGTGGATTCTCTATTGGCTGCTCCTGCGCATTTTCTCGGCGCCCGGATATCCGGCGGGAGACCTGACTCCGGAAGGCAACATCGCCTCCTTCATCGACCGGCGGCTGATGGGCCCGCATCTCTATACTCCCGTCTACGATCCCGAGGGCCTCCTCAGCACCCTGGGCGCCTTCGGCAGCAGTTGGGCGGGACTGGTCGCGGGGGAATGGCTTCGCGCTTCGCTGACTCCGCGCCGGAAGGCGGCCGGGATGTTCGCCGCCGGGCTGCTTGCGGCCCTAGGCGGCCGGCTTTGGGAACTATGGCTTCCTTTTATAAAAAATCTCTGGACCAGCTCCTTCGCCCTGTTTTCCTCCGGGCTCGCGCTTTGCCTGTTATCGGTTTTCTACTGGCTCATCGATGTGAAGGGGCATCGGCGTTGGGCGCGCTTCTTCGAGGTGTTCGGGGTCAACGCGATCGCCGCCTACTGCCTGGCCAGCTTGGGCTACGCCCTGATGCTGATGGACGATCTGCCCTCCTATTTCAGCCTCCGATTTTTCGGCGGGGTGGGGCCCGAGTCGGCCTCGTTAGCCTTCGCGCTGAGCTACATGTTGTGCTGGTGGCTCGTCCTGTGGATTCTCGACCGCAACCGGCTCCGGATCAAGATATAACATCCTGGGCCCAAGGGCTTAGGGCCCTTTAGGGCTAAAGCCCCCTGCGCGTTTGGCTGAGCTCCACTATGCTTTTGCCGGGAGGAGAATCATGAAAACACGCCCGTTCTATCTAAGCCTTTTGGCCGTCGGGTTAGCCGCATCCGCGGCTTGCGCCAATGATTTCCCCGAAGGGGAAGAGGCCGCCAAGCGCGTACTGAAGGAAGCCGGAAAAAAGAAAAAAGAAGTGCCGACGCCCAAGGCGCAGGAAGTGCGTACCGTGTTGGACCCTTCTTCCATGCGCGAGGGCCCAGCCAGGCAAACGGTCGAGATGCTCTTAAACATCAAGGAACTCGAGCCGCGTGAGCTTATAAAAGACTGGTACTATGATTTTACGGTCTATTACAAGGAATGTATCGACAGGCAGGTGGACGCGGTTGTCGGTCCAGCCAAAGAAATGATGGAACGGGAGAGTTACCAGGAAGCGATCACCCTGGTGAACTCGATTAAGAAATGCACCGGACATAAGGATCTGTCTAATCGGGCCAAGTACCCGCTCGGGGATCATGGCCTCCCGGTCATCCTGGGAAATTGGTATCCCGGCGTCTATTACAAGATGGACAGCGTCGACGGGCTCGTCGATGCCGCTCTGCAGCTCATCGAGAACGAGAAGCTCAAGAAGGAGCAGCTGGCCCAAATAGAGAAAGCCAAAAGGGAGTCGCTTGGAGGCCGAATCGGGGGCATCGTCAAGGGGCCGGACGGTCCGAAGGAGTCCCCCGAGGATATTCTCCGCCGTCGCTTCGCCAAGGGGGAGGTGTCTCGGAAGGAATTTATGGACCGCACCATCGACCTGCTCAAGGATCTCTATGCGCGGGGCCAGATCAGCTACGACGAATACGTCAAAAGGCTCAACGTCGTCTTTGAGGAAATCAAGTTAAAGAACGTTAGTTGAAGGCGTCTCGCGCTCTCACACTGTCAAACGAGAATAGAAATGTCCGGTAGTTAAGGAGAATAGAAACGTCCTGATGTTTGGGGTGAGTGAGAAGATCGTCGTCGGCAGTTCCTTTCTTTTTTGCTTCTTTTTTCTTTGTGA
>JBGFSC010000021.1:0-82497 GCA_041694815.1 Elusimicrobiota bacterium | reverse complement strand
TCGGCCTCGGCCGCGTCCACGGCGCGGCGGGCGCGCGAGCGGCGTGCGCGGTCCGGGCGGCCCCAGAAATTGCGCAGCAGGTTCTGCTTGATGTCCAGGGAGAGGCGCGAGCTGGCGCTCGGGTCGAGCACGCGAAAGAGCGACGGGTTGACGATGCGCTCGTTGACCCAGCCCAGCCTAGCCTCGGTGCCCAGCAGCGTCATCTGGGACAGCCCCGTTTCCCAGCGCTCGGCGCGCAGGCGGTTTCCCTCGAAGGTCGGCGCGGCGCGGGGCGCGCGATCGTCGCGGTAAGAAAAGGAAGCGCCCAATTTTGGGTCGAGATTGGAGAGAAGCAGCGGCTCCTCGAGCGCCAATTCCTCCCGGCGCGCCGCCGCGGCTTGGACCTCGCCGGAGCGCTCGATGGCCAAGCGCACGGCTTCCTCCATCGAGATCTCGGCGATAACCGGGGCCGCGGCCAACGACAAAAAGAGAAGGCATAAGGCGCTCATGGGCGACCCTGCGGAGCCGAAAGGGCGGCCAGGAGCATGTCGAGGCGGGTCTCGATCGCCTCGTCCGACAGCAGTTCCCGCTGCAACGCCGCCACGGATCGGCCGAAAGGGCGCCGGGCCCCGTGCTCCTCCAGGAGCGTGAGGAGGATGCCCGGCCCGTTGATCGCGGCCATGCAAAAGGACATGAAGAAGGGCGTGGGCAGCCTGCGGAAATCGCCGCGGCGTACCCCCTCCTCGTAAAGCGAGAACATGAGGGGTAGGTGCCGGGGGAAGTTTTGGGAGACGAAATCCGCGACCTTCCTTTCACCGTTCATTCCGTCGCGCAGAAGGCCCGCCAGCATGCGCCGGCGCTCCCGGGCGAAGTGCGCGATCGAACGCAGCGCCCGGCGTAGGCGCTCCGGTGGGGAGCCGCCGCTTTCTGCCGAGACGCTCAGGCGCGAGAAGAAATCCCGATACACTTCCTCCAACACGCGCTGCACGAAAGCCTCGCGGCTTTTGAAGTGGTAATGGAAGAGGCCGAGATTGACGTTGGCGCGCCGGCATGTCTCGCGCACGCTGATCGCCCCGCAGCCGCGCTCGCGGGCCAGGGCGGCCCCGGCGCTGAGGAGTTTTCGGACCGCGTCTCCGGCGGGCTTGGGCATAGGAATTAATTATACGAGGGTATAATTATACAATAGTATAAATCGCGCGGCAATTGATGCACACCCGCGCATATTCTTCACTCGTCTCTTGGCTGCGCGTTCCTTGACAAGAGGGAGGGGGAGCCTTACACTTATTTTGTCGTCGGAAAACGCATGATAAGGCTCGCGCTCCCCCTCGCGTTGTGTCTGCCCGTAGCCGCCTCCGACCACCCTTCGGCTCATCACGCGGCGAGTCCCAAGGAGGCCAAGGCCCCGCACGCCTCGCGGCCGAGCGACAGCGAGCTCCACCGCATCATCGACGGTCGTTTTCCGGGGCTCTATGAGCGGTATAAGCGCATACTCAGGGAGCCCGGGCTCGATGGCCAGGCGCGGCGCGGCTTGACCGAGCTCGTTGAGGCCGTCGGCCTCTACCTCCGCAATGAAGCCCTCAAGGGGCGTCCGGAGTATAAGCGCGAGGTTTCCAAGGCAGCGGAGGCCCTTTTCCACCAAGGCATGTCGAGGATGGCCGAGGGCAGCCAGCATGGCCGACTGATGCGGGAGTTCGACCCGCTTCTGCGCGTCATCATGGCGCCCGAGGAATTGCTCGAGCATGTCCATTCCTCCCTGAATCCCAAGACGCCGATCGATTGGAAGTACTGGGCGCAGACGGAGCTCCAATCCGGATCGCCCCAGAAGGCCATCGAGGCGGCCAACAAGGCCCTACAGCTGGGCCCCGACGACGCCGAGGCGTTGACGCTGCGCGCGGGGGCGCGCTATCGTCTGGGGGATTTTTCCGGCGCCTATCAAGACGCCGTCGTGGCGTTGAGCCTGGAGCCGCAGAACGCGACGGCCCTGTCCATCGTCAAGCTCTACGAGGGCCGGGCGGCGTTGGATGACGCCTCGGTTCCGCGCGAGCTTCGTCAACCCGCCGAGCCCGCGGGAGACGCGGACTCGGCGCCTCCCGCCTCCTCCACCGACCCGGGCCCGCGCTTGCGCGAGGCCGCCGTCGCTATTCGGCTTAAGGATTACGCCGCGGCCCATAGGCGGCTGGACGCGGCGATTTCCCTCGATCCCTCCAACGCGCAGGCCTTCGTCCTGCGCGCGGCCGTGCGTCTCAAGCAAGGGCGCCACGTCGAGGCGCTTGACGATACGGACGCCGCCCTCCGCCTGGGGGCCCGCGGCGTGGACGTGCTCAACACCCGTGCTTTGGCGCTCAACCGCTTAAGCCGGTTCGCGGACGCCGAGGCCACCGCTCGCGAGGCCTTGAAAATGAGCGCCGGCGACCCGCGGCTCTGGTTCAACGTCGCCTTCGCGGCCAACGGCCGCAACGACCGGAAATCCACCCTGCTCGCCTTGCAGCGGGCGGCGTCCTCGGACCCGGTCCGCTACCGGCCGCTCTACGAGCGGGCCTTCCAATCCCCGGCGGCCGCAGACCTGTCCTTCCTCTTCAACGACGGCCCGGCGTTCCCGCAGCCGCCCGCCGAAGGCGGGGCTCGCCGCGGGCCGAGCCTGTGGCTGGTGCTGGCCGCGACCGTTTCGGGAGGCATGCTTATCGCGGCGGGCGTCGTCCGCGCCGCCTTGCGCTCGGCCGCGGCCCGTCCGTCGAGCCGGGCCGGCGCGTACTCCATCGGGCGCAAGATCGGCGTCGGGGGCATGGGGGTGGTATACGAAGGGCTCGACACCCAATTGGGCCGCCGGGTGGCGATCAAGCAGATGCGCGAGGAGATTCGCGACGATCCGGGCCAGAGGGAGCGCTTTCTCAAGGAGGCGCGCATCGTCGCCGGCCTCCAGCATCCGAATATCGTGGCGATCTATGCGATCGCCGAAGAAGGGGAAGAGATTTATATGGTGCTGGAATTCATCGAGGGACGCAGCCTCGCTGAAATTCTCGCGGAAAAGGAGCGGCTGGCTTGGGTTCCCGCGATGTCGGTCCTGCGGGATGCCTGCCGGGCATTGGAGTACGCGCACGGACGGCAGGTGGTGCACCGGGATATCAAGCCCGGCAACATCATGGTGGCCTCATGCGGGACGGCGAAGCTCATGGATTTCGGCATCGCGCGCTGGAAATGCTCTGCGGCGACCACTCAGGTCGCAGGCACGCCGCGCTACATGGCGCCGGAGCAGGAGCAGGGACGCGCCGAGCCGGCTTCCGATCTCTACGCCTTGGCGGCCTGCTTTTACGAGATGTTGACCGGAAGGCCCCCGTTCGAGGGGGAGGGACCCGGCCTTAGCAAGGCGAAAATGGAGGGGCGCTACCCGCCGCCCTCCGTGCTGGTGGGCGGGCTGCCGCGCGGCTTCGACGAGGTCTTGGGCAGGGCGTTGGACCCGGAGCCTTCCAAACGCTGGGCTTCGGCCATGGGTTTTCTGGAGGCCGTCGAGGCGTTATAATGGTATCATGGGTTCGATGAGGAAAATGTTCCTGTTGTTGGCCTTGGTCACCTTGAGCGTCGAGAACCAGGCGATCAGGTTCGTCGTGGCGCTTATCCAGGCCCAGAGCGAGCTCCGCTTCGTTCTCCCCGAGCGGTTAGCCGAACGCAAGGTGACGCTCTCCCTTCGGGGCGCTTCTCCGGAGACGGCGGCCCTTGAGCTGGCTCGCGCGGCCGGACTGCGGCTGCGGACGGGACAGCAGAAAGGCGTCTATCTGATTACGGACCGGTAGCTAAATAACGGCAGTTCTTACGCGCTGGCACCATCTTCGCGAGAATTCCGCGCTGAAATTAACCATTGCATCGAAGCGTCCTCTCTGGTATACTTAAAGGGCGGAATCGTCGTAGAAGTGCAGTAAAAATATGTATTTTTTACGATCCGCAGCGGCTTTCCGCTTGGCGGAGGGCGGCTGGGGGTGAAATAGGATCGACAGAGACCGTTGCGTTGATTGCCGCAGGCCCTGGTTGGTCAGAGCCAGGTAAAAATCCGACCAAAAAACAAAAGCCAACTCTCCGTTGGCCTGGGCCACTGCCTAACACGCAGTAAGTCCACGCGGGCCGCCGACACCTGCTGGGCGGTACCCGCGTCAAGAGCAGGTTGGGGGGTTTCCCGCGCGCTTCGTCGGGAAATCCTCGAGACCAGACGGAGCTAGTCCGGGGAGCACCGGTCCGGAGGTTTTCCCTGGATGAACCCGAGTCCGGACTAAGCCTGTAGTGGCGTCAGCGCGCGGTTTTTGGACGCCGGGGCGGTGCCGGCCACCTCCACCATTTTGCTGAGCTAAAATTGCTTAGCCATAAGGAAGCCACGCTCTTCGGCGCGAACGCGATCTTCCTTTCGGTCGCCGGCCTGCTCTTCCTGTTCCCGGGGCAGGCCGCGCTGTTTTTCCCGGCCTTCGCCTTGATCCTCTGCTGGAACGATTTCCGTGCCGACGCCGAGACGCACGGCATCTTCCTTTTCCTGGCCACGATCGCGGCACTCCTGGTGGCCTCGCGGGCGGCGCCCCCGGAGAAATGGGTCTTGGCCGCCGAGCTGGCGCTGGTCTGGGCGGTGGGGTGGGCATTGAGCTCGGGGCGCGGCCGTTTGGAGAAGGAAAGGCGGCGCGTCCACGGGCTTATTCAGGAATGCGCCCTAGAGATCCGCGACCTCGAGCGCGATCTGCGCTTCTACAGCCAATTCCAAGACAGCGCGGGCCAGCAGATCCGCGCCCGGCGTGAGCTAACCGACGCGGCCAAGAGCTTGAGCAGCCCCCTCGACGCGCGGGAGGTGCAGCTGCGCCTCATTGGCATACTCCAGGCCAAATACCCGTCGGCCCGGGTCCAGATACTCCCCGGCCAGCCCCAGGACCCCCTCGTGGAGGCCTCCGTGGCCGGCCACGGCTCGATGCTCGTGCGCGACGCGCAGTCCGACGAGCGCTTCAGGGCCAGGCCGGGGCTGGGATTTCGCTCCGCGATCGTCGCGCCCATGACGGTGATGCGCCAGCCATTCGGGTTCCTCAAGCTCGAAAGCGATGCCGCCTCCACCTTCGCGCCGGAGGACCTTAAAAGCGTGGATTTCTTCGCGACGCTCGCCTCCCTCGCGCTGGAGAACATCCATTTCTACGAATCGATCCATACCCTGGCCACGCATGACGCCCTCACGCAGCTCTACACGCACAAGGCCTTCCAGAACCGCCTGGAGGAGGAGGTGCTCCGCGCCGGCCGCGGGCACACGCCCGTCTCGATGATCCTCTGCGACGTCGACCACTTCAAGCGCTATAACGACAGCTACGGGCACCAGGCCGGGGACGTGCTGCTGCAGAAGGTCGCGACGATACTCGCCTCGCACGCCCGCCCCGTTGATTTCGCCGCCCGCTACGGCGGCGAGGAGTTCGCCTTGATCCTGCCCAGCGTTGGCCGCGAGCAGGCCGTCGAGCTCGCGGAGCGGATCCGTTCCCGCATCGCCTCCGAGCCCTTCCTCTTCCAAAGCCAGCCGACTCGCGTGAGCGCCAGCTTCGGCGTTTCCTGCTTCCCCAACGACGCGACCACGCCCAGCCAGCTGCTGCGCGCCGCCGACGAAAGGCTCTACCGCGCCAAGGCGGGCGGGCGCAACCGGGTGATCGGATGAGTTCCTGGCCCTTCGCGCTCGCCTGGACGCTCTTGGCGGCGGCCTACACGTTTTACTCCCTGCGCCGCTCGCGCGCGCAGCAGCGCGAGCTGCAGAAGGCCGTGCAGGCCCAGCAGGCCAAGCGCGAGACCCTGGGCCGGCAGGTGGCGGAGGCCAAATCCCACGGGGGGCGCATCGAGGCGGAGCAAAAGGAGGTGCAGGCCATCTACGCCCTGGTCAAGGGCTTGGCCGAAGCCGTCAACTGGGAGGACATCAAGCCAAAGCTCGAAACGGCCGTCTCGCAATTCTTGGGCTTGGACGAATTCTCCTTGTTCGTCGCCGACCTGCATGAGCGCAGCGCGCTGCACCCATTGGTCAACCGGCGCCTGGGCAACTCGATGGGGGCTAGCTGGGAGACCTTGGAGAGGCACCTGCAGGAAAGCGGCCTGCCGGCGACCGCGCCGCATGTCATCGAGTCGCCCGAGCGTGCCGTCGCCGTCCCGATACGCGAGAGCGAGGAGATGATGGGCTATCTCTATGCGCGCGTGCCGGCCTCCGCCGACCCGCAGAACGCGCTGCGCAAGGCCGTCGCCTTCGCGGGCGAGACAGCCTTCGCCTTCAGGCGCCTCAAGCTTTTCCAGGAGGTGGAGCGGCTTTCGCAGATCGACGGGCTCACCGGGATCGCGCGGCGCGGCGTCCTGGACCAGCGCCTGCAAGACGAGCAGGTGCGCGCTAAGACCTTCAAGACCAGCTTCTGCCTGATGATACTCGACATCGATCATTTCAAGAGGCTCAACGACAGTTACGGTCACCAGTTCGGCGACCAGGTGCTCAAGCGGGTGGGGGAGCTTCTTAAGGCCAGCATCTACGAGACCGATTTCGTCGCCCGCTACGGCGGCGAGGAGTTCGCCATCCTGATGCCGCGGGCCGAGCCCGCCGGCGTGCTGCGCAAGGCCGAGGCGGTGCGCGCGGCCATCGAGAAGGAGGCTTTCCCACTGGGCTTGGAGACTATCCACGTGACCGTCTCCATCGGGGTCGCCCATTTCCCGCGCGACGGCGCGAGCGTCGCCGAGCTCGTTCGCCGCGCCGACGAAGCCCTCTACCACGCCAAGGAAAGCGGGCGCAACCGCGTCGTCGACATCGCGCAGGTCCCGCGATAGCATCCCGGCGTCCGCCCTTTTTAGTATCATAGCGGCCCTATGGACGATACCGTGATGCTTCCCGCCGGTCCCGCCGCGCCGCCTCCCGAACCGCCGAAGGGCGCCTCCTGGAGCCTGCGCCTGCTCATCATTCTCTACGCCCTCTCGGTTATCGCCGCCTTGGCGGTGATCTTCCGCGAGAGCCCTCCCCCCGCCGCTAAGGTCCCGGGCCGCCTCAAGCTACTCGCCGCCTCCAAGCAGGACGCCGTGGGCTGGCTGACGATACACGGACCGATCTTCGAATCGGAGACGGGGCGGCTCTGGGAACGGGGCGTCGAGGAATGGGCCCGGCGCCTGCGCGCCTTGGCCGACCGGGCCGAGGTCAAGGCCATCGTGCTCGACATCAATTCCCCCGGGGGCAGCGTCGGCGCGGTGCAGGAGCTCCATTCCGCCATACGCCGGGTCCGCGAGGAGAAGAAAAAGCCCGTCGTGGCCCTCTTGGGCGATGTCGCGGCCTCGGGCGGCTACTACCTGGCCGTCGGCTGCGATAAGGTGGTGGCCCACCCCGGCAGCCTGCTCGGGTCGATCGGCGTCATCTTCAACACGATGAACGTGGAGGGCCTGCTGGCCAAGATCGGGGTCAAGTCGCAGCCGATCAAGTCGGGGCGCTTTAAGGACATCGGCTCGCCCGTCAGGCCGATGACCCCCGAGGAGCGGCAGATGCTGCAGGACTTAATCGACGATGCCTACGGGCAGTTCTTCGCCGCCGTGCTGGCCGGGCGCAGGATCCCGGAGGAGGAGCTCAGGACCCTCGCCGACGGACGGATCTTCACCGGGCGCCAGGCCAAGCCCCTGGGTTTGGTCGACGAGCTGGGTGACTCCCGAGACGCCATCGCGCTCGCCGGCAAATTGGGGGGCATCGCGGGCGTCCCGCGCGTTCTGCGGGAAGGGGATTCCCTCGAGCAGATGCTGGGGCTACTCAACGCCCGGCTCGCTGATTGGCTCCGGCCGCAGGCAGCCCTCTTGAACGAGATCCGCTCCGTCGTCCCGATGGGCCTGGAATACCGCTGGTCGCCCCTCTGACCCATGAGCCTAGAGCTGCTCGCCGACTTCATCTCCCGCCCCCGGCAGGCGGCCCGAACCTCGTTGGAGCGCCGCCCCATAAGCCTGGGTTGGGCCTCCATACTGGTCGGCTCCTTTAGCCTGTTCCTGTCGCAGTCGTTGTCGGGACGAGGATTGCCGCCGGCTCTGGGTGCGATCTGGTGCCTGCTCGTGTGCGCGATCTCCGCGGTCTCCGCCTTCCTGCTCACGGCTATCCTGCATCTGCTCGCCGATTTCTGGAGCTCTCCGGAAAGCCGTCCGCGCCCGGGCGCGGCCTCGGCCCTTTTTGTCCTGATGGGCTTGAGCGAGCTGCCCTGGGCGGCGGCGATCCCCCTCGCGCTGATTCTCAAGGCCCTTCGCTTGGAATCGGCCTTCCCGTCTTTTTTGATCTTCGCCTGCCTAGGCTATCTCAGCCTGAGGCTCAAATCGCGCAGCCTCCAAGATGTTTACGGGGTCGGGACGGCGAAGGCATGGACGCTGCTGCTGTTCCCTTATGTCTCGTCGTTGTTGATCGCCGTCTTGGTCGCGGCCGCGGTGCTGGTCGGCACCGCCGTTTCGGTGTTTCGAGTCTTTTGATGCCCAAGTCGCCCATACCCGACCGATTCGAGGGGCTGCGCGCCGTCTCCGCCGCGGAAATGGCGGCCATCGACCGGGCCAGCGAGCGCTCGGGCGTGCCGCCCCTGGAATTAATGGAGAACGCGGGGAGGGCTGTCGCCGAGCAGGCGGCGGATTACCTTATGATGCGTTTGGGCAAGCCCATCGAATCCAGCAGGGTGGTCGTTTGCTGCGGCCGGGGCAACAACGGCGGAGACGGGCTCGTGGCCGCCCGCCACCTCAAGGCCAAGGGCTGCGCGGTCTCCGTTTTCATCGTTCCTTCCCGCGAGCCGGGCTACGGGTCGGAGGTGAAAGCGAATCTCCGCAAAGCCGCCGAGGCGGGAGTGCCGGTCCGGGAGTTAGGGAAGGAGGGGGATTGGCTGGAGCGCGGCCTCGCCGAGGCGGATCTGGCGGTGGACGCGCTGCTGGGCACAGGCTCCTCGGGCAAGCCGGCGGGGGTCGTGCGCGAGGCCATACAGGGCATGATGCGCTCGGGCAAGCCGATCATCGCCGTCGACATCCCCTCGGGGCTCAACCCGGACAGCGGGCATCACAGCGGGGTATTCGTGCGGGCGGCGCGTACCCTGGCGCTGGGGCTGCCGAAAAAAGGGCTGCTAGCCCCGCATGCCGCGCAAAACGTGGGGGAGCTCAAGGTGCTCGACATCGGCATCCCGAAGCAGGTATTGGAGGAGAAGAAATGAAGCCAATGATGATCAGCTTGGGGCTAGCGCTCGCCGGCGCCGGATGCGCCGGCAAGGCCGTGCCTACTGGAGAAACCATGAAAAGCGAAGGCTCCGCGGCTCAGCCCGCGGCCAAGAAGTCGGAAGTCCAGACGCCGCACGCGGTGCTGCAAACCAGCAAGGGAAAGATCGTCGTCCGCCTATTGCCCGCCGACGCTCCGAAAACCGTGGAAAACTTCATCGGCTTGGCCACGGGCCGCAAGGAATGGATCGAGCCCAATACGGGCCAGCAGGTGCGCCGCCCTCTCTACAACGGCACTTTGTTCCATCGGGTGATCCCCAGCTTCATGATACAGGGGGGCGATCCCTTGGGCAACGGGACGGGCGGGCCGGGCTACCGTTTCGAGGACGAATTCTCGCGGCGCGGTTTCGATAAGTCGGGGCTTCTGGCGATGGCCAACGCCGGCCCGAACACCAACGGCAGCCAGTTCTTCATCACCGTCGCGCCGACCCCATGGCTCAATAACCGCCACACGATATTCGGCGAGGTGATCGAGGGCCAGGACGTGGCCGACGTCATCTCCACGACGCCGCGCGACGGCAGCGACCGGCCCCTCACCCCCGTGATCTTGAAGGAAGTGACGATCGAATACCGCTGAGTGCGGCGCATCCGGGACGGGTTGTACCTGCTGGAGGCGGGAGGCGCGGTCAACGCCTACCTGATCCAGGAGGCGGCGGGCTGGGCCCTGGTGGATTGCGGCCCCGCCCGCCGCGCCTCCTCGCTGCTCGCCGAGATGCGCGACGGAGGGTTCCATCTCGAGGAGATCCAGAGGATCGTGCTCACGCACGCCCATCCCGATCATAGCGGCGCGGCGGCCTTTATCTTAAGCCGCCGCCTCGTGAAGGTCTTCGCGCACCCCTTGGACATCCCTGCGTTGACGGGAAACGCACCCCCGCCGCCGTATCGCGGCTTTGGCGACCGGCTGCGGGGCGCGTTTTTCTGGAGTTCCGGCCTCGAGCCCCTCGCGCGGGTGGTCGCCGCGTCCCCCCAGGAGCCGCTGCGCGCCCTGCCGGGATGGCAGGTCTTCCATACTCCCGGGCACACCGACGGATCCTTGAGCCTCTACGATCCAGTGCATCAGGTGCTCGTTTGCGGAGACGCGTTGGATAACCGAGGCGGGCGGCTTAAGCCCGGCCTGGGCGTCGACGCCGCCGCGTCCCGCGGTTCGATCGAGCGCCTGGCCTCGCTCGACGTAGAGACCCTCTGCCCGGGGCACGGCCCCGTGATCCGCGAGCGCGCGGGCCTGCGAATCCAGCCTCTCGCAGGCCTTCAGCGATAGCGGCCAGATGCTCCCGTATTTTTGGGGACCTCTTCGCTAATAGAGGAAGCAGGCGTTGCCGTACCCAATTGCGGGTAAAGCGCGTAGAGCGATTGGATCGATCCTCGCGCCACGAAAGCCGGTGGTAGGCAAGATACTGCAGGATCTCGTCGCGGCTTAAGCATAGCAGGGGGCGCACGAGCGACACGCCCTTTGCCATGGGCCGCCGCGCCGGCATGCCGCAAAGCCCTTTCGGATTCTTCCCCCGAAGCAGATGCAGCAGGAGCGTCTCGGCCTGGTCGTCGAGGTGATGGCCCGTGGCCACCTTCTCGAAGCCCCAGGCCCGGGCGCGCCGGGCGAGGGCGCGGTAGCGCAGCAGCCGTCCGGCGTCTTCAAGGCTTCTTCGTTCTTGACGCGCGACTTTGGCGACGGGAATCGCAATGACCGTGACCGGGGTATTCAGGTGGCGCCCCAGGCTGACGACGAATCGCGCGTCCTGGTCTGCGGCCCTGCCGCGCAAGCCGTGGTGGAGATGCACGAAGCGAAGGCGGAGGTTTCGGCGATCGGCTAATCGGCTCAGGAAGTGGGCCAGGCATACCGAATCGGCACCGCCCGAAATAGCGGCTACGACGGCATCCGCCGGCCGAATCAGGTCGTGGGCGCGGTCATGGCGCAACAGCTTGGCCCAGATGCGCGCATGGAAGGATCCCTTTCCGCCTGACAGGTTTTGACGCATCCTTTGTCCGATTGTACCTTCCCGATGACGAACTTGACAACCAATTTGCCGAAGTGTTACATTCGCACGCGATGACAGATCAGCCTCCGGCGGCCGCGGGACCGGCGCCCGCGAAACCGTCGGGACAGGTGACGCGGCGCGACTTCCTTTGGATCGGCTGGGCCTCGCTGGTGGGCTTCTTCGGGGCCACCGCCGCCGCGACCGCGAGGTTTTTCTTCCCGAACGTCATCTACGAGCCTTCCCAGAAGTTCAACGCGGGGCCCGCGAAGTCCTACGATCTCGGGGTCTCCACGAAATGGCTCAGCGAGCAGCGGGTTTGGATCGTGCGCACCGAGAAGGGCTTCTACGCCCTCTGGGCGCGCTGTACCCACCTCGGCTGCACCCCCAACTGGTTCGCGGATCAAGACCGCTTCCGTTGCCCGTGCCACGGCTCCAACTTCGATAAGGAGGGCGACGTGATCGCCGGGCCGGCGCCCCGTGCCCTCTGGCGGACCAAGATCGAGCTTACCGCGACGGGCGATCTTCTCGTCGATAAGGCGATCCTCGAGGACCGGCCGGGCCTGCGCACGGAAGAACCTTATTTCGTCCAATACGCCTGATGGCTGAAACCGCGTCTCCGACGCCCTCCTCGACGCAGGCAAACGGCGGCGGAAACGGCTTCAAGCTTCCCGATTTCGACACCCTCAAGAAGTCGGTCGTCGATTCCCAAGTCTGGCGCAGCATATTCCGAGGCGGGGTTTGGAAGGACACCCCGCGCGACCGCTCCGCTCATATCATCGGCAACGTCTGGTTGCACCTGCACCCAGTCCGCATACGCCCCCGAGCCTTGCAGTGGACCTTCACCTGGGGCCTCGGCGGGATCTCATTCATGCTGTTCTTGATCCTCACCGTCACCGGCGTGCTGCTCATGTTCTATTACCGGCCCACCGTGGACCTCGCCTATCAGGACATGAAGGACCTGGAGTTCGCCATCACCCTGGGCAAGCTCATGCGCAACATGCATCGCTGGTCGGCCCAGGCGATGGTGGTCTTCGTGATCCTGCACATGGTGCGCGTTTTCCTCACCGGCTCTTACAAGAAACCCCGGGAGTTCAATTGGGGCGTCGGGGTCCTGCTGCTGACGCTGACCTTGTTCCTCTCGTTTACGGGCTACCTTTTGCCGTGGGATCAGCTGGCCATCTGGGCGGTGACGGTGGGCACCAACATGGCGGGGGCCACGCCCGGGCTGGGCAATGAGGGCCCGTTCTCGTCGCTGCTCGGCATGCGCATCAACAACGACGTGCGCTTCGTGCTGCTGGGCGGCACCATCGTGGGCGAGAATACCCTGCTGCGATTTTACGTCATGCACTGCGTGGCCGTACCCTTGATCGTGGGCGTCCTGTTGATCCTCCATTTCTGGCGCATCCGCAAGGACAGCTTCTCGGCCGCCCCCATCGATCCCAATGAGCAGAAGGTCGAGGTCTGGCCCAACCTGATCGTCCGCGAATACATCGCGGCGGCCGGCTGCCTGCTCGCCATCATGCTCTGGAGCATCTGGATGAACGCGCCCCTGGAGTTTGAGGCCAATCCCAACGTCACCCCGAACCCGTCGAAGGCGCCGTGGTATTTCGTCGGCCTCCAGGAGCTGCTCGTCTATTTCGACCCCTGGATCGCGGGCGTCGTGCTCCCGAACCTCATCATCGTTGGGCTGATGGCGATCCCCTATATTGATACTAACCCCAAGGGCGTCGGCTATTATGCGTGGAAGGAGCGCCGCTTCGCCAACATCCAATTCCTTTTGGGCGTCGCGATGTGGTTCATCCTCATCTACATCGGCTATTATTGCCGCGGGCCGAATTTCGCGTGGTACTGGCCTTGGGAGTCCTGGCTGATCCAGCAGGCCCCGCCCCCGCCGACCTGGAGCGTGTTCGGGCCCAAGGGGGACGCCTCGCTGCCGATTTGGCTGGGGCTTCCGGTGTTGGGCCTAGGGGGCGTATTCGCGATGGTCGGGCCCAAGCTGATCCAGCGCGAATTGCCGGAGCTTAAATCCACGCTGCTCTTCATCCTCGCCATGGCGGCGGTGGCGGTGATAGGCAACGTCGCCTTCGGCCTTCCGTGGCTTCAAGGCTTTTGGCTCGTCTTCTTCGGTTCCCTCTACTTTTATTTCGGCTTCCTGCTGCCGCAGAAGTACATCCGCGGTCTGGATTGGACCCGCTACCTGGTGACGATGTTCCTCGTGGTCTGCACCATGGGTGTGCTGCTGAAGATGGGCGCGCGGCTCGGCTTCCAGATCAAATACGTCCTGACGATCCCGGCCTTGAGCCTCAACATATAATGCGCAAGCTTTTTTATCTCTTCAACGCCCTGCTCCTGGCCTCCTTCCTGGTCGCGCTGTATATCGATCACGACACCGAGTGGCGCAAGTACCAGAAGGAATTCTTCAGGGCTCAATCCGCCAAGCTTGAGGAGAGGGCGGCGAGCGCCAAGAGCCCCGAGGAGGCCAAGGCCCTGCGGGACCAGGCCAAGGGCCTGCGCGATCAGCCGGTGATGATCCGCCAGATCATCGTCAAGGACTTGGATGCCGTCGATCGCTGCATCACCTGCCACGTCGGCATGGACGAGTTCGCCAACCCGACGCTCAAGACGGACCTCAAGGAGCAGCCATTCACGGGGCATCCGGACTTGAAGGGTGTCGTCAAGGACCATCCGTTCCAGAAATTCGCCTGCACCTCCTGCCACGCCGGGCAGGGGTTGGCGACGACGGCGAAGGCGGCCCATGGGGACGTCGAGAACTGGGAAAAACCCCTGCTCAAGGGTTCCTTGATCCAGGCCTCTTGCGCCCGCTGCCACGCCAATTTCGAGACGCTCAAGGGCGCCGAGACCGTGGCCATGGGGCGGAAGCTGATGGAAAACCACGGCTGCATGGGCTGCCATCAGATCAACCGCGTCGGCGGCGTCATCAGCGTGGACTTGGGCGACATCGCCGACAAACCGCTCGAGAGGGTCGCCCCCTACAATTTTTCGCTGATCCAGAAGGACGGCAAGCCCTTGCCCAAGGAGGAGTGGAAGCTGCAGGCTTGGATCGAGGCGCACCTGACGAACGTCCCGATGGATTTCGTTCCGAACGATCCCTTCGCCAAGTACAATAAGGAGCCGATCGCTCCCAGCGGCATGCCGGATTTCACGCGGGAGCTTCCCAAGGGCGGCGCGGACGCGATCACGGCCTACCTGCTGTCGCTCAGCCACGAGCCGATCCCGTCGACCTATTTCGTGGCGGCGGCGCCCAAGCCCGAGCCCAGGTTCGGCTCGGCCGTCGAGCACGGCCGCTTCGTGTTCAAGAAATACGGCTGCGCCGGCTGCCACGGCGTCGACGCCAAGGAGGGCCGGCGCAATTACAACGCCTTGGGTCCAGGACAGCCCGAGCTGGCCTCCGTGGCGGGCGATGAGGGCAAGCTGCACGAAGCCATGTCGCTCGGGCGCGAGCCCACGCTGCCGGAAACCGTGGGAACCTATACGCGCGAAGAGCTACGCGCCAAGATACAGAACGGCGTTCCCGGCTCGGCCATCGTCAAGTACAACCCTGACGGCCCGGTCCCTCCCCTGTACATGCCGCCTTGGAAGGATAAAATAAAGGGGGCCGAGCTCGAAGATTTGCTAACCTATCTGATGAGCATCGCCAAGAAGGACGATTTGGGCTTCTAGGAGGACCCACATGAGGAAAGGAACGCTTCTTTTCGCCGTCGGGTGTTTGGCCTTCTCCTGGGCCGGCCTCGCCTCGGCCCAGGCCAAGAAATCGGCCGCGGAGCTCGAGAAGGAAAAGGCCCTGCAGAACCCCTATCCGAACGATTTCGGCCCGCAGGAGATCGACTCGATCGTCAAGGGCTATCCCGCCGACGTCCAGGAGGGCTACCGCCTGCTCAAGGCGCGCTGCGCCCAGTGCCATTCCCCGGCGCGGCCGCTCAATTCGCGCTTCGTCGAGCCCGACGTCGAGAAGGCCAAGAAGGAGGCGGCGGTCTCAGATCTCAAGAAGTCCCAACCCGAGCTCTTCAAGAATCCCGAGGCCTGGCAGGTGGAAGCCAACATCTGGTCCCGCTACGTCAAGCGCATGATGGCCAAGCCCGGCTGCAAGATCGATCAGGCCGAGGGCAAGAAGATCTGGGAGTTCCTGGTCCACGACGGCAAGCGCAAGATCGGGCCCAACGCCAAGGCTTGGGCCGAGCACCGCAAGAAGCTCGTCGAGGAGCTCAAGAAGAAGAACCCGGCCCGCTACAAGGAGCTCGCCGAGGCGAAGGATCTATAATGGCCAAGAAAAGGGTCTTGGTCATCGACGACGAGCCCGAGATGCTCAACCTCGTCAAGTTCACGCTCGAGCACGCCGGCTACGAGGTGTCGACTTGCGACAACGGACGGCACGCCTGGGACAGCATCATCAAGGCCAAACCCGATCTCCTGGTGCTCGACGTCATGCTCCCCGGCATCGACGGCTATTCCCTGCAGCTCAAGATCGCCCAGGAGGGCAGCATGAAGGCGATGCCGATCATCGTCCTCACCGCCCTGGAGCCTTCTAAGACGTTGTTCCAAAAGTTTTCGCAGGTGGCGGGCTTCATGACCAAGCCGTTCAAGGCCGAGGCGCTTCTGGAGAAGGTTGAGAACGTCATCGGCAAGGCGGGCAACGGGACGTCGTAGGTGTCCGATTTTGACGCGATCGTCGTAGGGGCCGGGCCCGCCGGAGTGTCGGCCGCGATCACGATGGCCCGGGCCGGCCTTAGCGTGGTCGTGCTCGACCGCGGCGAGTATCCGGGCGCCAAGAACGTGCAGGGCGCGGTGCTCTATTCGCGCATGCTGCACGAGATCCTCCCGGAGTTCTGGAAGGACCCGGCCGCGGCCATCGAGCGCCCCATCGTCGAGCAGAAGACCTGCATCACCACCCGGGATTCCTGGATCACCGTCGGCTACAAGTCGCTCAAGTTCCTCCAGGACATCCCCAACTGCTACACCATCATCCGCGTGCGCTTCGACCAATGGTACGCGTCCAAGGCGGCGGAGGCCGGCGCCGAGATCTACAGCGGCGTGACGGTACGCGACGTGGTCCGCGACGATCAAGGCCGAATCAAGGGCATCAAGACGAGCGAGGGCGACGAGCTGCTGGGCAGCGTGGTCATCGCCTGTGACGGAGTCAACTCCATCCTGGCCCAGAAGGCGGGCTTTATCGACGAGCTCAAGCCCAGCGAGGTGGCCTTGGGAGCCAAGGAAGTGCTGGAGCTTCCCGCCGAGAAGATCGAGGACCGTTTCGCCTTGGAGAAGGGCGAAGGGGCCACGATGGAGCTTTTCGGCTCCATCACCGAGGGCATGCTCGGCTACGCCTTCATCTATACCAACAAAGAGACCCTCTCGTTGGGAGTGGGCTGCAAGCTTTCCGATTATCAGAGGAAGGGGATACGCCCTTCCGACCACTTAGAGCGCGTCAAGGACCACCCCCTGATCCGCAAGCTCATCTCCGGCTCCAAGACCCTGGAGTACTCCTCGCATCTCATCCCCGAGGGGGGGTTCAAGTCGATGCCGCCTTTGGCCGCCGACGGCTTCCTCGTGGCGGGGGACGCCGCGCAGATGGTCAATCCGCCCTACCGCGAGGGCTCCAACCTGGCGATGACATCCGGCAGGCTCGCCGGCGAGACGGTGATCGAGGCCAAGAAGAAGGGGGACTTCAGCAAGGCGTCTCTTTCCGCTTATGTCGGCAAGCTCAAGGCCTCCTATGTCTGGCCCGATCTCGAGGAAATAAAGGATCTTGAGGAGTCCGTCGAGAACAGCCCGGGCTTCTTGGACTTTTATCCGCAATTGGCCTGCGACCTGGCGCATCTGCGCTTTTCGGCCGACGGGCAGCCCAAGAGGGACCATCTCAAGAAAGCCATGAAGATGGTGCTCAAGCGCGGGCCCATTCGACTGGCCCGCGACCTTTGGCCATTGCGGAAGGTGGCGATCTGATGGAAAAGATGACGGTCGAGGCCAAGCTAGGTTTCCTCGAGTACAAGAAATCCCCGGAATCGCATATACACATCTCCAACTCGGGCGCCGATTCTCCCTGCGTTACGAAATGCAAGGACAAGCCCTGCACCACCGTATGCCCGGCCAAGGTCTACGAGTGGGAGGAGCACCAGAAGAAGATTTTGGTGGCCTACGAGAACTGTATCGAGTGCGGCGCCTGCCGCATGCTCTGCCCCTTCGACAACATCAAGTGCGATTGGCCCAAGGGCGGTTTTGGGGTCAAGTATAAGTACGGGTAACTATTTTATCTCAACCGGCTCAAAATACTTGTTCAGAGTTTTTGCTCGCACTCCCTACCAATCAGCCTATCCAAATCCGTTGCGGGTCAAAAGAGGCGAAAAGTTGACAGTCCAACCCAAGCAAGGCGAATGGAAAGGTTGGGCATGGTGCGTAACCCGGTCCGGGAAGGGTGGATGGGTGCCTGAGGCAATCCTCCAGAGGATCGGAGACGATGTAATCGTCGCTAGAGATTACGATGCAACGGAGCTGTCAGTCGGTATCGGTGATAAGCTGACTGTTTTGAATGAAGAAAGCGGCTGGTTTTGGTGTGAGAATGAAAGACGAGAGAAGGGATGGATCCCGGCTCAAAATGTTGAGCGGATTCCGTGAAGCGCAGATCGGTTATGGTTTGATCGTTCGGACGTAAATGATGTTCGACTTTTTAGCCACCCTTGCGTCATCCGTGCCGGCCGGCTTGTCCCCGTTGCTACTAATATTTAATTTTTCTGCCCACGGGTAAAGTCCTCCTGCTAGCATTTTGCTCAGAAACCGCTGAAACGGCGGCGCTTCGTTCCAGATCAAGGATTTGTTCAGTAAATAAGATAGGGCGAAGGCCTTCGATTCGGTAAAAAACGCGTGCCGGGGTGATGGGTTCATTTCACCTGCGGCTCGCCCCCGATCATCGAGCTGATTGTAGCGTGCCATGTCGACAATGTGGCTCCATTCGTGCGTTCGATATAGCTCTTGAGTAAACGGATCAGGTGCAGTAGATGGATTTAGCGCCATGGAAACAGTGTTGCCGGCATTGCGATGATGAACCCAAGCACCGTCTCGGCCGCTCCAGGCATGCATATGCGATACCCAACCGGCGCTGTTTGGGTAGCCGGAATCTAGAAATTCGTGGAAGGGAGGTATCGCGGGATTGCGGATCAACCGGTTTTGGACGGCCTTGAGCGCTTGAATCTTATCAAGGGGCCGTCCCTTTAGGACCGGATCCACAATGGAATGAGCCCATCGCAGAGCGACCTCGGACACGGAGCTAAAAGCCGCCTCTAGTTCCTCTTTTGAGCCGTTCGGGGCAACAGCCAGATAGGCATCTACCTCGTTCATGACGGCGGCGCTTAATTTCGAGTCGGGAAAGCACTCTTCGGGCAAGAATAAGGTGCCTTCCGAGTTGCGCAGAGGCAACTGCACCGGATTCGGATTCTCATGTACTTTAAGATTAGGTCCATTTTCCTGATGGATCTCTTTCCTGGCCCACTCAACGAGGTCCGCATTGTCGAATTCTGCGGCCAGGCGCGCGGGGAGCGCCAGGTAATATGGAACTATCGTGAAATAGAGTGCCTTACGGGTAAACGAAGGCATGACCTAATAGGTATGCCATTAAAATAGCGTAGTCGCATGGGCCAATGGTCCTGGGGGCGATAGGCCTTTAGGTCCGCCCCGGCGTGAGAAATTGTCTAGAACGAGTAGTTGATGTCCATGAAGGCCGCCAGGCCTTCCTGGCCCACGCCGAAATCGACGGAGCCGACCACCTGGGGCCGCGCGACGGCCCGGATCGCGGCGCCGTAAACCGGCCGGGCGTAATTGGAACGCATACGCCCCGGCGTGTCGAAGACCGTGCCCACGCCGACGAAGGGGGCGAGCTCGAATTCGGTGGTGACCCCCGACATCCTCACTTGATAAAAAGTGTAGCGCTCCTCGATGTTGGCGACCAGGAGGCCGTTGTCGATATAGCGGCCGTCGCCGTAGGCGCGGTGGATGTATTTGCCTCCCAATTGGGGCATCAACCAAAAAGGGGCGTCCCCGACGATCTGCTGGAATTTGACGTTGCCCGCTGTCACGAATGGGGATTCGGGGGAAGGCCGGTAGAATTGTCGCAGGTCGGCGCCGTAGAAATGGTAGAGGTATTCGCTGCCGAAGCCACGGCGCGAGCCATCGATGAAGATATGCGCGTAGCTGCCGCGGGACGTGGTGATCTCGTTGTCGCGGGTATCGTACTCCAGCATCCACCTAAAGCGCGAAATCTGGTGGCGGTGGGCGGGCTCGAGCTGCGGGAAACGCGCTCGGAGATCGGGCACGGAGTTGATGGGCCCGTTGGAAATCTTGGTGCCGGCCATTTCGTGCGAGAACTTGAACATCCAGGGGCTTCCCTTAGAGAACATCGGGAGGCCCAGGGCGGCGCGGTAGGAGATGACGTCCAGGCTGTAATTGGTCTCGTTGGATCTTGGCGTCGCCGGACCGATGCCGAAAAAACGCATCGAGCCATCGACGTTGTATTGCCCCTGCAGCTCGGCCACCATGCCCCTGCCCAGGAAATCGCTGTCGACGTATTCCCCGAAGAGTTCCCGGTCGTTGAGGAAGGCCATCGAGCCCCGCAGGACTATTTGGGATTGCGGGGTCCGGTAATAATAGTAGCGCAGGGTCGGGTTACCTTGGAAAATATGGTTGTACGTCAGCGAAGGCGCGAAGATATGCTCGATGCGCTCCTCGCTGCGGTGCTGGATCACCCAGATCGGCATCATGCCCATGGTCACGCCTCGATTGGGGTCCGTGTCGACGACGGGCAAGGGCAGGAACATGCCGCGTCGGATGGGCCATACGATTAGGCGCACCGGCCAGGGCTCCCCTTCGTCTTCCCCCATCCCTTCGGGAATTTTCTTGGGAGGGACCACCTCATGCGGGTCATGGCGGTCATGCGGGATGGGGGAGGCCCAGGCGCCGGCGTTTAACGCCATCAGCAAAAGGCCCGCGCGGATCATGCGATCCTCCCCAAGCGGGCCAGGCTCCAGCGGGCCTGTTCGGCGAGCATCGGATCGTGGTCTTCGGCGAATTTCTCCAGCTGCGGGCGGTGCGCCGGGTCGCCGGAGTTCCCCATGGCCAGGAGGGCGTTGCGGACTAGGCCCCGCCGGCCGGCGCGCTCTACCGGCGTCTGGGCGAAGCGCTCGTCGAATTGGGTGTCGGAAAGCGCCGCGACGGACTCGAGCTCAAGGCGTTGGGGGATCTGTGGGGAAAACAGGGGATTCGGCCTCGAAAACCGGTTCCAGGGACAGACATCCTGGCAAATGTCGCAGCCGAAAATCCAGTCGCCGGTCCCCTCCCGAAGTCCCTCAGGGATGGGGCCTCGATGCTCGATGGTCAGGTACGCGATGCAGCGCGAGGCGTCCAATACCCGGGCTTGGGGGAAGGCGTCCGTCGGGCAGGATTCGACGCAGCGGTTGCATTTTCCACAATGGTCGGGCAGCGGCTCGTCGGCCTCGAGCTCGCGGTCCAATGCCAGGCCGGTCAGGAAGAAAAAGGAGCCTAGTTTCGGGTGGATCAGGAGGGTGTTCTTTCCGACCCAGCCGAGCCCCGCGTATCGTGCATAGAGCCGCTCGAGTACGGGGCTGCTGTCCACGAAGAACTTCCCCGAGATGGGCGCGGACTGCTCACGGATCCAAGCCAGGAGCTCCTTGAGCTTGTGCTTGAGCGTGTCGTGGTAGTCCTTGGAAACGGCGTAACGGGCGACGCGGCCGGTGCCCGAGGGCTCGTCGGGGCCGGAAAGAGGCGGCTGTCCGGCGTAGCTAAATCCCAGCAGGACGACGGACTTGGCGGCAGGAAACCAACGGGTGATGGAGTCCCGGCCCTGGGGATCGCGGGCCATATAGGCCATCGTCGCGTGCATGCCGTTCTCGATCCACTCGCGGTAGGCTTGAGGGCCGCCGGAAGCCTCTGGAAGGAGAGCCGGGGCAATGCCGACCAGATCGGCGCCGAGGGAGCGCGCCTTGGCGCGGATGGAATCCGAGAGCGTCTTGGCGTCCATCGCCTGGCGGCGCTTAAAGCGCCGGTTCCGTTTTCAGGATCTTGAAGGATTTGGGGCCGGCGGGAAGCTGGACCTTGACCTCTTCGCCCACCTTCTTGCCGAGGATCCCTTGGGAAAGCGGGGCGTATACGGATATCTTCCCGGCGGCCGGATCGGCCTCGTCGGCGCCGACCAAGGTCCATACGTATTCCTCGCCCGAATCCTTTTCGCGGAGCGTCACCCGCACGCCGATCTGCACCTCGCCGTCCTTGATCTTGAGATCATCGATGAGACGTACGCCCTTGAGCTTGTCCTCGAGCTCGTGGATGCGGCGCAGCACCTCGGCCTGCTTTTCCTTGGCGGAGGTGTAGTCGGCGTTCTCGCGGAGGTCTCCTTTCTCGGCGGCTTCCCCGATTTCTTTGGAGAGCTGGGTCTTGCGCCGCTTGAGGGCCTGTAGGTCGCTTACGAGCTTCTCGTAGCCGGCGCGTGTCAAATAGGTCTCTGCCATCGGCATTTTATACCATTTTTTCTTCGAGGCCGCCGCATTTTCAACGGCGGCCTTTCTAAAAGCGCTCAAAGCGCGTAAAAATTGCCGTTAATGCGGCTTTTCCATGTGCCCATTGGAGGCGCTCAGGATACCGCGGTATTTAGACTGAAATTCCTCCAAGATGAGGCGCAGCAGAGCCTCGATCTCGAACTGCCTGCCAGCCAAATCCTTGAGGGACCCGGCCAAGGGGATGGATTTAGGGGCCTCGTTGTTGACGTTCACGCCGATGCCGATGAGGATCCAATCGATGTGGGAAGGCCCTCCGGACGCTTCGACGAGTATTCCCGACACCTTCTTATATCCAGCGGGAACGTCTTGGGCGCTGAGGCGCCCGGGATTAGGCGAGGCCTCGGCTTCAGGGGAGGGGCCGGGCGCCTTGGCGAAAACGTCGTTGGGGGGTTTGACCGCCGTCTCGAGCCCGGTGGCATGGCTGAGGGCCTTGGCGACGGCTTCGGCCGCGGCGAGGCTAAGCTCCGCTAGGCGCTGCGGTGCCATCTTGGGGCGCAGGATGAGCGAGAGGTAAAGCCCCCCGGGGGGCGACTGCCAGCTGCGCTCCATGCGGCCTCGGCCGCGGCTTTGCTCGTCCGCCCAGACGAGGGTTCCCTCCTCGGCGCCGTGCTCCGCCAATTCACGGGCGACGGTCTGCGTCGAGTCCACGAGTGGGCGATGGACGAGCTTACGTATTCCGGGCAATTCCATGGTCGATCTCCAGGCTGAGGTCTAGGGCGGGAGCGGAATGGGTGAGCGCGCCCACCGAGATGCGGTCCGGGCCCAGGCGCGCGATGCGGCGCACGTTCGACAAGCAGACGCCTCCCGAGACTTCGATGTGCTTGGAGGGCGCGGCGCGGCGGATATGCGCGATCTCGCGGCGCAGGCGCCGCAGCGGCATGTTGTCTAGCAAGATGATGTCGGCGCCGCAGGAGAGGGCCGCTTTGACCTGCGCGCGGGTTTTGGCCTCCATCAACAGCGGCGTCCTGGGGTGGCGCCTACGGAAAGCCGCCACGGCCTTCTTGAGGCGCGCGCCACCGAATCGCAGATGATTGTCCTTGAGCATGGCCATGTCATAGAGGCCCATGCGGTGGTTGCTGGCCCCGCCGCAGCGGACCGCGTATTTATCGAGAGCCCTCCATCCCGGCAAGGTCTTGCGGGTATCGTAGACGCGGGCGCGCGTCCCCCGGACGCGCTCGGCGAACGCGCGGGCCCGGGTCGCGACGCCCGAGAGGCGTTGGAGGAAATTAAGCGCGGTGCGTTCCGCCGTCAGGATCTGCCGCGGCCCCTCCAGTCGCGCCACGACGGCGTGCGGCCCGACCCGGTCGCCGTCTCGCGCCAAGGCTTTGAATCGGATAGCCGGCGAAACGGCCTTGAACACCTCCCTGGCGACCCCCATCCCGCAAATGACGCCGGACTGCCTGGCCACGATCCTGCCGCGGAGCCGGACGCCGACGGGCACGAAGAAACGCGTGCTGAGGTCTCCGCCGTTTCCTAAGTCCTCCCGCAACGCCGCGCGGATCAGTGCGGATACCTCCGGGGTTTTCATTACCTGCGGACGGCGCGCTTGGCGCCGCGCCGGGTCGAGCCGTCCCGGCGTTCGCGCGAAAGAGGGGCTTTGAGTCCGCTCATCTCCCGGAGCTCGATGATGCTGTCGCGCAGGGCCGCCGCCAGCTCGAAGTCGAGATTGTCGGCGGCCTCCTTCATCTGGCGCTCCAAGTCCGCCACCAGATGGGGCAAATTTTTTCTGTTGAGGGGCTTGGCTTGGGCGCTGCGCACCATGGAGAGCGCTTCGGTCTTGGCATGGGTCTGGAATTCCTCTAAGTCCTGCACGGCCTTTTGTATGCCCCTCGGCGTGATATGATGCGTCCGATTGTATTCCAGTTGGAGGGCCCGCCGCCGCTGCATCTCATCCAAGGCGCGGCGCATCGAGCCCGTGACGGCGTCGGCGTAAAAGACCACCTGGCCGCCCAGGTGCCTGGCGGCGCGCCCCGCGATCTGGATCAGGGTCGTCTCGCTGCGCAGGAAGCCCTCGTTGGCGGCGTCGAGCACGGCGACCAGGGAAACCTCGGGAAGGTCAAGCCCCTCGCGGAGCAGGTTGATGCCGACGAGCACGTCGAATCGTCCGAGGCGCAGCTCCTTGAGTATCTCCACCCGGGTGAGCGAGTCGATATCGGAGTGGAGGTAGCGGACCTTGAGCCCCTTGCCCGCGAGATAGGTGGTCAGATCCTCGGCGGTCCTCTTGGTCAGGGTGGTCACGAGCGTGCGCTCTTTTTTCGCCGCGCGCTCCGCGATGAGTCCGATGAGGTGCGGGATCTGTCCTTCCGTCGGGTGTAGCAGTACCTCGGGGTCGACTAAGCCGGTGGGCCGTATCACCTGCTCGACGACCGCGCCGCCGGACTTGCGCAGCTCGTAAGGGCCGGGAGTGGCCGAGACGAAGACGCTGTGCCCCACCAGGGACTCGAACTCGTCGAACTTGAGGGGCCGATTGTCCATCGCCGACGGCAGCCTGAAGCCGAAGTCGACCAAGGTCGCCTTCCTCGCGCGGTCGCCCTCGTACATGCCGCGTATCTGCGGCACCGTCACGTGAGACTCGTCGATGAAGAGGAGGTAATCCCGGGGGAAATAGTCGAGCAGGCAGAAGGGACGGGCGCCGGGAGGCCGCCCCGAAAGGTGCCTCGAGTAATTCTCGACGCCATGGCAGAAACCCAGCTCGCGGAGCATCTCCATGTCGTAGCGGGTCCTCTGCTCGAGCCGCTGCGCCTCCAGCAGCTTGCCCCGGTCCTTGAAGTAGGCGAGGCGCTCCTGGAGCTCGGCCTCGATGGTGCCGAGGGCCCGGTCTAGCTCTGGCCGGGTCGTGAGATAGTGCTTGGCGGGGTAGATGAAGCATTGCTCGAACTCGGCGGTCTTCGATCCCGTCAAGGGATGCAGGCCGCTCAAGGAGGCGATACGCCCGTCCTCGAGGCAGACGCGCACGGCGCTGTCGCCGTAGGCGGGGAATACGTCGATGACGCCGCCCTTGACCCGGAATTTGCCACGGGCGAACTCCGTCTCGTTGCGTTCGTAATGGGTGGCGACTAGGCCGCCCAGTATCTCCTCTCGCGAGATCGCCTGTCCGACGCGCAGCCCGAGGCAAAGCTCCTTGTAGTTTTCGGGGGAGCCGATGTTGTAGATGCAAGACACCGAGGCCACCACGATGACGTCGCGCCGGGACAAGAGGGAACTGGTAGCCTTCAGCCGCAGCATGTCGATATGCTCGTTGACCGCCGAATCCTTCTCGATGTAGGTGTCGGTCGATGGTACGTAGGCTTCCGGCTGGTAATAGTCGTAGTACGATATGAAGTACTCCACGGCGTTTTGGGGGAAAAAGGCCTTGAATTCCGCGTACAATTGCGCGGCGAGGACCTTATTGGGAGATATGACCAAGGTGGGTCGGTCGAGCCGCTCGATGACGGCGGCCATGGTGAACGTCTTCCCCGAGCCGGTGACTCCGAGCAGGACCTGCGGTTGAGCGCCGCCCCTCAGGCCCGCGCTCAACTCCTCGATCGCCTTGGGCTGGTCTCCGGCGGGTTTGAAATCGGAAATAAGTCGAAAAGAACTCACAGTTTATTATACCAAAAGCCCGCCGAAGTCGATTTGTTATACTAATCAAGTGTTTAAGTCCCTAAAATATAGGAATTATCGACTGTTTTTTATCGGGCAATTCGTATCGCTTACCGGCTCTTGGATGCAGCAGGTAGCATTGTCATGGCTCGTCTATCGCCTCACCCGAGACCCGTTCCAGTTGGGACTGGTGGGTTTCGCCGGGCAGTTTCCGGGCTTTTTGGCCGGCCTTTATGCCGGTGTGGTCGTAGACTGCACCGACAGGAGGCGGCTGGTATTGTGGACCCAAGCCCTGGCCCTGGCGCAGGCGCTGCTGCTCGCCTTCTTAACGCTGTCGGGGCGCATCGAGGTCTGGCATATCTACTCGCTGGCCGCACTGCTGGGGATCGTGAACGCCTTCGACATACCGGCGCGCCAAGTGCTCATTGGCGAGCTGGTGCCGGCCTCCGACCGGCACAACGCCATCGCCTTGAATTCGACGATCGTCAACGGCTCGCGGATCTTGGGCCCCTCCGCGGCGGGCCTGATTGTCGGTCTCTGGGGCGAGGGCGTGTGCTTTGCGATCAACGCCGCCAGCTTCCTGGCCGTGCTCGTCGGGCTGCGGATGATGCGCGGCCTCCCTGGGCCGGCCGCGCCGGAGGCGGGTGCCTCCGCGCTCAAGGAGATCCGCAGCGGCGTCGATTACGTGCTCCGCGAGGAGCCCATCCGGATCATTTTGATCCTCCTGGGAGTCGTCAGCCTGGCGGGCATGCCCTTCGTCGTTCTCATGCCGGTATTCGCCGAGGAGGTGCTGCATGCCGGCTCGGCGGGTTTGGGCTTGCTGATGGGGGCTTCCGGAGTCGGGGCGACCTTGGGATCATTGTTCTTGGCTCGGCGCCCCGGTCCCGATGGGCTCGACCGCCTGGTCCTGCGCACCACCCTTCTCTTCGGGGCGGCCTTGATCGGCTTCTCGCTCTCGCGCGCCTTATGGCTGTCGGCGTTGCTCATGGCCGTCGTGGGGCTCGGGGTGATGCTGCAGATGGCGGGGGTCAATACCTTGCTCCAGGACCTTTCCTCGGATCGTTTCCGGGGCAGGGTCATGGCCTTTTACACCATGATGTTCATGGGGGCCACGCCGATCGGGAACTTCGGGGCCGGCTGGCTCGCCACCAAGGTTGGCGCGCCATGGACGGTCAGCATCGGCGCGTGCGTATGCGTCCTCGTCGCGCTCCAATACGTCGAGTCCCTGCCGCGCCTGCTTCGCTTGAAGTTCCCAGGCCCTAGGACCCAAGACAGCGTAGGCCCTTCGTGCCTTGCCCGGGCCGACGGCGAACGTTAAAATACCGCGACGGCGCGTACTAATAGAGGACAGGAGGCGGTTCATGATGTGTCGTGCGTTCCGGGCGGCGGGCGTGTTTTTCCTTTCCGTCTCTATCCTCGTCCATGCGGGCGCCCTTCGGGCTCATTCCCAGGAGCCGGACGGCGCTCCGGATTTCCTCGATCAGATAAGGTCTTTCACGCCGTTTAATTCCCCCGAGATACCGGACCTTAAAGGCGTCCGGCGGCTCAACCCCAACCCCAACGGTGGAGGGCGCCTGCTCCGCGAGCTGGGCATGGAGATGAACGCGCTATTCGAACAGGCGGCTCCGGCGGTGGTCAAGGTCAACAGCAGTAGGAAGGTGAATCCCGTCTCCCCATTGGCCGAGGAACAGCGCGGTGCCGACCGCGAGCCGGTGGGAGGGGGAACGGGATTTTTAATCCATCCCTCCGGCTACATACTTACCAATCACCACGTGATCGAAGCGGTTGAAACCGGCGCCGATATCTCGGTGGAGCTCTTTGGCGATGAGAAGAAGCGTGTGGACGCGCGGGTGGTCGCGGCCGACAAGTACCTCGACGTGGCGCTCATCAAGATCGAGGGGGAAAACCTGCCCACCCTCCCCTTGGCCCAGGAGACGCCCAAGATCGGCGAAATCGTCTGCTCCATCGGCCACGGCATGGGCTATGACTGGAGCTTCAATTGCGGCTCCATCAGCGGTCCGGAGAGGTTATGGCCGGTCGAGACGGAGAACGGGGAGCCGTTGACCGACCCCATGGGGCGGCGCGTCATGCGCCGGGTGATCCAGACCGACGCGGTCGCCAACCCGGGCAATTCCGGCGGCCCGCTGCTCAACAGCCGCGGCGAGGTCGTCGGGATCGTAGAGATCATCGTCACCCGCTTGCCGTCGACCCAGTTCGGCGGCATCACCATGGCGGTCCCCATCCGCCAGGCCGTTATGCAGCTCGAGGCCGCGCGCAAACGGGGCGGCTGGGGAATGGATAAGCCCGTCGTCGAGCAATTCGACAGTGATATTAAGAAGCTTCTCCTGTCCTTCGTACCTGACGATAAGAAGGACTGATTGTGGTGCCAGGCATCCACTTTCTACACTTTATTGACTTTCTAATAGCTGCCTGCCGTCGTCCACATAAATTCGATTAGCTGATCTCAGGCAAGCCTTAGGTTCTTTGGTGTTTAGTGCTTTTGAAACCGCAGACAAAGATAATCCAAGATAGGCCGCGACTTCAGTGAGCGAATAGCCTGCCGCAAAAGCACAGGCGATAAAACGATGTCGAGCGCGACAAACCGTCCGTACCTTGCTCGAGCTTCGCAGTATTTCCAATGAGATCGGCTTAAATTCCGCGCAAATTTCATCTAGACTTTTCTCGTTAACATGGACTTGGACGGCTTTAAAGTGAATGTCAGATTCGCGAGCGTTGGATAAGTCCTCGGTCTCGCCCACAGAAAGATAATCGTCTTTTAACGCACCCAAGACAAATTGGCTATAGGCGGCCCGTGCCGTTCTAATATCAGAGCCCAACATTGATAAAAGCTGTTCCTGATCGATAAGATGGCGGGTAGATTTTCCGAGATATTCCAGGTGTCCCGAGTACGGCCACCGTGACGGTTCATCGGCAAGTCCCGCCTCTACGGGATTTAAATGAATATATCGGATGACTTGTTGGAAATAAGAGTCTTTTCCACAAAGACGCGCATGAAATCGATTCTGAAAAACATGCCCGTTGCGCTTAAATCTGGCGTTAAGGTACTTGGCATAACGCGCAAGTAATAAGCCCATAATTAGGGACAATTTGGGACCAGAAGGTTCGATCAGCAAATGGATATGATTGCCCATAAGGCAGTAAGCGTAAAGCTTGAAGGGACGGATTCGTTTTAATTCGCCTAGAATATCAAGAAACTTGTTCCAGTCTTGAGAATCAAAAAAGATAGTCTGTCGTCCATTGCCGCGGGCGCTCACATGGAAGATAGCTCCGGGGAAATGCAGTCTCGGTTGGCGGCCCATACCTCAAGTACGAATGAGGAGGCCTAAAAGTTCCAAAAGTTGAGAAAGTGTAGAAAGTGGATGCCTGGCACCAACTAAAAATTCGGCGGGTTCTGGAATGTCCGGGAGTTTTTTAGGTCGCGGCAGGCGGCGAGTGGATCGACGACCCGCAGCAGCTTGTCGGCTTCCGGCTGGGGGATGGAGATGGCCTTAAGCTCCGCGGGACCGATCTTGCCGGTCGAATCGCCGTGATAATCGGAGCCGGGCGTCAGGTATACCGTCCGTTTCGAGCGCCGGCTGAAATCGGCGATGACCTTGAGAACCTGCTCCTCTGGCCCCGAGCGCTGCTTGTACTGCTCGAAGCCATCCAGGCCGGCGTCCAGCAAGGCCCCGGCCAGGGACTCGAAATCCTGGAACTCCAGCCCGGAGTATTTGCGGGGAAACGCGGTGAATTGGTGCAGCGTGTACGGGTGGGCCAGGACCACGATCCCTCCGGCCCGGTGGACGGCGTCGATGACGCGGCGGTACGAGGGCCCGGCCAGGGGCACGCCGCAGCAGCCGTTCTCGCCCAGGTACTTGTCGTAGAGAAGCTTGTGATCGGAGGCCACGCCCTTCTCGATGAGCAACCGCGCGATATCCGGACGAGTGAGGGGCAGTTCGCCCAGCTCCGCGAGCAGTGCCTTTTCACCCTTGGCTTCTAGTTCGCCCGGGCGGTAGGGGGGCAGGGATGGATCCAGGCCGCGCCGGAAGCGCAATTTGGAGACCAACAGATCCTTAAAGGAGACAGGGATGTCCTGCTTGCGCAGCTTCGCCAGGATGGCGCGGGCGCGGTCGAGCCGCGCTTTGAGGGTCTGGCGGATCAAGGAGAGGATCTCGGGGTCGGATGGGCGGATATGGAGCCCCAGTAGATGGATCGAATCGTCCTCCGTGCTGACCTCGATGCCGGCGACGAGATTTAAGCCCGCCTGCCGGGCCGCCGCCCTGGCTCGCGATAGGCATTCCACGTTGTCGTGATCCGTGAGGCCCAGGTAGCGTATCCCCGCGGCCTTGGCCTTGGCTACGAGCGTCTCCGGGGTGTCCTGGCCGTCGGAACAGTAGCTGTGGTTGTGGAGGTTAAGCCCTGAATAAGTCGCCGGAGCTTGGGCCGCCGAAGCGGCGGCCAAGAACAGCGCGAGCAATTTCACGACGGCCTCAGTCGGGCAGTATTTGGATGTCGGAGGCTGTATTGACGATCAGTTCCAGCCTTTCGTTGAAGGTCTTGATGGTGCCGGTGGCGCGGATCTTTTTGCCTTTGAACAGCTCAAGCACCTTCTTGCCCTGCGCCTCGGGGTCGGGCTCCGGCGTGCGGATCAGTCCGGGGAAGGTCCGTTGGAACATGACGACGGCAACGTAGCGGGTCCAATTATTGTGGAAGTTGAGGAATACGACCTTGGCGGAGGAGTAGCCGGAGACTACGGTTCCTTCGATCGTAACCTGCTGGCCCAGGAGGGCTGGCGTAACTTCCTCCCAATTGAGCACCTTGATTTCTTTCTGCCCTATGACGGTGATCTGCGCCGGATCGTCGATGACGATTTCCAGGCCGCCCTTGTATTCCTTGACGGTCCCCACGATGCGCACGATCTTGCGCGCGAATGCGGCCTTCGGATCGAAAGCGGCCGGGTCCTGTGAGAATTTCCCGTAGACGGACTTGAAGATGACCCCCGCGAGCTGGCTTCGGGTATTGCTGAATTTGAGGAAAGTGACCTTTTCAAAATGGTAGACGGCGACGATCTCGCCCTCCACCTGGACCTTCTGCCCGACGAATTTGGAGGCTTCTTTCCAGTCGATTGAGGCCGGAGGGGTCGGGGAGCCGTTTCCTTCGACGGGAACGGCCAGCACTTCCGGAACTTCGCCCAGCTGTTGCGGGACCTGCGACGATAATTGGCCTAGAGCGGGCGGCTTAGCGTCCGGCTCGTTCGCTCCCGCAATCCACGGACACAACAACAGCCAGCCTACGGCGAGAATTCGGCTCATCCATCCCCCTTGATGATCAGCTTTGATTCGCCTGCGGTTGCCCCTCTTCCCCCGATTCCGGGCCGGGGCCCGGATCGTCCTGGTATCCCCTGCGCCGAAGTTCGGCATCCAAGTCCATCGGCCCGAACGTGTACAGGTCCCTGCGAAGCCACTTGAGCTCCACCAGCAGCTGATGCTGCGTGAGCCCCGCCAAGAGCAGCTTGCCGTAGCGCACGGCCCACCGCTCGTAGCTCAGCGGCGTTACGACGAACTGGTCCTCCTTGCCTTTCGCGCGCAGCCACTCAATCTCTTCGAGGCCTGATTTGGCCCATAGGCCTTTGCGTTGCGCGATTGCTTCGTCCATGTAGCCGACGAATTCCGTCTCGTACTTGAAGGGGTAGCGCGTGAAGGCGATTCCATATCCGGCCTTCACCACTTCCGCGTTCAACATCCGTCCGTCCGGAAGGTAAAGTACCAGGATGAGCCGGCCGAAGATGTCTCGCAATTCGTCACTGGCGGCCTCGATCTTGATCGCCGTGCCTTGTGGCGCGAGCTCCTTGACGAACTGAGTGGCCTCCTCGGATAGGAATTGCACCGGCTTGGTGGGGTGGCTCTTTTCGGGGGTGTCGACGCCCGCCAGCCGCACCTGCCCCAGTCCCTCGATTTCCAGCGTATCGCCGTCGACGACCCGGGCGATGCGTCCCTCGGAGGGAAGGGCGTCGGTGGAAACGGGAACTTCCGGCGGGGTCTGGTTCAAGCGTTCGGTTTCTTTCCGGTTGATCTCCGCGAGCCACTGCGGCGGAAGGGCCCGCAAGAAAAGCTTGTTGGCCCAGAGCGTGCTGTGGACGGGATCCTTCGCTTCCCGTTCGATGAGCTCCCAACTGGCGTCCGTGCCGGCCTTGTCCTTCTCGGCTTCGGAGGCTTTGGCGGATCTGGGGCAGATGCTAAAAGATAACACTAAAAAATACGCGGCAATGACGGAGTGGACTGACGATTCCCGCCAAGCGCCGCCGGATGTTCGCCCCGACATGAGCGTAGTATGCCACAACCCGGCCTATTGTGCAGGAGTCTTTAGGCCTAGGAGATTTTGGCCAAAAGGCCCACGGGGATTGGGCCCTCAGGCCTAGGATGTCATCGCCTTGACAAAGCACTCGGCCGGCCTTATCCTAACGGACGGAGAAATTCCCTCCATGCGCCGAATCCGAGCCGGCCTCTATTTTCGTTTCATTTCCGCTACCGTCGCGCTGGCGCTGATCCCATCGGTATTCATCGGGGCGCTGTTGCTTCAGATCAATCGTAAGGGACTGCAGGCCTCCGTGCTGGAACTCCATACCAAGCTCGCCGAAAAGCTGGCGGAGGGCGTCGACGGCTATCTCCGCGCCCTCGATGACAAGCTGCGTTTCACTCTCGGCGTGCTCTCTCGGTCGAATATGGGCTGGACGGAGAAGCAGGAGCTTCTGCGGGGCCTCATCGACGCGAACGCCGACATCGAGGAGATTTCGGTCCTCAATCGGCGCGGTTTAGAGCTCCTTAAGGTCTACAGCCCCTCTCTGCCCGGTCGGCCGGAGCTGTCGTCGCGGGCAGCGGAGCCCGCCTTCCAGCGCTTCAATAAATCCAAGAGCCGGACGCTTTGGATAACGCCCCGCGAGGACCAGGCCCCGCAGCTTGAAATATATTACCCGTTGAACGAGGTCGTCAGTCTGCGCGTTTCCCTGTCCGCCCGGAGGCTTTGGGAAAGCATCGGCGCCGAAAGCGTGGGCGGGACTGGGTTCGCGATGGTGATCGACGGCGAGGGCCGGCCACTGTTTTATCCGCCGCAGAGGCTTGAGGCCGGCCTGCGCCCCCAGCTCAACCGGCTATTGATCGTGCAGCAGGCGCTTCGGGCCGTCACGGTGGGTTCCAGCGAATTTCGCGACCTTCGGGGGCTCTGGCGGGTCGGCGCGTACGCCCCGCTGCAGGAGATGCAAGGAGCCGTCATCATCGAGCAGCCCAAGGACGAGGCCTACCATGCGGCCGCCCAGATGATCCGCACCGCCACGATCTGGTTCGTCATTTTCGGCGTCTTGGCCTTCGCGTTGGCGGTATGGATGGCGGGCCGCCTGACGCGCCCCCTGCTGGCGCTGACCCGCGCCGCGACCCAGGTCGCCGACGGGAGTTTTCCCGAGCCGGTCGGCATCCAGACGGGAGACGAGCTGCAAGACCTCGCGGATACGTTCAACCTCATGGTCGGGCGCCTGAGGATGTACGCGGAAATGCAGGTCGACCGCCTGGTGGAGGAGCAGCGCAAAACCGAGGCCATCCTATTCTCGATCGGGGACGGGATCTTGATGACGGATAAGGAGGGGAGTATCCAGCTCGCGAATCGGCGAGCCAAGGAGCTCCTGGGCGTGAGCATGGAGGAGAACATTAACGGGCGCGCCCTGGTCGAATGCGTGGCCGAGGGCCCGTTGCGCGAGGCTCTCGAACGGGCGCGGCAAGATCCGAAGCCCAACGCGTTCCACGAGGTGAACCTGTCGAGCGATCAGTACCGGAGGATCATCCGGGTGTCCGCCCAGCCGGTGATGGTGCCCAAGAAAGGCATCGAGCTGGGAGTCGTCACCGCGGTGCGGGACGTGACCTACGAGAAAGAGCTAGACAAGATGAAGGAGGAGTTTCTCCATTCCATCACGCACGACTTGCGCAATCCGATCGGCTCCGTGGTCGGCTTCTCCGAGTTCCTGCTCAAGGGGGTCGTCGGCGTGCTCAACCCGCAGCAGTCCTCGATGGTGGAATCGATACGCAAGGCCGCTACTAGGCTATTGGGCATGGTGAACAATATACTCGACTTGGCCAAGATGGAGGCGGGCCATTTGGAAGTTAAGCTGCAGGAGGTGTCCATGGCGGGCGTGGCCGGGCACGCCCTCAACCTTCTGACCCCGCTGGCGCAGCGGCGCGGGCTCAAGATGGAGTTGGAGGCGGCCGAGGAATTTACGATCATGGCCGACGGGGACCTCATGGAGCGCGTGCTGATCAACCTGGTGGGCAACGCGATCAAATTCGCCGCCGAGGACGGAAAGGTGAAGGTGAGCGTCCAGGACAAGGGCGACGCCGTGGAGTTCTGCGTCGCCGACGATGGCGAGGGCATCCCGCCCCAGTTCTTGGGCAAGATCTTCGAGAAATTCGAGCAGGTTCCGGGGCAGAGGCGCGGCGGCACGGGCCTGGGCTTGACGATTTGCCGCTTGATCCTGGAAGCGCATTTAGGACGCATTTGGGTGGAGTCCGAGCCAGGGCACGGGGCTCGTTTTTACGCCTCCGTGCCCAAGGACCTGGCTCCCGGGGAGGGCGGAAAAGTCGTCCGGAAGGCGGCGGCCGTCGGCCCCGCATGAAGGCTGCCACGCTTTTCCTATGGGCGTTCTGGATCGCGCTCGTCTTCCCTGCCGAGCTCGCGGCCCAGGCGCGCGCCGAAAGGGGTTTCCAGGAAGTCACCGTCCGGCCCGGAGACACGCTTTGGGCGATCGCCAATAGGTATTTGAAGGACCCCACGCGTTGGAATGAGATTTTAAAGCACAATACCCTTCCCAGCTCCGATCCGACCGTGGCTTTGCCCGGGCTCGTCCTTCGAGTGCCCGTCTCCCTTATTAAGGAAAACATGTTGGCCGCGTCCTTGGTCTATACGATTAACGAGGTGCTGGCGAGAAAACGCCAGACTCCCGAATGGAAGGCTGCCGTGCTCAAGATGCAGCTGTTTCGCGACGATGGGCTCAGGACCCTTAAGGCCTCCAGGGCCAGGGTGCGATTCGTCAACGGTGAATTGCTCAACCTGGACGAAAATTCCATGGCCATACTCAAACCCAAGAACAGCAACGCCGACCTGGAGCTCCGCCGCGGCGAGATACATGCCGGCGCCTCTCGCGTGATTACTCCTGCGGCCCGCATAACGCCCAAGCTTAAGGGAACCCGCTACAGCGCCAAGGTGCGCGAGGACTTGAGCACCTCCGTTCAAGTCTACACAGGCGCGGCGGACGTGGAGGGGCAGGGCAAGGTGGTGGAGGTGCGCGCGGGCCACGGAACGGAAATTTCCCTCAATCGTCCGCCGATAGAGCCCGTCGCCCTGCCCCGGACTGCCGAATTCATGGAGCGGATGTCGGGCGGCGACGTCTTTGCCGCGAAGGTGCTGCCGCCGGTCAAGGCGACCCTGGCCGAGGCCGAGCGGGAAAGGGTGCTGGCCGGAGCGGTCCCTAACTGGAGCACGCTTCTGTCGGCCGACGACCCGCGGGATATCGAACAGATCCGCTTCGACCTCAAGGCCCTCCAGGTCGGTATACCGGTCGCGGCCTATCATGTCCAGGTGGCCAAGACCCCCGATTTCACCAGTCTGGTCGTGCAGAAGACCTTCGAGGCGGACGAGCGCGTCGAGCTAGGGCTGCCGGCGGGACGCTACTGGGTCCGCGTGGCCATCGTCGACCTGCTGGGTGCTAAAGGCGGATTCTCGGAGCCCCGGCAGTACTTAGTCGGCGCACAGGGCGCTTCGATAGAACGGGATCCCTTTGCGGGACGCTTCGAGGTGATCCGGCCTCCCGAGGAGGGGGAAACGGCTCATCTCCCGCAATACCGGATCGTTGGCAAGACCCACAGCGAATTTACTGTACTGATGAATAATATCCCGATCAATCCGGACGAGGAAGGCAATTTCTCCTTCGACGTGTCCCTCCAAAAGGGGGAAAACCGTTACAGATTCGTCATCAGCGACGGGCGCGGCCGAGAGAAGGAGGTCGTTCGGGTAGTGACCTATGAGCCATGACAGAGGAACTACTTGATGCTCAGATACATCTCCTGGCCGTTGCGGACGATGTCGAGGAAGAGACCTTCGGAGGGCTTGGACTTGGCAGCGGCCCGCTTGAGATCGTCCAAGCTTTCGATCGAAACGTCTCCCAGGCCGCGAACGATGTCGTCCTTTTTCAGGAAGCCGAATAGGGGAGAGTCCCTGCGGATATTTTCGACGCGTACGCCGTGCTCCGTAGAGCCGAACTCCACCCCCTCCCAGGTGTATTTCGCGCGCGGTGCGGCTTCCTCCTCCGCAGCCGGCGGTCCGGCGGGCTCCAGGCGGCCTTCCTCAGGCCTGCGCCCCAGCGTCAGCTTGACCGTCAACGGGGCCCCCCGGCGGTAGAGCTCCAGCTCCACCTTCTGCCCGGCGGCCTTATGCGCGGCCGCAGCGACCAAATCCTGGGGCGCCTTGATCAGGGTCCCATCGAAGCTGAAGATGACATCGCCGCGGCGTATCCCGGCCTTTTCCGCGGGGCTACCCTTGAACACCGCGTTGACGAGCACGCCCTGCGCCGATGGGAGGGCGAAGCGCCGGCGGATCACTTCATCGACCGGCGCCGCCTCGACGCCGATCCAGCCGCGGGATTTCCCGGCGAGCAGCACATCCAGCACGGTTTTGGCCTCGTTGGAGGCGATCGCGAACCCGATCCCCGCCGACGCGCCGCTGGGAGAATAGATGGCGGTATTGATGCCGATCACCTCGCCGCGCAGGTTGAGGAGCGGGCCTCCGGAATTGCCGCGGTTGATGGCCGCGTCGGTCTGGATCATGCCGGTGTAGCGGCGGCCCTCGATCGTCAGCGATTGACGGACGGCCGAGATGATCCCGGCGGTGACGGTCTGCTCCAAGGAGAAGGGCGAGCCGATGGCGATCGCCCATTCGCCGACGCGGAGCTTCGAGGAATCGGCGAAGCCCAAATGCGGGAAGGTCTCCTTGGAGTCTATCTTGATGACCGCCAGGTCCAGGGTCGGGTCTCGCCCGATGACGCGGCCGGGGTGCGTCACGATTTTGCCGTCGGCAAGAGTGCGGGCTACTTGGATCTCGTTGGCGCCTTCGACTACGTGGTAATTGGTGAGCACGTACCCCCTCGCGTCGATAATGAACCCTGAGCCGGTTCCCTGGCTCTTGTACTTGTATGTCCGATACGGCGGCTGGCCCCAGAACTGCTGGAACATGTCCTCGGGATCGCCGAAAAAGAAAGACGGGGGGGCTGGGACCTGCACGCGACCCTCGTAGACCGTGGATATATTCACGACGGCCGGCTTGGCCTTGGAAGCGACCTCGGCGAAGGCCTCCTGAAGCTGCATGGCCGCGCCGAGCGCCGGGTTGGCTGCCGAGGCCCGAGGGACGGATAAAACGCAGATCAGCAGGAGCCATAGGACTTTTTTCATTGGATATGCCTCATGGAAGTTTTCATTTCACCGTAAACAGAGGTGTCGCGGGCCGATGGATCCAGCACCCAGTCTCCATCGACTTGGAATAAATAGCTATAGCGTCCCGGCGGTAGGGGAAGTAGTATCTGCCATCGTCCGGATCTCGCCTTGGAAAGAGGCATTGTCTCGGGCTTCCAATGGTTGAAATCGCCCGCCAAGAATACCTTTTTTGCCCGCGGGGCATGCAACGAGAATTCGACGAAGCGGACGCGGGGAGCCTCGCCGGCGGCAGCCCCTCGGTGCGGAACGCGACGGACCTCAACGGGCTTGAGCACCCCCGGGTCCCAACCGGAAAGGAAGCGGTAATAATTCCGCAGGGTACGCAACAGCATCGCCGAGGGAACGGTCACCAGCGCCAGCGCGGCGGCGGTTGCGATCCAAACCATCGCCTTTTTCCGGTTGGCGAGGTCCATGCTTCTAAAATATAAAATTTGGGAGTGGCAGTTTTCGAGCTTCGTCGCGCAAAGCGCGACGAAGCCACGCGCCCAAGGCGCGTAAAAGCCTAAAACTGCTATCATGGCCCCGATGGCGCCCAATTCCAACGAGGATATCGAGGCCATCTTGAAAATGCAGAGCGTGGCCGTGGTCGGCTGCTCGCCTAAACGGGAGAGGCCCTCCTACCAGGTGGCTTCCTATTTGATGGACGCCGGCTACCGCGTCATCCCGGTCAATCCGTTGCATGGAGAAATCCTGGGCGAGAAGTGCTACGGCCGGCTCTCCGACGTGCAGGAAAGCGTCGACGTCGTCGATATCTTCCGCCGTCCGGAGGAAGTGCTCGAGCTGACTCGCGAGGCCGTCGAGATCAAGGCCAAAGCCATTTGGATGCAGGACGGCATCAGCGTCCCCGAGGCGGCGGCCATGGCCCGCCAGGCGGGGCTGCGGGTCGTGATGGACGATTGCCTGATGCGACAGCATCTGAGCCGATTGGGGAGGTAACGTACTATGGCCGTAAAAGTTTCTGGAAAGGCCGCCAAGGAGAACCTCAATGGCGCACTGAGCGCCCAAGAGGCCAATCCATGGAGCCAGGCGATGGAGCAGCTCGACCGCGCCGCGCGGAAAATGAATCTCGAGGATTACATTGCCGAGCGGTTGCGCCATCCCAAGCGCATCCTGACCGTTTCGGTGCCGGTGAAAATGGACGACGGCCATGTAAGGATATTCGAAGGCTACCGCGTCCAGCACAATTTGGACCGGGGCCCGGCGAAGGGCGGCATACGCTTCCACCCTCAGGTTTCGATGGACGAGGTCAAGGCGCTCGCCTTCTGGATGACCATGAAATGCGCCGTGGTGAACCTTCCCTATGGGGGCGCCAAGGGCGGTGTGATCTGCAACCCCAAGGAAATGTCTCGGGGAGAGATCGAGCGCTTGACGAGGCGCTATACGGCGGAGATTTCCATCATCATCGGTCCCGACAAGGATATCCCTGCCCCCGATGTTAATACCAACGAGCAGATCATGGGCTGGATCATGGACACCTACTCCATGACCATCGGCTACTCCGCCCCCGGAGTCGTAACGGGCAAGCCCCTGGAGGTTGGCGGTTCCTTGGGGCGGCGGGAGGCGACGGGGCGCGGGGTTTTCTACGTGTCCCGGGAATTGGCCGCGATGAAGCAGTTTGACCTGCGCAACGCTCCGGTCGCCATCCAGGGCTTCGGCAACGTGGGCATGAATGCCGCCAAGATTTTCGCCCAGCACGGCTGCAAGGTGGTGGGCGTCAGCGACGTGATGGGGGGACTCTACAACCCGGAGGGCATAGACATCGATGCCCTGATCGAATACCGCGCGCGGCACGAATCGATCGCGAAATTTCCCAAGGCTCAAAAAATCCCTACCGAGCGGTTCCTCGAGGTGCCGTGCGAGCTTCTTATCCCGGCCGCGATGGAGAACCAGATCACGCACGTCAACGCCCCGCGCGTCCAGGCCAAGTACATCGTCGAGGGCGCCAACGGGCCAACCTCGACGGCGGCCGACCGCATCCTCAACCAGCGGGGTATCACCGTGGTGCCCGATATCCTGGCCAACGCCGGGGGAGTCACGGTCAGCTATTTCGAGTGGGTGCAGGACATCCAGGCGTTCTTCTGGGATGAGAAGGCCGTCAACGCGAAGCTCCAGGACATCATCGTCAAGAGCTTCCGGGAGGTCTACGAGATCCACGAGAAGGAGAAGGTGGACCTGCGCCTGGCGGCCTTCATGCTGGGGCTCAGGCGCTTGGCACAGGCGGTGCGCATCCGCGGCGTTTTTCCTTAAGACGGGGGGATTATAAAACCCCGCATCCTCGTCACCCGCAACATCCCCGAGCCGTCGTTGAGCATGCTCAGGCCCCATTTCGACATCGATTATTATGGTCGTTCCGTGCCCATCCCCCGGCGCGAACTCCTCAGGCGCGTTCGTGGGGCGCAAGGCTTGCTTTGCCTTCTGACGGAAAAGATCGACGCGGGGCTCTTAGACGCCGCGCCGGAACTTAGGATCGTCGCGACGTTCTCCGTAGGGCTCGACCATATCGACGTGGCCGAGGCGACTCGGCGCAGGGTGCTGGTGACGCATACTCCGGGTGTGCTGACCGAGACCTGCGCGGATTTCGCCTGGGCCCTGCTCTTGGCGGCGGCCCGCCGCATCCCCGAGGGGGAGAGGATGATGCGCGCCGGCCGCTATAAAGCCTGGGATCCCCTGATGCTTCTGGGTGGCGACGTGCACGGCAAGACCTTGGGGCTAATCGGCTTCGGCAGGATCGGGCAGGCCGTGGCTCGGCGCGCCCTGGGTTTTTCCATGCGCGTGCTCTATCACGACACTCAACGCGCCAGCCCGGAGGTTGAAGGCAAGCTCGGGGCCTCGAAGGTCGGGCTGGAGGAGCTGTTGGAGAAGGCCGATTTCGTCTCGATCCATACCGTCTTGGACCCCTCGACCCGGCATCTCATCGACGAGTCGAGGTTGCGGCGGATGAAGCCGAGTGCCTGCCTGGTCAACTCGGCCCGAGGCCCGATCGTCGACGAGAAGGCCCTGGTGAAGGCCTTGCGCTCCGGCTGGATCCGCAGCGCCGCCTTAGACGTCTACGAGGACGAGCCTAAGACCGCTCCGGGCCTATTGCAATTGCCCAATGTCGTGCTCGCGCCGCATCTGGCCAGCGCCACGGTGGAGACTCGAACCGCCATGGGCAATCTCGCCGCGTCGAGTTTGGTGGATTTCCTGGTCCGCGGCGCGCTGCCTTCCAATTCTGTCAATCCCAACGTCCGGGATGAGAGTACTGATCGCGCCCAACGCGTTTAAGGGCTGCCTGAGCGCCTTCGCCGCCGCGCGCGCCATGGCGGCCGGCGTTCGCCGCGCCAGGCCCCGGGCCACCATCGACCTTATGCCTATTTCCGATGGGGGCGACGGTCTCATGGAGGTGCTGCTGCGCCGTTTCGGGGGACGGCGGATCTATAGGATGGTCCAAGGCCCCCTTGGTGAGCGGAGGCGGGCGTGCTACGCGATGATCGGACGTGCTACCGCCGTCGTCGAAATGGCGCAGGCCTCGGGAATAGCGGGCTTGCCCAAGGATCTCCTGGATCCCTTGGGCGCGAGCTCCTGGGGGACAGGGGAGCTGATCGCCGACGCTCTCCGCCGCGGGGCCAGGCGCGTCGTGCTCGGGTTGGGCGGCTCCGCCTCCAGCGACGGCGGGGCCGGCCTGGCGGCGGCGCTCGGCGCGGAGCTTTTGGGCGAGGGCGGCCGCAGGCTGCCGGCGGGCGCCGCGGCGCTTCTCCGATTGGATCGGGTCGACGCGTCGAGACTCAGGTCCTTCCTGCGTGGCGTGCGCGTAATCGGGATCTCGGACGTGCGCAACCCGTTGACGGGACCCGACGGCTCCGCCCGCGTCTACGGGCCCCAAAAGGGCGCCGGCCCCCGCGAGGTGGCCGTGCTCGAGAAGGCGCTTTCGCGCTATGCGAGGGTGCTGCGTCGCGATCTCGGCGTTGACGTGAGGCGCATGCCCGGGGCGGGGGCGGCGGGGGGGGCCGGGGCCGGCCTCGCCGCGTTCTGCGGCGCCCCGCTTCTAGACGGGGCGCCCTGGGTCCTGCGCCGGCTGGGCGCCGCGCGTAGGATCGCGGCCTCCGACCTGGTGCTCACGGGCGAGGGCCGGCTCGACCGGCAGAGTTTTTTCGGGAAGGCCCCGGTCGCTCTGGCCGCTCGGGCGCGGAATCGGTGCATTCCCGTAGGCTTCATCTGCGGGAGCGCCGAGCCTAGGGCCGCGCGACGCTTAGAGCGGGATTACGGCGCGGCCGTCTTCAACCTGTCGGCGGACGGCCGCCCAGAGGCCGCCATGGCCCAAGCCCGGGGCCGGTTGCGCAGGGCCGCTCGGACCGCAGCCTCGTCGCTAGCCGCCCTCCTGGCCGCCCTTCTCCCCTTTCCCGGCGCGGCGCAGCCCTCGAGCACGGAGATGATCACGCGTGCTGACAAGCTCTACTTCGAGCGGAACCGGCCTGGCCGGCTCCGGGAGGCTGAGGTCCTGTTGCGGGCGTCGCTCAAGCAGGACGAAGCGGATCCGGAGGCGCTCTGGCGGCTCGGAAGATGCCTGTTGCGCCGATCGGAGGGTGAGCCGTCTAAGGAAATGAAGTTGAGTGCGATCCGCGAGGCCGAGCGCGCGCTCGAGCAGTCCGTGCTTTTGGATCCTAAGAGCGCCCCGGCGCATTGCTGGCTGGCCATCGCGTACGGTCGCCGCGGGGAGGTTCAAGGACTTTTCAAGTCCCTTTTCCTAGTGGATCCAATCCGCCGCGAGCTGCGCCAGGCCATCGCCCTCGATCCCGCCTACGCTCCGGCCTACCACGTGCTGGGAGAAATGCTATGGCAATTGCCCCGCATGGCCGGAGGATCCAAGCGGGAGGCGATCAAGCACCTGGAGAAAAGCATCGAGCTGCGGCCGACGCACACGGCGGCCTATCCGCCCTTGGCGGAATTCTATATGGCTATGGGCGAGCGGGAGAAGGCCAAGGCGCTGCTCGAAAGGCTTTTCGCCGTTTCCCGTCCCGACGATCCGGCCGAGGCGGGCGATCATTTAAAGGACGCTTCGGCGCTGCTTCAAAAGTTACGATAAGTTTACCAGAACTTTGCTTGCCTCCCGTAGGCCCGTATAGTTAACTGTTAGTCGGTAGGAGGCCCTGTTGACCAAGCTTTCCAACGGGAAGGCCGCGCAGCCGCTGGCGCTGGCGCACGAGCTCAATAATCCGCTGACCATTATCCTCGGCTGCTGCCACGTGGCCTTGGAGAGCCTGCCAGACGGACATCCGGCCGCGACGTATCTACGGGCGATCGAGCGGGCCGCCAACCGCTGCAAGAAACTGGTCCGATCCCTGCGATGAGGCCCCGCCTGCTTGTCGTCGACGACGATCGCGACAATCTTAATTTCCTCAAGGGATTGCTTGAAAAAGAGGGCTTCTCCGTCACCGTGGCGGACCGCGCCGCTGAGGCCATGGTCGCCGCCCGCGACGCTCGCCCTCATTTGATTCTCTCCGACGTCTTCATGCCCGGCATGGGTGGGCTCGGCCTCTGCAAGGCGGTCAAGGGCGACCGCGTTACCGCGGCCATCCCGCTTATCCTGATGTCCGGGGTTCAAAAAGGACTCGAGGAGCAGGCCGTGGGCATCGAGCAGGGTGCCGACGATTATCTGCTCAAGCCGTTCACCCCCCGACTGCTGTTGGCTAAAATCCGCTCGCTGCTCAAGCGCTCGCAATCGAACGGGGAGCCGGGGGAGCTGCTCAAATTCCAGGGACTAGTGCTCGACTGCGCGGCACGGACGGCGGCACTCAAGAAGGAGCGCATCGCGCTGACTCGCAAGGAGTTCGATCTCTTGAGCACCTTCCTGCGCAAGCCCGGCCGGGTGCTCAATCCCGAGTTCCTGCTCGAGACCATCTGGGGCTACGATACGGCGGAATACAACGACCCCCATACCATCGAAACCCATGTCTCCTCGCTCCGGCGAAAGCTCGGTCCCCGACTCGGCCGCAGGATCGTCAGCGTGCCCGGACTAGGGTACCGCTTCGACGCCAGCAGTCGTTAGCGCTAAGGCACTAATTCGAACGCCGTGCAATGCCGTGGCCTTAAAGTCGCGAAGTGACGCCGGTCTAAGGTGGCGATCCGGCGCACCTTGAGGCGTTCAGCCACCGAGACGATCATCGTGTCCACGAAGCCTAATTCGGGACGCTCACGAAGCAATTCCACGGCGCGGCGCAGATCGGCCGGTACCCCCCAGTCAATGGCCAACTCCTCGTCCGCCAGGCTTGAAAGGAACGCCTGTTCCGCGTTGGGTCCCAAGTATTTGTGGGAAAGATAGCAGACTTCCGGAACTACGACCAAGGGGACGATCAGGGGGCCTTTGCCGGCATCAAATATCGCCCGTGCCTGGGCGTGGTGGCGGTCGTCGCGGTCGAGCATCGCTATCAGCACCCCGGTGTCGAGCAAAGTGATCGTCATCAGCCTTTTCTTTTTTCCTCGAAAAGCAATTCCTCCGCTCGCTCCGAAAGATTGCGTTTACCCCCGCTGGCGGCTATGCCGATGAAAGAGGGTTTTCCCTCCTTGGACTCCGCGCGCGCGACGTACTCCGCGAGCGCGCAACGCACGATTTCGGACAGGGATACCCGTCGGCGACGCGCCAAGGAGCGTGCCTGAAACAATAGGGCATTTTCCGCGACTACCGTGGTTCTGGGCATATGCATATTATGCTATATGAATATGAATAAGTCAAGCCTCGGCCGGGGTTGCTTGACAAGGCCAGGAGGCCGGGTTATCCTAGCCCCGTGCCGAAAAAGATACTCGTCGCCGAGGATGAGGCGGAATATCGGCTTCTGCTTGGCCGAGTGCTGCAAGAGGCCGGCTACGAGGTCGCCGCCGCGGCCAACGGGCGTAAGGCCTTGGAGCTCTTCGAGGGCGGCAAGCCCGACTTGATCCTTCTCGACGTCGTGCTTCCCGATATGACGGGTTTCGAATTATACAAGCAGCTTCGCTCCAAGGGCGCTCGGGCGACGCCGGTGCTCTTTTGCACCGTGCGTTCCGCGGCCTCCTCCTTGGCCCGCGCCGTCGAAGGGGGGGCGGTCGACTACGTGCTCAAGCCGTTCGACCCAGACGATCTTCTGCGACGAGTGCGCGCCGCGCTGGGATGAAGCGAGCGGCCCTCGTGGATGCGGACCTACGGGCGGCGCGCGGCATCGAGCACCTTTTGATCGAGCAGGGGTTTCGAGTCTTCCTGTTCGCCACCTTGGGCAGGTTCTTGGATTCTCTACTGCGCGCCTCCTTCGATGCGCTGCTCATGGACCTGCATATGCCGGGGATGGAAGGTCGCGAGATGCTGCGGGCCCTGCGTGGCAGCCCTAAGACGCGGCGCCTTCCCATCATCGCCCTATCGGGCAAGCCGCGCGCCGAGGAGGATGTGGCGGCCGTCTTCGACGCGGGGGCGGACGAATTCTTCTTCAAGCCGCCGGATCCTAGGCTGCTGGTGGCCAGGTTGCATTCCCTGCTTTCGCGCGAGGCCCTCGCGGCGCCGGAGACAAGCTTGCGATGCGCCGGGATTGCCGTCTATCCGGAAAGCCGTGTCTGCCGCATCGACGACGAGGAAAGGAGGCTGACCCGCTTGGAATTCGACATCCTCCTTCAATTCATGCGCAATCCCAGACGAGTGCTCACGCGCGGGTATTTGATTCATGCCCTATGGCGCGGCGACGGTTCCCGAGGGGCGCGGGCCGTCGACCGCCATATCCATTCGCTGAGGACCAAAATGGGGGCCTATGGGGGCCTGCTTGAGACCCTCGTAGGCATCGGCTACCGGTTACGCGAGGCGGAGGCTAAGACGCGGCGGGCTTAGTTTCCGAGATCGGCAGTTCGATGGAGAAGGCGCTGCCCTTGCCGGGCGTCGACTGGACTCGGATGCGGCCCCTATGCCGTTCCACGATCGCCTTGGTGATGGCCAAGCCGAGTCCGGTCCCAGTGGCGTGCAGGGGATTGGCGACCCGTTCGAAGGGGGCGAAGATACGGCCCATCGCCTCGGCGGGAATCCCGACCCCGGTATCCTCGACGGAGAGGATGATCCGATCCCCCGCCCGCCCCGCGCGGAGCCGGATGAGGCCCCCCGCCGGAGTGAACTTGATCGCGTTCGAGAGAAGGTTGGCGAGGGCCTGGCCGATGAGGTCCGGGTCGAACTTGGAGGCCGGCAAGCCCGGCTCGACGTCCGCTTCCAGGCGGAGAGAGGCATCGCGGGCGCGCTGCGAGAAAAAGAGGGCGGCGTCCTCGACGACGGGGCCGATGTGGGAGACTCGCGGGAAGTATTCCAACCGCCCCCGTTCGATCTTGGCGACCTCGAGCATCGAGGAGACGAAATGTTCTAGGCGTGAGGCGTGCTTCCGGATGGAATCCAGATGGGCGCGCGCCGCCTCGCCCAGATGCCCGTTCTCGGAGAGCATTTGGCGCACCTGGCTTTCGATGGCTCCCAGGGGCGAGCGGAGCTCGTGGCTGACGGAGGCGACAAGCAGCTTTTTCATCTCCTCCAACTCACCGAGCTTTCGGGCCATCTCGTTGACGCCGCGCGAGAGGCGGGCGATCTCGTCGTTGCCGGTTACCTCGACGGCCTGCGCGTAATTCTCGGCGCCGATCTCGCCCAAGGCGCGCTCGACGGCGACGAGGCGCCGGGTCATGGTCCGGCTTAGCGGGACCGACAGTAACGCCCCCAGGAGCACGGCCGAGACACCGACTGCGGCGACCCGGCGCAGCATGGCCTCGAACTCCAGGCGCTCCCGCCGCGCGAGCAGGCTCGAAGAGAGGGAGAGCTCCACGGCGCGTTTGGCTCCCGGGAGTTCGGCTTCGACGAGGCGCGGCCCCCTGCCGTCGGAGGGCGAAACGGGGTCCGAGGGGCGCGGGGCCAGGATGTCTTGCCAGTCGCCATCGATGAGCACCCGGCAGCCCACGATCTCATGCCGCTCGCGGCGCAGGAAGGTGAGATAGGAGATCAGCATCAAGGGGTCAGAGGCCACCAGGGATTCTTGGGCGACTTTCCCCACGCTTTCCAGCAGCAGATTCTCCTTCTCGGTCTCCGAGCGACGGAGGGCGTCGCGCTGGATTTCCACGAAGGCGAGGCAGCATGCGGCGACGGAGAGCGCCACCGTGACGCTTAGGACGGAGGCGAGTTTTGCCTGTATCGTCATGGGGCGGGGCCCGGCTCCAAACGCAGCCGCTTGAGGGCTCGTTTGGCGTCCGCGTTCTCGGGATCGAGCTCCAGCACGCGCAGGAACGCGGTGGTGGCCTGCAGGTACTCCCCCTGCGCGTAGTAGCGTATGCCGCTCTTGTAAAGCTTGGCGACTTGGCGCGGGTCGGCGCGTTTGCGCGCGCGGCGGCGGATGGGCTTGGCGGCGGGGGCGCCGGCCGTCGGCGGCGGGGCCAGCCCCAGGCTGCGGCGGGCGACCGCGATCGAATTCTCCAGTTGGCGGCGACGCAAGGGGCTGTGCTCCAAAGGGAGCGAGCGCTGCCAGATCGTTATGGCTTCCCCGTAGCGGCCGAGGACGTAGTACACCGAGCCGATCCGGTCCATCGAGGAGACGTCGGTGCCCTCGAGCTCGAAGGCCCGCTGGACCAGCGCCAGCCCACGGTTGTAGTCGCCGCGGCCGTAGGCCGACTTGATTTCGGCCAACAGCTCGCCGAGCGTCGAAGGCATGCCGACCGCGGGCGAGGTGGAGGAGGAAGCCGCGGGGCGGCTCGGTTCGACGGCCGCCAGCGGCGTCGCATGGATCGAGAAGGCAAGGGCCGTCGCCGCTCCTATCGAGAAGCGACCCATTTCGCGGGTAGGATAACAGAGGCGTCCATTCTTGTCAATTTTGGAGGCTCCTTCAGGCTTCTTTGTGACTTTTGTCACGACTCATTTTTGTATAACCGCCGTAACAAAATCGTCAAACGAGCCTTCCATATTAGTGCGGTATTTATCAGGAGAAATCGATAATACACCCGCTTCAAGCCGTCCACCGCCGCCTTGCCCTGGCGATATTCTTTTCCGCTTTAGCCCCAATGCTTTTTTCACTCGGCGTTCAGGCCGCCGGCCCGGGAACCTCGTCGGCAGCTTTCCTCAAGCTGGGCTTCGGCGCGCGGGCCCTGGGGATGGGGGAATCCTTCGTGGCCATGGCTGACGATGTGTCGGGGATCCATTACAATCCAGCCGGGCTTGCCTATCCCGCCTCATTTTCCTCGCCGGGATATCGCCCTTACGAGGTATTCATGTCTCAGTCGTTTCATATCCAGGACATCCGGCTCACGCAGATGGCCTTCGCCCGCCGGCCCTTTGGCATCAGCATGACCTATCTTACCCTGGGCGATATCGAGGCGCGCACCAGCGAGACGGCCGCTCCGGACGGCTCCTTCGGCGCTTCCGACATGTGCTTGGGGCTCAGCTACGGCCGCAAATTCGGCGGCTTGGGACTGGGGGTCACGGGAAAGTACATCCGGGAAACGATCGGAACCTATTCGGCCACGGCCTACGCCGCGGATTTGGGGGCGCTCTACCGCTTCTCCCGTCCCTTCTCCATCGGCGTCGGGCTCGCCAATATCGGCACCGGGCTTAAATTCGTGGAGGAAAGTTCGCCGCTGCCACTGGTCCTGCGCACCGGCGTGACCTACGGGCTCTCGAAATCCTTCCCGCACGCCTTGAGCATCGGCATGGATTTCGCGCGGGATTCCGACCCGGTGCTGCGGCTCGGCTTCGAGTACGCGGCCTTCGGGCCGTTCAACCTCCGCGCGGGGTACCGCACCTTCAGCAGCGTCCAGCGCGGGGCGGTGCTGGGCAAGGCCTTAGGCAGCACGGGCTCGGGCCTTTCGGAGTTCTACGGCATGTTCATGGGCGCGGGCTTTAATTCGAAATTGGGCAGCCTGGACTACGCCATCATGCCTTACGGGGAGCTCGGCAACGCCCATCGCTTTTCCGCATCCCTCCGCTTCGGAGGCACCCATGGCAGGTAAGGAGACGAATATGAAAAGGACAAACATTATCCTGGCGGCCACCCTGGCGGCCTTTTCGGCTGGCGAAACATGGGGGGCGGCGCCCAGCATCGCGACGTATCAGGGACGACTGAAGGAGTCGAATATACCCGTCACGGGCAATCGATTCGTGAGGATTTATCTCTGCCCCAGCGAGAGCGGCGGCGGCTGCATCGATACGGGCAGCCAGGGCGTCGGCGTCACGAACGGTCTTTTCCGCTCCACGTTCACGGTGCCCGCCAGCGTGGACCTGACCAGCGGGCAATGGTGGGTCGAGGTAGTCGTCGGCAGCATCGATCCACCCGCGACAACGTTATCTCCGCGCGAGCGGCTGACCGCCACCCCTTTTGCCATGTACGCCTCCAGCGCGACGACGCTGGTCGGCAATCCCTACGGGGCCGGAGTGACGATATCTACCGAGGTGTTCATCAATAGCCGGAACTTCAAGATTACCGGCAGCAATCCGGCCATAAGGATCAATGAGTCCGGAGGCTCCAATCCTACCCTCACCTTCTCGCGCTCTGATTCGGAGAAATGGCTTTTGACCGAGAATTACGGGGCTCCTGCGGACAACATCGCTTTTTACGACTCGTCCGTAAACGCGAAGGTTTTCCAGATCAACCAGGGCGGAAACGTGGGCATCGGGACGACAGCGCCGACCGCGACCTTGCATGTCTCCACATCGGTGGGCTCCGCGTCGGTTTTCGTATTTCAGGCTTCCTCGGGCGGGGGGCAGGATCGGCTCGTCGTGCGGGCGGATGGAACCGTCGGAGTCGGGACCACCAGCCCCATATCGAGAATGGAGATCCAAGGGTCCGCCGGCGTCATCCCGTTAATCGTGAGCACGGGACCGAATATAAACGATCGGGTCATGCAGATTACAAGCACCGGAAGGGTAGGGATCGGGACGACGAATCCGCAGGCGCCGTTGAGCATCAGCGGTTCGGCGGGCAGCGATTCCACATCGATGGCGAACCTGGGAGGCAGGCAGTGGCGGATGCAGCAGAATGCGGGAGACGCCACCGACGCCGGATCAATCGATTACCGAATCTTTGATGCAAACTCCATGAGCGTCGTAGGAGCCGGAACCGTGGTCGGTAGCAGGAATGTCCGTATTTACGACACGTTGACCTTGGGAGTGTCAGCGCCGGCAGCAGGAACCTTATTCCAAGTGGGAACCGCAACATTGACCGTAACAAGCGTAGGGAGCGTCGGCATCGGCACCACGTCGCCGGCAAGAAAGCTGGACGTCGACGGCGGCATGATCCTGCGCAGTTCCATGACACTCGCCGGCGTCTCGGCGCCCCCTCTCTCCTCGGCAGGCCAAGGGGCGATTTACTTCGATTCAACGTCTAACAAATTCCAGGTGTCCGAGAACGGGGGAACATACCTCGGACTCAGCCGCACGCCGGAAGTGGTCCCAGCCGGCTGCATGCATCCGTGTACGGCGACTGCCAACTGCAGTTCCGGAAGGGTGGTGACATTCGCCGTCGGCGACGACTCCAGCAGCACCTGTCCATCGATACTCTATATGGGCGGTGCCACTCGCTTTATCAAATTTGACTGCGTCGGGGTTAATTCGTGCAGCGTCAGCTCGGTGTCGGGCGGAGCCTGTGTCAGGATCGTGTGCCAATAATGCTGGTTCAGTGATTCTCCAGATCGAGGAAAAGTGATCGGTAGTCACCTAAAGACGATCGCACGAAAAGCGCCGCTGATGCTCTGCGCGGCCGCTCTATGGGCCGTTCAGCCGCTGTTCGCGGCTGGGCAGAAATCCAATGGGAGCACCGTCATCGTCGATGACCTGACCACCGGCGCGGCCGGCAGCGTGGGTTTGAGCGGCGGTGGGGTGACGGTCGACGTAAGCCTCGGTCAAGTTGGCACGCTCGGGATGCAGGAGCTCGTGTCGAAAACGACGGCCGAGGCCGGCTATTTCTCGGCGCTCGTGCAGTCTCCCGTCAACGTCTCGTCGACCGTGTTCATCACCTCCATCACGTTCCAGTGGTCTAACCCCGGCAACCCTGCCGGGGCGCAGTACATCGTTACGGTGTCGTCCATGTCCGATTTCAGCGGCAGCACGTTTACCGCTTTTAGTTTCGGCAATAGTGCCACAGTTATCGGACTGCGCGATAATACCACCTATTTCGCCCGGATTTTTACGTCTTATATGGATGGCGACGATGCGGGGCCGCTGAATTTGAGCAGCGCCACGACACATCCCGAGTTGCCCCCCGGCTGCGGCGCAGGCAATAACGTGGCCAAGGACGGCAGCCGAACCTATTCGAGTATTCAGGCCGCCATCAGCGCTCTAAACAAAAATCTGACGACGGATACCTGCGTGGTGATCCGGGATACGGCGACATACACGGAGCGGGTAACGGTGGAGGGCTTTGCCAGCAACGGCTATCTGCTTAAGGTCATGTCGGACCCGACCTTCGTGAGTTCGAGGCCTGTGTTGGGGCCTAATACCGTGGCGACAAGCAGCGCGGTATTTACGATCCGCAACACCAGCGTCGTGGTGCAGGGCCTCGAGATCAGGCCGATGACCGCGATGGACCACAAATACGGCATTTTCGCCTCTTCGGCGCAGGTGCGTATCAGCAGCGTCTCCGTCTATACTCCCATTACTACGGCGGGCATCGTTATCAGCAGTTTCTCATCGCTGTCTTATTCCAGCGTCACGATGACTAGCGCCCACGGCATTCAGCTCGTCGGGAGCAATTCGACGATCTCCAACAGCACGGCTACGACCAATGTGCTATCGGCAGCCGCTCTATCGCTTATCGCCGCTTCCTCCAACAGCATTATTGAAAGCAATTTCGCCAATCCAGCAGACAACGCGGTTAAAATTGAGTCTGCCTCGAACTATAACACGATCAGTCGAAGCTCCATGACGAGCAACGTTTCTGGCGCGGGGGCGTTGCGCCTCATTTCTTCCTCTTCTAATACGGTTACCCAGTCCTATATGTCGAATCCTTCAGGCATCGCCGCCTACTTGGAATTTTCTTCCTACAACGTGATCAGCCAAAGCACCATCACCAGCAACGGCTCGCAGTACGCCCTCTATCTTTATTATTCCGCTTGGAATCAATTTTTGGGCAGCACGATGTCCAACCCCTCCGGCGCCGCGGCCGCGCTATCCGGCTCGGGTGTTTACAACAATACGATAGGCCAAAGCTCCATGATCAGTAATGGCGGCTGGGCCACCTTAGCGGTCGGGGGTGCTTCCTCAAACACCATTACTCAGAGCTATATATCCAATTCCGGCATCAACGCTACGGCGGCGTCATTGTACAGCGGTGCCGCGTACAATACGATAAGCAACAGCAGTATCACCAGCGGAGGCGGCTTTGGGGCCGACCTCGACGCCGTGTCTTCCATCACGATCACCGGGACCTATATTCGAGGCTCAGGCGCCATCCGCGTCTTTGGCTCAACGGGGACAACGCTTAACGCCTGCCAATTCGAGGCCAGCGCCTCGACCGGAGACGGCCTAAGGCTTACAGGAGGGAATGTAAGCCTGACGGCGTCGTTGAACACGATTGTCGGCGGCAGCCAGGGAGCTGGAGTATCGATCGATATCGGCGCGGCCGGCAGTATTGTTCTTGCGACCAATACCGTCTTATCCGGGGCGCGGTACGGAATTTTGATTTCGACGCCCGTGGCCAGCGCGTCTATTTTCCTTACCTCCAATACGGTATTGGTAACTCCGCCAGCGAGCTGGAGCACGTATGGGCTCTATTTCAGCAAGGTGAGCAGCGCTGTCGTTCGAAATAATGGGATTTATTGGCGCAACGCGGGAGGCGGCGCGGGGAACCGCAGTTACGGCCTATATGCCTACAACTCCTCGCAATTGGCGATCGACCACAACCGCTTTTCAAATCCGGGCATGATCAACGCGGGCAGCGTCGAAACCATATTCTTCTCGGCGACGGTTGGCAGCGCCTTGAAATTCAACGATTTCAACAGCACCGGTACCAGTCTGACGGACGCCTACCAGATACGCCTGAGCTCGTTTTCAACTGGCAATACCGTGAAAAGCAACATCTTTTTAAGTTCCTGGACGGTGAGCGGCTCGTCGGCCTCGATCGTAGTCGGAACCGACAGCCAATCGACGTTTTATTCCGACTATAACGACTGGTTTAGCCCCAACGGCGTCAATACGGCGATATGGGGAAATTACGCCTACTCCCTGTCTTCGGGCGGCTGGCAGAACGCGACGGGTTATGACCGCGATTCGATCTCCCTAAATCCGCGATGGTTCGATCCCTCCGTAGGAACAGAAAATTTCCATCCTCGCTCGCAGGCAGGACGCTGGACTCCCGGCGGCTTTGTCAGCGATACGACTACCTCGGGAACCCTAGACGCCGCAGAGCCCAGCGAGGCGTTTTCCTCCGAGCCCTCGCCCAATGGGGCTAGGGCCAACCTAGGCTCCACTGGAGGGACCGCCGAGGCCTCGAAGACGCCCGATCCGCCCGGCGCGCCTTCGGTCAGCGCGTCATACGTCTCGAGCGCCACGATCGCCTTCAGCGGTACTACCCCGAACGCCGACGCCTATCGGGTGGATGCGACGACGGCATCAGATTTCAGCGGCGACATCTATAGCGCCGTCGGAGCCGCTTCCCCGCTGTCACCCGGTTCCTTGTTGACAAATACGACCTATCACTTCTGGGTGGCGGCCGTCTGGGGCGATTATATCGCCTATAACCCGACTTCAGTGTCGACGGTGACCCTCGCCGCGCTCGCGGTCCAGGCGAGCCCGACGTTTACTTCGATCTCCTCGTACTCGATCGCCTCCACGTGGCTTGGCGGCACGAACCCGATCGGGGTCACGACCTACACGGTCGTGTTGACGACCTCTTCGGACTACCCAAATTCCAACAGCGGAAACGCGTCGACCGTCACGATTAACTTCGCCTCCGTGATGCTGGCGGGCCTCTCCCCCAACACCACCTACTCTCTATTCGTCAACGCGGTTAACCATGCCGGCGTTCAGACGAATTACTCCTTCTTGGGTTCCACCGCGTCGCTTGCGGCGACCCCGTCCTTGGTGGCCAATGCCATCGCGAAGGTCAACGCCAACAATGTCAGCGTGAAGTGGAACAGCAACGGGAATCCAATCAATGTGACCACATACACGGTCGTGTTCACAACGGGCAGTTTGCCCACTTTAAACTACAGTGGTGACGTGAGGCTGTCGACTGCGCCGACCGGCGCCACTCCGTTCGCGACGGTGAGCGGCCTGCTCGACAACACTACCTATACGGCCTTCGTCCGGGCCGTCAATCATAATTCCGTCGCCAGCCCCTATCTGACCATCGGCTCGACCTTGACACTCTCGGCCACCCCGACTCAGGTCTACATTGATGAGGTGACGAGCAACACCATTGTCGCCTCGGCCTATGCCCCGACTCCGGCCTTCATGAACCTCGACCAGGGCCTGTCGGCCACGAATATCGCCAAGGATGGAGCCTATGGCGCTTGGAGAAAGGGAAATACTTGGACGGTCGTCAGCTCCATGATCACGGGCCGCTATGATCTTACGGCCGCGGCAGTCTTGGGCAAAATTTACGCGGTCGGCGGCTACAATGGAGCTAGCATTCTGGATAAAAACGAGGTGTATGACCCCGCTTTCAATACCTGGACCTCCACCAAGCCGATCACCACACCGCGTACCGAGGCCGCGGCCGCGGCGCTGGATGGGAAGATTTACGTAGTGGCAGGTAAGACTACCGGACCGATACCTACCCAGGCGTTTGAGGCTTATAATCCCGCGAGCGAAACCTGGGCGGGCCTGCCGGATATTACCTCCGCCAAGGCCGGATTGGCCGCGGCGGCCATCAACAAGACGATCTACGCCTTTGGCGGGGACTTCGCGGAGACGGACGCCTACGACACCCTGACGAATCAATGGGATTCGAAGGCGCCGATCACCCGGAGCTACATGATTGCCGCCTCCGTTTCGAGCAATGTCTATGTAATCGGCGGTTCGGCCGCATTAACCAAGACCGAAAAATACGACCTCCAAGCCAACAACTGGGTGACGAAGGCGCCGATGCCGACCGGCCGGAGCCGTATGGCGGCGGCAGTCATCGGAGGCAAGATCTACGTCCTCGGCGGCACGAACGGTTCCCGACTCAATATCAACGAAGAATACGACCCAGCGGCCGACACTTGGACCGCGCGGGCCCCGATGCCGAACGCGCGCATGGGGCTTGCCGCCGCGGCTGCCCGAGGCAAGATTTACGCCATCGGCGGCGACGACGGCACGGGGCATAATCGCAACGAGGAGTACGACCCCGGCGTTTCCGCGGTGTTCAACGGCCTGACCCCGAACACGCTCTACACCTTCAAGGCCAAGAGCCGCAACGCCGCCGGCACGGAAAGCCCCGAATCGCCCTCCTTCTCGACCTATACGTTCGCCGCCCAGCCGCTGGAACTCGCCGCCCCGTTTTTGTCCATCCACGCCGATTCCGTCACCTTCCAGTGGGGCGCCAATAATAATCCGGGAAGCACCGAATACCGCTTCCAAATCTCCTCCAGCGCGGCTTTCAACTTCCCCGGGGATCAGATCTCCGCGTGGGGGGTAATGGGTTCTAGCAGCGCCCTCGGCCTTATCCCGAACACCCTCTATTATCTCCGCGCCAAGGCCAGGAATACCTACGGCACCGAGACGGATTACGCCTCGATCGGCTCCACGAGGACTCGCGCGGCTCCTCCCGGTGCCGCCGCCTTCAGTAACGTGTCTGCGGCCGGCCTCCGCGCCAACTGGAACGCCAACGGCAATCCGGTCGGAACCCAGTACGTCGCCGAAATCTCAACGGATAATTTCATCTCGCTTAATCTTGCCTCGACCACCGTAAACTCATTCGCCCAATTCGGCACGGGCGGTTTCGGCCCCGCCCTTCTGGCGAACACGACCTATTTCCTCAAGGTCAAGGCCATCAGCGCCGACAATGTGAGCTCCAGCTTCACCGCCCTGGGCTCGACGAGCACGCTGGCCAACCCGCCCACGAGCGCGTCCCTCGCGACCAACGTTACCTCGATCTCCTTGACGTGGAATACCAATGCCAACTCTACGTGGACTCTCTATAACGCGCAGATATCCACCGATAGCTTCGGCAGCGTGAACGCCTCTAGCGTCACCTTCGGCTCCACGGCGACCTTCGCGGGACTGACGTCTAACGCGACCTATTACCTAAAGGTGCAGGCGCTCAACAGCGGGGGGACGGGAACCTCCTTCACCTCGGCATTGACCACGGCGACATTGGTCGCCGCTCCCGTCGCCTTGGCGCCAAGCGGAGTCGGCTCGGGACAGATCACCGCGAATTGGGGAATCAACGGCAACTCGACGCACACTGTCTATACCGCCCAGATTTCGACCTATAGCGGATTCTCTCCGAGCAGCCCGAACGCCGAAGTCGGCCAATCCAGCCAGACATTCAATAATAATGCCATCTTCGCGGGGTTGTTGTCGGCCAATACCTATTATTTCCGCGTGAAGGCGCAGGGGTTCACGGGAGAGACCGCCTTCGTGATGTTGCCTTCCACGATCACCCTGCCGCAGCCGCCGGGCCTTGCCTCCCCGACCTACACCAAGGTTGAAATATCGAGCGTCAGCGTGCAATGGACCGCCAACGGCAACGGCCCGTCGACGCTCTATGTCGCCCAGGTCTCGACCGATGATTTCGCGACGATCAACGCCTCCTCCTCGACACTGAGCCTCTCGGCGCTTTTCGGAGCCACGGGAGAAGGGCCGGCCCTTATCGCCAACACGAGCTACTATTTCCGAGTCCAGGCCAACAATGGCGCTTTGGGGAGCAGCGTGCTGCCGTTGGGTTCGACCGCGACCCTGGCCGCCGCCCCCATCGCCGCAGCCGTGAGCAACATCGATACGACGACCGTCCAGGTCAATTGGGGCGGCAACGGGAATCCGATGATGAAGACGACCTTCACCGTTCTCGTCTCGACGGGCCCATCCCCTTACAATAACGGATTCTCGGGCAATCTCAGCTCGAACACGCTCTACACCAGCCTGATGCGCCCCGGCTTGACGCCCAATACCACGTACTACTTCGACGTGCGGGCGAGAAACCATAACGGGATCGAAACGAGCGTCGCGGCATTGGGGTCTACGGTCACATGGGCGGCCGCCCCCATCGCTTCGAACATCGTCTTCGGCGAGAGCTGGGTGTCACCCGTGTGGACTCCCAATAATAATCCGACCGGCACATTATACGTGGCGGAAATCTCCACGGATAACTTTGTAACCGTTAACCTATCTTCAACGACCGCAAGCAATTCAGCGCGCTTTGGGGCCGGGGGTTATGGTCCAGCCCTCGCTGCCAACACGCTCTATTATCTGAGAACCAAGGCGGTCAATTACAACGGCGTTAGTTCCACGTTTACGGTTATCGGTTCTACGTTTACGCAGGCAGTATATCCTATGAGCCCGACCACCAGTGTGAGCGTGTCTTCGGCGGTATTGGTTTGGTCCCCGAGCGTGAATCCGGTCGGTACTCTCTACCGGGCCCAAATTTCCACGGACAGCTTTGCCACCGTCAACAACTCCAGCCAAACCCTGAGCACGGCGGCGGTCTTCGTCGGGTTGTTGGCCAACACGAGCTATTTTCTCCGCGTCGAGGCGATCAACGGCTTCGGCCTGGCCACGGGCTTCGTGACGGCCGCCGCGACCGCGACGACGGTCGCCCTACCGATTTCCCAAGCTCCCAGCGCCGTGGCGGCCACGTCACTGACGCTCAATTGGGGAGGCAATAGCAATTCAACGAATACGGTTTATACCGCACAAATATCGACTTATGCGAGCTTTTCTCCGGCGAGCGGCAGTAACGAGATCAGCGCGACTACGGATACTCTCAATAATTCCGTAGCCTTTTCGGGCCTTCTAGCCAGTACCACCTACTATGCGCGAGTGCAAGCTCGCGGCTACAGTGCGACGACGGCCTTCGTGATCCTGCCCTCGACGATCACCACCCCGCTGCCTCCTGCCGTCGCGACCCCGCGTTTCCTAGCTACGAATGTCTCGAATATCGTGGTCCAGTGGTCGGACGGCGGCAACGGTCCGGGGACCGTCTACGTCGCCGAGATCGCCGACAACGCCGGATTCTCGCCGGTTCTTTTTAGCTCTTCGACGGCGAATCTCTCGGCGAATTTTGGCACGGGCGGAGCCGGGGGAGCCCTCATCGCGAATACCACCTATTTCTTCCAGGTCAAGGCAACCAATGGTTCTCTTTCGAGCGGCTTCATCCAACTCGGCTCGACCTCCACCTTGGCCGCGGCCCCTGTGGCGGATACGCCGCTGTTTACCGCCTTGAGCTCCGAGTCCATCCGGGCCAACTGGACTTCGACCAACCCCCTCGGAACCCGTTACGTGGCGGTATTTTCCACCGGCGCGTCGCCCAGCACGAACGCCTTCGCAGGCAATGCGAGCTCCAGCACGCTCAATTCCTTCGCCGTTGCCCCTGTCTCGCTGATACCGAACACCACCTATTTCGTCGATGTACGGGCGATCAATAATAACGATGTCGCGACGGCCGTGGTCCCCTTGGGATCGACGGCCACGCTGGCGGCGCTGCCGACGGCGCTTCCCTATACCGCGGTGACCGGGGCTTCCCTACAGGCGAATTGGTCGAATGCGGGAAATCCATTGAACCGCACCACCTATACCGTCGTCCTTTCCAGCGGCGCCTCGCCTAGCACCAACGGTTTCGGCGGCAACCAGCTCTCGAGCGTCACCGCCACCTCCAAGGTTTTCTCCGGCCTGACCCCGAACACGGTCTATTTCGTGGAGGTCCAGGCGCTCAATTTCAACGGCATGGCCACGGCCTTCGCCTCCATGGGCTCGACGGCGACGCTCGCCAACGCCCCGACTTCCCCCGCCGCCGTGGCCGCAGGGATTTCCGCCATTACGATGAGCTGGAATACGAACTCCAATCCCGCGGGCACGACCTTCCTGGCCCAGGTTTCGACGGATAATTTCTCCACGGTCAGCGCCTCGAGCCAGACCTTAAGCAGCACGGCGACCTTCTCCGGGCTCGCTTCCAATACGACCTACTACCTGCAGGTGTCGGCGATCAGCTTCAGCGGCGCGGCCACCGCGGCCGTTCCCGCGCCCTCTTCCGCGACCCTGCCCGCGCCGCCTATCGCCGCCGCGCAGACGGCCATCAGCTCGTACTCCATCACGGCCAATTGGCTGGGCAACGGCAATTCCACCAACACCTTCTACCTGGCGCAGATATCGACGGACAGCTTCAATACGGTCAACGATTCGAGCCGTACGCTCAATACCTCGGCGGTGTTCTCCGGCCTCGCCCCGGGTGCCACCTATGCCTTCCAGGTCCGGGCGGAGGGCTACTCGCAGTCGACGGCCTTTGTCGCCCTGGGTTCCACGCGGACCCTAATCCCGCCGCCGGGGGCGGTCGTCCCGGCCCTGGCGAACGTCTCCGAATTCTCCTTGGAGGCGCGTTGGAGCCCCGGAGACAACGGTCCGCAAACGAGCTACGCGGCGGAGATCTCGGTCGATAATTTCGCGACAGTCCTGCTGACCTCGACTACGTTGAGCACCTCCGCGGTCTTCGGCGGCGGCGCCTTTACCCTTACTCCAAACACGACGCATTACCTGCGCGTGCGGGCCACCAACGGCGCGGCGGCAAGCGCGTTCCTAAACATTGGATCGACGGCGACCTTGGCCACGGTCCCGACGGCGGCGGCCTTCACCAACGTCTCGAGCAGCGCGTTGACGGCCAACTGGACGGCGAACGGCAATCCGGCGGGTACCCGCTACCGCGCGGTGCTTTCCTCGGGCGCATCGCCCTCGACGAACGGCTTCGCCGGAAATTTGAGCTCCACGACCCTAAGCCTTTCTTCCCTCTTCTCCGGCTTGACGCTCAACGTGACCTACTACGTCGACGTCCAGGCGATCAATCACAACGGGGTGGCCACGGCGTTCGCCGTGCTAGGGTCCACGCTCACGCAATTGACCGTCGACGTCACGCCCCCGGCGGCGGTCACGGACTTGAGCGCCTCCGCCTCGTCGACGACGGTCAGCGCCGGGCAGGTGCTTCTGACCTGGACCTCTCCGGGTGACGATGGGGCGGTGGGGACGATCACGACGGGTAAGACCGCCGTCCAGTATTCGACCTTCACCGCGGGGGTGGTCTATTCGACCCAAAACGCCCAGGTCGTTACCGTAACGGCGAACATGATTCCCGGCACCAAACGTAGTCAGACCATCAGCGGTTTGACGCCCGGGACCACGTACTTTTTCCGGATGTGGGTGCAGGACACGATCGGCAATTGGTCCGGCATCTCGAACTCGACCGCTGCCGTGGCCTTTGGCGCTACGCAGATCACGGGCCATGTCATGAACGTGAGCAGCCAGGGCATCACCGCGGTGCAGATCGACTGCACGGCCAGCGGCTATTCGCAGACCGTCTTCACCGTCGCCGACGGCAGCGGCAGCTTCACCTTGAACAACGTGCCCCCCGGCGTCTATAAGCTGCAGGCGACGTGGACGGCCAACGGCATCACGAGCTCGGTGTGGCAGGATAATATCGCCGTGGGTTCGGTGAACGTGGACTTCGTGCTCAACGTCAACTATACCCTCTCGACCTTGACAGGGACGCTCCATACCTTGACCGTCTCCAAGTCCGGGGGATTTTCGCCCTCCCGCTACGCCCCGGCCTCCTCGATCATCACGGCCCAAGATTTCGCCAAGAGCCACGTCGAGCTCTATGTCGAGGGCAGGAAGGCCGCGGAGGTCGCGGTCGCGCCTAACGGGCGATGGACGATCCCGAATTTGCTCCCCGGTAAGTACGGGGTGCGCGCCTACAACGGCCTCGAATACACGGAGATGAATACCATACAGCTCGGGGAGGGCGAGACCAAGGACGTGGGTTTCGTCGTCAATCCCCTACCCAACGATAAGGTCTTCGCCTTCCCGAACCCGGCCCGCCGATCCACGACGATCCGTTTCGCGACGTCCTTGGCACCCCTGGAGGCCCAGGTGATGATCTTCGATATCGCCGGCAACCTGCTGCGCGAGATCCCCGGCTCCGAGATGGTATCGAGTGCTCCCGGCGTTTACCACGCGGCATGGGATTTGAATAACTCAAGGGGAGAAGGGGTGGCCTCCGGCGTATATTTATTTACGGTGAAGGTGAGAGGGGGTTCCGAACAGCAGACGGCCTCGGTGACTAAGAAAATTGCGGTGGTGAAATAATGAGAGTGACGAAAATAGCATTGACAATTCCATGAAGAGACCGCAAACTCTAAGCGCAGTGGCGTTGCTGGCGGCGTTGACCGCTATTGTCGGGAAAACGGCCTGGGCCGGCCTGCTCTCGGCCCAAGGGGTGTCGATCTTGGACCAAACCGGGGGGGCTCGGACCTCCTTCACCAATACGGAGTCCATCACCCTACAGCAGCGGGTGTTCAACGGGGCCGCCAGTTCGGGCCGCACGGTTTTTCGCTTCCAGATCTTCGGTCCCAACGGCTCCCAGGTGTTCGAACATAACGGCAACGCCGTCCCCGGAAGCGTGGGCAACGCCGCCAGCCAGGTCTCGGGAATCCCCATCTCCCGGTTCTACACCTCGCCCGGCAATTACAATCTCCAGGCTTCCGCAACGCTAGACGGGCAGACCGTGACCCAGACGGCGAGCTTTGTCGTCTCGTCCCCGAACATACTCTTGACCTATCCGCCCAACGGCGCCCGCGATTTAACCGACAATCCCTTGACCTTTCGTTGGATCTCCAGCGGCGCCTCGCGCTACCGCGTAACGGTGGCGGACAATCCTTCGCTCTACAACGCCCGTTTCGTGCAGACGACCTCCGCTAGCGAGAGCTTCCTGACATATCCCCAAAATCCGACCGATGCCCTGCAGCGCCTGACGGCGGGAACCGTCTATTATTGGCAGGTCGAGGCCCTCGACTCGGTGGGCAATCTGATCGGAGTGAGCCAGATCCCCTTCAGCTTTTCGGTGCAATTAGTGGCCATGACCAAGGACATCGCCGTCACCGCGGTGGAGGCGGCGGGCGCGCCGGGTCCCGGCGGGGCCATTCCCTTCCGTGTCACGATCAAGGATCAGGGCAGCACGAGCGAGGGAAACTTCCCGCTGCGCTTTAGCCTGGGCGGGTTGCCGGCCCCTAACACGCCCGTCACCGTCGCTTCGATGAACCCGGGCGACACGCGTCAATACGATTTTACAGCCAGCTTCCCGACCGGGCAGAGCCAGAGCCTGGCCATTGCCTGCGTGGAGCTCTTCGATGATATTGTCATTAATAATTGCAAGACGCTCAGTGTCACCCAGGCCGCTTCATCGACGGCCCCCGCCTCCGGAGGGCTCTCCTCGGCCCCGATGACCCGCGATCAGATCTGGCAGGCAATTAAGGAGTTGCTCAAGGCTCGCGGCATATCCTTGGACGGTTTCAGGCTTGTCGGGATGGACGGTAGCCTGACCGCCGACGAGCTCGCAGCCCTCCTCGATGCCTTAAGGCAGGGACAGGCGTTAGTTAATCTCACCGGTCCGCCGGTGGTCCATATCCCTTCCCAGCGCCGGGCCCAGCCTCTGATTCCAGTCGTCGCCAGGCCTCCCGCCGCTCAGCCGCCGGCTCCGACCGAGGAGAAGGCAAAGGACCTGGTGGGGCGGGAATGGGCCGGAATGGCCGAGCCGGGCCCGGGAAATAAGATTTTCCTTGGATCCGTCAAGAACGGCTCGAGCTTTAAGCGATTGTGGAGCCGCCTAAGGGACGATGAGCCTCCCGAGATCGATTTCGAGAGATACGCGGTCATCGGCATCCTGGCCAATCCGTCGGATCGAGCCGATCGCGTGGAGATCGAGTCGGTGCAGGAGCTAGTGGGCAAGGCGCTTGTGCGCTACCGTTTGGTCGTGCATGAGCGCATGCTCGGGGTGATGGGCCCCCGGATGGCCGCGAGCCGAAGCCGCGTGCCCTATCTTTTGCGCGTTATCGCCAAGCCGGAAGGCGAGGTCCAATTCCAAAAAGCGGAGGCTTATAATGAAAAACTTAATGATGGCGTTCGGTAGGCTGGCGGCTGTCTGCGCGCTGGCCCTCGCCGCGGCGCAGCCCGCCTGGGCTCAGCGCCCCGCGGCGGGGGTCGTCGTGGCGATCGTTGGCAAGCCAAGGGTTCAATCAGCCGACAAGGCAGGCATGAAGGCCCTCAAGCTTAATCAGTTCGTCTACGAGGGAGACACCATTGAGACTCGCAACGGCGAGCGCGTGTCCTTGGCGCTCATTGGCGGAGCGGAGTTCCGCATCAACGAGAACTCGAGCTTCGAGGTCGAGTCTGGCGGGGGTTCGAAGCCCGCCAGCCTTAAGACCAAGCTGGGCCAGGCGTGGACGCGCCTTTTGCACGGACACGCGGGACTATTGATGCGGGGGCCGATCGCGGTGGCCTCGGTGCGCGGAACGGAGGCCGACGTCGACATCGGCAAGCGGATGACGGTCAAGGTCTACGAGGGATTGGTCGATGTCTACAACGACCAGGGGAGATCGTCGCTCAAGGCAGGGGAGATGACCCAGGTCGGGGGGGCCGGTCAGGCGCCTGAGGCGCCGCGGCCGATGGGCGCCAATGATTACGGCAATTGGCAAAGCCAGTTGTTGCCGGTCAACCTGGACCAGAATATCGAGAGACTCAATAAGGAAGCGGATCGGATACGGAATCTCGAGCTCAACATGATCGATAAGGGGGGCAAGCAGAAGTCGATTAAGTTGAAGTTTGAGAAGCAGTAGCGGAATACTCGCGAGGAAACTCGAACTCGTCGCGCGAAGCGCGACGAGTCACGCGCTCAAAGCGCGTAAAAGCTGTCGTTTAGCGGTACGGAGGCTGTTTTTGAAATGAGTTCCTTTGTACGACACCATGCGCCGGCGAGTTAGTCTCCTCGTCTTCGCGCTTGCCTTCTGCCTCCGCCACGCCGCGGCGCAAACCACCGATTCGGCCAGCCTTCAATTCACGATTCCCGCTCCTGATCCGGTGCCCGCGGGTGAGGTGCTCTCCATCCAAGCCTTGGCGGTCAACACGGGAGCGCTGAGCTGGGAAGGCGGAAGCTATTATTGGTATGCCGAGATCTATGATCTCGAGAATCAAATGGTCGCTCGGACCGAGCAGATCTCGCCGCGCGAGGCGGTGGCGCCTGGCGGCGTCGCCTCCATCTCGGTGCCCTTCCCGGTTCCTCCGACGATGTTTGGAAGGCATCTCTACCGCGTCTTTCTCATTAAGGAAGGGCGCACGTTGATCCAATCCGATTTCAAGCCTTTCCAAGTCGTCGAACGTCCCATCCCGCCGCCTCCCGAGGTGGTCAATTATCGTTTGGAAGGCAACATCACCGCGTTTTACAAGAATTTCAGCCGGAACGGCTGGAGCAATCATCAAGGCGCGACCAGCCTCAACGCGGTGGGTAAGCTGCGCGACTCCTCCTACCTCATCAACGCGTACCTGCGGCATCTACCGGGCAACGTGTTCGACCCCGCCATCATCCTAGCCACCTATTACGCCCCCTGGGGCACGATCTATGCCGGCGACGTCGCGCCGGTGCTTGGCCCCCTTTCGGTCGCCGGCCAGGGTATGCGCGGCGCGGCCTTGGAGCAACGGCGCAACGATTGGGAGTGGACGGTACTGGGAGGGCAGACCATCACCTCGCAGCCGGGCACCCTGACGGTCAACGGCCGTTACGCCCGCTCGCTTTACGGGGCCAAGCTCGGCCGCGAGCTGCCATGGAACCTGCGCGCCTCGATCAATTATTTCCTAAGCGCCGATGAGACCGGATCGCTCAGCACCGATCCCAAATCCCCGAATTATCGAGGCCCTACCCTGGCGGCGCAGAAAAATAGCGGCTATGGAGGGACGCTGGCATGGAATCCTCGCCCCAAGCTTTCCTTTTCGGGAGCCTACCAGATCGACCGCTTCTTCGCGGACACCACCAAGGCCGGAGCCCAGGACAAGGCATGGCGGGGGGATATCTCCTGGGAGCACTCCTTCTTTAAGATCAAGACCTTCATCCAACGCGCGGGACCGAATTTCATTACCTTTGGGGCTCCCGCAGTGATCGGCAACCGTCTCACTTATGACGGCAACCTGACCGTCTTTCCAGTGTCCTGGTATAACGCCAACATCTCATTCAATCAGTTCCGCGACAACTTGGACAACAACCCGCGCTTCGTCACCACGACGCAGCGTTCCGTGACCCTGCTGCAAGGGCTGCAATTGCCGACTAGAACCAACGTCAATCTCAGCGCGAATCTCAACACGGCCCAGGGAAAACCTTCTACGGCGTTAAACAATCAAACGACCACCGTCGGCCTGAGCCTGGGCCAGAGCTTCCAGGCGGGGCATGGGGTTTCCCTCGGGGGGCAATTGAGCCAATTCAGGGACAAGAACAAACTGGCGCACGACCTCGATACCTTGACCCTGACCTTGTCCTCGAGCTGGAGGCTGCCCAAGTCTCGAGGCCTCTCCTTCGGAGTGACCTCCTCGGAGACCAAGAACAGGATCGACGGCTCCAAGAGAACCAGTCGTTCGGTGGGCCCGAGCTTCACCACCCCGATGGCCAAGAATTGGACCGGGCAGTTTTGGGGGAGTTACAACACGACGAAGAATACATCGCCGAAGTTCCCGACCGATAGTACGAACGCCTCGGCAAACTCCGAGTTCACGTGGAATTATGACCGCCAGCTCAATCTCGCCTTCGGCCTGGGCGCCAATAAACAGAAAGATAAGGGGATATCGCCTATAGACATCACCGAGATGACCGTCTCATTGCGGATCTCTTATTCGTTCTGAGCTGGCGCTCGGCCCGGGCAATAAACTTTTTGAGCATCGGGTCCTTGGGAGCCATGGCCTGCGCCCGCCTCCAGGCGCTCCTGGCTTTATCCCATTCCTTCAAGGAGTAGAAGGCGGTGCCCAGCCGCTTTAAGGCCGTCAAGTCGTTCGGCTCCAATGCGAGTATCTCCTCGAGCAGGGTGACGGCCCCGGGATAATTGCCGCCGTAGATGTTGTGCAGGGCCATGAAATGCTTGTATTCGAGCAATTTCATGCCAGAGGTGATTCGCTCCTCGGAGAAGGCCGGATGAGCGGTCAAGAGCAGATCGAGCAGTGCGGAGAACTTGGGCTCGGCGGGGTCGAGCTCCTTGGCGTAGCGCAGGGCGTCGAAGGCAAGATGCGGCCGCTCGGGGCTCCCGAGATAGCCGGAAAGACCCAATGCCGCCATGCGCCAGGCCTTTCCCGTCCCCGCGCGTTCTCCGACGATATCAATGATCTGTGCCAAACGCCGCTGCGTCTCCAGATGCACGGGTTCATTGGGGTCCTGGTCGAGCAAGGCCTGGAGTTCGAGCCTGGCGTCGTTGTAGCGGCCCTCGGTGATGCGCTGGCGGATGCGCTTGTGCCGCTCCGCGGTGGCGGCCTCAATTAGCTCCCTGGCCTTGACGATCATCTCCTGGGCGGACTTTTGATCGGGATCCACCTTGAGTATCTCGGTCCATTTCGCCACCGCGCGGCGATAGTCGCCTTCGCTGTAGAGCCTCAGGGCGTCTTTATAGTATTCCTGGATGGCCGCCGTCTGGGAGGCGTCGACCGCGTGGGCGGGCGCGGGTAGCCACAACAGCAGAAAAAGCGGCGCTCTCATGGGTTCGGCTCGAGCTCCCGGATGAGGCTTATCTCGATGCGCCGGTTGCGCCGCCGTCCGATCGCGTCGTCGTTGGAGGCGACCGGACGGTGCTCGCCGAATCCACGAGCATGGAAGCGTTCGGGTCTGAGCCCCCGCTGGGCGATGAAATAATCGATCACCGAGAAGGCCCGCGCCGCCGATAACTCCCAATTAGTCCGGTAATGCCCCGAGGCGATAGGGACGTTGTCCGTATGCCCTTCGACAAGTATCGGATTGTCCACCTTGGAAAGCAATCTCGATAAGGGTTCCAGGAGTCGCGCGGCCGCGGGGCTCAGGGAGGCCGAGCCCTCGGCGAACAAAACGGGTGATGGGAGACTGAGCCGCACCTGGCGCGCCGTGACCTTGAGCCCGAACTCGGCCAGGGCCAGGCCGCGGAGATCTTCCTGCAATTGGACGGCGAGATGGGCCTCCTCCAGGCGCTGACGCGCTCGCGCCGATTTCTCTTTCGGGGCCATTCCCGCCTCGATGTCAGCCAAGGCCCTCTGGTATTCGGCCGAACGCTCGGAGTAGGAAAGGGCAAATAGGGACATGAAAAGAATGACCAGGGTCGACATCAGGTCGGCGTAGGGAACCATCCACAGCTGGCTTAAATCCTCATCCATCGGCGTCCGGGCGCAGAATGACGATCTCCACCCTCCGGTTCCTGGCGCGGCCCGTGGGGCCGTCGTTGGGGACCAAGGGATGGTGTGGGCCGTAGCCGGAGGTCACCAGCCTCTTGGCGTCGACCCCCGAACGGATAAGCCCCTCGATGACGGAATAAGAGCGTGCCACCGAGAGCTCCCAGTTGGTCCGGTACGGCCCACCGACGATGGGCGCGTCATCGGTGTGGCCCTCCACGACGACCTCGTTGGGCATTTGGTTCAAGATCCGTGCCAAGGCCTCCAAGGTCCGCGCGCTCTCGGGCGATAGGGAGGCCTTGCCCGTCGCGAATAGGATGCGGTCCTTGAGGCGGACGCGCACCTGCCTCTCCGTCTCGCTGACGTCCTCGAAAAGCTCGCGCAGGGCGGCGATGGACTTCTCCTCCTGGAATCGCGCGGCCTCCTCGCTCGGATGGCGCGTATCGATGAGTTCCTCCGCCGCGAAGACGCGCTCCGCCAGCTTCTGCGTGGCGAGGTTTTGCCTCGTCAGGGCGAAAAGGACGAGGAAGAAGAGCATGAGATTGGTCATCATGTCGGCCAGCACCACGAGCCAGAGGGGATTTTCCTCCATGGTCGTAGGAGTGGCGCGGTGGAGGAACGGGAGCATGGCGCTTACGCGGGAACGCGTTGGCGCCGGACTCCACCGCGCCGCAGATGAAAGGAAAGGTAGGCTTCCAGCTTGCGCGACACCAGCCAGGGAGCCTCACCCTGTTGGAGGGCGAGCACTCCCTTCGCAATGAGTTCCCGGTTAAGCATCTCTTCTTCGGTGTAGAAGTTAAGCTTGTTGGCGATCGGAAGGAACAGGAAGTTGGCGGCGAAGATGCCGTAGAAGGAGGCGGTCATGGCCACCGACATGGAAGCGCCCATTGCCGTGGGGTTGGTAATATTGCGCAGTACCTGCACGACTCCTATGAGCGTGCCCAGCAGGCCGAAGATGGGAGAGAAGGTGCCCGCGGATCGGAATACGGAGCTAATCTGCTGGTGGCGGTGCCTGGTCGCGAGGATGTCCCGAGCGAAGCGGTCCGAGAGAACATGCTCGTCGAGGCCGTCGACCAATGCCTGCAGGCAGTCGGCCAGGAAGGGGTGGGGGGCCGATGGAATTTCAACTACAAGGGACTCCACGCCCTGCTTGCGCGTCTTTTCCGCGAGCCGAGAGAAGGTCTCGATCAGGAGCAAGGGGTCCGGGCGCTTGGGCGGGAACAGCATCAGGTTCACCGCCGTCGGGAGCTGGCGCAGCACCGACCAGGGGTAGCTGATGAGCACCGAACCGAAGGTGCCCCCGAAGATCAGGACGATCGCCTCGGAATTGAGCAGGAAATGCACCATCTGGCCTTTCTGTAGTATGAAGAGGACGACGCCCAGGCCGGAAACGCCGCCGATGAGCGTCATCAGGTCCATGGGTTCTATTCCTTCGGCAGCTCGATTCCCTGGAGTTCTCGCTCCAAGACCGAAATCTCATGGATGAAGGTCTTGGCCGCCGATTCGGAGGCCAGCTCGGATTTTTGGGCCGGGGCTGGAACGGCGAGCGGCGGCCGCTTCCCATTCTTGAATAAATTGAGCCGCGCGGGCGGCGTGGTGGATGGCGCTTGGCTCCCGAGCTCCTTTTGCAAGCGTACCTTCCCGGCGCGTGCCAGTTCGGTCAACGCCGTCAGAAGGCGTTTTTGCTCCTCTTCGGCCGCGGCGGGCGAAAGCTCCCCGTGCAGCTCGATTTCCTGCGCGAGCCATTCGCCGAGCCCGCTGCGCAGCTTGGGCAGGAGCTGAGCTCCCAGCTGCGGGTTGGATTTGAATACGGCCGCCAGGCTCTTGACGGGGACCTGCCGGGCCAGTCGCTTTAGCTCCGCTTCGCTGAGCGAGAGTAGGTCCTCTAAGCGTACCAGGCGCCGGTTGAGGCGTTCGGACAATTCGGGCAGGTGCATGGCCAGGCTTTCGAGTATCTGCTGCTGGAGGCTAGGAGCGCAATTGGTGAGAATCTCCACGATCTTGTCTTCCCCGCCCATCAGGTAGTGGACCCGTGATTTGATGGATTGCTCGACGGCTCGGACCTGTTCCGGATCGAGTTCGGTTACCGAACCCAGTAGCGCGCTCACCTCTTGGCGCCGCTGCGGCTCGAGGGTGGCCAGGGCCCGGGCCGCCAGGGCGGGGGGGAGGTAATGAATGACGACCGCCGCTACCTCGGCCGATTCCAGGTTTAGCATCCATGCCAGCGTGGGAAGATCGCCGTCTTGGATGAAGGAGAATGGCAAGGGTTCGGAGTCCGGAACGCCCGCCGTCGGCGCCGGGGCCGATGGAGCGGGCTCGGGGTCGGCGGCTGGCTCCTCGAATTCCCGTTTCGCCGGCTCGTTGATCTGCCCTTGGCGTGCGATAAAAAGGTCCCGGATGGTCGCGATCAGCGGGTCCAGGAATTTACGGTAAAGCCAGAAGAAGCAGAAAAGGGCGATGATCAGCCAGCCCGCCGACAGCAGGATGGCGGGCTGGAGCATCTTCTGAAGGAAAGGTTCGGAAGCCGCGGCCTGTTTGCGGAAATTCGCCCTTTCCACTAGGAGCTTGTCGCCCCGCTCGGGCATGAGCCCAAGCAGACGCTCGGCGGTGGTCTTGACCAGCTGGATGTCCTCCTCGCTGGAGGAGGGGCCGATTAAGATATTCGCGCTGACCCGGCGCACCACCGTGCGTGTGGGGTCCAGGAGCCCCGGGAAGGCGGAGCTGTCCTGCCGAGGCACCCCCGGCATGATCTCGCCGTCCTTGCTGTCAGCCTCCGACTGCATCTGCACGTTGAGGATGACGACTAAGTCCTCCGTATCCAGGACCTTCTGGAGAACGGCTTCCAGCCTCTTTTCGAGCGAATTCTCCAGTGCGACCTTGGCCTCGATCTCGCGGTAGGTGGAGGCGACGGTGGCGGCTTGGGCCGCCAGGGGTAGGCAGAGCAGCAAGCAGTAGAGACGCGTAAGCAAGTTGTCTTTCCGAACGCCCGATGCAGTGTAACAGCCGTATGTTAAAAAATCAATAATGAAAAAACGGCGACTTTTACGCGCCTCGGGCGCGTGACTTGGTCGCGCTTCGCGCGACCAAGTTCGAGGTTTCTCGCGAGCATTCCAAGCTTGGCGCCGCAGGCGCCAAGCAACGCGCCCAAAGCGCGTAAAAGCTGCCGTTTATTTCGGCGGGATCTTCGCGGCGGCCTGCTCGAGGTCCTGGGAAACCTCGTGGCTTTTCTGGGCGAACTCGAGCGCGGGCTTAAGCTCGTTGTAGGCCCACTCCTGGTGCGCCGGATCATAGGAGCGGGTCAGGGCCATATCGTAGGCGCGGGCGGTGGCGTTGAAGGCCGCGTCGGTTTGGGCGAGCGCCTCCTTAGCGCTTTCGATCGCTTCAACGGCCTCCGGGCCGCAATCGGCGGCCACCTTGGAGGCGTAATCGACGGCCAGATGGGCCTCGTGGTTTCTCGCGAAGGCCTCCTGAACCATCCGGTAATAGAGCTGGTCGGGCATGCCGTCCCACTCCGGCGCCATATGCTTGATAAGCGTTTTGGTCACGCGGGCCGCCGTCGAGGCGCTGCTGACGGCATAAATCGTCTTGGTGACCGCGGCGGAGCTGACCTGGCAGGGATTGAGCTGGAACTGCGGGCGCAACCCTTGTCCGCAGCCGGTCAATAATCCGACGGCCAATAGCGCCGCCGCGGCCAGTCCGAAGAGCCTTCGTAACCCGCCCTTGCTGGCGCTGGGAGCGCCCGGGGCCTGCGGCGGCGGCACGGAGGAGACGGCCTGCGAGCCGCTCGGCCTTCCGGAGGAAAGCGCCGCCGGGGATGCCGGTCCCGCCGAGGGAAGAAGCGCCTGCGGCGCGTCCGGACGCGCCGCTTCTCCGGTGAACATCGCGCCGGCGGCCACGCGCTCTTTTTCGATATCCTTTTCGGCCGAAAACGCGCTTGTGGGCGCAAGCAGCAGGGCGGCGAGCAGGAGGGGGGCTTTTCTCATCATACCCGGACCGGGATCTTCCCGGCTTCTTGCTTGAGCGCGTCCGCCTGGGCGGAGCTGGTCTTGGAGAATTCCATCGCGATCTGGAGCTCCTCCTTCGCCTTCGGAGGATTGATGTCCTTGAGACTCAACGCCGTATCGATGGACTCGATCGCGGCGTCGGCCTTGGCCAGGGCGTCCTTGGCCTTCTCGACGGCCGAGACGGCCTCGGGGCCGCATTCGGGCGCCGCCCACTCGGCCTCCTCGACGGCCACGTGGGCGTCGTTGTTCTTGGCGTAGGCGTCGCCGATGATCTCGTAGAGCACGTTCACGCCGGGCACGGGCTCCTCCGTGCCCCCGCGCTTGACGATCGTGTCCGCCGAGCGCGCGGCGATGCCAGCGCTATGGACGGAATATTCGACCTTGTGCACCGCGGCTATGCTCACGTCGCACGGGTCGAGCTTGGGAGGCGCCGCCGCGAGGCTCCCGCAGCCGGTCAGCAGGCCGACGGCCAAAAGAGCGGCTAGCATCGCGCCCGCGATTTTTCGGGGGCCGCTTTTTTGCGGCGCGCTGCTTCGCTTCGGAGGCGGCACAGCCTTTTTTATGGAAGCGGGCGTCGCGCCGTCGGCCAATGACGCCGAGCGGGGAGCGGACACGGCCGATGTTCGGACCGCGGCAGCGGCGTCCTTGGTCCCGGGGCCGGTGAACATCTCTCCAGCCGTCGTGGCCTGCTCCTCCGCCGTAACGTTTTCCTCAGCGCCAGCGAGCAGGGGGTAAGAGAGGGCGGCCGCCAGAATGGCGGCGCTTAAGCGCATCAAGGGCGGGCAGGTGCAGGATCCGGTTTAATAAAGGCCCATGCGGGGTAGCCGAAGAAGAGATTGCCGCGCTTGGCCAAGGCCGACGAGATATCCGCCTGTGCCTGTTTGGCGTTTGCCGAGCCGGCGCTGATAGAGAAATAGATATCTCTGATGAAGCTGACGCTGATTTTCACGCCGTAGTATTGGCCGAGCTCGGCCGCGCAACGCCGGGCGGCGTCTTCCGCTTCCTCGCGGGTCCAGGCGCGGATCGGCTTGGCATCGGTAAGCGAGCAGGCGCGATTTCCGGAGAAGGCATCGTAGGCTCCCCTGGGGGGAACGGGTGCCGAGGCCGGCATGAGCTTGACCTCGACCGTGTAGCGCCGAGTCACGCCGTCCTTCAAATGGATATGGACCTTGAATACGTCGGTCATCGTTTCGAGCGAGAGGTCGTAGATGACATCGATGCCTTGGATCGAAGCGAGAATCCCGTATCCCTTTTCCGTCGAGAGTTGCTTGATGGCGATGCTGGCCGCGCGATCGGCGCCCTGGCGCAGGGCCTCGTTTTTCCAGTAATGCTCCGGCATCGTTTCCTGGACGTCGATCACGCGATCGTCTGGAAGGGTCAGCTTGACCTGAGCCGTCAGATCGGCCGCGCGCGCGGCCGTCGAGCACAGCAGAAGAATAATGGACAGCAGTGATTTCATGTGATTCCTCCGATCCGAATATGATCGAATTGTATCACCGGCGAGCAAGCCACGCCTGAGGCCAATGGCCTAGCCCCTGTCCGGCATTTGGACCCCCGCAGTATGGAGCGAAGGGCCTACCTTGTGTTAGGCGAGCGTGGTTAGGATTATAAATGAAAGGAGGCGGTGATTTTCCGGAGCTCGTCGCGGATGGACTCCAGCTCCCGCCGGGCGCCGTGCTCATGCCTGAGCCGCTCGGCCAGCCCGGCCAGGCGTTCGTCAACGGCCGCAACCCGCTCGCGGTCCTCGGAGATCTTCTTGCGCAAGGAAGCCTGCATGGCCGAGAAATCCTCGACGGCGCGGTGCAGCGCGTCGGAGTCGCGCACCCGGATGTCCACCTTGAGATTGCCGTCGCGGATGCGGCGCAGCCCGGCCATGAGGACGAGCAGGGGGCCGATGATCCGGTGCGACCACAGCAGGGTCAAGAGGGCCCCGCCGACCATCACGATGGCGCCGGTAAAAAGGAAGGGCTGGCGCAGGGATTCGCGCGCCCAGTCGACCGGCAAGAACAGGCGCCGGCTGCGCTCGGAGGCCTCCAGGAGCCCGCGGTCCATGCTGAGATAGGCGAGCGCGAGCGCCGCGGCCAAGAGCGAGAGGACGAAAAGCAGGACTCGCAATTGGAGAGGCTGGTCGATCCAAAACCGCTTGCGCTTGGGCTCGCTCATCGATCCCCATCCTGGCACAAGAGCGGGATATTGTCAATGAGCCTCGTCTTGCCCAGGCGTATCGCGGCGAGGGCGCGCAGCCGGCCATCGGTTCGGCGCGGAGCCTCGAGCGTATCCGGATCGACGATCTCCGCGTAGTCTATCCTAGCGCCGGGGATTTCCTGGAGCCGCCTCCGCATCATGCTTCGAGCTTGGGAAAGCGAAGCCCCCTGCTTGATAGCGGTAAGCCCGAGGCGTAGGGCGCGGTAAAGCGCGGGAGCCTCCGAGCGCTGACGGGGCGTCAAGCCGGCGTTGCGGCTAGACAAGGCCAAGCCGTCCTTTTCGCGCACGGTAGGGCAGCCGACGATGCGGACTCCGAGGGCCAGGTCCCTCGCCATCCGGCGGATGACGACGAGCTGTTGGAAATCCTTCTCCCCGAAATAGGCGCGGTCCGGGCGCGCCTGCTCGAAGAGCTTCAGCACGACGGTCGCCACGCCCTGGAAATGCCCGGGCCGGAATTTCCCGCAGAGTTTTTCGGAGAGCGCCGGGAGCTCCACCCGCGTCTGGAAGCCCGGAGGATACATCTCGTCGACGCCGGGATGGTAGAGCGCGTCGACGCCGGCCTTCGCGCAGAATCGGCGGTCTTTTGAAAAGGACCTGGGATAGCGCGCGAAATCCTCGGCGGGGCCGAATTGAAGCGGATTGACGAAGATCGAAACGATCACCCGGTCGTTCTCCCGCCGCGCGCGCTCGATGAGGGAGCGGTGGCCCGCGTGCAGCGCTCCCATCGTGGGGACGAAGCCGATAGATTGCCCCCGCGCGCGCCAGCGCGCGCTCAACGCGGCAATGGCGGCGGCGCCGCGCAAGACCTTCATAGATGCGCCTCGAAGAATTCCATGAGCTTCTGATGGTAGCTCTCCTTCGCCGTCTCCTCGCATTTGCCGTGCGCGGCGCGATCGACGACCCATAGCTCCTTGGGCTCCCCGGCCCGGTCGAACACGCGCCGGACGTCGGCCAAGGGCATCAAGGCGTCCTCGGCGCCCGCGATAAACAGCAGCGGCCGTGGGGCCACGCGATGCGCGTGGTGGATGGGGCTATAGGCGTCCGGGTTCTGCCCCAAGCGCAAGCGGATGATCCAGAGGCAGAGCCAGACGAAGGGGAAATAGGGGAGGCCCAGCGAAAGCCGACACCATCGGTGGACCACCTCATTGAAGGAGGAGAAGGGGGCCTCCACCGCGGCGCAACGGATCTCCGGGTGCTCGGCCGCGGCCCATAGGGCCATGGCGCCCCCCATCGAGATTCCGTATACCCCGAGGCGATCGGCCCAGGCCGGACGATGCTTCTTCAGGAAATCGACGGCGGCGGAAACATCGAGACTCTCCTCGCAGCCGATGGTGGACCGGGGGCCTTCGCTCTCGCCGTGATGGCGGAAATCGATGTAAAAGAGATTGAGCTTGCGGTTCCAATGGTGGGTGTGTCGGAGCAGGTCGCCCTTGTTGTCGCCCCAGCCGTGCAGCAGCAGGACGCAGCGCTCCGTGGGCTCGGCGGCGCGCAGCAGCCAGCCGCGCAGGCGCAGCCCGTCCGCCGTGGAGAATTCGACCGATTCCCCTTTCAAGCCGTAATGCTCCGGCCAGACGGACATGTCGAGCATCTTCGGTGAATGGAAGATGATGTTGGAGCCCCACCAGCAGACGGCCAAAAGCGCGGCGAGCAGTATGGCGAGGATCGAGGCGAGAAGGATCAACGTTCGCTGAGTTTGGTCGACGGGCTCGCGTAGCTGTGCTCGGGGGCGGGGAAGCCGCCGTTTTGCACCTCGGCGACGTACTGTTGCGCGGCCTTGAGCGCGAGGGGACGGAGCTCGGCGAAGCGCTTGACGAACTTGGCGGTCGGCTGCGGCGAGAGCCCGAGCATGTCGTCGACGACGAGCACCTGCCCGTCGCACTCGGCGCCGGCGCCGATGCCGATGGTCGGCACCGGCAGCTTGCGCGTGATCTCGCGGGCGAGCCCCTCGGGGACGCACTCGAGCACGAGGGCGAAGACGCCGGAGCCCTCGAGCACGCGCGCGTCGGTGAGCATCTTCTCGGCCTCCTGCGGCCGGCGGCCCTGCACCTTGTAGCCGCCCAGGCGATGGATCGCCTGCGGGGTCAGGCCGAGATGTCCCATCACGGGGATGTTGACGCGGAGCAGCTCTTTAATCACGGGAGCCACCTCAAGACCCCCCTCGAGCTTGACCGCCTCGGCGCCTCCTTCCTTGACAAGGCGCCCGGCGTTTCGCGCCGCCTCCTTCAGATCGAGCTCGTAGGAGAGGTAGGGCAGGTCGGCGACCAAAAGCGCCCTGGAATTGCCCCGCTTGACCGCCTTGACGTGGTGGAGCATCTCCTCAATCGTCACGGGGAGGGTATTTTCGTAGCCCAGCTTGACGTTGCCCACGGAGTCGCCCACGAGGATCACGTCGACGCCGGCCTCGTTCAGGAGGGCGGCTGTCGGCGCGTCGTAGGCGGTCAGCGCGCTGATGCGCTGACCCTTCTGCTTCATCTCGGTGAGCCGGGAGGTGGTGACTTTATCGGTTCGCGCCACGACGAAGAATTGTAACACTTTGCCGGCCCAGTTCGCAAAGAGGCCCGCGCACGAAGTCACGGCGCATGGCGCCCGGGTGGGGGATGGTCAGAAACCGGGAGCGGATGCGCCGGCGGCCGTAGGCGATGAGGTCGATGTCGAGCGGCCGCGAAGACCAGCGGGGCGCGGGCCTGCGTCCCGCCCGTGCCTCCAGGCGCTTGAGTTCCACCAGCAGGCCCATGGGAGATAGGCGGGTCTTGATCAGGGCGCAGCAGTTAAGATAATCCCGCTGGCGCTTTCCTCCCAGCGGCTTGGATTCGACGATGGAGGAGACGCGTTCTAGATGGGTGCCGGGGAGGCGGGAAATCCAGCGCAGGGCCTTGCGGAGGGCGCGTTCACGGTCGCCGAGATTGGAGCCGAGTGCGAGGATGCAGGATTGTTCTGGCCGGATCACCGCGCGCGCGACTGGGCGCGGCGATAGAGGTTTCGAAGGGCCCATACGAAGGCGATAGCGAAAACGAGCGCGCCGACGTTGCCTACCCAACCCTCGAATGCGCCCATCGCGTAAGGCATGCCCTCGTAGCCTAGATCCTTGAGGGTCGTCGGGGTGAATAACAGGCGGGCCAGCGCCCGGATCTTCAGGAAGATCCCGCCCTCGTAGACCAGCAGGGTCCAGAGCAGCCAGTACAGGCAGCCCAGGGCGGCCATCGTGATGGCGACGGCAGCGCCCAGATGCACGGGGTCGTAGATCGGTTCCCGGGGATCCTCTTGGAGCAGTTCATCGAGCCGGCGCAGGGTCTTACGGGCCGAATCCGATAAGCGGCTCATAACCGGAGCATGTCCTGCATGCCGTAAAGGCCCGGGCGGCGCCCGCGCAGCCATAGGGCCGCCGACAGGGCCCCCTGGGCGAACACGTCGCGGGACTGGGCCCGGTGGACGAGCTCGAGTCGCTCGAATGGGCCGGCGAGGGTCAGGGTATGATCGCCCACGATGTCGCCTGCGCGCTCGCTGACGATGGGAGCCTTCCCTTTGGGACGCGCGGACTCGGCCAGGCGGAGCGCGGTGCCGCTGGGAGCGTCCTTTTTGGCGGAGTGATGGATCTCATGGAGCGAGGCGTCCCAGGCCGGCAGGGCCGCTCCGGCGATGCGCGCGAGTTGGAAAACCACATTCATCCCGGGGCTGAAATTGGGAGAGAGGAATACGGCGGTTTTGCGGGAGGCCTGGCGAAGGAGGGAAAGCTGGGCGGAACTTAAGCCCGTCGTGCCGATGACGATGGGGGTCTTCGCCTTGGCCGCCAGGCGCGCGAAGCGCGCGCTGGCCGCGGGGGAGGTGAAATCGATGAGCATATCCGCGCCGGGAAGCTGCGCGGGCAATTCTTTCTCCGTCAAAAGGGGAAAAAGGGCGCGAGGGTTGGCGGGAAGATAAGAGACGACCCCGGCGACCACGGCGAAACGGGAGTCTTCCTGGGCCAAGGCCGCGACCCGGCCGCCCATGCGGCCCAGGGCCCCGCAAATGATGACGCGCAATGGCGGCATGCCGCCATTATAGTTTATTCGGGCTGCCAGTCGGGGTGGACCCGCAGGAAGTTGCTGCTTCTGCCGCGACGCGCGGCCTTTTCGCCGGGCTGCTCGCGCACGTATTCGACGATCCCGTGCGTGCCGTTGCGATAATTGACGAGGCAGCCGATGCGCTCTTGGGATTCCGAGAGGAAGCGGCAGCCGAACCTCATCTCGTCACCGGGCACCGAGAAAATAAAAAGGTTCCTCCAGGCGTCATCGATGCTGTTCGGGACAAAGTTCGTGGCGAAGCTAAGATGCTCGCCGCAATCGTAGCGCGTTCCGGTCAGGTTACTGAAAAATTCGTTGCGCCCGAGGTCGCGATTCGGGACCAGGTTGGAACCGACGCCGACTTGAACGTACCGATTTTGATCCGTCAAGTTTCCCGGGTGCCGAGCGGGAACGAAGCGCAGGCAGCCCCAGTGCTGGCTGATGAGAGTGGAACCTTCTTCCCGTTCCGTAGGAAAGTCTCCTGAACGCTCGTGCTTGCTTCGGATCCTCCATATCTGGGCGCTGAGATTCCAGACACCGATCAATTCTTCGGGAGGATTGACGATGGGAATATCACGCCCCCGTAACCAGCGCTTCATGGCTAGGGTAAATTCTTCTTCCGGCGTAAGTATAAGTGGAATATTGATCACATCACCTTCGAATTGGGAGAATCCCGGCATGGTGAGGCTCGACGCCAGAAATATCGCGAGCGACACGGCCTTTAGCGCGCTCATTGACGCCCTCCATCCGTGCTGACGACCACGATCCTGCCGCCGTCCTCCGAGAGCTTGGCGACAAGATGCGAGCCGTGCTTGGGCTTTAGGATCTCCATCGACAGCGGCGTCAGAAGCTGGGTCTGGATCGCCCGGCGCATTGGTCGGGCGCCCAATTCGGGGTCGTAGCCCTGTTGGATAAGGAATGCCCGCGCCTGCGGGCTCACTTCTAAGCGGACCTTCTTCGTTTTCTCCAGCTCCGCGACGAACGACGAGATCATTTGGTCCAGGATGGACTCGAGTATCTCCGGCGTCAAGGTATTGAACACGACGACCTCGTCGATGCGGTTAAACTGCTCGGGTTTAAGGAAACTCTTAAAGCCGGCCACGATCGCTTCCTTGCTTGCCGCCTTAGGCGGCGCGGGGGGCTCGGCTTTTTGGAAGCCCACTGATTTCGTCTTCTTCGCGAAAAAGGCCTGGCTCATATGATTGGAGGTCATGATGATGATCGTGTTCTTGAAATCGACGGTCTTGCCATGGCTGTCCGTCAGATGTCCGTCGTCTAATACCGGGAGCAGGATGTTGAGCACCGCGGGATGCGCCTTGTCGAGCTCGTCGAGCAGGATGACCGAAAACGGCTTCTGGCGCACCCGCTCGGTAAAGGGAGCGTCCTCGTAGCCGACGTAGCCGGGAGGCGAGCCGATAAGCTTTGAGACGGAATGTTGCTCCATGTAATTCGTCAAGTCCTCGCGGATAAGCGCCTTTTCCGTGCCGAAAAGGAATTCGGCCAGGGCTTTCGCGAGCTCCGTTTTCCCGACGCCGGTGGGTCCCAAGAAGACGAAACTGGCCAAGGGGCCCTGCGAGACCCGCAGCCCCGCATAAGCCCTCCGGACCGCTTCCGAAACCGCCTTGATCACGTGTTCCTGCCCCTTGACCCGCTTGCGCAGGTGCTCCTCCATGCGGACCAGCCGTTCCTGCTCGTCGACGCTGAGCTTGTCGACCGGAATTCCGGTCATCTGCGCGAGGATGGCCAGTATATCCTCCTCTTCGACTACGGTTTTTTTAGCGGTGCGCGCGAGGCTTCCCGCCTTGTCCATCAGGTCGATGGCGCTGTCGGGCAGCTGCCGCTGCGGCAGGTAGCGGGGAGCCGTGCGGGCGGCGGCCTCCAGCGCGGCGTCGCTGTAGCTCACCTTGTGGTGCTTTTCGTAATTCGGTTTGAGGCGCTTAAGAATCGCGAGGGTATCTTCGGGCGTCGGGGCGTCCACCCGCACCCCTTCCACGCGCCGAGCCAAGGCCCCATCCTTCTCGACGAAGCGGCGGAATTCGTCCAAGGTTGTCGCGCCGATGATCTGGATCTCCCCGCGGGCCATCGCTGGCTTAAGCAGGTTGGAGATGTCGACGGCGCCCTCCGCGGCGCCGGCGCCCATGATGGTGTGGAACTCATCGATGAACACGATGGTGTCCGGGCTGGCCTTAAGTTCCTTCATGATATTCTGCACCCGTTCTTCGAATTCCCCGCGGTATTTCGTCCCCGCGATGAGCGCTCCGATGTTGAGCTGCATCACGCGCTTTCCGGCAAGTTCCGGGATCTCGCCGGCGGCGATCTTCTGGGCGAGGCCCTCGACGATGGCGGTCTTGCCGACTCCCGGCTCGCCGATCAACACGGCGTTGGGCTTGCTGCGGCGGAGCAGGATCTGGACCAATGCCTTGATTTCGTTCTTTCTGCCCTCGATCGGGTCGAGCTTCCCCTGGGCGGCCATGGAAGTCAGGTCGATTGAGAATTCGTTTAGGCTCGGTGTTTTACCACCCTCGGCGCCTGCGGCCACGGCCGCTGCCTCCTCAGCAGTCAGATGGCGACCATCAAAGGCTACGTCGGCGATTTTTGGCGCTTGAAGGTGCTTCAACTCCTCCAAGCGTTGTTTGATTTCCGCCGAGGTGGTGTAATCCCGATATTTTTTAACCCATGCGACGAGATTATCGGTCTTATAGCCCTTCGCATCGAGGCACCGTAGTACCCCTTGGTAATATTCGTCATCGTGCAGCGCCATCACAAAGACGGCGGGCAGACTTTGACGGATATGCTCGGGAAGGCCATACTGTCTTTCTAGGTCAAATTCAATTTGAGTTCCGCTGGCAAACGCGTTGTATATCTCCTCTCCAGAAACATTAAATGCAAGTAGCGTATTGGCGCCCGCGCGGACGCCGCGAGCGAATTCATCGTTGCAGGTCTTTGGGACTAGGGCGTCGCCGCGTTGCAGAAGGCCGAATAAAAGGGAGCCGAATATAAACAGGAAGTGGATTCTTATTTTCATGTCGATAGTATGCGGTACGCGGGGCCCAGGGGCAGGGGCCTTTAGGGAAAAGAAGCTAAGGGAAAGGGCCTACCAGAAGATAGGCCTAAGGACCTATTGGCTCAGACGCAACGAGAGGATGGAACTTTTTGCGGAGTTATTCGTATATCGAGGTGGGTCTGGGAGTCGTCTAACGGTAAGACAGCTGCCTCTCAAACAGCCTATCCGGGTTCGAATCCCGGCCTCCCAGCCTTATGGAGCCGATCATGGCTGTAAGGGGGCAGATTGATCGGTTCCGACTGCCATCTTCGAGTCTGTTCACGGCACAGAGCACTCGCCCTATTAAAAATATTGACTTATGTGGGCGATCTGCTAAACTAGCATTGAGAGGCAGCCTTAGACGACCGAGGGCTTCGGGAAAACCGAAGCCCTTCTTAGTTTTGATTACGCCCCTTAGCTCAGGAGTTCCTGGCCGCAACGGCGAAGTGGAAGAAGTAGCGGTCCAGCCCTTCTAGATCCGTTTGATATTCCATGCCGCCGAGCCAGGCGTCGCAGAGCAGCTCCCGGGCCCGCAGCAACTCCTTGAGTCGGCGCCGCCAGCGAGGGTCGCCGATGGACAGGTCCAGCAATTCGAGCGCGCGTATCATCGCGCCGTCGAAAAGCTTCGGGTCCCTCGACTGCCAACGCCGGGCCCGGCTAATCTCGCTTCCGATATTTCCCATCTGCTCCAGTAAGGAGAGCGTCGCCCAACGGCCCGCCGCCAAGTCCGCGTGCTGGGCCATCAGGAGAGGAGCAGTCGGCCGACGATTTCCAGGATGCGCGCCCTCGTTTCGGCGTTCTCCACGCCGCGGGAGCGGTTATTTTGCGAGGGCCTGACGTTGATCATCGAGTCGAATTCGACTCGATCCTCTCCGGACTGTTCCGGGTAAATGTTGATTCCCCAGAGATCCTCTTGCCTGGAGCCGTCCTCGATCAATAGGGCCTCCTCGTCGGAATGGAGCTCTCCCCCGAGGGCCAATACCGCCCGTTGGACGTCGACCGTCGCCTTGATCATTTCGCCGAACTGGCTTTTGGCGAATTGCGCGACTTCCGAAAAGGGGATGGGCGTTTTAACGAGTCGGATGTCCATGCCTGGGCGCTGCGACCCGTCATTATACAACTGTCTGAAGGCATTGGGTCGCAGCCGGAAATCGCTGCGTCCGGAGTAAGGCACGCTATTCGCCACAGAAAAACGAAGGCCCCGGTTGCCCGGGGCCCGGTAGTTCAACAAGTCGACCGTCAGCAATAGCTTAGCAGACTCTTCTATAGTGGTCAAGAAGGCCGAAAGCCGCAATATCGACCGTTACGGAAATTGCGGCTTTCTGGACGCTGCGGGGGTGGGAGTCGAACCCACATTGTCCGATTGACGGTCGACCGTTCTACCGTTGAACTACCCCGCAGGTCTAATTAATATACGAACGAGCAAAGAATTAGTTCCCTGATAGACGGTTAAGAATGGCCCTAAGGGGAGTCGAACCCCTCTTTCGTCCTTGAAAGGGACGCGTCCTAGCCGATAGACGATAGGGCCGGAAGACCGGATACAGAAACATTGAGCCCGGTGGGACTCGAACCCACGACAACCTGATTAAAAGTCAGGTGCTCTACCAACTGAGCTACGGGCTCAACGAGCGGATTATACAATAATCAACGACGGCGGGCTTCGGCGCAGGGCTGCGGATCGCTGTGCAGGAAAAGGAACTTGACATTTAGGGCGTATTGCTTCGAAAGCTCCGATTCGCGCCTGGAGAGAAAAGGCGGCAGCGCCTCGTTGTCGCAGCCCACGTCGAAGGTGAAGAAAACATCGTCGAGCTTGGATCCGACGGCGGACTCCAGAGCCGCGCGGTGCTTGGCGTAGGTCTCGAGCTTGTAGAGGACCTTGTCGGCCAACGCCTGCTCCAGGGGGATCGGTACCCGCGCCGACTTGGCCTCGACGATCCCGATTCGGCCCTCGGGGCCGCGCACCACCGCGTCCAACTCGGTGATATACATCCCCTCGGCGTCGAAGAGCTCGCGCCCGCTTTGAAGCACGGCATAGCCCCGTTGGAGGAAGTATTCGATGGATTTGAGTTCGAGCAGAACCCCCACGTAGCGGCTGTAGATGACTCCCTCGATGATCTTCTGCAGGCCCTGGCCCCGGTAGCGCGCCGTCAGGGCGTTGAGCTCGGCGCGCATCGCCTGCGTATCCGAAGGGACCCGGACGAGCTCGTCGACGTAGACGAAACGAAAACGCTTTCCGTGCTTTGCGGCGATCTGCAGCTCCTGGCCCTTCAAGTACTGTTTGATCGGCTCATGCCCGCGCGTGTCGAATCCCAGGATCACCTCGTCGATTCTCCCGAGCTTCTCCTCCGCCTTGCCGCCGCTCCCCAGGTTCTCGACGAGCTCTTCGATTGTCTTGCCCATGCGGCGGATGCCCTCGTTGATCTCGGACTGGGGGTTCTTGGCGTGGTGGAAAAAGACCTGATGGGTATGGATGGCGACGTTTCTGCCGCGATCGCGCATCACGCCGTCGACCCACATCAGGGTCTGCTCGAGATGGGTGTTATGCCGGTCGACGTTACGGCTCTTGGAGACGGCTTCGATGACGCTGAGTTTGGCCCACACCGCGGCGTAGCTGTCGTCCATGACGTCGAGGCTCTCCCGAAGGTCGAGCCCCCGGGACTTGAGCTCGTCGGCCATGCGGTGGACTTCCTTATAGTACATGGCCGCCCGGCCGCTGACCTTGACTCCCTCGTAATTGACCACCGCCTCGCGCGGATTGGCGTGAAGCTTGTCGAATGAATCGTCCCCGAGGGCGAAGGGGGGTAGGACCGCCGCCGCGGTCAGTACCGCGGCCAGGCGTTTGATGGCGCTCATGCCCTAAGGGTGGGCCCGCGTCAGGCTTTTTTACAGGTGCGAAAGGCCTATGCCGCCGGGGGCCTAAGGGCCTATTTGGATAGAACTCGTCGGGCACATCGTTACCACCTACCGAAAGAACGAGAAATCTGTTGGATGTCGTTTAAAGAATTAAAAAGAATGAGGCGCAAGCACTCCCTGACAGAACGCGAATTCGTGACA
>JBGFSC010000029.1:0-84301 GCA_041694815.1 Elusimicrobiota bacterium | reverse complement strand
AAACCTTGCTTGAGCGAGCCTCGCTTTTCGATCTGCTCCACCTCAACCCCAAAAGGCTCGACCGCCTCAGGCGTCAAGACCTCCAGCTATGCCTCCAACTTTAACCGGACAGGAGTGAAACAAAATTATCTTTGAATTGTAGTTATTTTTCGTCGCACAGGTCACGGATTTTTCTGTGGATAACTCAGCAAGATTTTTTGATGGCTACAAAGAAACCGCGGCGACAATTGCAGAAACTAACGCGCTTTAGGTCCCAATTTCCGGTGACCAAGCCTCTTTTTTCTGCGCCGCCAACAGGCGCAGGAAAGACTCCCAAAAATATATGCCGTCAGACAGATTAAAGGAAGCGCAACAACGCCGCGTCGCCTGGGAATTGCTTGAGGCCGCGGCGGGCCGATTGCTGGGCGGCCGCGCGATCGTCGAGTTGGGCGTAGGCCCTGGCCTGAAGGAGATAAAAACCCTTTTCCTTGGAGTACTTGGAGATCCCCTTCTCGCATAATTGCGCGCAGCAGTCCGGCCTGCCGGTCCTTTGGTAAATGCTCGAGAGCTCCAGCCAGGCGAAGACCTCCTCACCCTGATCGGCCAACCGCTCGCAAAGGGCCTCGGCGTCCCCGTACATCTCGAAAGCCGACAGGCATCGCAGCAGGAAATGCATCGAGTCCGCGGTGGGCCTTCGCTTCGTCCAGCCGGAAAGGGCGGCGGCGAAATGGCGGCAGGGGGTCCATACGGTCTCGGCCGGGCCGGGACCCAGTTCCAAGCGCAGGCCGACCAAGCTGCGGAAATCCTCCGGCCGGCACTCCACGTCCGAAAATAGGGCCTGCCGGCCGCCGAGCCCCGTCAGCTCCTCGTCCATCTCGGCGACGCGCACCTTGGCCTCGGAGGGCAGACGGAACTCCGCCCGGGGCAAGTCATATAGGAAAGGGGCCTCGCCGGGAAGCCGCCCCTCCGAGAGCGCGTTGACCTCCGGCCAGCCGACGGCCAGGCCGGGCCCGCCGCGGGGCTCCAGCAGTATCCCCGCGAACCGGTCGACGGTCTGTAGCAGGGAATACACCTTCCCCGCCTCATGCTCCATCCAATAGAACTCCCTGTCCTCGCCCGGCTCGAGCTCCTGCAAGTCCACGAAGCTGGCGACCGATTCGCGGCTGGTGAACACCGGCACCCATACGCCCCCGAAGAGAGGGTCGGCGTGCGCCCAGACGGAAAAGTTCCGGGGCGTCGGGCCGAGGCTCTCGGGCCGCCCCGGCGCGTCGATATAGAGCAATTGGGTGGGATTCTCGAGAAGGCGCCGGTAGAGCGCCTCGCGGCTGGCGGCGGGGCGGCCGATGGCCTCCTGGATCAATCGCGAGAGGGAATGCACCGAAGCGTTTATAACCCTTCTCGGCGGCCGTGTCAAATAGAAAATCCCCTATTCGGGGATTTTCTCTCTCCCGCGGCGCTGCCGCGTGGAGTTTATGTAGGTAGCCCCGCAAGCGGGGTGTCCCTTGAGGGCATTATAGCGGATTCCGGCGGCGAGTCAAGGCCTAAAAAGGTCCCAGGAGAAGATGCCATATAGTGTCATTTACTTACTATCAAGTGCCATATATTAACAGGCTTGACAGGAAACGGGTTTGGTGTTACACTGTCTGCAGGAATCGTCCTCAGACCCCGTCGTCCGGTACGCGACGGGGATTTTTAAGCGAAAAGAGGGATTCGTGAAACAAAAAACCGCCGACGAGCATTCCTCCAAAAAGCCCGCCAAGCTACGCTTAAGCGAGAACCAGTGGAAGGTTATCAAGGACAAGTACCTGCGCGACGCCGCGAGCGTGGAGCAATGGCTTTCCGGCGTGGCCCACAACGTGGCGCTGGCGGAAATGCTCTTCCATGCGGACGCGGAGAAATGGGGGGTCTTCAACGGGGTGCACCACATCGTCCACTCCAGCGCCGCCTCCGGCGCGGGGAGCCGCCCCTCGCGGATGGTGCTCTTCCATGAGGACCTCCAGGAGTCTTCCGAACGCGATTTGAATTTCATGCGCCTCATGCGCAATCTCGAGAGCGCCTACGCCAAGCACCCGGAGGCGCGGCGCTTCGTCGACGCCTGGCAGTCCCGCTATTACGAACTCATGAGCCAATGGGATTTCCTGCCCAATTCGCCCACGCTCATGAACGCGGGCCGGGAGCTGCAGCAGCTCTCGGCGTGCTACGTGCTGCCCGTACCGGACTCGATGGAGGCCATCACCAAGTCCCTCTCCGCCCAGTCCCTGATCCAGAAATCCGGTGGCGGGACCGGCTTCTCCTTTAGCCAGCTGCGCCCCAAGGGGGACGTGGTCAAGAAGACGCAGGGCGTGGCTTCCGGCGCCCTATCCTTCATGCAGATCTTCGACAAGATGACCGACGTCGTCAAGCAGGGCGGCACCCGGCGCGGCGCCAACATGGGCATCCTGCATTACACCCATCCCGAGATCAAGGATTTCATCGTCATGAAATCCCAGGCCGCGGTCATGGAGAACTTCAACGTCTCGGTCGCCATCGACGACAAGTTCATGAAGGCGGTCGCCACCGACGCCGAATACGACCTGATCAACCCGCGCACGGGCGAGGTCGCCGGCAAGGCGCGGGCCAAAGAGATATTCGACATGATGGTCGAATACGCCTGGAAGTCTGGCGATCCAGGCTACGTCGTCATCGATCGGATCAACAATTCCGGCTCCAACCCGACCCCGGCCCTTGGGCAGATCGAGAGCACCAACCCCTGCGGCGAGCAGCCGCTCTTGCCCTGGGAGCCCTGCAACCTGGGCTCCCTGAACCTGGCCAACTTCGTCGAGGGGCCGACCATGGAAGGCGCGCTCAACTTCAAGCGTCTGGAGGCCGCGGTACAACTGGCCATCCGCATGCTCGACGACATCATCGAGGTCAACAATTACCCGCTGCCCGAGATTGAAAAAATGGCCAAGGGCAACCGGCGCATCGGCCTGGGCGTGATGGGCTGGGCGGAATGCCTGGTCAAGCTGGGCATCCCCTACGACTCCCCCGCCGCCCTCGAGCTGGGAGAGAAGGTCATGCGCTTCATCAATACGACCGCGCTGCAGTGCTCCGAGCAGCTGGCCAAGGACCGCGGCCCATTCCCGAACTGGAAGGACTCGATCTACGATCCCAACGGCCCGCATTACCGGGGCGAGACGCACGTCGCGCGCAATTGCGCGCGCACCACGATCGCCCCGACCGGCACCATCGCCATCGCGGCCGGCCTGCAGGGCGGAGGCATAGAGCCCTTCTTCGCCGTGGCCTATACGCGCTATAACGCCAAGGCCCTCGACGCGATCAAGAAGGGCGAGGCGCCCGACACCAAGGACGTCTTCTTTGAGGTCAACCCGCTCTTTAAGGAGATCGCGGAGAAGAACAACTTCTTTGGTCTCACCGAGGCGGCGCTCTGGAAGAAGATCAACGACAACCACAAGGCCGTGCGGGGGATTAACGAGATCCCGGCGCATATCCAGCGGCTGTTCCCGACCTCGCACGACGTCTCGGTGGACGTGCACGTGCGCATGCAGGCGGCCTTCCAGAAAAGCACCGACAACGGCGTCTCTAAGACGATCAACCTGCCCAACGCGGCGACGGTCGAGGATGTGCGCCGCGCCTACCTGATGGCCTACGAGCTGGGCTGCAAGGGCATCACCATCTACCGCGACGGGTCCAAGAGCCAGCAGGTGCTCAACCTCTCCTCCGGCTCTACGCCCGCCGCGCTGCCCAAGAAGCGCCGCCGCGACCCGGCCGACGCCTTCGGGGTCAAGTCGGAGTATTACCTGATCAAGACCGGCTACGGCCCGCTGCACATCCACATCAACTACGACGAGCTGGGTCCTTACCAGGTCTTCACCAACATCCCCCCCCTGGGGACGGAGATCTCGGGATTGACCTCGCTGATGGGCATTTTGCTCTCCAAGTATTTCGCGGAGGGCGGGGACCCGATCAAGATCCTCAAGCACTTGAACGCCGTCAAGGGGGACCGCCCCGTCGGCTTCGGGGACAACCACGTCAACTCGATCGCCCACGCGGTCTCCATCGCCCTGCGCACGCATCTCAAGAAGACGGGGTGGCTCGACGACTCCAGCGCCGAGGAGGCCAAGAACAAGGCCGAGTTTCTCGAGCTGACCCGGGCGCAGTACTGCCCCAAGTGCTACTCGTCGAACGTGGCGCATGAATCGGGCTGCTCCGGGCCCACCTGCCACGATTGCGGCTATTCGGAGTGCTCGTAAAAAAGTCTGCTTGGGAATAGCCTCAATGGGATGTGACCAACATCCCATTGATTTTATTGGACAAATTCCCCACACTATTGGGGCTTAAGCCGGTGGCGGCTTAAACCCATGATACGCGGATTCAATCGCCGGGGAGTTACCCTCGCGGAGCTAATGATCGCCGTGGCCATCCTCACGACCGTGGTGCTCGGCGGCATCGGCGCCTTCGCCTTCGTCGCCAAGGCCATCAGCCAGTCCCGCACCAAGACCATCGCCACCAATATCGCCCAGGAACGCATGGAGGTGCTTAAAAACTACTCCTACTTCCAGCTGCTGGTCACCTCGGTTACCATCACCAACACCGACTACGAGCCTGACTTGATCTATGACAACGCCGCCTACCCGCCCGAAACCATCACGCTCTGGGGCCAACCCTCGTTTACCCGCGCCGTACACGTCGCCTACGTCGACATGTCCGGGACCTCGATCTCGACGGTCTCCTACAGCTCCAACGACACCGGAATCAAGCAGGTCACCGTATATGTATTATGGAAAAGCGGCGACCATAAGAAGATCGAGATCAAGAGCCTTTTCGCCAATCCCTCGGCCGCGGCGCTCGATTCGGGTTTCAAGGGAAAGGTCACCGTCCAGGGCTCGGGCGCGAACTTGCCCGGCGCCGAGATCAAGGTGGTCGGCAACAATAACTGGAAGGACGTTTCCGACGCAAGCGGCGATTACAGCTTCGAGGTCGCACGGGGCACCTACTCGCTGGTCTGCTCCTCGGCCGGCTTCTTTTCGCAGACGGTGACCAATCTCGTGGCCTCCCGAAGCGCCATGACGACCCAAAATTTCGCCTTGGTCGAGATCGGCACCGGCACCGTCAGCGGCACCGTCTGGATATCCACCAATATACTCATCAGCCAGGTGGTCTCTAGCACGGGAACCGACGCCGGGGGCGAGGTCGAATATGTGGAGCTCTACAATCCCACCACTTACGCTTGGACCATCAACGCCTCAAATCTAGAACTACGGTATCGCGAAAAGGAAAGCGGCGGCTCCGATGAAACCATAGACTTGACGTATACGAATACGACACTCCCTTCGCAGGGGTATTATTTAATCGCAAGTGCCTCCACATTCACAATTTTAGGAGTGGTTAGAACAGCCGATGCTCGTTACACAACCCAAGCCGACAAGATAAAGGACGACGCTGATGGCGGGATTATCATCCGTAAAGGTTCCTCCGGCCCGATCTACGATCGTGTCGCATGGGAGAAAGATGGAGGCCCAAATCCTCCTGTCGGCTATAGGGAAACAACCGTAATTACCTTGACCGGTGGACTTAACGATAACGAGCAATTGATTCGCCTAACCAGCACGGGCACGATGAGCTCCGGTTATGGAAATGCCTATGATACGGACAACAATGCCAACAATTTCATCCTATCCAATCCGATTAACGTGGGGCCTCGAAACTCTTCGACCACGCAAATTCCGGTAAGCGGACAGCCGGCTAGAACCGCCTTTGTTTTCGCCTCCGACGGACTCTCGAACCCCGCGCAGGCGCAGGTCGTCAACTCGGGGACCAACGCGGAATATGCCCAGTTCACGCTCACCCGGGTTGCCACCGGCACGATCACGGTCACGATGATCGACGGGCCCTACAAGGCGGAGACGACGAATGTCTCGGTGACGCAAGGTGCCACGACGCGCATCCCCAATAATCTCACCACCCCCTCCTGGCCCGCCGCGGGCTATTATTCTTCTGTGTTAAAATCCTCCACCACCGGAGGCTTCATCCAAGGCTACGTGTACAACGTCAGCGCCGTCCCCCTCTCCGGTATCCTAGTTGAGGCCGGTGGAGTGACGACCCGCACCTCCTCCAACGGGTTCTATTTCCTCAACGTGGCGGCGGGGGCGGTGACCGTCAACGCCAATTTCAACTCGGACAACGGCAATTATTCGACGGATGCCGCGGTCGGAACCGTCACCGAGGGGGCACTCTCGGTCATCCCGGCTTCCCCCTATTTCCGTCTCGCTCAGGCGGGCACCATCACTGGCTACGTCACCTCGGGGTCCGGAGCGCTTCCGAACATCGTCGTCAAGGCCACCCTAGGAAGCCTGACGTACGAAGCCCCGACCGACAACACGGGGCGCTTCTATATCACGGTCTCGACCTCGGCGAGCTACTACACCGTTTCGCCCGTGCTCGATCCCTTCCAAACCTATACCGCCGCTCCCGATCCCTCGACGGCGACCGTTACGGCGCCGGGGTCCAGCGTCTTCGTGGGGACGTTCACCGTCTCGGGCGGCATGGGCTCGATCAGCGGGAAGGTGGAACACAACGGCTCGGCCATCACCACCGGCGTGCTCATCATCGCCAGCTCCGGAACGATCAACGACCCTCCGACGTCGATTTACGGCTCTTCCGCACCGGCCCTTTCCAATCCCCTGTATTCGGTGTCCAGCAAGGCCGACGGCAAATACAGCCTCGCCGTGCGCGGCGGCACTTACAACATGCGGGCCTTCTATCCCACCGTCAATACGGAAACCGGCACGGTGAGCTACAAGACCCAAACCAAAACCGGCGTCTCGGTAACGGCCGGCCAGGACACGCCGAACAAGGATTTCACGGGGGCCTGGCCATGACGCCGAAAATAAAACGCCGCCGCGGACTGATGGGGTATTCCCTTCCGGAGGTCATGATCGTCGTGCTCATTACGGCCACCATCGCCAGCGTGGGCGCGCCGCTCATGGTGCGGGTCCTCAACTTCTGGCGCCAGACCGTGGCCCGCAACGATATCGAGCGCGACGTGCGCTCAAGCCTCGATATGATCAACCGCTTCCTGCGGCAGGCGGACCGGAGGACGGTGCTCATCGACCAGGTCTCGGGGCAGCCCCCCCATTCCCGAATCGCCTTTACGACGGAAAAGGGACAGACCCTCGCCTTCTACCAGAGCGGCAGCAAGCTCTACATGAAATTGGGCGCCACCACCTCCCTGCTTTCCGACCGCCTGGGTTTTCTGGCCTTCTCCTATCCTCGGACTGATGACGTCAGCATCGTCTCCGTGGCCATCACCATGCAGGCCCCCACCTATTTGGGCGGCAAGAAGGCCCTGCAGCTTTCGATCGCCAAAGTGAGGATCATGAACTAATGTATAGAGGCCGCGGGCAAGTACTCATCGGGGTGCTCATGGTCATGCTGGTGCTCATGATCATCGTCCCGGCCATGGTTTATTACGTCCAGAACGAGGCGCGCTGGAGCCTCAAGCATCAGCAGAACATGTCCGCCTTCCAGCTGGCCGAGGCCGGCATCGACCGCGGCATGCGCAAAATCTCCGAGAGCACGACAACCTGGGCCAACGGGCAATCCGGCACGTTTCCCACGGGGTACACGGGCACCACCTCCTACAACGATTTGAGCGGCGGCTGCTATTCGATTAAGATCACCAGCGGCCCCGAGGACGACCAGGTCACCATTACCGCGATCGGCGTGGAAACCAAGAAGAAGGAGGTCCGGGCCATCGAGGCGATCTACGCCAATTCCCCCCTGGGCGACACCGCCATCCGCAGCCAATCCGGCGTCACGGTGGGCGGCAGCAATACCCAGATCCATTGGGGCGCCATCGTGACGCCCAAAAGCGTCACGGTCAACGGCAGGACCTCGCCGCAGATCTGGAGCGCCGGCTCCGTCGATCTCGACACCAACGGCTCTTCGCCGCCCAACTGCGACCAGCCAGGCTGCGTGCAGTGGCATTCCTATGATCCGAATATTCCTCCGGACCCGGGCATTGACACCAGTTGGTATTACAAGCAGGCCATCGACTCGGGCACTTATTATGGCGGCAATCAATGCTGGGGCAAAAACAGCGGATCGGCCTGCGGTGTCTCCTGTAATCTTACCTGCTCCAACTCGACCTCCTGCAACACGGGAAAACCGTACTATGTCGATGGGGACCTTTGCGTCGAGGGAAAAATCTTCGTGCGCGGGAGCCTGTTCGTCAAGGGCAACATGACTCTGCCTAACGGCCTCGCGGGGGATGCCACGCGGGATGCGGTGCTCCCGCAGAAGGCGTGGATGCAATACGGCAATAACTGGGCGGGCTACACGGGCGCCGGCTGGGACCCGACGGCGCCGGCCTCCTTTCCAGGTCTCAATGCCACCTACAAATCCCCCGCCGGCACCACCGTCAGCCTCGATAAAGTGATCGTGGAAGGCTTTCTATACGTGGAGAAGAACCTGTCGCAGACGGGGGGTTCCGGCCAGACCAAGGTGATCGGCGCCGCCTACGTGGGCGGGACGGTCACGGTGGATCCGAACAATTTCTTCGTCTATTACAGCGAGGTGGCCGGGGACCATATCAAAACCCAGAACATCATCCTTTCTCGCCAGGCCTGGAAGGATCTGCCCAACCGCGGCTGGACGCTCAGCTGCCCTTAGGCCCCCCATCCGCCGTTTTTGCTAAAATTCCGGAGTGAAAGGCAAGGCCGCGTTCATCGTCCTAGAAGGCCCCGACAAGTCCGGAAAATCGACCCAGGCCTCGATGCTCGCGCGCGCCCTGAGTTCCAGGGGCCGGCGTGTCATGCATACCCGCGAGCCGGGCGGCACCCGTTTCGCGGAGGCGATACGCAAGATCGTGCTCGACCCGCGTCATCGCGTCCACCCCTTGGCGGAGCTGCTCCTCTATGAGGCCGCGCGAGCGCAGCATACCCAGGAGCTGCTCCTGCCCTCGCTCGAGTCGGGCGTCACCGTGGTCTGCGAGCGCTTCTCCCTGGCCACCCGCGTCTACCAAGGGCTGGCCCGCGGCCTGCCGCAGGCCGTCGTCGGGGCCGTCGACCGCGTGGCGACGGCGGGACTCAAGCCCGACCTGACCCTCGTGCTCGACGTGCCCGACGGGGAGTTCCACCGCCGCGACCCTTCCCGCAGGCTCGACCGCTTAGAGCGCGAATCGGCGGGCTTTCGCGCCAAGGTGCGCCGCGGCTACCGCCTCTTGGCCAAGCGCCTGCCGAAGACGGCACTCATTAACGCCAGCCGGCCGGCCGAGCTCGTCCACCAAGACGTGCTATCAAGGGTCGAGAGGCTGTTCCGGTGAGTTTTGGGGAAATACTGGGCCAGGAACGCGCCTTAAAACGCCTGCGTCTGGCGCTGGAATCGGGGCGCATCCCCCCTGCCCTGCTCTTCCACGGCCCCGAGGGGATCGGCAAGACCAAAACCGCGCTCGAATTCGCCAAGGCCTTAAATTGCGTGGGCCAGGACCGGCCCTGCGACCAATGCGCCTCCTGCCTCTCGGCGGCCAAGGGCATCGACCCGGATCTCAAGCGCGTCAACGCCGCCTATCAGGCCGGGCTGCGCGAGGAGGAGGCCCAAAAGCAGCGCTTTATCCGCGTGGAGACCGTCCGGCACCTTATCAAGGACCTAGAGATGAAGTCCTTGGGCGGCCGCTGGAAAGTCGCCGTGCTCGAGGACGCCGAACGCCTGGTCGTCGAGGCGGCCAACGCGCTGCTTAAGGCCTTAGAGGAGCCGCCCCCGCGCACGCTGTGGATACTGGTGACTTCGGCCAAGGACAAGATGCTGCCTACCGTGCTCTCGCGCTGCCACCGCGTGACCTTCTCCTCGCTTGGCCGCGCGGCCTTGCTGGGGGCGCTCGAATCGAACGGGATCCCCCGGGAGGAGGCCCTGAGCCTGGCCGCCTCGGCCGAGGGATCCGCGGGAGCGGCCTTAGCGCTGCGAAACTCGCCGTGGCCTCCGCCACGCTCCTGGATGGCCGACCCCTTGGCGCCCTTTAAGCTCTCCGAGGAACTGCCCAAGGAGCTGCATCTGGCCCGACCGCTCGCGGAACAGTTCCTGCGCGAGGCGGCCTCAAGCCTTCGGGAGGGCGCCGGTCACCGCCGCTCCTTGAGCCGGCTCTCGGAGCTCCGCTCGGCCCTGCGCTCCAACGCCTCCCCCGGGCTCGTCGTGCAACTGGCCGCCTTGGAGCTGCAGAAGGCCGGATGAAAACCTTCTTTATCACCACCCCGATCTACTACGTCAACGCCGAACCGCATATCGGCCACGCCTATACGACCCTGGCCGCCGATATCCTCAACCGGTTCCACCGCATGCGGGGTTCCAAGACGCATTTCCTCACGGGCACCGACGAGCACGGCTCCAAGATCGAGGAGGCGGCCCGCGGCCGGGGGCAGTCGCCAGCCCGCTACGCCGACGCGGTCTCGCAAAGCTTCCGGGATCTGTGGAAGCATCTCGACGTGCATTACGACGATTTCATCCGCACCACGGAGCCGCGGCATAGCGAGGGAGTGCAGGCCGCGTTCCAGAAGCTCTTCAACGCCGGCGACATCTATAAAGGAATGTACAAGGGCTTCTACTGCGTCTCCTGCGAGACCTATTGGACCGCGACCGATATCGCCGAGTCGAGCCCGGAAAAGGCCCCCGCAGGCCCTCCCCTCTGCCTCAACGCCGACTGCCGCAAACCGCTACAGCAGGTCGAGGAGGAAAGCTATTTCTTCAAGCTTTCGCGCTTCGAACGGCCGCTGCTCGAGCATTACCGCGCCCATCCCGAGTTCCTGCAGCCCGCGCACCGCGCTTCCGAGATCCGGCGCTTCGTCGAAGGCGGGCTCAAGGATATCTCCGTGTCGAGGAGCAAGGTGGCCTGGGGCGTGCAGGTCCCCTTCGACCCGAGGCACACCGTCTATGTTTGGTTTGACGCGTTGCTCAATTACGCGACCGCCTTGGGATACCCCGCGGCCGCCGCACCGGCCTTCCTTGAGACCTGGCCCGCGGACGTGCACCTGGTGGGCAAAGAGATCTACCGTTTCCACGCCGTGACCTGGCCCGCGATGCTCATGGCCCTGGGGCTTCCCTTGCCCAAGACCGTGTTCGCGCACGGCTGGTGGACGGTCGAAGGCGAGAAAATGTCGAAGTCACGCGGCAACTTCATCGACCCGCGCGAAATCACACGCGAGTTCGGCGTCGACGCCTTCCGCTACTTCCTATTCCGCGAGATGCCCTTCGGCAACGACGGAGACTTCTCCCGCGAGTCACTACGCAAGCGCTACAACGCGGAGCTGGCCAATGATCTGGGCAATCTCATCTCGCGCGTCGTCCAGATGGTGGACAAATACCTCTCGGGCGAGCTCCCCCGCCGCCCTCCGCTGGAGCGGCCGCTTAAGACCAAGGAGGTGGCCGACCGCAGCCCGGCGATCTACGAGTCGATGGAACGCCTCGCGTTCTCCGAGGCCCTGGGGATCATCTGGGGTGTCGTCGGCGAGCTCAACCGCACGGTGGACCAGGAGGCTCCCTGGAAGCTGGCAAAATCGGATCCCGAGAAGCTCAAATTCCTCTTGTTCGACCTCGTCTGGTCTCTGCGCATCATCGCTGGCTGGATCGCCCCGTTCATGCCGCAGACGGCCGCCAAGATCCAGGCGCAGTTGGGGGTGCGGCAGTTCCCAGTCCCCTTAACCGCCGAGGAAGTGCTGCGGGGGTCGCAGGAGCATCGTATCCAAAAGGCGCCGCCGCTATTTCCGCGAAAATGATCGGTCTGCTATAATGCCAGCCGTGGACTCGACCAAACTGATGCCCCTCGTCGCCGCCGCGGCGCTTCTCGCTTGCCAGACCGTCCCGTTCACCGGGCGCAGCCATTTGGTGCTCATTTCCCAGCCACAGGAAAAGAGGCTCGGTGATGAGGCCTATAAGGAAGCCCTCGCCAAGGGCAAGGTCTCGAGCGACCAGGAGAAGGTCTCCATGGTGCGCCGCGTGGGCCATCGCACGGCCAAGGCGGCCGATCGTCCCGATTTCCAATGGGAGTTCAACGTCATCGAGGACGACAAGCAGATCAACGCCTGGTGCCTGCCGGGCGGCAAGGTCGCCTTCTACACGGGGATTTTTCCGGTGACGAAGACCGAGGAGGGAGTGGCCGTCGTCATGGGCCACGAGGTGGCCCATGCCTTGGCCCGGCACGGCGCCGAGCGCATGAGCCAGGGACTGCTCGCCCAATTCGGGGCGCAGGCGGCTGGGATACTGCTCTCCACCAAATCCCCGCAGACCCGCGATGTTTTCGAGAAGGCCTACGGGCTCGGCGCCAATCTCGGGCTCTTGGCCTACAGCCGCAAGCAGGAGTCGGAGGCCGACCGCATCGGCCTCATCCTGATGGCCAAGGCCGGCTACGACCCCAAGGAGGCCGTCGAGTTCTGGGGCCGGATGGACAAGGCCGCGGGCGGTAAGTCCTCCGATGGGTTGGCGAAATACCTCGGCACGCACCCCCCCAGCAAGGAACGCCAGGAGGCCATCCGCAAATGGCTGCCCGAGGCGCTTAAATACTACAACCCTCCCAAGCCGTGACGCTACTCGCGACACTCGCGGCACTGGGGCTGCTCGCCGTCTTTTTCTCCGATTTCGTGCTTCCCGACTACCGCACGCCCCCCCTGCCGCCGAGGCCCCCGAAACCGTTGGCGCAACTGCTCTCCGAGATCCCCGCCCGCAACAACGGCCGCTTCGGTAGGGCGGGAGACCCGCTGAACTTATTGTTCATCGGCTCGGAGGAGCAGGTTTGCGCGGCGCTAAGCGAGGCCGGGTGGTCGGCCATCCCGGTACGCTGGCCGGCGTCCTTTAGGGCCGGCTTCCGCGATCTGCTCGACGGGGGCAAGCTCAAGCGATGCCCGCCGATGAACCTCTACCGCGTCGAGGGGCGCGTGCAAGACTTCAATTGGGCCGTGCCGGTCACCCAGATCACGGAGCGGCATCATTTCCGTCTCTGGCGCAGCTCCTGGCGCGACGAGCGTGACAGGCCCGTCTGGTGGGGCAGCGGCAACTACGACGTGGACATGCGCTGGCATGAGCTGTCCCATATCCCCCATCCCGACATGAACATGGAGCGCGACTTCATCCATGAGAGCCTCAAGGGCTCCCCGTGGGTGGAATCGGCGCGCCTGCAGCCCCTCCCGCAGATCCCCTCGGACGGCGTCAACGACAAGGGACATCCCTTCCGGACCGACGGCCGGGCCCTGGTCGTTACGCTTAAGAACGCCTAATAGCTCCCTTTAACAGCGGATTTAAGGCTGGACGATTTCAAGCAGGGTTTTCCGGCGGGCGCTGTAGTCTTTTTGCCAAGTGTCCATCGACTCCTGGTCGGCGTAATGTTCGATGAAATACGCGATCTGTGAAATATGCTGCATGCCGCCAAGGTAATGGACGACCGGGGTCTTGTTGACGTAAGCCTCCCGAATCAAGAGTATCGCGGTGTATAGCGATCTCTCGGCGGTGGTGGCCCATGGGAACTTGCCGACGCTCAGAAATCGAGCGAGCAGGCCGCGGGGGTTGCGCTCCGAAAAGTCGTCCATCGCCAGGTCGATCGGCTCCGGAAGCTTGCCGACGGACATCGTCTCGAAGGCCATATGCTGGTAGGGTTCATCCCTCAGGGCCCTGTGCCAGACTTGGATCTCGGACGCGTTGGCTGCTGGCGGCGCTCCTTGCCGTTTCTTCGAGGAGAGGGTCCAGGCGCCGATGACGGCAAAGCCGATGGCCAGGGTGGGAATGACCATGGGCATCGACAGCATCGCACGCGGGAAAAAGTTGGCGAAGCCTTTCCAAAACGGCAGGTAGCCCCAGGAGGCCATCGTTTGATCGGCGAGGTCGCGTTCCCTCGGAAGACCTAGTCCGAAGAAGCCGTTGAAACGCTCTTCGACGTAGCAGGGCTCCCCTCGAGACTCGTAATACTTCACGCGGTCCTGGATGAATTTCTTGAGCTCCGGAGACGGGCTGAAACCAGGCGCAATCCAACCGGAATCCCCATGGACGATCCCATGGAGCTTGAAGGTCATGCCGTAGAGGGACGTTTCCAACGTCGGCAATTCCCCGCTGGAACGGGGAACGGCGCTCAGTATCGCGGCGCGCCGGGAGGCGCGCGCCGCTCTCCAGCGCCCGCGGATGTAAGCGATCGCCTGCGAGCGCGAGTCAAAGGCCATCCCCAGATTCCGTTCGAGCTCCGCCAGCGAGCCGGAACGCTCCACCACGGATACGAATTGCTCGTCGGTGAGCGCGGGGCGGAGCGGGACGGGCGGCGCCACGACGGGAGGCTTGGCCACGAAGCCCATGCGGCGCGCGAGCCGGCGGAAAAAGTCCCCAGTGGCGGCGGGGGGCGTCCCCGGCGATAGGGAGACCTCGAGTTCCGGCTTTGGCGAGGCCCCGTCCCAGTTCGTCGCGGCGTCGGCGCCCAGGGACGGAACGGCCAGCAGGCCGCACAGAAAAACGGCCAGGAGACGGCGCATGCTCCAAGTATGGCCCTCAAAGCCAACGATTGCAAGATACGCGAGAACCCCGGCCGGCGTCGACTATTCGCTCTTGCGCCGCCGCGCCAAGCCCAGGAGCCCCGAAAGCACGTAAAGAAGGCAGATGAGGAAGATCGCGTTCTGCGGGTAAAAATACATCAGCGTCAAAAACAGCGCCACGGTGACGAGCAGGGGCGCGCTGCGCCGCTCCAGGCGCACCTGCTTGAAGGCCGCGTAGGGGATGTTCGAGATCATCAGCAGCGCCAAGGCGACGACCAGGAAGGGCGCCAAATCGATGAGGGTATACACTCCGCCCATCACCAGCGAGAGCGTATGGGCCGGACGCTGCTCCTCGAGTATGTTGTAGAGCAGGACGAAGGAGGCCAGAAATCCAGCTCCCGCCGGTATCGGCAGGCCTTGGAAATGGGTCTTGGAGGAGGCGCCGGAATGGGAGACGGCGTTGAATCGCGCCAGGCGCAGCGCACCGCAGAGGGCGAACGAGAAGGAGATGGGCAGGCCCCAGACCCCGTAATCCTTGAGCGTCAGCTCATAGAGCATGTAGGCCGGAGCCACGCCGAAGGTCAGGAAATCGGAGAGTGAGTCGAATTCGACACCGAACACGCTTTCCCCGTGCACCCAGCGGGCTACGCGCCCGTCGAGCATGTCGAAGACGATGCCGACGAGCACGGCGGTGGCCGAGGCCGCGAAATCGCCGCGACTGGCGGCCATCAGGGAGTAGTAGCCGCAGGCCATGTTGGCCAGCGTGAACAGGGAAGGGGCCAGCACCCGCCCGCCCCGATTGAGCTTTACTCGGTCCATCGCGCGATCGGGGTCACCCCACCGACGGCCCGCTCCCCCGGGCGTATGACGGGCCGGCAGCCGGCGGGCAGGTGCACCGCCACCTGCGAGCCGAAATAGATGATGCCGTAGCGCTGGCCCGCATTGACGGCCTCCCCGGGCTTGACCCATGTCTCGATCCGCCGCGCGACGAAGCCCGCGATCTGCTCGAAGACGAGCGGCTCGCGGCCTCCGGCGGGCTTGAGCCGCACGATGCTGCGCTCGTTGGCCTTGGACTCGTCCTTCATCGCCATGAGGAAGCTTCCCTTCTGGTAGCGAACCTGGTCCACGGTTCCGGAGCAGGGCGCGCGCTGCACGTGCACGTCGAATAGGGATAAGAAGATGCGCACCGTCGTGATATCCCCGGGTCCCTCGCGCGCGACGCTGAGCACGCGGCCGTCGCCGGGCGAGTAAACCGCGTCGGAATCGTTCGGCAGGGGCCGCTCGGGGTCGCGGAAGAAATACGCGCAGAAGGCGGAAAAACCGAGACCCAAGGCGCCTAATGGGGGGGCCCAGAAGCCGCCCATGATGGCCACGGCGAGCCCGAAGGCGATGTATTTCCAGCCTTGTTTGGCTATTTTCATGAATCTTGGGCAAGGTGGGAGTCGAACCCACACGGCCTTGCGGCCAACGGATTTTAAGTCCGTAGCGTCTGCCTTTCCGCCACTTGCCCGGCAGGGAAATTATACCGTTTTAACGAAGGGTTATGGATGGATGCTTCCTAAAAGAACCACGCCGAGCCGAGGCCGAAGTCAACGTAGCGCTGCTTCGGCAGACCGGTCAGCTTGCTAATCGATAGCGTGATGTCGAAGCGGTTGAGTATCTTGTAGGAGAAGGAGTTGCTGATCGTGTGGTAGGTGGTAACGGGGAAGCCGGCGACCCTCTCGTGGATGCCGACCACGTGCAGCGCCGTCACCCAGCGCTGGCCCAGGCGGTAGCCGCCCTGAAGGCCCCAGCCGTAGATGTTCGCCTGTATGCCGGCGTCGATGCCGCCCATATTATTGAAGCGGCCGTAGTAGCCCGCCGCCGTCGCGAAGGTACTTTGCCAATCCCGCTGGATCGAGGTGGAAAAGGCTCCGCCCAGCAGCCCCGAGTAATTCGGCAAGTCCGCCGAGAAGGTCGTGGCGTAGGAGAGGCCCGGCCCCAGCGTCAACGTCCACCCCTCCGATAGATAGACCGGATAGAGGTATTGCAGCCCCAGTCCGGCCCGATAGGTCTTGAGCCCCGCTAGGTCGATTTGAGCCAAAGGGATACATACTTTCAGATGCTTGTCCCGGCGGGCGCCAAAATCCAGGGTGAACCCGGGGGTGGCGGTGATGATGTTGCCCCCGAAGCCGTCGCTAGAAAACTGCGCGAAGCCGCCCGAGAACTGCGGGTCGGTGCCCGCGCGGGCGCCGAGCCTCTGCTCCAAGGTCTGGGCCTGGCTGAACATCGTATCCTGGAACGTCATGCGCACCGTGCTGCCGATCGTACTGGTCGGGCCTCCCGAGAGCTGGCCGCCCGCGCCCGAGTTGATCAGCCGTATGAATTTGGCCAAAAAATCGCTGCTCTTAATGTAATCCTTGAAGGCCGCACTGACCTCGGCGGTGTTGACGCCGGTGAAGGTCCGGTTGATCCCGAGCTCGGGGCTGATGAAGGTAAGGCTCGTGCAATTGGCCCCACAGGCGCCGCCCGTAACGAAGGAAAAGGGATGGCCCAGAACCTCCAAGATAAGATCCCTCGGATTTTTTTCGAAATCCTTGGCGAAGCCGATGAGGCCTTGCCGGTCCACCGAGGTCCGCGCCCCGTTTTCGATGATGACGATCGGGTCACGGGCCCAGGCGGGAGCCGAAGCCAAAAAGTAAAGAAGGCCCGCCGCCAAGAAAAGTTTTCCGGTCTTCAAAGCAAACGACTATAACACTTTCGTGACGGGATGTGAACCTTTCTTGACGGCGCAGCCACACCCCACCCGAGAAAATACTCGGGTGGGGTGAGATATTCTATTACCGGCCCACCGGCTCCGGCGCGCGCCGGGGCGGCGCGTATTCGCTGGGAGTCAGCTTGATCATCCGCGTTCCGGCCCTTGCCCCAAAGGCCGAGGCCAAGGCCTCGCAAGCGAGGATCAGGAAGCCGAACATCCCGAAGGCCCCGGCCGCTTGGCTGCCCGCCTGAAGCCCCCGCTGCGCCTCATCCGGCGTCACTCCCACGCGCTCCTGGAGTTCCCCCTGAATATCCTGCCGGCCCTGCGGCACTCCTTGGAGCTCTCGGCCCTGCTGCCCTTCCTCATAAGCCGCGACCCCCATCGCCGAGGCGAGCGAGCCGAACAAACCGACCGCCGCACCTCCCGCGACAACCGAGGTCATGATAAAGAAGACCAGCGTCGCCGTGCTCCACGACAAGAGCCCGTGGATTACGCTGTCGCTGACCTTTCCGATCGAGCTCAGCCGCCCCGCGATCCAGCCTCCGCTATAGAAGGCCACGATCCCGGAGACCAGCAGCCAGAGTGCGCCCCCGGCTCCCAGGCTCAGCGCCAGGCTCCGCGCGTCGCCCGCCGCCGGCGCGCTAACGAATCCGATGCCCATGCCCAAGGCCACGAGGCACGCCATCAGCACGAAGCTGAAGATCGCTCCGGCGAAGATGGCGCTCCAGGAGACCCTGGGGGGCAGCGTTGAAGAATAGGACGGGTATTGCAGTTCTCTCATAGGAATATACCTCCTACCACTAAAAGGATACACCCTCGATACATAGGGCCTGGAAATAATTTATGTCGTCGGTGTCTAGGAAATGTGACGCGCGGGGGCATGGAACCGCGAGTCCATCCACACGGCGAGCGTGAGCACGCAGCCGCGCGCGATGAATTTGAATTCCGGCGAAACCGCCAGCAGGGTCATGCCGTTGAGAAGGGCGGCCATGATCAAGGCGCCGATCAGGACTCCCGCCGCGGAGCCGCGCCCCCCCCGCAGGCTGGTGCCGCCAATGACGCAGGCGGCGACGGCATCGAGTTCCATGAGCTCGCCGACGGTGGTCGTCGAGGCCCCCGCGTAGGCGGTTTGGAGGAAGCCGGTCGCGGCGACGACGGCTCCCATCACGGTGAAGGCCCGCACGATCGTGCGTTCGACTGGGACGCCGGAAATAAAGGCTGCCTCGACGTTGCCCCCGACGGCATAGAGATGACGACCGAAGACGGTCCGACGGGTCAAGACGCCGACCGCCAGGGCCGTCGCCGCCAACAGCAGCACCGGCAGCGGGATTCCCCGGAATTGATTCATCAGCGCGACGAAAAGCAGCAGCGACTGGAGCGTGACGAAAAGCTTAAGGAAGAACAACTCACCCGATTCAAGCTCCAAGTTCAGGCGCCGGCGGCGCGAGCGCTCCCGAACGCGCGTCCAGGCCAGCGCGGAGCCCGCCGCCGCGGCCAAAACCCACCCGGCGGCGGGAGGCAGGTAATAGGTAGTCAGCAGCGAATAGAGATTGTGCGCACCGCCGGGGACGACCGGGATCGTGGAATTGCCGATAATGAGCCAAAAGAGCCCCTTGAACACCATGAGCCCGCCCAAGGTGACGATGAAGGGCGGGAGATTCTGCCCGACGATGAGCCGCCCCATTAGATGCCAGAGTAGCACTCCCAACGCCAGGCTCGCCCCCATGGCCGCCGGCGCCGGCCACCCGCGCTGGAACACCAGCACGCTGGCGATGCCTCCCAACAGGCCCACACCGCTGCCGACCGACAGGTCGATCTGACCCGGCAGAAGCACGAGCAGCATACCCAAGGCCAGCGTGGCGGTGATCGAGAGCTCGATGGCGAGCATCGAGAGGTTCCTGGGTGAAAGGAACTCGGGCGAGGCAATCCCGAAGAAGGCGACGATCAGCGCGAGAGCGGCGACGAGAGAAAGGTTACGCATGCCCCAGCGCGGCCGCGATGAGGGCACGCGCGTCCGACTCCGGGGAGAATTCCCCCACCGCGTGTCCGTCGCGCATCATGAGGATACGGTCGGACATGCCCATGAGCTCACCGAGCTCGCTGGAGACAAGCAGCACCCCCCTGCCCGAGTCGGTGAGATCGTTGATAAAGGCGTAGACCTCCTGCTTGGATCCGACATCGATGCCCCGCGTCGGCTCATCGAGCAGGACCACCCTCGGGTCCGTCATGAGCGCCTTGCCCAGGACCACTTTCTGCTGGTTGCCGCCCGAAAGCCCTCCGACATCGACGCCGATGCCCGAGGCCCTGACCTTGAGCGACGAGAACATCGATAGCGCGGCCGCCCCCTCGACGGTGGAATCCACCAAACCGCGCCGGGAGAACCGCTCGAGCGAGGACAAGGAAAGGTTGAAGCGTATGTCCTGGCCGCGGAAGAGCCCATGCCGCCGCCGATCCTCGCTGACGAGCGCCAGGCCCCTGCGGATCGACTCCTCGGGGCCGCCACAGGCCAGCTCGGCGCCCGCAAGCCTCACCGAGCCGGAACGCCGGCGGCCCCAGGCCCCGAAGAGATGCATCAGCAATTCGCTGCGCCCGGCGCCCATCAAACCCCCGATTCCCAGCACCTCTCCCGCATGCAGCTCGAAGGAGATGTCCTCGAGGGTCCTGCCGCCGCCTTCGGGCTCGACGCTCAGATGCGAAACGCTCAGGACGGCCTCTCCCCTGGCGGCTCGGCGGCGCGGGAATAATTCGGAAATCTCGCGGCCCACCATGTGGCGGATGAGAAGCTTGGGGTCGGCGTCCTCACGGCGCAGCGTCGCGACCGTCGAGCCGTCCCGGAGCACGGTGATGCGGTCGGCCAAGGCGAATATCTCCTCGAGGCGATGCGAGATGTAGACGCAGGAGATCCCCTGGGCGCGCAGGTCACGCAGGATCGAGAGCAGCCTCCGCGACTCGGCTTCGCTTAAGGCCGCCGTCGGCTCATCGAGGATAAGGATGCCGGAGTTCTTGCGCAGGGCCTTGAGTATCTCGACAAGCTGCCTCTGCCCCATGCCGAGGCTTCCCGCGGGCAGCGACGGGTCGATGGCCAGCCCGAAGCGCCGCAAGAGCTCGCGGGACTGCCCGAGCATGCGCTCGTAGTCGATGAAGGCGCCGCGCACGGGCTCCGAGCCCAGGAATAGGTTCTCGGCGACGCTCATCTCGCCGACTAAGGCGAGCTCCTGGTGGATCACCGCGATGCCGGCGGCCTCGGCATCGGCCACCGACTCGAAACGCGCTGGCCTGCCGCGCAGCTCGAAGCCGCCCTCGTAGCTGCCGAAGGGATGGATGCCCGAAAGTAGCTTGATAAGCGTCGACTTGCCCGCGCCATTCTCGCCGCACAAGGCGTGGATCTCCCCCTCGTAGAGATCGAAGTCCACGCGGTCGAGCGCCGTAACGCCGCCGAAGCGCTTGGTGAGCGAGCGGGCGCGCAGGAGGGCGTCAGCGGGCACGGTAGACGTCGCTGCGGGCGTGGTAGCCGTCGCGGACTACGGTCTCGAGCATATTCTGCTTGGTAACGGCGTGCACGGGCACGAATACCGCGGGGATCTTGGCGAAACCGTTGTCGATCTCCTCTTTCACGACGATGGGCCGGCCCCGCGCCATGCGCACGGCCATCTCCGCGGCCAGATCCGCCAGGGCCTTGATCGGCTTGTACACCGTCATCGACTGGGTGCCGCCGACAATCCTCTGGCAGGCGGCCAGTTCCGCGTCCTGGCCCGTCACGAGCACCTTGCCCGCGAGTCCGTCCTCGAGGAGAGCCTGGACGGCCCCACCGGCTGTGCCGTCGTTGGCCGCCAGCACCGCGTCGAAATTTGGCCCGAGCCGGGTTACGGCCGCCTGAACAATCTTCTTGGCGTTCTCGGGTTTCCAATCCTCGGCCCAATCCTCATGCACGATCTCGATCTCGCCGCGCTCGATCGCCGGAGCCAGCACGCTGTCCTGCCCCCGCTTGACCATGATGACATTGTTGTCCGTTTTGGCGCCCAATACCCGGACCAATTTCTTCTTGCCCTTGCCCTGGAAGGATTCAACGAGATAGCGCGCCTGCTCTCGCCCCACCTTGACCGAATCGAAGGTGACATAGAGGTCAAGATCGACGCCGGTGATGAGCCGGTCGTAGGCGATGACGGGGATGCCGGCTGCGTGCGCGAGCCGCACGCCCTTGGCCATCGCGGCGGCGTTGTGCGGCACGATCACCAGCACGTCCACCTTGCGGCTGATGAGGGCCTCAATGTCCTGGATCTGCCGGGTGTCGTCGCTGTTGGCCGCCTGCACCAGCACGTCGGCGCCGAGCTCCCGTACCTTGCGCGAGAAGAGCTCCTTGTCGATGGGCCAGTGCTCCTCCTTGAGCGTGTCCATCGAAAAGCCGATCAGCGGGCGCTCGCGCCGGCTTTCCTGGCGCGCGCCGCCGCGCGAGAATACCCAGCCGATCGCCGCGCTGAGCAGCAGAGAGGCGACGACGAGGGCGTTGCGGGGGCTCAACGCGTCAGCGAGTCCCAAAGCCCACCTTGACACTTTTGATCTCCCAGGCGCCAATCGGCAGCCTCAGCGAGCCCGCCGACAGCGGCAAGGAGCGCCATTCGCGCTCCATCAGGTCGATTTCGTGGGCGCGCACGGCGCCGGGAGGCAGGTTCAACGTCACTTCCGACGCGTTCCCCTGGGACTCGTAGAAACGGAATACAAGCTCGTCGCCGTCCTCGGCCTTCTTCAACGTCGTAAGCACGACGGGATCGGGCGAGAGCGACACAAAGGAATGGGAGGGAGGCAGAGCGCCCTCGTGGGCCTGCTCGCGGGCGGCCAGCAGGGGAACGTTAAGCTCGTAGCCGCGTCGGACGGTATGGGCCTGCCTCCAGCCGCCGGCATGCGGATAAAGCGCATAAGTAAAGCGATGCCGCCCCTCGTCGGCATGCGGGTCGGGCCACTCGGGAGATCGCAGCAGGCTGAGGCGCAGGACATTGTCCTTGCCGTCGTAGCCGTACTTGCTGTCGTTGAGCAGGCTCAGGCCGTGGCGTTCGTCCGAGAGGTCGGCCCAGCGCAGCGCCGCGACCTCGAATTTCGCCTTCTCGATGGAATCCCGCCGCGTAGTGGGCCGCTCGATGCTCCCGAATGGGATCTCGTAGGTGGCGCTGCCCGTAGACACGGAAACGGGGAAGGCAACCTTAAGCAGAATGTGTTTCTCGTTCCAGTCGGCCTGCATCGAGACGTCCACCCGCGGGATCTGCGGGTAGAGGGCGATATCCTGCACGAAGCGCGATTTTTGGAAACGTTGCACGACCCGGATGGCGGCGCGGGTCCTGCCGTTTTCGACCAGCTCCACCGATTCGGGGCTGCTCAGCTCCCATTTCTGCTTCTCGAAGTCGGCGTCTATGTTCCACGCGTCCCAGTCCTTGGGCTTGTCGTAAAAAGCCTGTAGCTGGTTGCCGCAGGCGCCGGGGGCCAGCGCCTCCTGCCGCGCCATCTTGTCGAAGATAGAGCGGATGCATCCGGTTTTGGGATCGACAACGACGCGGAGGAATTCGTTTTCCAGCGTAAAACCGTTCGCCGAGAGGCCGGTGGCGGCCGCTCGGGCCTTCGTGGCGGCCACCGCATGGAATACGGAATATCCCAAGGAAGGAATCTTGGGGGCGATGAACCGGAGGGTGGCCCGATGCCTGGCGGGATTGCGCGAGACAAGCTCCGCGGGCACGGGCCGGCCCGAACCGTCCTGAACCTCGATATCGCTGGCGTCGGCGGGAAAAGGAATCTCCGTTTCCACCACGTCGGTACGCTCCCAGGCGAGGGGATTAAAGACGATCAGTGGCTCGCCCAACCCCCGAGTATCGATGCGACCCGCCAGTTCCTCCAGGCCAGCGCGCAGCGCGTCCTCGGCCTGGCGCTGCGCGGCCTCGAGGTTCTCCGCCGAGTCGACGTAGTTCACCGCGATACCGGAACCGGGCATGATGTCATGGAAATGGTCGAAGAGAACCCTTTTCCATGACTGCTCGAATCCGGCTTGCGGATACGCGCGCCCGTAAAGCGAGGCCAGCGAGGAGAATTTCTCGGCGTCGAGCAGGGCCGCCTCGCTGCGGCGTATGCGCCGCTTGGTCTGGGCCTGCGTGGTCAGCACCCCCCGGTGGTATTCGAAGTAAAGCTCGCTGTTCCAGACGGGGATGTCCATGCCGAAGGACTTCTTTCGTAAATCGTCGAAGAATCCCAAGGCGGTGCCGAGCTGAAGCCTCGGGTATATCGCGCCGGGATCCTGCCAGCGCCGCGCGTCGTCGAGCATCGCGCGGGTCGCGCCTCCCCCATGGTCGCCCACACCGTAGAGATGCAGCAGCTCCTTGGACCCCGTCTTGGGAGCGTAGTGGGCCAGGGTATTGGCCATACGCACGGGGTCGATGAAATTGACGTAATCGTGCGGGAAGAAGGTCAGCACCCGGCTGCCGTCCGGAGACTGCCACCAGAACAGCTTGTGCGGAAACTGGTTCGTGTCGTTCCAAGCCATCTTCTGGGTCAGGAAATAGTCGATGCCCGACTTCTTATAGATCTGCGGCAGCTGCCAGCTGTAGCCGAAGGAATCCGGGTTCCACCCCACGCGCACGTCGACGCCGAGCTTCTCCCGGAAATAGCGCTTGCCGACCAAGAGCTGGCGGACCAGGGATTCCCCATCGGGCATGTTGAGGTCCGGTTCGACCCACATGCCGCCGACCACCTCGAAGCGTCCCTCCCGGACGCGGCGGCGAATATCCTCGAACAGGGGCGGGTATTTCTCCTCGAGCCAGGCGAAGGCCCGAGCGGAGGAGGCCGCGAAGACGAAGTCTGGATACTCGCGCATGAGCTGCAAGGCCGTCCCGAAGGTGTTGCGCACGACCTCCACGGTCTCGGTCCAAGGCCACAGCCAGGCCATGTCGATATGGGCGTTGCCGACGGCGCGGATGGAGAAGCCGCGGATCCAGGGCTTAAGAGCCTCCAGTTCGGCGCGGGCCGAGCGCAGCGAATTCTCGAAGCCGGCCTGATCTCCTTTCTCAATCAAAGAAAAATCGACGGCTCCGAACGCCGCGTCTAATCGCTTCTGGCGTTCGGGGTCGGGAAAGGCGGCCACGAGCGCCTGCGCCGAGAGCAATTCGGCCCTAAATGACCCGGGGTCCGGACGGCCGGCCGGCGCCTGCGCGAGTATCTGGGCTCGATGCATGAAATTCGGCTCGCCGGAGAGGCGGATGCGTCCCTGCGCGCGGCTGATCGCCTTGACGGCGACCAAGATCTTCTTGCCCGGCTCGGCCCGCGCGGCGAGCAATATCGGCTCGATGCGATCGTCACCCACGGCGACCTCGGAGCCGTTGAAAAACACGCGCAGCTGTAGATCATCCTCGCTGCCGATGCCGAGATCCAGCCTCAGCCGGGAGCCGCGCACGTCATAGCCGCCCATCGTGGCGGGAATCTCGACCCACCGGCGCAGCCAGAACGTGCCGGCGGGCCATCGCTGATGGAGGCGCAGAGGGGACCAGGAGGAATCGTCGAGCTCCGGGTCCTCCAGATGCGGGCCCTCGGCCTCGCGTATGCGCCAGTCGTCGAGCGTCAACGCCTCCATCGCCCGAAGCCGCTCGCTGACGGCGCGCTCTTTCTCGGAAAGCTCCGCCGCGGCCGGGATGGCCAGGGGAATTAGGAGAAAAACGGCTATGAGGCGCGGCATTAGGCTGATCATTTTAGCATCTCCAGGCCCTTTCGGGCGGCCTCATGCCCCGGGTCTACCCTCAGGGCGGCCCGGAAATGGGCCGCGGCCATGTCCTTCCTGCCCCTGCGCAAAAGGGCCATTCCCAGATGCACATGCGCGTCGGCGAAATCGGGCTTAAGCTTAAGCGCCCTCGACCAATGCCCGGCCGCCTCCTCGAAGGCCCCGCGGCGGGCGGCGAGCATCCCGGCGACGTTGTGCGCGGCCGCCAGGGACGGGTCCAAACGCAGCGCCTCGCGGCTCTCGGCCTGCGCCTCCGCGAGCCGACCGGCGTGCATCAAGAGGATAGCGTGGTTGTTGCGCACCCCGGCCACTCCCGGAAAGAGCCGCGCGGCGCGCGAGGTGGCGCCGAGCGCGAGGTCCAGGCGACCCAAGGACTGGAGGGCCTGGGCGGCGGCCCAAAAGGCGGGATGTATCTCCAACGCGCGCTTAAATCGCCGGAGGGCCTCCTCGCGCCTACCGCGCTGCAGTGCGTAGATGCCCAACCCGTAATGGGCCCCCTCGAAATTGGGGTTGAGCCGAGCGGCCTCGCGATAGTGCTGGGCCGCTTCCTCCGCGCGCCCCTGTCGCATGAGTATCGAGCCGAGATGGACGTGGGCCATGAATGCTCCCGGCGCGCCGCGGATCGTATGCCGCCACAGCGCCTCGGCGTTCCGGTAGGCGTGCGCCTGCCGCCAGGTCGCCGAGGCCAAAGCGGCGAGCACAAGGGTCGCGGCCGCGCGCCGGACCCCATCGCCGGCTTTTTGCAGCAGGAGCCGCGCGGAGCCGACCGTCAGGAGGATGAGGCCCAGGCTGGCCAAATATTGATAGTGGTCCGCGACGTAGCTATAGCGATGGGTATAAATCTTGATGAACCCGAGCACGGGAGCAATCGTCGCGGCGTAGAAGGCGAGGGCCAAGGCGGCATCGCGTCGGCGGGAGGCGGCCAGCCAGAGTCCGATCAGGCCAGCGGCCGCCAGCGGGACCCAGGAACCGAGCGCCTTCGGCTCTAATTCCCAAAGCCCGTAGCTGAAGGCCAGATCGCTAGGCCAGAGCAGCTTGCCGGGGTAGAACCAGAGCGCGCGGCCCGCCAGGATCAGCTTCTGGGCCCATGACAGGTTGAACTCGGCCCGATACGGCTCGACGCTGAATACCAATCGCTCGGCCCACATGGCGTAAAGGCCGACGGCCCCGGCCAAGAGGAAAAAGGGAGCGATGCGCAGCATTTGAGACGGCTTCGGCTTTCCCGATCGGCGCCACTCAAGCAGCATCAGGGCTATCGGGAAGGTACAGGCGACGATTTTCGACAACAAGGACCCCAGGAACAAGAGGAGGGAACATAGGTACCAGCGCCTCCCGCCTCCTTCCTCGTAGCGTAGGTAGGCGAACAGGGCCAAGAGGTAGAAGGCGACGTGTAGCACGTTACGCAGCTCGGAGATCCACGCCACCGACTCGACATGCACGGGGTGAAGGGCGAAAATGGCCGCCGCGAGCCAGGCTCCCGGCAATCGGAGGCGGACGAAGAGCAGCCCCGATAAAACGGCGTTGACGGCATGCAGGGCGACGTTGACGCAGTGGAAGCCGAAGGGACTCAGGCCCCAAAGCTGCCGCTGGAGCCAGTAGAGGCTGTAGGTGAGCGGGTAGGCGCGGTAGTAGTAGGTCTCCGAACTTCCCAGGGTCCAGATTTTTTTCAACCCTCCGGGCTCGCCCAGCGTGGGATTGCCCGCGAAAAGCCCGTCGTCCCATACGAATTCGCCGTTCAAACAGGGCGCGTACGCGACGAAAGTCGCGGCAGAGATCAAAAGCGCGAGCGCCCACGTCCTCATCGCGCTATTTCGGCGCCGGGGCGTCGAGCTCGCGGGTCTTGCGCTGTTCGAGGAAGTACCAGGCGCCGCCGAAGAGGAAGAAGCAGATCACGCCCGGCCAGGCGTGATCGACGAACACGACGTAAAAGAAACACAGCAGGGCCGCGACGAACAGCAGCCAGCGGTAGGCGCGCTTACGGTTGGGCATCGCTCGGCGGCGCCGGCTCCGTGGCCGGCCGCTTCTTCTGCGGCTTTTTTTTCTTCTTGGGCGTCTCGGGCACTACCGGCCGGCCGGAGGCGTCGAAGCGATAGACTTGCCGGGGGCCCTCCATCTTGAAACGGTAGCGGCTCTCGGCGGCCTTCTTTTTCTTGACCTCCGTGGCCGCGTATCCCGCGGCCGCGAGGCAGGCCGAAAAGAGCGCGAGCGCGGCCAAAGGCTTCAAGAAGCGAGGCTTCTCCACAAGGCCTTGCCGACGAAGAAGGGTCCCATCTTGTCGATGAACTCGGAAGTCTGCCGGGTCTTGCGCATGGCCTGCACGACGGCGGAAAGGGGGTAGAGCCGCGGGCCTAGGAGCCCGATGACGAAATCGTTGTCGTTGGCGTCCAAGCCGTGGCAGGCGAGCCGTATGTCCTGCGCATGCCCCGCGTCCCCGAAGGCACGGCCGATATTGCCGTGCTCCTTGAGCACCTGCATCTGCTCCTCATGCGGCAGCTTGGAGAAGGCGCCCGTGCGGCGCAGCGGGTACCAGACCGCCCATGGGAGGGCGGGGTCGAGCACCACGCGCGCGGGCCGCCGTATGAGCCAATCCTCTAAGTCCGGCTCGTAGCCGATGGCGTAGCTGCGCCCCAACATCGTGAACTCGGGCTTGAGCCTCAAGGCGGCCATGGGCGGCCGGCGCAGCAGCTCGCGAAGCCCTCCGACGAAATGGTCCGGGTCCTCGTCGAAGCTCAAAAGGCCGATCCCCCGAGGGTCGTTGGCGTCGAGGTAGAGCACCCCCTTGAATTTCTCTCGACTCAAGGCCGACGCCACGGCCGCCGCGTCCTGGCACTCGCCGAAGGCCAGCAGCTGCATGAAAAGGCGCCGGTCCAGCGATTGGCGAACCCCGTTGCGCACGCCGCCCTTTTCCTCGAGGTCGAGCGCTTCCTTGGCCTGGGCTTGGCTCATGAGAAACCCCGCGCGTTTATCTCCGTGCAGACGCGATGGTAGATCCCCAATACCGAGATCACGTGATCGTCCACCTTCATATCATATAAACCTTTGAGTCCCGGGTGAGCCTCGCGTATCTTGGCGAGCGCGATCTCATAGCCCCCGCGTCCCGCCGCCGCGGCGATGCGCGGGCCGCGCACGGCCATGGTGATCGGGATGGAAAGGCCATGCTGGCAGCCGCGGCCGAAAACGGGGCGGGTCTCGGCGCCCAAAGCGGGCGCTGCCTCCGACACGTAGGAAAGAGGCCCCCGGGCGTTGCGGAAAAGGAGGAATCCGCTGACCGAAATGAGCCCTCGGCGAGCCTCGGACCCCGCCTCCTGCGCCCACGCCGCGGGAAGGGGCGACACCGACAAGAGGGCCGCGGCGAGAACCGCCCTCACGGCTTGGCCACCTTGCCGGTCACGACAGTGCAAGTCCTGGAATAAAGGCCCAGCAGTATCGTCGTCCCATGAATGTCGGCCTTCACGTCGTAGAGCAGTCCGTTCGGCTCTTCCTTGAGGGCGGCGCGCGTGGCGGCCGCGTAGCCCCCGTCTCCCCAGGCGATCAAGTAAAGGATGGATCGATTGCAGGCCTCCCCGTGCACTATCCGGTCCTCCGAGGAACCCTTGACCTCCGAGGGAGCGGCCGAGCGGTAGGCGCGGGGCAGGCGCACGTTAGTGTAAAGCAGCCCGCAGCCGCTTAAAGCCGCCGCCATCGCGACGAGAAAGGCCGCTTTCATGGGCGCCAGTATATCACCTTTTGATACAATGGGGCGAGCATGCGCGAGACGGGCGGATGGGTCGAGGTTCCATTCGAGGTCCAAAAGCCCCGCTCGGGGCTGCGCCTCGACCGATTCCTCGCCGACCGGCTCCGCGGTTATTCGCGCAGCCGGGTCCAGGACATCATCGCGCAGGGACGGGTTTTCCTACGCTCGAAGACCGCCGAGTCCTCCGACCGTGTCCGCCACGGCGACGTCGTCCTGATACGCTACCCGCAGCGCCAGCAGGCTCCTCCCATCGAGGAGCGCCTGGCGCCCATTTACGAGGATACCTGGCTGCTGGCGGTCAATAAGCCCGCGGGGATGCTCAGCCACCCCACCGACACGGTGCTGCGCAATTGCGTCACCTCCGTGCTCAAGGCCCAGCACCCGGCATGGACGCCGCGCCTGGCCCATCGGCTCGACCGCGAGACAAGCGGCGTCCTGCTCCTGGCCAAGGACGCGGGAACGGCGCGCGACTTGACCGAGCAATTCACCCGCCGCCTGGTCCGCAAGCAGTACCTCGCCATCGTCCTGGGGCGCGTCCCCTTTTCGAGAAGGCTCGTGGAGCTGCCCTTGGGAAGGGAGGGACTCGGGATCAAGGTCCGCCAGCGGGTCGCCGATGCGGGGGCTTCGGCGGCGACGGAGTTTCGGCGCTTGGCGGCCGCAGGAGACCACAGCCTCGTGAGCGCGATCCCACGCACCGGACGCCTGCACCAGATCCGCGTGCATCTCGCCGCGATCGGGCACCCTGTCGTGGGAGATAAGCTCTATACGGGCGGCGGCGAATTCTATCTCAAGGCCTGCCGGCATGCATGGGCGCCTGAAGACGCCTCCTCGCTCGGAGCCGAGAGGCAGATGCTGCATGCGCGCCGGCTCCGATTGCGCCACCCCGCCACCGGCTCGCCCCTGACGATCACCGCGCCGCTTCCCCAGGATTTTCGCGCCCGGCTGCGCTCGCTCGGCCTGCCATGCCCACGGTAGACATCCGCGCCGTGTTCTTCGACATCGGCAACGTGCTGCTGCGGTTTAACGCCGCCGACATCGCGCGCAAGATCTCCTGGGCGGTCGGCCGCCATCCCTTGCGCGTGGCGCGCTACCTATGGTCCTCGCGCATCGGGGAGGCGATCGAGCGGGGCGAGATATCCGGCAGGCAGTTGCACCGAATCTTTCGCAAAGAGCTGGGCTACGAGGGGGACTACCGGCAATTCAAGAGGCTTTGGTGCGACCATTTCCGCCTCGAGCGTCCGACGGCCGCCCTGCTGCGTCGCCTGGCCAAGACGCATAAGGTCTTCCTTCTTTCGAACACCAACCGGCTCCATTTCGACCATATCCGCAAGCGTTACGGCTTCGCCGGGCACGCCCACGGGGCCGTGCTCTCTTACCGACTCAAGATGCGCAAACCCGAGCCCGGCATCTACCGGGCGGCGCTCAAGGCGGCCCGGGTGCGCGCCCATCAGGCCGTGTTTATCGACGACCTGACGGAAAACGTGGAGGCGGCGCGGCGGCTGGGCATACACGCCCTGCGATATGAAGGCGCCGAGAAACTGCAGGCGCAGCTGGCTTCACTAGGACTTCTCGTCTAATCCTACCGTGAATTTAAAGAAAGCCAGTTATCAGCGAATGATCAACAGCGAGAGCAGCAAAGGCATGTAGCCGATCGAAGTGAAAAATAGCAGCCTGGCGGCGGGCAGGCCCGGACGCCGGGCAAAATGAAGCGACGCCCCCGCGTACAAGCCCCCCAACAGCAGGGCGCCCGCAGCGTATAGATTCCCTGACCAGCCCAGCCAAAAAGGCAGCAAGCTGACGGGAACAAGCAACGTCGCCGCGGCGACGGCGAGGCGCCAGGAGTTAGGGTCTCCCTCGGGGCCCGAGGGGATCATGCGAAACCCCGCGCGCTGATAATCGTCCTGGTACATCCTGCCCAGGCCGACGATATGCGGGAATTGCCACAGGAACAGGATCAAGAACAAAGGGATCGCGCCCGACCCTAGCCCGCCATGCGCCGCGGCCCAGCCGATCAATGGAGGCATGGCGCCGCTCAATGCTCCGGGAATGATGCACCAGGCCGTGCGCCTTTTAAGCGGCGTATAACACGCCAGATACACCGCCAAGCAGACAGCGGCGGCGCCAGCGGCCCAAGCATTTATCTTAGCCAACACCAGGACCCCCGCGACCGCTGACGACAAACCCAAGAGTAGGGCCTCCAGGGGCCGTATGCGCCCCGAAGGGAGCGGCCGCTCCCTCGTGCGCAGCATCAGGGAATCCGGCCCGCGTTCGAGCAACATATTGAGCGCGCCGGCTCCGGCCGCAGAAAGGGCGGTGCCAAGCAGCATGAGCCGGAACAATTCCCAATCGGGGCTTTCCACGGCCACGAGATAGCCCGCCGAGGCGGTCATGAGGACCACCGCGGCGATGCCGGGCTTCGTCAGCTCCAAATAGGCCAAAAGCCTCGTCACGGCGCCGCCTGCGCGCATCGATGGGCGGTCCAGGACAGCAGTACGGAGGCAGCCAGCAGCAGGGCCCCGCAGGCGACATGCGCCGCCGTGACGGCGGCCCCCCTGAAGGAGTAGGAGCCTAATCCCAGCGCCAACTGGAGGAAAAGAAGCGCGGTCAAGAGCTTGGAGAAACGAAGCAGCCAAGGACGGTCGGCGAAATCCGCGTGTATCCGGTAGGAAGCCAACAATAGCAGCCACGCGGCCATGGCCGCGCCGAACACATGCGGCCAGAGTGGAAGGGCGTCATGGCGGTAACCCGCGCCCAACACCAGCTGCAGGAAGACGGCGCCGGACGCGGAAAGGCTCCAAGCTCGCAGGCGGCGCAGCGCCTGCGGATGGGGCGGGGCTCCGGCGCAAAAGGAGTTCCAGGCGGGCGAGGTCCATAAGGCAATGGCCGTGAGCACGCAAAAAAAGCCCTGACCGAGGCAGGCATGAGTGATGGAGATCGGCTTGGGCAGCTCGTAGAGCACGGTGATGCCGCCCAAAAGCCCCTGCACGATTACCATCGCCGCCGCGAACGCGGCCAAGCGAGCGACGCCGCGGGAGGCCGCCCACCGCGCCCAGACGGCGAGAGCCAGAGTGCATAGCCCCACGAAGGAGGCGATCAAGCGATGGCCATGCTCGAAAAGCACGCCGCCCTTCATCTCCGGAAATACCTGCCCGTAGGCCAGGGGCCAATCCGGAACCGCGAGGGCCGAGCCGGTGGAGGTAACGAGCGCCCCGGCGATGACCAGGATAAAACCGCAGGTCGCGGTGAATACGCAGGCGCGATGAAACGCCGGGCTATTCAATCGGAGGCGTCTTCCCTTTGCCGAATGGCACGCAGCATCATCGCGGTGATGCCGCCAAGCGTAAGGAAGGTCACGGCCGCCAGAAAGACGATCCCCCAATTGAAGGCGGATACGGTTTTCTCCTCGGAGGCGAAGCAGACGGCGCAGGCCATCAGGGGCGCGCCCGGAAGCGAGAGCAGCCCAAGCGCCAGGCCGAGGGCCAGCAGGCGGCTCGAGCGGAACTGGCCTAGGAACCAGCGCAGGTAGGCGAGCAAGGCCCCACCGCCAGCGGCGCCGCAAACGAGCATCAGCGGGGCATTGGGGTCGTTCCGATGCATCAGGGCCCAACCCAACATCCAGGCGCACAAGAGCGCGCTGACAAAGATGAAGAAAATATGGAAGCTCTTAAGGGACATGGGCGGCCGTTTCGGCGTGGCGCCCCGCCGATTCCACGGCCGCGGGCGGAGGCTCGGTGCTCTGGGCGGCGGGATGAGTCATGTCGATCCACGGCAGGAGAAGCAGGGCAATGAAGGCGGCGGCGGCGAGGCCGACGATGGAGTACACCGTCACCCGCTCGCTGACGAGATGCATGAAGTAGGCGGCGACCAGTCCTCCCTTGAGGCAAGCGATCGCCAGTCCCACGCCGATCGCCCAAGGCCTCGTTAAATCGAGCCGGCTGACGGCGACGGTCACGACGGTCAAAACGAGCAGGGCGGCGAACACCGCCAGATAGACCCGCGTATGATCGTGCGCGTCCTTGCTCATAAAAGGTAGAGGGACGGGAACAGGAATATCCAGACCAGGTCGACAAAGTGCCAATAGAGCCCGAGACACTCGATGCGGCTGACGAACAATGGGCGCGGGATCCCCTTCTGCCCCCCTAGCAGGATAAAAAGCATCACCGCCATGCCCCCGATCACGTGGAAGCCGTGCAGCCCGGTCAATGTGAAGTAAACCGCGTAGAAGACGCTCGTTGACGGGAAATGGTGGTGCTGGAACTTGGACCCGTATTCGAAGGCCTTGATCACCAAGAAGCAGCAGGCCAAAAGGAAGGTCGCCCATAAAAAGCCGTTGAGCCGGCGTTCATCTCCCTTTTGCGCCGCGGCGTAGGCCAGCACCATCGTCATGCTCGAGGTGATGAGCACCACGGTGTTGAGCGTGGCCAAAGGCACGTTGAGCACTTCCCAGCCCTTCGGCCAGAACGGCGCGGCGTCCCGCAGGATTATATAGGAAGAGAAAAGGGCGCCGAAGAGCATGATCTCGGAGGCCAAGAAAAGCCACATGGCGAGCTTGCCGTTGGTCGCCTCGGGAGCTCCCGGCTCGTAGACGCCGTGCGTCAGGGCGGCTTCGGCGCTCATGCCAGGCTCGCCATTTTCCGGCGCGGCTCCTCCGGCTCTCCCCCGTCCTCCGAGAACTGAGGGACGAAGTCGGATTTCACGCCGGGAACGCTGTACTCATAGGGCCCGCGGTATACCCTAGGCGGGGAGTCGAAATTGCCGTGCGGCGGCGGCGAGGGGGCGGCCCATTCGAGCGTGGTGGCCTGCCAGGGGTTGCGCGAAACCTTCTCGCCGTTCCAAATACTGTTGAAGAAATTATAGATGAACGGGATCTGGGACACGGCCAGGCAGTAGGCGGAAACGGTCATGATCACGTTGAGTGGCTGCACGGGCACGGCATGGGCGTACCCGGTCGGGTCGTAGAGCCGCCGCTGCACCCCGGCCACGCCATAGAGCAGCATGGGGAAAAAGACGCCATTGAGGAAGGTCGCCGAGGTCCAAAAATGAAGCTTCCCCAGCCGGTCATCCATCCGCCGCCCGAACATCTTGGGAAACCAGTAATAGATGCCGGCGAACAAGGCCATGATGGTCCCGGGCGCGACGACGTAATGGAAATGCCCGATCACATAGTAGGTGTCGTGCAGGTGGATATCGGTGGCCGGAAGCCCCAAGGGCAGGCCGGTCAGGCCCCCGATGCCGAACATCGGCAGGAAGGCCAACGCGAAGAGCATCGGCGTCGTGAAGCGGATCGAGCCTCCCCAAAGGCTAATCAGGTAGGTGGTCAGGATCACGACCGACGGGATGGAGATGATCATCGTGGTCGTCGTGAAGAAGGCGTTCATCACGGGGCCCATCCCGGTCAAGAACATGTGGTGGGCCCATACGATGAAGGACATCGCGCCCAAAAATATCATCGACCCCACCATGGCGCGGTAGCCGAAAAGGGGCTTGCGCGTGTTGTTGGCGATGATCTCGCCGATGATGCCGATGGCGGGAAGGACGAGCACGTACACCTCGGGATGCGCCAGGAACCAGAAGAGGTGCTGCCAGAGCAGCGGCTGCCCTCCCCCCGAAACCGCCATCGGCTGCCCGAAAGCGGCCAGGCCCGTAGGCAAAAAGAAGCTGGTCCCGGCCAGCCGGTCCATAAGCTGCAGCACGGCCGCGGCCTCCAACGGTGGGAAGGCCAAAAGCAGCAGCACGGCGGTGACGAACTGCGCCCAGACGAAAACGGGGAGCCGGAAGAAGGAAAGCCCCTTGGCGCGCATCTGGATCGTGGTGACGATAAAGTTGATCGAGCCGAGCAAAGAGGAGGTGATCAAAAAGACCATGCCGATGAGCCACAAGGTCTGTCCCGCCGTCGCCTGCACGGACAAGGGGGCGTAGGAGGTCCATCCGGAGTTGGCGGCCCCCTCCGGAAGCAGGAAGCTGCCCAGCATGACGAGGCCGCCGACCAGGAAGGTCCAGTAGCTCATCATGTTCATGCGCGGAAAGGCCATGTCGGGCGCTCCGATCTGCAGGGGGAGGACGTAATTGCCGAAAGCGCCCACCCCGAGCGGGACGACGCCCAAAAAAACCATGATCGTGCCGTGCATCGCCCCCAGCTGCAGGTAGAAATCGGGGGTCATGACGCCGCCCGGCATCGAGCTCTTGAGGAGATGGCCGATGAGCGGCATCGGGCGGCCCGGCCAGGCCAACTGCCAGCGCAGCAGCATGATAAGCGAGAAGCCAAAAAGCAGGAAGACGAGCGAGGTGATCATGTACTGCAGGCCGATGACCTTATGGTCCAGGGAGAAGACGTACTTCTCGATGAAACCCTGCGGGCCGTGATGGTGCTGCTGCGCCACGTGATGCTTTTCCTTGTCGCTCATCTCACCAATCCGCGGCCTTCGCCGCGCTCTTTTGTTTCTCGGCCGCCTTAAGCTCGGCCCCTTTGCGCTTAAGCCATGAGGCGAACTCCTCTGGCGTGCGGATGAAAAGATCCCCCATCATCCGGTAATGGGCGACCCCGCAAAGCTGGGCGCAGGCAATCTCGAAATCGCCGGTATCCGTCGCCTGGAACCAGACGGCGACCTTCTGCCCCGGGATCGCGTCCTGCTTGACGCGTAACACCGGGAGATAAAAGGAATGGATGACGTCCTTGGAGGTCAGATGGATGAGCACGGGCTTTCCCGTGGGAACGAAAAGCTCGTTGACCGTCAGGATGTCGTCTTGCGCCGCGGGGTCGCTCCGGTCCAAGCCTATGGGGTTGCCGCTATGCATCAGCCCGGGGTCCTTGCGCCCGAACGTCCCGTCGGCGCCGGGGTAGCGGATGTTCCAGGCGAACTGCTCGGCCACGACCTCGATCTCCACCGCCTCCTGGGGCGACGGCGTCTTGTACTTGGCCGTGGCCCAGAGGGGAATCGAGAAGAAAACGATCAAGACCACCTCGAAGGCGATGACGCCGATCTCGAGGAAGGTGTTGAGGTGGCGGGTATCGGTGGCGTATGCCGCGCGCCGTCCGCCGCGCTCCCTGAAACGGAGCAGGCAATAGGCGAAGAATATCGCCCAACCGACGAATAGGACGAGCATGAACACGTGGACGATGTAGAAGACGCGGTCGAGCTGCGGGCCCAGGGTGGAGAGGTTGAGGGGAAGCCACCAGCCGTAAGGGCTTTGCGGACTCATTTTGTCGGCATGTTAGCAAATTTGTGACTTTCCTTTTCAACCCGCTCCGGGCGGCGCCGGGCGCCGTCGTGCGGAGCTATAATATTTTTAGAGGCATTCGCCTCAGGAGGAGTTTATGGCAACCATGACTCCCGTCAACCCGATGAGGGTCTTCACCTCCCCAAAACACCACGAAGGAGGCATCGCCCCGGGGCGGCCGGATTCGGCCTACCGGGCGTACCAGATCCTGTACCTGGGCTATATCGTCGCGCCGTTGGTCGCGGGCGTGGATAAGTTCTTCCACTACCTGGCCGACTGGAACCAATACCTGGCCCCGGCCTTCGCTAATTGGTTCGGCGGGGCCTCGGCCTTCATGAACGGGGTCGGCGTGCTCGAGATCTTCGCCGGCTGCCTCGTCGCGGTCAATCCCCGCGTGGGCGGCCTGGTGGTCTGCGGCTGGCTTTGGTGCATCATCGTCAACCTGCTGATGATCCCGGGCTATTTCGACATTGCTCTGCGGGATTTCGGGCTTTCGCTCGGGGCCTTGGCGCTCTCCGGGCTGGCGGCCGACTTCAACCGCTCGAAACTGGTCCGGCGGACGCTCTAAGAAGCGCGCGCCCCTTGGCGCAGGAAGGAGCCAGGCAGCAGGCGCGGCAGCGCTCGGGCTGCTTGCCAACGGGGCAATTTCCCGAGATGCCGTGATGGCATAGCGGAAAATCGTACTTGAGCGGATCGCGCGGGTCGATCCGGCGCAGGACGCCCGTTATCTCCTGCGCCGTCCTCCACCCTCCGGAGCGCCGCCTCGTAAGCCCCAGGTAGCGGCCGATGCGCAGCACATGAGTATCGAGCGGGATGATCAGCTTTCCCGGCGCCAGCCAGTCCCAAAGCCCGAAGTCGAGCCCGTCGGCGGGGCGCGCCATCCAGCGCAGGAACATGTTGAGCCTTTTGCAAGCACTGCCCTTGGAAGGGCGCGAGAACAATTGCTTGAGCCCCTCCGGACGCTCGGCGCGACCGTACACGGGCGAGACGTCGACGGCCTCCACCGCCTCGATGAAGCGCTCCAAGGCCGGGCCGACATCCGGATCCTCGGGCCTGTACCCTTTCCTAAATAAGGCCCCGATCGTCCCGTGGCGTAGGAGGATCTGCCGCATCAGGTAGATTAGGCACGCGATATCGCGGCCGCTGTTGAGCCGGTAATAGAGCCCGTCCCATTCCTCCAGCCCGCCCGGGTCGAAGCGGCGGACGAACTCGGTGGGGCGAGCGCCCATGCGGCTCAAGATGCGCTCGAGAACCGCGGAGAACAAAGAAACCCGCCCGTAGGCCAGCGAGGCGGACAGCCACGCGACGACCTCGATGTCCTCGGGACGCGAGAAGCGCTTGGGAAAAACGATAGGATCGTGGAGAATTCTAGCGCGATAGTCCGTGCTCAGGCGCAGAATCTCTAAGCGCTGCGCCAAGCCATTCGCGCCGTTCAAGGGAAAGGGAAATGAGCCGTGCCCGATACGATATGCAGCTTTTTTATCATCCGACCAGATTTATCCAACGCGCTAAGGGAATACCATCCAGTTTCGTAACCATTGTGCCTCAATAGAAATAGCGGCATATCATAATCTTCTACGACCGCCAGAGGGTCGTAATTATACTCTCCTCCTGCCTCATTAACCTTAACTGGAGGATCTTTGTAGCCCAACTCGAGCTCGCTATCGAGCAGCTCCAATGCCCGGCCCTCGGTCTCCCTGATCCATCCCCGCAATTGGGCCCGCGAGGACGCCTTTTGCGGACAAGGGATCTTTTTAGAACCCGCGATCAATTTAAGCTGAACTGGATAGTCCTTTAACCCCCGGAAATAATACAGCCGGGAACCGTTCCTAAGCCGAGATGTGCGGATCAAGCTTTCAAAATGGACGGACGCCTTTAAGCGCGTCTTGTCATCCGGAAAGTCAGCGGCGCATATACGGCAATCGCCCTGTCCCGAGCAAGCGGCATCAGAGTTCTTCTTGATGAACTCAACCGGGTCGGCCGCTTCCTTTTTGTAAAACTCGTTTACGATGACCGACTTTATTCGTTCAGCTTCGCTCGAAACATCGGATATAACGACCATTGGAAAAATAGCTTGATTCCCAGTCGTGGCGATACCTTCGACGGCGGGTTCCATCTTCAAGCCTAAATGCACCGCATCCATCGTCGAATAAGGAACAACATTGACGACGCGTATATACTGCGCCGAAGCCTTGGGAGAGAACACTTTCCATCGCTTGGGAATCGCCTTTTGGCTGCCGAGCCACTCCTTTGGAATCTGCTGTAACGTGCGAACTCCCTCCAGCTTGCTCGGCTCCAATCTCGAATCGCTCCAGGGGGCTTTCCAGCGATCAGATTCTTTCAATGCAAGCGGATTTAAAATACCGCCCCATGCCACGCCGAGCCAATAAGGTTCCTCAGCCTGTAAGCCGCAGGGCATCAGAAAAAAAGCCAAAAATAAGACCAAAGCCCGCAATTCTCTCAGGAGAAAGACCTCTTTCGAAGACAATGCCGCATCGAAAACTTCGCTTTTTTTTGGGCCGTCAAAATGGCGGCGCAAAAAACCAGAGCTCCCTAGTATACCGGCATCCGGAGGCAGAAGACGGACGCCCCGGATTTGAGGTATTCGCTGGTGTCGAGCATCTCGGTCTCGAGGCCCAGAGCGCGGATCTGCCGGGCCGCGGTCTCGGCTCCCTTGGGGACGAGGGCGACCCGCGAATCGATCACGGCCAGGTTGCAGACGAGCTGTCGGACGGCCTCCGTCTCATCGGCGATGAGCACGAGAGGGAAAATCTTGAGGATCAGGCCTAGGCTTTCGGGATCGAAGGCGGAAGGATAGATCAACACGGCTTCCTGGGTCAGCGGGCAGAAGCATGTGTCGAGGTGATAGAAGCGCTCGTTGACTAAGCGCAGCAGGATTACCGGGGCCTCGAATATTTTCGCCACTTCCCCGTAGACCTCGGCGTCGGAGCGGAACCCGTGCGCGCCCCAGAGCAGCCTCTTGCCGGGATGCCACATGCAATCGCCCATGCCCTCGAACATCGCCGTCGGGTCGGAAAGCTTGGCGATCCGGTAGCCCTCGTCCTTGAACCAGGCCTCGAAGGGAGGGACCTCCCGCCGCCGCGAGGGATGGCGCATGCGGCTGGGCAGGCAGATCTTCTCCATGCGGGCGCTCAGGCCGGTCATGCTGGTGTTGGCGCAAAACACCATGTCCTCGAGTCCGGGCGCCGGCGCGATCGTCTTGACGGTCTTGCCGTGGCGGGCGTAGGCCTCGCCGACGGCCTCCCACTGGGCCTGCGCTAGGCCCTTGTCCACGGTGCCGGCCTTGCCGGTCATGAAGGGGTTCTTGACGTCGATGACGTCGTAGTAGTCCGGCGGGCACATCAGCACCGAGCCGGGCAGCGGCATCGAGGCGCAGTTCTTGACGGAGAACCCGCGGAGCTCGTTGGCGTTGGAGTAAACCTGCGTATTCATAGGCTAGCCGGCGCTCGGCGCACTATACAATATTCCCCCGAGGTCTAAAAAATGAGCCGCGCCCGTCACGGGCCCTCGATGGGCCGCTGATACAATGGCGGCGGAATGGATAGCGCGAAACGGGAAGTCGTCGTCATCACGGGAGGGTCGGCGGGAGTCGGCCGGGCCACCGCCCGCCTGTTCGCCCGGCGCGGCGCCGACCTGGGCCTGATCGCCCGCGGGCTCGATGGACTCGAGGCCGCGCGCCGGGAGATCGAGTCGATGGGCCGGCGCTGCTGCGTGGTGCAAGCCGATGTCTCGGAGCCGGCGCGTATGGAGGAGGCCGCCGCAAGGATCGAGGAGGCGCTCGGACCGATCGATGTCTGGATCAACAACGCGATGCTCTCGGTATTCTCTCCCGTGGAGGAGACCTCGGCGGAGGAGATACGGCGCGTGACGGAGGTCACCTATCTCGGGACGGTCTACGGGACCTTGGCGGCGCTGCGGCGCATGCTCCCGCGCGAGCGCGGGGTGATCGTCCAGGTGGGCTCCGCGCTGGCCTATCGCGGCATCCCGCTGCAGGCCGCCTATTGCGGCGCCAAGCACGCGGTGCAGGGCTTTACGGAATCCCTGCGCTCGGAGCTCCTGCACGGCCGCAGCCGGGTGCGCGTGACCATGGTCCAGCTGCCGGCGCTCAACACGCCGCAGTTCGACTGGGTCAAGAGCCGGCTGCCTCACCACCCGCAGCCGGTGCCACCCATCTACCAACCCGAGGTCGCCGCGCGGGCGATACACTGGGCCGCGCATCACCCGCGCCGCGAGCTCAACGTCGGCATCAGCACGTTCGCGGCCATCGTGGCCAACCATTTAGCGCCCGGCCTAGTCGACCGCTACCTGGCCCGCACGGCCTACCGCTCGCAGCAGGCCGAGTTCCTGGTCGAACCGGATCGCAAGGATAATCTATGGCAGCCCCTGCCCGGCGACCGCGGGGCGCACGGCATTTTCAGCTATCGGGCGGCCCACCGAAGTCCCCAGCTTTGGCTCGCCACCCACCGCGCCGCGCTCGCCGGGACCCTGCTCGCCGTCGCGGCGGCGGGGGCGTTGGCCCGGATTCTATAGGAAATTCCGCGCGACGAAATCCTCGGCGAAGGGCCCCGCCGAGATGACGCGCGGCCGGTCGGAATCCAAGGTCCAAAGCGCGGCCTCCTCGCGCGAAGCCGAGGCCGCGCTCAACCCCACGGGAGGCCCGAAGGCGATCCGCGGCCGCGAGGCCGACCCATGGCTCAGGGGAAGCAGGAGCAGCGGAGTGCCCCGGGCCGCGACCTCGGAAAAAAGGAAACGAAAGAGGCGGCGGCGGTACGGTGTCTCGCGCGAGAATTCCCGCCGGAGCCCCTCGACTTCGGCCCGGGCCTGCTCCTCCTCGAGCCCCATGGCGCGGGCGCAGGCCTCAAACGCCGCCTCCCCTCTCGGAGAGAGGGACCCGGAATCCACCGCGGCCTCCTCCTCCGGCGGCCAGGCCCCGGTCACCGTGGCGATGAGCCAGGCTTCCATCATCCGCCACGCGTTTTTTTTGAGGCGCTCCCCCACCAAGTCGGAGGCGCAGAAATCCGCGAAGTCCGTAGACCCTGAGCGCAACACCTTAAACGCCTCTCCGGGAGAACCGAAGCGCCCCGCGCGCCGAAGGCCGATGACGTACTCCTTGGCGGCGTAGAGCGCGCGGCTCGTGGCGGGCACGCCGCCCCCCAGCGCCAGGGCCACCCGTCCCCTCCGGCGCAAGGCGGTCCTTAGCCGCCAGGCGATGCGCTCGAAACCCGCGTCGCCCCCCAGCTGCCGCGCGAGATTCCCCCGGCGCGAGGAAAGCCGGTCGAAGCCGAGATGGTAGCGGCCCATGAGACCCGCGTAAACGCCCTCCAAGAGCAGGCCGAAGCTGTCGAGGGCGAAAGGGTCGACGGCGACAAGCAGCTGGGGCCTGCGGCTCGAAAGCCCTATTTCGTGCAGGACGCAGAGGGACTGGCGCGCGAGCTCGACGTTGAGGTGAAGCCATTGCCCCGTGACCGGAGGGTGCGAGAAAAGGCAAAGCACGGCAGCCGGCCGGCCGGAGCGGCCCTGCAGCCGCGCCGCCAATTCCCGCGTCGCCGAAGCGGCCGCGCCGATCTCCGCTGCGGGGGCGTTGGTGCGGGCCAATCGCCTGAAGGCGGCGTCCTGGAAGGAACGGCTCCAAGAGGGCGGCAGCAGCCCGAGGGCGACCCGCAGCAGCAGGCCCACTAGATTGCCGAGCGGCTCCAGCCAGGGCCGCAGCGAACGCGGCTTGAAGGCCACGGGCACGCCGCGGCGGGCGTAGCGCGACGTCTCCGCCCGGGCCAGGATGCGCAGCAGATCGTCGCTAAAGCCCGTCGGCGAATAATCGCTCATCTTTTCATCTTAACAAAATGGTATCTTGTCGGCGGTGATTCTTTCCGCGCTCCTCGGCTTGGCGGCCGTCCTTCACGCCTCCTCGCTGGTCGGCTATGTCGTTAAGGTCGATTCCCGGACCGTGTATCTGGACCTCGGCGTAAGCAGCGGCGTCGCGGCGGGACAGGACTTCGTCGTCTTTTCGCAGGGAGAGGAACTCAAGCATCCCGTCTCGGGGGTTTCGCTCGGCCGCATCGAGAAAACCGTGTCACGGGGCCGGATCACGGAGGTAGCCCCAGCCTATTCGACCGGCCTGCTCCAGGCGGACGCCGAGGGTGTCGCCGCCGGCCAAAGGGTGCGCATCGAGGGCGTCTCGGCCCCCGAACCGGCCGCCCCGAGCGAGCCGTCCCATCCCCCCGAATGGCGGAGCCCCGTGATCGACATCGCCGCGCGCGATTTGGCCGTCGCGGACGTCGACGGCGACGGAAAGCCGGAGCTAGTCGTCGGAGGCAAGAGCCGGGTGCTGGCCTTTCCCGCCGACGATGGGCGCCCCTGGGCGGAGATCTGCTCCTTCGACAGCCAGGCGACCGGCTTCGAGCTACTCTCCCTGGAGGCCGCGGACTTAGACGGGGACGGCAAGGCCGAGGTCTTCGCCACGTATCACAATGAATTCTTCAACCGCGTCGAGACGGCGGTGCTCCAATGCGGTGGCGGAAAATTCCAAACCTCCGCCACTCTGCCGTGGATGGTACGCTCCTATCCCGACGCCACGGGGACGTGGCGCCTGGCCGCCCAAGCCCTGCTCCAAGACAAGTCGTTTCCGTTCGGCGGCATTTTCCCGCTGGAACACCGCAAAGGGCGCTACGCCCTCGGCGCCCCCCCCGTCCGGAGGAAACGCCTCGAGTGGCTTTACGGCTTCGCCATGGCCGAGACGCCCGAAGACGGAGAGCCGATACACCTCGCCTTCATGGATTCAGGCTCCATACGTATCCAATTCGTCAAGAAAACCTGGTCGAGTCCCGAGAGCTACGGCCAAACGTCCAGCCGCGTCCGTTGGTACGATCGCCTCCTTAAATTCTACCCGCGACTGGCGCCGAAGCGCTCCCAGCAGGGCTTTTACGGCGTCTACGCGCTGCGCAATATCCCGAAATTGGGAGCGCTGGCCGACGCCTTCGGGGTGTATGGGCAGTCGGAGCTCCACCGTCTCCGCTGGAATCAACTGGCCCTGGAACCCGAGTGGAAGGCCGTGTTGACGGGATATGCCGCCGACCTGGCCGTCTATCCCGCCGACGCGAAGGCCTCCAGCATTTTCGTCGCGGTCGTGGGCTCCACCGGCAAAACCTCCGTCTGGAAATTTCCCTTTTAAGGCGTCTTTCCCTCTTGCTGCTCCTGGCGGCGGGATGCTCGAAGCTCCCTTCCGGGGACTGGCTTACGCCCTACCCGACACGGATATTCGGAGCGCCGTTCGCGCTCAAGAACCGCATGGCGTTAGACGAGGCGCAATGGCTCCAGAGGCTCTCTCGCCTGCGCTACCAGGCCTTAGACGCCGCCCCTCTGCCGCCGGGCACCTACCGCCGCGCCGACGGCGGCTACGAAATCCACTTGCGCGGGTTTTCGTCGCCGCTACGTCAAATCGCCCCTTCCCTGCTCCGGGCTTCCTTCGGCGACGGGAAATTGAAGCTCTCGGTCGAATCCGCCTGGCTGGAGCCGGAGCTGCTCTACGAGATTTCCGGCCCCAGGCGCGTGCGCCGGGAACCAATCGACTGGGAAAAGGTGCCTGTGCATCTAGCCTTGGCCGTCGTCGCCACGGAGGACCGGCGCTTTTTTTCGCATCACGGCGTCGACCTCCGCGGGCTCGCGCGGGCCGCCTGGCGCGACCTTACCCAGAGGCGGTTGGCGGAGGGAGGCAGTACCATCACCCAGCAGCTCGCGCGCAACCTCTACCTTTCCCCACGCCGCAGCTTCTGGCGCAAGATCCGCGAAATGCTGTGGGCCTTCTATCTGGAAGCGCGCTACAGTAAGACGGAGATACTGCGGATGTATCTCGACCAAGTCTATTTCGGGCAGGATGGGCCGGTCAGCATCTGCGGGATCCAAGCGGCCTCCCGCTTCTTTTTCGACAAGACGGCCGACCGCCTGACGCTCGGCGAATCGGCCCTGTTGGCCGGCATGCTCGCCTCGCCTTACCGCTATAATCCTTTCCGCGATCCGGACGAGGCCCTGCGGCGCCGCCTCCTCGTCCTGGAGTCGATGCGCTCTCAAGGCCTTGTGACCGACGCTGAGCTCGCACGCGCCAGGCTCGAGCCGCTCAGGATTTCCAAGGGAGGACATCAGCCGGCCCGCCCCGCGGACTTCTTCGCCGCATACGTGCAGGAAGACCTCGAAAAGCGCTACCCGGAGCGCAACCTATTCACCCGAGGGCTGACGATCTACACGACCCTGGATCCGTGGCTGCAGGAACAGGCGCAGCGGGCGGTGTCGCTGGCTCGGCATCAGGCGGCCCTTGTCGCGCTCGATCCATCGACCGGCGAGATCCGGGCCTTGGTCGGCGGCAAGGATTTCGCCTCCAGCCCGTTCAATCGCGCCGTTTCGGCCAGGCGCCAGCCGGGCTCCGCCTTTAAGCCTTTTGTCTACGGCGCGGCGCTGCGCGCCTCCTCCGGTCCCGGCCCTTGGACCGCCGCCACGATGCTTTCGGACCGGCCACGCAGCTACCGTCTACCGGAAGGCTACTGGACGCCGCGCAACTACGACGGCTCCTACCGCGGCGACGTGGCGCTCCGGCGGGCCTTCGCCGATTCGCTCAACGCCGCGACCATCGACTTGGCCGCGCACGTGACCCCCGCGCGGATCATCGCCTACGCGAGAAGCTTAAGTATAGCGAGCCCGCTTAAACCCGAGCTCGGGCTGGCGTTGGGCGCCTCGGAAGTGACCCTGCTGGAGCTCACCGCCGCCTACTGCCCCTTCGGCAACGGGGGCTTGCGCGTCGACCCCTACGCCATCGAGGCCGTCCAAGAGGGGACCGGAGACATCCTGGAATACCGCCGCCCCGCGAAGCTGCGGGTGCTTTCAACGGCCGAGGCCTGGTTGATGCACAGCCTGCTGCGCGAGGTGGTCACGTCGGGGACGGCGCGCGCCCTCTCGGCCTCGCCCATCGGAAAAGTCGCGGCCGGCAAGACCGGCACGACGGATCAGGGGCGCGACGCGTGGTTCATCGGCTATGCCCCGGGCCTAGCCTGCGGCGTCTGGACCGGGGAGGACAGGCCCACCCCATCCGCCAGGAGCGGGGCCTCGGCGGCGCTGCCCATCTGGGAGCGATTCATGGGTTCCGCAGGGCTCACGACGGAGCCGGAGGCGCCGCTCAAGCCGGCGGAGCTGCGCTCCGCGTGGATCGACCCCTCCAATGGTCTGCGCGCGCGGACCGGCTGTCCGACACGTTACCTGGAATATTTCTTGCCGGACACCGAGCCCGCCCTCTGCGCGGCCCACCCGGGCGGCGTCTCGGGCTGGCTTCAGAGGATTTTTAAACCGCGGTCAAATCTTCGTCAATAAATAATTACACGCCGCTGGCCGCTTTTTCGACGGAATTGTAGGCTATAATATTGTTTTATGTTAAGCCTTTTCCGGCTTCCGTCGCTGGTCTCGCGCAGCGGCGAGGCCGAAAAATTCAGGGAATTCGAGGAGCAGTACCGCGTGCTCTTCGACAAGATACCGCATCCCTGCTGGGTCATCGACACGTCGACGCAGGCCGTCGTGGCCGTCAACGACTCGGCCATGGAGCATTACGGCTACACGCGCGAGGAGTTCTCGAGCCTGCGCCTATCGGACATCTGCGCCGACACCAACTGCCACCTCCGCGACCACGTAACCCGCGCCCCGGAAAAGCCCGCCTCCTTCCCCGTCAAACATAAAGGTAAAAGCGGAGCCATCATCGAGACGCGGGCCGACTACGTGCCCACCTCGATCCAGGGAAGGATCGTGGGGCTCTTATCCCTCCAGACCCCGTGGAACACGAACGACGAGCTACATAAGGAAGAGGCCCGCTTCCGCGACCTGGTCGAAAACACGAGCGACCTGCTCTGGGAAACGGACGAGCAGGGTTATTTCAATTATTGCAGCCCGAACGTACTCTCTATCTTCGGCTACACCGCGGCCGAGATGATCGGGCGCAGGCCCACCGACTTCATGCCCGCCGCCGACGCCGAGCGTATCGGGGCCCTCATCAACCGCTTCGCCGCCGAACGGCGCCCGTTCTACCTTCTTACCCACCGCATCGTGCGCAAGGACGGGCGCCTGGGCTTTCTGGAATGCAGCGGCACGCCGGTGCTCGACTCACAGGGACGCCTGAAGGGCTACCGGGGCGTCGACCGCGACATCTCCGAGCGCAAGCATGTCGAGGAGCTGTTGGCCCAGCGGATGAAGGAGCTGCGCGCCACCAACCAGCGCATGCTGGAGACGGAAAGGCTCAAGGACGCCTTTTTCGCCAACGTGTCGCACGAATTGAGGACCCCCCTGACCTTGATCCTGGCGCCCTTGGAATCGCTGCTCTCCGGGCATTACGGGGAATTGGCCCGGGCGCAGACCCGCGTCCTTTCGACGATGCACAACAACGCCGTCCGCCTGCTTCAGATGCTCACGGGACTGCTGGACTTCGCGCGGCTGGAGGCCAACAAGGTCGAGATCAACCCGGAGCCCTTGTGCATCGTCAAGTTGACGCATTACATCCTCGAGGATTTCCGTCCGCTCATGGAGCAGAAGAAGCTCGACATCCAGTTCCAGGCCCACCCCCCCCAGATCTCGGTCCGCCTCGACCGCTACCTCTACGAGCGCATCGCTTTCAACCTGCTCTCGAACGCGGTCAAATACACCCCCCCGGGGGGCAGGATTGGAGTCTCGCTGCGCTGGGAGCAAGACCGGCTGAGGCTGAGCGTGCAGGACACCGGCATCGGGATCCACCCGGACGAGGTCAAGCATCTCTTCGAGAAATTCCGCCAATTCCACGTCTCCTCGACCCGCCGCTTCGAAGGAACCGGGTTGGGCCTGGCGCTGGTCAAGGAATTCGCGGCACTCTTGGGCGGCAGCGTGGACGTGCACAGCGAGTTCGGCAAGGGGAGCACGTTCGTCGTTGAGCTGGCCGCGCCGCGCGCGGAGGCGCCAGCCGAGGATTTCGCTCCGGGCGAGCGAAAGGCGATAGAGCTCTACCAGCAGGGCATCGTCGGGCCCACCGAGCTTGACGATCGCCGGCTGGACCTGCCGAAGGTGCTCATCGCCGAGGACAACGCGGAGCTCACCGCATTCGTGACGACGCTGCTCAACGGGTTCTGCAGGATCAAGGCGGCCAAGGACGGCTCGAGCGCGCTGGAGATCGCGCGGGCCTGGCTGCCCGATGTCCTGCTCTCCGACGTCATGATGCCCAACAAAAGCGGCCTGGAGCTCTGCAAGGAGCTCAAATCCGACCCGCGCACGGCCGACATCCTGGTCGTGATGCTGACGGCCATGACGAACCGCCAGGCGCTTCTGGAGGGATGGGAGGCGGGCGCGGACGAATACTTATTTAAGCCCTTCCATCCACAGGAGCTAGTGACCCGGGTCCGCTCCCTGCTGCGGGCTTCCTACGACCGGCGCATGGCCAAGGAGACGGAAATACTTAAGGCCAAGGAGCGCTACCAGATGGATTTCGTGGCCAACGTCTCCCACGAGTTCCGTACCCCCATCGCCGCCATCTCCGGCTTCGCCGAGACGCTGCTTCGGGGAGGGCTCGACGACCGCCGCCGGCGCCTCGATTTCGTCAAGACGATCGCCCGGCACGCCAAGCGCCTCTCGCTGCTCGTCGAGGATCTGCTCTCGATATCGGCCCTGGAGGTGGACAAGAAGCGACAGCTGCGCCCGAAGCCGGTTCTGTTGGCCACCTTCCTGCGCGAGGTGACCAGCAGCCTGCGCCCGCTTACGCGCGGCAAGCAGGTGATCCTCCGCAGCAAGGTCGAGCCGGGGCTGAGGCTGCTCGCCCAGAAGCACCAGCTCTACCGGATTTTCCAGAATCTCATCGAGAACGCCATCAAGTTCAGCCCGAAAGGCGCGGTCATCCTGATCGAGGCCCACGCGGAGAAGGAGAACGCGTTGATCTCCGTGCGCGATCACGGCATCGGCATCCCCCAGGAGGAACTGCCGCTGGTCTTCGACCGCTTCCACCGGGCACACCCGGACTTTTCCCAGGTCCGTGGCACGGGACTGGGCCTTTCGATCGTCAAGCAGATCGTTGAGGGGCACGGCGGCACGATATGGGTGGAAAGCGCGGAGGGGAAGGGCTCGACCTTCCACTTTACGCTGCCCCTGGCGGAACCGGCGGCCGACCGCGGGGACGCGGTCGCGCTGCTAACGAAGCAGCCTTAGGAACTCCTCGCGCGTACGCGCGTCCTTCTGGAACGTCCCCAGCATGGAGCTCGTGACCGTGGGAGACAGCAGGCTTTGGGCCCCGCGCATCTCCATGCAGAGGTGCCGGGCCTCCAGAACCACGCCCACGCCCAGAGGCCTGAGCTTTTCCTGTAGAGTTTCGGCGATCTGGCTGGTCATGCGCTCCTGCACTTGAAGGCGGCGCGCGAAGACGTTCACCAGGCGCGGGATCTTGGAGAGTCCGATGACGCGGCGGTCGGGGACGTAGGCGACATGCGCCTTGCCGAAGAAGGGCAGTCCGTGATGCTCGCAAAGGCTGTAGAAGGTGATGTCCTTGACGAGGACCATCTCGTTGTAGGCGACCGAGAATAGGGCGTCGTTGACGATGGCGTCGACGTCGGCGCCGTAGCCCGCCGTCAGCTCCCGCCACGCGCGCGCCATGCGCGCGGGCGTCTTGACCAAGCCCTCGCGATCCGGGTCTTCCCCCAGCTGGGAAAGAAGGCGGCGGAAATGCTCCTCGAGGGCGTCCGCGGGGGCGGATCGCTTCATAAGGCCGTCAGGTATTCGAGCACCGTGCGGATCATCGCACCCGTACCGCCCTCCGGACAATAGGGATCGCCGGTGGTCCAGGCCGGGCCCGCGATGTCGAAATGCATCCAAGGCTTGCCGTCGACGAACTCCTGGAGGAACAGCCCGCCGATGATGGTTCCGGCCTCGGTGCGCACCTTGGAGATATTGCGCAGGTCCGCGATCGAGCTCTTGATCCTTTCGGCGTACTCGGCGACCAGGGGAAGCTCCCAGACGGCCTCCCCGCTCTTTTCCGAGGCCTTCTGTATCTTCGCCAGCAGGGGGCGGTCGTTGGTCATGACGGCGGTCACCTTGCTGCCGAGCGCGATCAGGGCGGCACCCGTCAGCGTGGCGAAATTGAGCATGGTATCGACGCCCTGCCTGCCGGCGTACACCAGCGCGTCGGCCAGCACCAGGCGCCCCTCGGCGTCGGTATTGAGCACCTCGATCGTCTTCCCGTTCATCGCGCGGACGATGTCTCCCGGCTTGGTCGCGTCCGGGCCGGGCATGTTGTACGTGAAGGCGCAGACGCCGTGCACCTCCGCCTTGACGCCCAGGCGCTCCAGGACCCGGAAGACGCCCAGCACGAGGGCGGCCCCGGCCATATCCATCTTCATGTCCTCCATCGCTTGGGGCGGCTTGAGCGAGAGCCCGCCCGAGTCGAAGGTGATCCCCTTGCCCACCAGGGCGATCTTGCGCTTGGCGCCCTTGGGCTTGTAGACCAAATGGACGAAGCAAGGGGGCACGGAGCTGCCCCGCGCCACGCTGAGGTAGGACCCCATGCCCATCTTCTCGGCCTCGTCTCGGTCGATAATCTTGACGGAGACTCGCGACTTGGCCAGGCTATGGGCCACGCTGCCCATCGCCTCCGGACGCTTGTCGCTCGGGCCTCGGTTGACAAGGTCGCGCGCCAGGGCGACGGCCTCGCAGAAAAGGGAGGCTCGCTTGAGCGCTCCCTCCAAGGTGCGCGCGGCGGAGGACTCCTGAGCGAGGCGCGCCTCGGTCCATATGGAGTCGGGATCGGGCTTGCGGTACTCGTCGAAGCGGTAGGAGGATAGGAGCAGGCCCTCGGCCAAGGCCTGAACGTCGCCGCAGGGGAATACCGCCACCGACTTAAAGCGCTTCCTGCAGTATTGCCCGAGGCTTCCGGCCGCGCGTCGCAGCCCCTCGGAGCTCAGTTCCTTGCGCTTGCCGAGACCCACGAGCACGAAGCGCCGCTGGCGCGTCCCGTCGGAGGACGGCAGCGAAACGCATTCGGACGCCTTCGCCTTGAAGGATTCGGCCTTGGCGCGTTCCAGCAGTTCCTTCTTGACGCGCGCTGGCAGCGAGGCCGCGCCCGCGATGGCGCCGTCCTCATACGCGAACACGGCCCAGGGGATATCCGAAGAACGGAGGGAGGCGATAGGTACTGTTTTAAGGGTGATCATGACGGAATGGTAGCAAAAATGGTCGGGAGGCCTAAAATGTTATAATTTTTTCATGTCTTTATCCGTCGAGCGCGCCGCCGCGAACGCCGTGGAGGCCAAATGGCAGCGCCGCTGGGAAGAGGCCGGTCTGTTCCAAGCACCGCAGCTGCCACGGCCGGGCAAGAAGTTCTACTGCCTCGATATGTTCCCCTACCCCTCGGCCGATGGCTTGCACGTCGGCCACCCCGAAGGCTACACGGCGACGGACATCCTCTGCCGCTACATGCGCATGAACGGCCGCGACGTACTCCACCCGATGGGATGGGACGCCTTCGGCTTGCCGGCGGAGAATTTCGCCCTCCAAACCGGCATACACCCGCGCGAGGTTACCCGTAAGAACATCGCCAACTTCAAGAGGCAGATCCGCTCGCTGGGATTTAGCTACGACTGGCAGCGCGAGATCGACACCACCGACCCAGCCTACTACCGATGGACCCAGTGGATATTCCTTCAGCTCTTCAAGAAAGGGCTCGCCTACGAGGGAGTGGTACCCATCAACTGGTGCCCCTCGTGCAAGACCGGGCTCGCGAACGAGGAGGTGTTCTCGGGCGCCTGCGAGCGTTGCGGCGCCGCCGTCGAGAGGCGCGACATGCGGCAATGGCTGCTGCGCATCACCGCCTACGCGGATCGTCTCTTGTCCGACCTCGAGGGGCTCGACTGGCCGGAGTCCACCCTGGCGATGCAGCGTCACTGGATCGGGAAATCCGAGGGAGCCGAGCTGGGATTTAAGGCGCACGCCCCGGGCCTGCCGGGAGACGGCAAGGATATCCTCGTCTTCACGACGCGGCCGGACACGCTCTACGGGGCAACCTACCTGGTCCTCGCGCCGGAGCACCCCTTGGTGGCATCCCTGACCGAGCCGTCGAAAAAGAGCGAGGTCGAGGCGTACGTCGCGGCCGCGAGGTCCAAATCCGATCTTGAGCGCAGCGAGCTCCGCAGGGGCAAATCGGGCGTAGCCCTGGGAGCTAGCGCGGTACATCCTCTGACCGGCGCCAAGCTGCCGATCTGGACCGCCGATTACGTGCTCGCCGCCTACGGCACCGGCGCCATCATGGCCGTGCCGGCCCACGACGAGCGGGACCACGAGTTCGCCGCGCAATTCGGATTGCCCGTCGTCCGCGTTGTGGAGCCGCCCGCCGGCTGGGCGGCGGAGGAGCCCTTCTGCGGCGACGGCGTCGCCGTCTCGTCCCCCGCCATCGAGGGCCTTCCCACGCCTCGAGCGAAGGAGAAAATGATCGCCCATCTGGAGTCCAAGGGGCTCGGACGCCGGCAGGTCCGCTACAAGCTGCGGGATTGGGTCTTCTCGCGGCAACGCTATTGGGGAGAGCCCATCCCCATCGTCCATTGCACGCGATGTGGCAAGGTCCCGGTGCCGGAGAAGGACCTGCCGGTGCTGCTGCCCGACGTCGAGGAATACAGGCCCACGGGGACCGGGGAGTCGCCGCTGGCCGCCATCGAGGGCTGGGTGTCGACGCAATGCCCCTCCTGCGGCTCGCCCGCACGCCGCGAGACGAACACGATGCCGCAATGGGCCGGCTCCTGCTGGTACTACCTGCGCTTCATCGACCCGAGGAACCCGGACGCCGCCTGGTCCAAGGAGAAGGAGGCGGCCTGGATGCCGGTGGACTGCTACATCGGCGGCGCCGAGCACGCGGTGTTGCACCTGCTCTACGCGCGCTTCTGGCACAAGGTGCTCTTCGACCTGGGACTGGTCAGCACCCCCGAGCCGTTCCAGAAGCTCCGCCACCAAGGCATGATCCTTTCCTACGCCTACCGCGACGCGCGGGGCCATTACCACGCCTACGGTGAGCTCGACATCGGAGAGGGCAATCGCGCCGTGCTCAAGGCCACCGGCGAGCGGCTCGAGCCGCAGATCGAGAAGATGTCCAAGTCCAAGAAGAACGTGATTAACCCGGACGAGGTGCTGGCTCGCTACGGCGCCGACGTGTTCCGCATGTACGAGATGTTCATGGGGCCCTTCGACGACTCCAAGCCGTGGGACATGCAGGGCATCGAGGGGCTCGCGCGCTTCTTAAGGAGGGTCCAGACGGCCCTTTCCGCGCCGTGGGGCGAAGGGGAGGGGCTCAAGCGCCAGCGCCACCGCGCCATCGCCAAGATCGGCGCCGACATCGAGGGCCTGCGCTTCAACACGGCCATCAGCGCCCTGATGATCTACCTCAACGAGATCCAGGAAGCCGGCGCCCCCTCCCGCGAGGACGCGCGCGCCCTGCTGACGCTGCTGCACCCCTTCGCGCCGCATTGGACGGAGGAGCTCTGGGAAAAGGCGGGAGAGCCCGGGCTCTTGGCGGCCCGGCCTTGGCCTTCCTACGACCCCGAAATGCTGCGGGAAAGCCGCGTCGAGCTGGCCGTGCAGGTCAACGGCAGGCTGCGCGAGCGCCTGGAGGTGGACGCGGGCTCCCCGGAGCAGAGCGTGCGCGAGGCGGCACTGGCCCTGCCCAAGATCCAAGCCTTGATCAAGGGCTCGAACGTGGCGAAGGTTGTGGTCGTGCCCAATAGATTGGTAAATATTGTCTTGCGCGCTTGACGGAGGCTTCCCAATGAATCGATCCCTGACGTCCCTCGCCGCCTGCGCCGCCGCCGTCTTGGCCGCCGGCTGCGGCAGCTCCAGCGACATCAACTACCGGCCCAAGTCGCAGCTCTTGCCCAGGCATATCCAGAAGCTGGCGGTGCGCCCAATCATCAACAAGACGCAGCAGTTCGGCCTCGAGGACAAGTTCGTGCTGCGCCTGCGCGACGAGTTCCTCCGCGACGGCCGCTACGCCGTGCTTCCCGAGGCTCAGGCCGACGGCGTCGTGCTGGTGACCATCAGCCGCTACATACTCACGCCGACGCAGTACGACTCGGTGCTCACGCCGATCGCCTACAAACTGCAAGTGATCGTCGACCTGCAATTCATCGACCGCACCTCGAATACGATCCTGTGGCAGGAGCCCGCCATGGAGGGCATCCATCTTTTCGGGGCGCCCACCGTCACCGGCGGCAAGACCGAGGAGCAGGCCCGCGAGTTCTTATGGGACCTGCTCTCGCGCGACATCGTCAAGCGCGTCATCCAGGGCTTCGGCTCCGTCACCGGCCGCTCGCTGCGCAGCATCTCGAACCAGCCACCCCCCCACCAGAAGCCGCCGATCCTTCCCTCCAAGCCCGTCAACCCGAATCCTTACTAAAGCCCATCGAGCGGCATCGGCCGCGAGATCCTTGGAAGGGTTTTGGGCCAGCCGGGAGGTCGTATACTCCCGCAAGGCAGGTCCGCTTTAAGGATACAAATTGTTGCCTTTATATACCGTCGGACATCCGCGGCATTATAGGGGCCTAGAGGCCCAGCATCAGCTGGGCCCTCCGTACCTGATCGAAAGCTGCCTAAGATCGCTACAATCTACGGAAACTATTAAACGGTCGACATCAATGCACCTTCGAGCCTTATTCTTCCGAGCTGCGCTCTGCTCGCCATTACTGTTATGCCCCAGTCTGGGGCTGGCGCTTTCGCCTTTCAAACAACTCAAGGAACTCGCAGGGCTTCGGGGCGCCCTTCCTCCCGAGGCCGCGCCGGTCACGAAGGTGCCGGTCTCCGGCTTTCCAAACGATCCGCCAACAGGATCGGACGACCCCGCCATCGACCCCGCGGCGCTCAAGCACCTTCTGGAACGATCCGCGGAGGAACACTCGGGAGCCGTCATAATCCTCAGGAACGGGAGGCTTGTGGCCTCGGTCGGAGACGTCGAAACGAAAGTCTTCGCCATGTCCGCCACCAAGTCGATCGTCAGCCTTGCCGTCGGCCGGCTTTTGGAGGAAGGGCGAATCGCTTCGCTCGACCAGCCGGTCGCCGATTTCTTCCCGCAATGGAAGCAGGGGGACAAAGGCCGGATCACCGTTCGCATGCTGCTTAACCATACGTCGGGACTCGACACCGACCGAGGCGTTTCCAAGCCGGAAGGGGTCGTCACCCACGCGCTACAGTCGCCGCTCGTCTTTGAACCCGGCTCCTGGTTCGCCTATAACAACAACGCGGTCGACCTACTGGCCGGCGTCATCGAAAAGGCCTCCGGTCAACGGGCCGATCTTTATATCGCCAAGCACTTCTTTGAGCCCCTCGGCATTAAGGATTGGGATTGGGCCAAGGACAAAACAGGAACTCCGCTGACGGCCGGCGAGCTGATGATCCGTCCCATGGATCTCGCCAAAATCGCGCAGATGGTGCTCGACGGCGGTGTCTGGAAAGGCCAACGCGTCATTAACCGGCAGTGGATCGAACTTTCGGCCAGTCCATCGCAAGCCTTTAACGCTTCCTGCGGCCTTCTTTGGTGGCTTCATAAAGAGCCTAAGACCGTCGCCTTGACGCAGCGGCTTTTCGAAATGTGGGCTCGCGTGGGTGTACCGAATGATCTCATTGAGCCGCTCCGTCCCATGATCGGGCAGTCGTTTCAGGGCGTCGACCGATTTTTTCAAGCCGTCCGCGACGTCTTCCGGACCCAGCCGGATTCTCTCAAACAGCTTGAGGCCGCATTGAAGCGCCACCGCCTTTCCTACTATGAGGTGACCGAATACGGCCCGATGGAAGGCTTCTCCGCCCACGGCTGGCTGGGACAGTACGCGGTCATCGACTCCAAACGCCGGCTTGTGGGCGTGCGTATGCGGGCCGCCAGAAAGGACGACTACGAGAATCCCTTCCAAGAGAAGGACTCCTTCCGCGATTTCCCGCAATTAGTTCATCGACTGCTTCCCGCTCCATAGCGAAAAACACCTCCTTGTCGGGGAAACCTCCGCCTGTTATCCTTTATTTGATGCGCCCCCTCTTCCTGCGTCTCTCCTGCGTTTTCCTTTGCGCACTATCGGTATCGGCGGCGGCGCGGGAAATCGACGAGCTGCAAAACAGGACCTTCGACGGAAGCGCCGCCAAGCCCTCGCTTGACGTGCCGACGCCCGCGGCTGCCTCGGCGCCACCCGCGGAAGCCCTCGACGCGCCGATCCCGGCCGAGGAGCTGGGGCGATACATCCATCTGCGCGGCGCCGTCGGCTTCGATCCGGACCGCGAGCTCACCAGAAAGAAAAGAGCCTTCCTGCACGATGTGCTCGAGCGCGTTCAGCGTTCCGCGGAGGGGCGTCGCCTCCTGCGCGAGCTCATCGAGGAATATCGTCTCGCGGGCGGCCTCGTTTCCATCGGCATGAGCCAGGGCGCCGGCTCCCGGCTCCGGATCCAAGACGGAGTCCCCAAGATCGTCGGCTCCTGGACCGCGATCTCGGACGCGGATCGCTACAGCGTCGAGCTCAACGACATCTTCCTGCGCTTTCCCGACCGCCAGGCGGCTCTCGACACCGCCACCGAGTCCCTCTCGCACGAATTGCGCCACCTGTCTCTCGACGCCTGGGTGCGGCGCAACGCGCCGCGCTTCTACGAGATCGTCTTCCGGCGGGACCTGGCCAACGAGCAATCCGCCCGGCTCCGGGGTTATCTCGTTCAAATGGAACTGGCGCCCGACCGCGCTAATCAATACACGGAATCGATCCGCAGCCTCGCCTCGTCGCCGGCAAGATACTGGGAGGAGCTCAAGCTGATCGATCCCAAGTACGCCTTGAAGCTCGACGGCGAGGAGATGAAGGACCCGGTCAACGCCTACCGGCGCCGCCGCGAGGCGCTCAAGGCCGAGCAGGAGGATTTGCGGCACTCCCTAGCCGTCCGGGTACCCCGCATCCTCGCCCAGATCGGGCATTTCGAATCCGTCCACGGCCTGGGCCGGCCGCTCGCGGGCCTGCGCGCCTCCACGGAAGTGCGCCTCAAGGTGCTGCCGGAGTATATCCAGGAGATCGACGATACCCTGCGGGCGCTTGATTCGCGCCTCGCCGAACTCTCCTCACCCCGCGGCGCCGCCGACATCGAGCTCATGCGCGAGGCGGCCTCCGACTCAAAATACGCTACCATCCTCGAATCCCTGCGCGCCGACGAGGAGAAACTGCGGCGGCTCGTGCGCGAGAAGGGTCTTCCCATCGTAGAGGGCGAGCCGGGGCAATTGCGAAGCCGCGAGTTCTTCAAGCTGCTCAAGCGCGACCAGAAGAACAACCCGTCGCACTGGAACGGCGACGACCCCCGCTGAGCCCGCCCCAAACAATTGTTGCTACAATAAAGGTGCCCATGGAGCTTACGCCGCAGCAGATGGCGCAGGAGTGGAAGGCGGGGAAGTTCCGGCCCGTGTACTACTTGGTCGGTGAGGACGGCTCCGCCCGCAAGGCGGCCGCCGAGGCCCTCAAGAAGGCCCTTAAGCCCGATCCGTTCAACGTTAACGAATTCGGAGGCGAGGCCGAGGAGGCCGTCGCCTCGGCCCTGATGCCGCCGGTATTCTCCGACCGGCGGCTCGTCATCCTCAAGGACGCGGCGCTGCCCGCCTCCGCCCGCAGGACCTTGGCCGAATACCTAGCCGACCCCCTGGAATCGACGACGCTCGTGCTCCACGCCGCCGACCGGAAGCCGGATATCCGCGACGCCCTCTGCGCCGCGGCGGCCGCGCTGGGAGGGGTGGTGGTGTTTAAGCCCTTAAGCGAGGAGGAGGCCGCGCGCCGGCTGGAGGCCGCGGCCAAGTCCGCCTCCAGGACTCTCGACTGCGAGGCGGCCGGCTGGATCGTCGAGGAAGCGGGCACCAGCTGGTCGGTGCTCGAGGCCGAGCTCGCCAAGCTCGTGCATTATACGCGCGGTCGCGAGCGCATCACCCAGGAGGACGCGCTTGCCTGCCTGGGGTACCGTAAGAACAGCAACCCCTTCGATTTCCCGAGGCTCCTGCAGTCGCGCGCCCTCAAGCCCGCGCTGGAGCTGCTGCGGCGCCTGCTCGCGGAGGGAACCGACGAATTCCGCCTGCTCTATCAGGTCACGGCGAGCCTCCAAAAGCAGCTCAAGGCCAAGCGGATGCAGGCGGCGGGCCTGTCGGAGGACAAGATATTCCGGGAGCTCAGGCTCAACGCCTATTGGGATCGCCAGTACCTGCGGCAGGCTTCCTCGTTGAGCGAGGCTTCCTTGATCGACGGTTTATGGGCCTGCGCCCAGGCGGAGTCGGCCCTCAAGTCGAAGGCGTGGCTGGAGCCCCAGATCGAACTCGAGAGGCTGCTGGCTAGGATTTGCTCTTCGAAGGGCGCGACGGCTTAGGCGGCGAGCTTATGGGCGAGGCGGGCCATGCGGGACTTCTTGCGGGCGGCCGCCTTCCAGTGGATGGTGCCCGTCTTGGCCGCCTTGTCCCAGGCGGAGGAGGCTTCCGCGAGGAGCTTCTCAGCGCCGGCCTTGTCCTTCTTGGCGGCGGCGTCGAAGAATCCCTTGGCCGCCGCCCGGACCGACTTCTTGATCCCGCGGTTGCGCAGCATGCGCCGGTAGGCCTGCCGGGCCGCCTTGAGGGCTCCCGTATGCCTGCCGGTCTTGAGTTTCGCCATGGACGGCATTAAACCATTTCAATACAGCCCCGTCAATGAGCCCGAACGGCGGCATTTGCCGCACGCCTGCGGGGTCTACCTGCTGCGCGACGCCTCGATGGACGTGCTCTACGTCGGCAAGGCCAAGGACTTGGCACGGCGCGTGGCGCAATACTTCACCCCCAAGGAAGGCGACATCAAGACGACCCTCCTGGCCCCGCTGGTGCGCAAGATCGACTACGTTCCCTGCGCCTCCGAGCGCGAATCCCTGATCTGGGAGCGGCGGCTCATCCTGAAGCATCAGCCCTTCTTCAACTCGATGTGGAAGGACGACAAGTCCTACCCCTACGTCAAGATCACCCTCAACGAGGATTATCCCCGGATATTCCTGACGCGGCAGAAAAAGGACGACGGGGCCGCGTACTTCGGGCCCTACCCCAAGGTCGCCCCGGTCAGGCACCTGCTCGTCCAACTATGGCGCCGGCGCTTCTTCGCCCTGCGGCCGTGCGACTGGGAGTTCTCGGCGAAAAAGCCGCTGGCCGACAAGAAGATCAAGGGATGCCTGTATTACCACACGCGGGAATGCCCCGCCCCCTGCGCGGAGCGGATTACGCGCCGCGCCTACCGCCGCATCGCCCAGGAGGCGGTGTTCTTCTTCCAAGGCAAATACGGCAAGCTCCGCCGCGCGTGGCAGCGGGAGATGCGGACCGCCTCGAAGGCCCTTGATTACGAGCGCGCCGCGCAGCTGCGCGACAATCTCGACGCCATCGCCCACATCGGCGAGCGCGTCCGCTGCGAGCAGGTGAGCCCCGAGCGCATGGAGGAGAGCCTGCTCTCCTCCCGAGGGGTCAGCGAGCTGCAGGCGGCGCTCGGGCTCGAGCGCCCCCCGCACCACGTGGAGGCCTTCGACATCTCGCATTTCTCGGGGCTTGAGACCGTGGGCTCCATGGTCTGCTTCAAGGGCGGCGAGCCGCACAAGGGCCATTACCGGCGCTTTCGGATCAAGACCGTCTCCGGCGTCGACGATTTCCGCTCGATGAAGGAGGTGGTCGGCCGCCGCTACCGAAGGATGCGGGATTCGGGCTCGCCCCTGCCCGATCTGGTGCTCATCGACGGGGGCAAGGGGCAGCTCTCCGTGGCCGTCGAGGCACTCGCGGAGCTCAAGCTGCGCCTTCCCCTGGCCGCCTTGGCCAAGCGGCAGGAGGAGGTGTTCCTGCCGTCCCGGGCTGACCCCGTCGTCCTCGCGCAGGACAGCCCGGCCCTGCATTTGCTACAACGCCTGCGCGACGAGGCGCATCGCTTCGCCGTGAAGTACCATCGCCTGCTCCGCAAAAAGAAGATCCTGGAGGACGCATGAGCGCGCTGTCCGGAAAAATACTGAAGGCCATGTCGAAATACCCGCCGTTTTACCGGAAGGTCTGGCTCGCGTGCGCGAGGATCCCGAAAGGCGGGGTTTTAAGCTACGGGGAGCTCGCGCGGCGCATCGGCCATCCGGGCGCGGCGCGCGCCGTTGGAACGGCTCTGGCCAGAAACCCCTTCGCGCCCCTCGTGCCGTGCCACCGCGTGATCGCCGCCGACGGCCGCCTGGGCGGCTATTCCGGCCGCGGCGGCCTTAGGACGAAACGCCGGCTCCTAGCTCAGGAAAGGGCTCTCGTTTAATTCTTAATCCTTGACGAGGGTTCCCAGCGTGAGCATGGGAAGCATCATGCACACGACGATGGTGCCGATGACGACGCCCATGACGACGATGACGATGGGCTCGATCAGCGAGGTGAGGCCCTTGACGGCGGTGTCCACTTCCTGGTCGTAGAAATCGGCGATCTTGATGAGCATGGTATCCAGCGCGCCCGTCTCCTCGCCTACCTTGATCATCTGCGTGACCATCGCGGGGAAGAGGTTGGAGGCCTTGAGGGGATCGGCCAGGCGCCCGCCCTCGCGGATCACCTCGCGGGTCTTGAGCACCGCCTCCTCGATGATGATGTTGCCCGCCGTCGCGGCCACGGTCTCGAGCGCCTGCAGGATGGGCACGCCCGAGCGCACCAGGGTGCCGAGCGTGCGCGTGAACTTGGCAACCGCGACCTTCTTGAGCAGTATCCCGAACACCGGTGCCTTGAGCAAATAGGCGTCGATGACGTGGTGGCCGGCCGGGGTGGCGTAATACTTCTTGACGGCGTACTTGATCCCGAAGGGCATCGCGACGACGACGTAAAAATACCGCTTGAGCACCTCGGAGAGGTCGATGAGCATCTGGGTGGGCGTAGGCAGCTCGGCCCCGAAGCCGTCGAAGATGGCCTTGAAGGTCGGGATCACGAAGACGAGCAAAAAGAGCGTGACCACGCCGCAGATGGAAAGCACGATGATGGGGTACATCATCGCGCTCTTGACCTTGGCCTTGAGGGCCTCGGAGTTCTCGAGGAAAACGCTCAAGCGCTCCAAGATGGTGTCGAGGATGCCGCCCAGCTCGCCGGCTCGGATCATCGCGGTGTAAATATCCGGGAAGGCCTGCGGGTGCTTCTTGAGCGCGTCGGAGATCGACAAGCCCCCCTCGATGTCGCCGCGAACGATGGCCAGCACCTCGCGGAAGGCGGGGTTCTCGGCCTGCTCCTCCAGGATGGCGAGGCCCTGCACGATGGGCACGCCCGCCGAGACCAGGGTGGAGAGCTGCCGCGAGAAGAGCACGAGGTCCTTCGAATGGACCTCCTTCTTCTTCTTGAAAATATTGATGGCGTCGAGCGGGCTGGCGGCCTTCTCGGCGATCTCGGTGACCATCAGCTTCTGCTGGCGCAGGCGCTCGACCGCCGCGCGCTGCTCGTGCGCGTCGACGGTCCCGGTTACGACCGCCCCGTCGGCACCCTTGGCTTTATAGGCGTATGTCGGCATGCTCCGTTAAGCGGGCGCGAGTCCCCGCTGCATGAGACGCTTTAAATCCTCGGGATCGGTGGAGCGCATCAAGGCTTCCTGATAGGAGATGCGCTGCTGCCGGCATAGGTCGGCGAGGGATTGGTTCATGGTTTGCATCCCGAATTTTCCGCCCGTTTGTATCGTCATCTGGATCTGCTCCACCTTCTGGTCCCGCACCAGGTTGCGGATGGCGGAGGTCACCACCAGGACCTCGCAGGCGAGTACGCGACCCGTTCCCGCAGCGTGCGGCAATAGCTGCTGCGAGAGCACGGCCTGGAGCACGAAGGAAAGCTGCACCCGGATCTGCGCCTGCTGGTTGGGCGGGAAGACGTCGATGATTCGGTTGATGGTCTGGGCGCAATCGGTGGTATGCAGCGTCGCGAAGACCAGGTGTCCCGTCTCCGCGATGCTGAGCGCGGCCGAGATCGTCTCCAAATCCCGCAGCTCGCCGATCAAGATGACGTTGGGGTCCTGGCGGAGCACGTGCCGCAGGGCCGCGGCGAAGTTCTCGGTGTCGGCCCCCACCTCACGCTGGTTGACCAGGCTGCGCTTGTGGCTGTGGACGTACTCGATGGGGTCCTCGATCGTGACGATGTGAACGCTGCGCTGCTCGTTCAAATAGTCGATCATGCTCGCCAGGGTGGTCGATTTCCCCGAGCCCGTCGGCCCGGTCAGGAGCACGAGGCCCTTGGAATACTTCATGATGTCGTGAATCACGGCGGGCATGCCCAGCTCCTCGAAGGTCTTGAAGTTGGCGGGGATGGAGCGGATCGCGGCGCCGATGGCGCCGCGCTGGCGGAACACGTTCATGCGCAGCCGCCCGACTCCCTTGAGGCCGAAGGCGATGTCGAGCTCGTTGGTGGCCTCGAATCGGTGGCGCTGTTGATCCGTCATAAGGGAATAGATGAGCGTCTGCGTCGTCTCCGGGGTCAACTTATCGAAGGGGGTCGCTAGCAGATTGCCGTCGACGCGAAGGATCGGCGGGGCGCCCGCGGTGAGGTGTAGGTCGGAGGCTCCGCGCTGCGTCATCATCGCGAAGAGCTCGCTCATCGACACGGGCATAACGTTATTAAAGGTAGCCCCTAAAGCCCCAAAAGTCAATGCCGCGCTCTAACGCGGTTATGGCGCGACGGAGCCAACGGTGCCCTCGTCTTCGCTCGGGGCTTCAGGGGCCGGCGAAGGCTCGGCGGCGGAGCGCATCGAATCCTCGCCGTTTTCGGCGGGCGTGGCGGGAGGCAAGTCGGGCAACGGCAATAAGGGAACCTTGCCGTCGTCTGGCCGGCGCTTGCGGGCCTTTTTCTTGGGGGCCGGCCCGGCCAACAACTCTCGAGCCGCCTGATTATGGCCGCGCAGGGTTTTCTTGGCCAGGTCGGCCTCGAAAATGTAGCTGATCGGCGCGGACCCGTTCGATTTACCGCCCTTGAAGACCCGATAGGAAACCAAATATACGTCCGCCTCCAGGGCGCCGGCCGACCATTCCTCCTCGTTCTCAGAGGTCAGAAACGAGTACTGGAGCCACTCGGCGACGCTGCGGCGCTCTCCGCCGAGCTCGTACTTCTTGACGAATTCGATCGCTTTAAGCGAACTGTCCGCGATGTAATCGCGCGACGGCGCTGGAGCCGGCGCAGTCTCGGGCGCCGGAGCCGGCGTGGGCGCCGGGGCGGGAGGCGAAACCGGCGCCGGGGGCGGCGCGGCGCTCTCGGCGGTCGCCGGCGAATCGAGCCCCATCATGGCATCGGGTTCAGGCGGGCGGTATTTCTTCCCCATGTTGAAGAGGACGCCGGAGCTTTTGGGGTCCTTGAAAAACAAGGCCCCGGCCAAGATCAACACGATGAAGGCGGCGCTGACCGTGAAAACGAAACTGCGGCTCCTAAAACGGGCCGGGCTCTTGGGCGCCGGAGTGGGGGCCGTGGCCGGAGCGGCCGGCGGAGGCGTGGGCTCGCCGGGCTCGACCGCCGCCTGGGCTACCGAGGAGACGGCCGTCAGCGGGCCCGCCAACTCGACCGGCCCCTGAGGTAGGGGAGCATCGTGAACGTCCTCTTCCAATCGTACCCGTATTTGCGGCTCCTCGGCCGGCTCCGGAGCCGCGGGAGGCTCCACGGATATCTCAGGCTGCGCGGGAAATACTCCCGGCAGCGGCGTCGGTTCCTCCGGAACGGCTTGAGGCGGCGGGGTCTCCACACTCCCGATCGGGACGCGAGGCGCGGGCTCCGGAGGAGTGAAATCGCTGATCGTGGGCTCGCGCCGCGCGGGCTTAAGACGGATCACCGGCGGCAATTCGAAGCCCTGCTCCGTGGCCGGAGGCTCCGGCGCAGACTCCGGCGCGCGCGGGACGGCGGGCGCCTCCTCCTCGATCACCGGAGCCGGGTCCTCGAGCCTCGGCGGCGCGAGATTTTCCCGCTCCGCCGGCTCCATGACGGCGGGCTCCGGCGCGCGGGCCTCTCCTGCGAGGCTTGGCTCCGCGACATTCCGGCGAGCCTCCTCCAGCAGCCGAAGGGCCTCCTCGAGCTGCTTGTCCTTCTTGCTTAAATGCTCGAGCATCTCGTTCTGCCGCCTCTCGTAGCCCTCCACCGCGGCCTGAAGCGAACGCAGCTCTTTTTCCAGCCGCTCGCAGCGCTCGCGCGCGACGTCCAAATCGGCCTGGTTGCGCGAGGCGGAATCCAACAGCTCGCGCCATTGCTTGCGGAGCTCGGGGTCCTCGAAAGGCCGGGGAGCGCCCTCCGGAAGGGGCAAGGGAGCGGCGAACGCATCGCTCGGGAACTCGGGGACCGACGGCTCCGGCGGGGCGACGGCGACGCTCGAGGAGATCAGGCCCGAGAGCTCCGCGATCTCGGAGGCGCTGCGCCAGTCCTCGTCCCGGATCCCAGCGGCTCCCTCGGGGCAGACCAGCGACTCCGGAAGCAGCCCTTGGGCGGCCAGGTCTTCGCGGCTGTAGGGACCGGCGATCTCGGCATCCTTGAAGATCCAGAATCGAAGGGACACGTTGCCCCAGTGTAGGCCTCGCCCCGTTAAATTTTCAAGTCCGGGCGCGATTTGTTACTATGGCCCGGTGAACGAGGCGCAGGCTATATTTTTCGCCGATCTCCTCCACCGCGAGGTACGCGACAAGTCCGGACGGCCCGTGGGGCGCATGTGCGACCTTGCCCTCTCCTCCCAGGAAAGCTACCCGCGTGCCACGCAGCTGCTGCTGCGCCGGGGCTGGCTCCGCCGCCAGTACGCGCTGGTCTCCTGGAAGGATGTCGCCTCCGTCGACGGGGGTTTCGATCTGTCGGTCGGCGCCGAGGAGCTCGCCTTCGGGCCCTCGAAACCCGCCTGCGACCTGACCCTGGTGCGCGACATACTCGACCAGCAGGTGGTCGACACCGACGGACAGAAGGTCATCCGGGTCAACGACGTCCGCATGCTCAAGCTTGGAACGGAGCTGCGGCTCCACCACGTCGATGTCGGCCTGCGTGGCATCGTCCGCCGCCTGGGCTGGCAATGGTGGGTGGACCCGATGGCCTCCCTGTTCTTGGCGAGGACCGAATACCTCAAGGATGCCCTCATCCAGTGGAGCCTGGTGCAGCCCTTGGCCATGAACGTCCAGAAGGGAACGCTCAAATTGACGGTCAACCAGAAGCAGCTCGCGCTCATCCCCCAGCCGGACTTCGGCGACATCATGGAGACGCTCGATGTCTACCGCCGGACGGCGCTGTTTAAGTCCATCGCGGCGGAGCTGCGCCCGAAAGTGTTCTCGGAGCTCCCGTTGAACATACAAAAAGAGCTGCTCGAGAACATGGACCTCCAGGAAGCGGCCGATCTCTTGTCCCGAGTCCCGGCCAATCAGACCGTGGACTTAATCGAGGACCTTCCCAAGTCGGTGGCCGACAGCCTGCTCGCGTTGATGGAAAATTCCACCGCGCGGCGCCTATCGACGCTCTTGGGATATACGAGTGACTCCGCCGGAGGGTTGATGACGACGGAGTTTTTGGCCATGCCCCACGACACGCTCGCGGGCGCCGCCTTGCAGCGCGTGCGGCAGTCACCCGAGGCGCTCGACACCATCCACTTCATCTTCCTTCTCGAAGGGGAAGGCCGCCTCGCGGGCCAGGTCCCCCTCAAACGCCTGCTGCTCGCCTCGCCGGACGACCCGCTCGCTCAATACGCGCTGCATAAGCCCGTCTACGTGCGCGCCAAGGACAGCTTCCGCGAGGTGGCCTACGTGATGGAGAAGTACAAGCTTCCCTCGATCCCGGTGGTCGACAACGGCAGGGACCGGCGGCTGCAGGGAGTCATCACGCTCGATGAGATCCTCGCCAGGCTCATCCCCCTGGCCTGGCGCCGGCGCCTGCGCGTGACCCGCGCGAGCGCCCCCCCGGCGTCCGCATGAAGCTCGGCGAGCTCATCAAGAGCCGCAGCTGGTGGCGCAACGCCGTCGTCTTCGTCTCGGTCATGGGCCCCGGCATCATCACGGCCAACGTCGACAACGACGCCGGCGGCATAACCACCTACACGCTGGCCGGCGCGCATTACGGCAATCTCCTGCTGTGGACGATGATACCCATCACCGCGATGCTGATCCTCGTCCAGGAGCTCGTCGCGCGCCTGGGGGTGGTGACCGGCAAGGGGCTCGCGGACTTGATCCGCGAGAACTACGGGGTCAAGGTGACCTTTTACCTAATGATCGGCCTCATCGCCACGAACCTCGCCAACATCATCGCCGAGTTCGCGGGCATCGCGGCCAGCCTCGGCATCTTCGGCGTCCCCAAGGTGCTGAGCGTTTTCACGGCGGCGGCCTTCGTCTGGTGGCTCGTAACGCAGGGCGACTACAAGCGCGTGGAGAAAGTCTTCTTAGGCGCCTGCGTCTTTTACGTCACGTACCTCGTTTCCGGGTACCTGGCCAAGCCGGACTGGAACCAGGTCGCGCGAGACACCTTTTTCCCGACCTTCCGCTTGGACCGCGGCTATCTGACCATGCTCGTGGGGCTCGTGGGCACGACGATCGCGCCCTGGATGCAGTTCTACCAGCAGGCGGCCACGGTGGACAAGGGCATCAAGCTCTCGGAATACCGTTACGCGCGCCTGGACGTCGTGCTCGGCTGCATCTTCACGAACATCGTCGCCTACTTCATCATCGTCTCCTGCTCGAGCACGCTGCATGAGGCGGGCATACGCGTCGAGGACGCCTCGCAGGCCGCGCTCGCCCTCAAGCCGCTCGCGGGCGAATGGTGCTCGGCGCTTTTCGCGTTCGGCCTGCTCAACGCCTCCCTGTTCGCCGCCTCGATCCTCCCGCTGTCGACAGCCTACAGCGTTTGCGAGGGCATGGGCTGGCAGACGGGACTCGACCGCAGCTTCGAGACGGCTCCTCAGTTCTATGGGCTCTACAGCCTGCTCATCGGCATCGGCGCGCTGACGGTGTGCTGGCCCGGCTTTCCCCTTATAAAGGTAATGTACTGGTCTCAGGTGATCAACGGGCTGCTGCTGCCCGCCGTACTCGTGCTCTGCCTCGACCTTTCGGGACGCGAGGACATCATGGGCGAGTACAAGAACCCGTTGTGGTTCCGTCTGCTTTCCTGGAGCCTGGTCGGAGCCCTCACCATCATCTCGCTCGCGATGGTCGCCAGCCCGCTCTGGGCTTAAAACAACAAAAACAGCAGCTTTTACGCGCCTCGGGCGCGTGACTCGACGCGCTCCCCCGTTTTCGCGGTGCCAGGGATTGACTTTCGTCTAGGCGAAAGTCAATCCCTGGCACCATCTTCGCGAGCATTCCGCGCTCGGCGCGGCGAATTTAAGCGGCGGGCTGAAGCAGCCGGCGGGCGGATTCGAAGCGATTGAGAACCTTGTCCTTGCCCAACAGTTCGAGCATATGGAACAGGGAGGGACCCGTCGTGCGGCCGCTGACCGCCACGCGGACCGGATGGAAGACCTGCCCCGTCTTGAGATTCTTCTCATCGCAGAAGGCGCGGATGCGGGATTCGAGGGTCTTCTCGGAAAACGGCTCCAGGCCGGCCAGCACCGCGCCTAAATCCTCGAGGACCTTCTCGGCGCCGGGGGCGCGCAGCACCTTGTCGACGGCCTTGGGGTCATAGGCGACGTCCTTGAAAAAGAAGTCCACCAGGCCGGGTACCTCCGAGAGCAGCTTCACCTTCTCGTGCTCGAGCCGTACGGCCGAGGCCATTCCCTCCCGAGGAACCCCGCCCAAGCCCGCCTGGTCCAGGAAGGGCTGGGCCAGATCGACGAGTTTTTCCAGTGTCATCTTGCGTATGTATTCGCCGTTCATCCACAGCAATTTCTGATTATCGAAAGTCGCCGGATTTTTTTGGCAGCCCTCCAGGTCGAACTTGGCGATGAGTTCCGAACCGGCGAACAACTGCTGGCTGTCATGCGTCGACCAGCCGAGCAGCGCGAGATAATTGCGCATCGTTTCCGGCAGGTAGCCCTGGCTGCGGTATTCGAGCACCGAGGTGGCCCCGTGCCTCTTCGAGAGCTTAGCGCCGTCGGGCCCGAGTATCATCGACAGATGGGCGAATTTGGGCGGCTCCCAGCCCAGGGCGCGGTAGAGCTGCAGCTGGTACGGGGTGTTGGAGAGATGCTCGTCGCCGCGGATGACCTGCGTGATCTCCATGAGGTGGTCATCGACGACGCAGGCGAAATTGTAGGTCGGGCCGCCCGTGGTCTTGGCGATGACGAAGTCCTGCAGCAACTTGTTCTCGAAGCTCACCTCGCCGCGCACCAGGTCCGAGACCACCGTCGCCCCCTCCTCCGGCATGCGGAAGCGGATCGAGGCCTTCTTGCCGGAGGCCTCCAGCGCCTGGCGCTGCGCTCCCGTCAAGCCGCGGCAGCGCCCGTCGTAGCGCGGTGGCCGCTTCTCGAGCATGGCCCGGCGGCGCATCGCGTCTAGCTCCTCGGGGGTGCAGTAGCAGCGGTAGGCCTTACCCGCCGCCAACAGCTCCGAGAGGAACTTCCGGTATTTCTCGGTGCGCCGCATCTGGAAATACGGGGCGTAGGCTCCCTTCTCCTCCCATCCCTCGCCGGCGCTTTTCGACAAGAGCGGGCCCTCGTCCCAGTCCAGGCCCAGCCATTGCATGCTACCCAAGATGGCATCGACCGACTCATGCGTCGAGCGGACCTCGTCTGTGTCCTCGATGCGGAGGATGAAGGCGCCCTTATGCCTGCGGGCGTAGAGCCAATTGAATAAGGCCGTGCGCGCGCCGCCGATGTGGAGAAAGCCGGTCGGAGAGGGAGCGAAACGCGTGCGGACGCTCACGGACGGCATCCCTCGAGAAGCTCCTGCGCGTGCCGCAGGCTGGCGGCGGAGGCCTCTCGCCCGCCCATCATCACCGCGAGCGCCTTGAGCCTCTCTTCGCCCTCTAAGGCGTCGACGCGCGTGACGCTGCGCCCGCCGAGCGCGGCCTTGCGCACGTGGAAATGCCGCGAGGCGAAGCTGGCGACCTGTGGCAGGTGGGTCACGCAGAGGACCTGGCGGGAGCGCCCGAGCGCGGCGAGGCGCTCGCCCACCGCGCGGGCGACGGATCCTCCGACGCCGGCGTCGACCTCGTCGAAGACCACGATCGGGACCCCTTCGATGCGCGCGAAGGCCGTCTTGAGGGCCAGCATGACCCGCGAAAGCTCGCCGCCCGAGGCCACGGATTTAAGTGGCTTGGGTCTCTCGCCGGGATTGGCGGCCAGCAGGATGTCCACATGGTCGCAGCCCAGCGGCGACAGCCGGGCCTCCTCCATCTCGACACAGACCTGGAGCTTGGCCGCGGGCATGCCCAAATGCTTGAGCTCGCCGGCGACCTTCTGCGAGAGCTTTGCCGCCGCTCCCATGCGCGCCTCATGCAGCGCGGAAGCAGCCCTCGCGAATTCGCCCTCCGCTTTATGGCGCTCGGCCTCCAGCTCGGCGGCTTTGGAAGCGGCGTCCTCCAAAAGGACGCTTTCCTTGCGAAGCCTCTCCAGCGTCCCCAGCACGTCCTCGAGGGTGGGGCCGTATTTCTTCTTGAGGCGCGATAAGGCGTCGAGGCGGTGCAGAACGTCGTCGAGCCGCGCCGGGTCGGCCTCCACGCCTTCACGGTAGCCGGCGAGTCGCGCGGCGCATTCCCCCACGGCGGAGAGGGCCTGCTCCAGCGAGGCGGCTTGCTCGGCGAGCGAAGGGTCGAGCCGCCCGATCTCCGAGACCGCCTTGGCGGCTTTCGAAAGGTTTTCGTGCACCGAGCCTTCCTGATCGTAGAGGAGCCCGTAGGCCTGCTCGGCCATCACCGCCAGGCGCTCGGCGTTCTTGAGCCGCGGCAATTGCGCCTCGAGCTCCGCCTCCTCTTCGGGCTTTAGATCGGCCCTGGCGATCTCGTCGATCTGAAAGCGCGCCATGTCGAGGCGGCGCAGGCGCTCGTCCTCGGGAATCGCCAGGGACTCCAGCTGCCGCCCCAGCTCGCTCCAGCGGGCGTGCGCGCCCTGCACGCGCTGCTTGAGGGAATCGAAAGCGGCCCCGAGCGTCTCGGAGGCGAAGGAGTCGAGCAGCTCGAGCTGGGCGGCGGGTTTGAGCAGCGTCTGGTGCTCGTGCTGGCCGTGGAAATCCACCCAGCCCTCGCCGAGTGCCGAAAGCTCGGAGACGGTCGCGGGCTTGCCGTCGATGGAAGCCCGCGTCTTGCCGCCGGCGTCGAGCTCGCGCCGCAGCACCCTCTCCTTGCCCGCGACCGTAAAGCAGCCTTCCACCTCGAGCCGCTGCGCCCCCGCGCGGATCCATTCCGCGCTGCCCCGAGCCCCCAAGAGGAATCCGAGAGCCTCCACCAATATCGATTTCCCCGCGCCGGTTTCCCCGGTGAAGGCATTGAGGCCGGCGGAGGGCTCGACCCGCAGCTCGGCGATCACCGCAAAGTTCTTGATCCAAAGCGAACGGAGCATCAACGCTCGCCCCACTTGAGCTTTCGCCGCAATATCTCGAAGTAGGATCGCTTCGGGTTGAGCAGCAGCCTGAAGGGCTTCTCGTAGCGGCGCATGCGCACCTCCTGCCCGAGCTTGAGCGAGCAGCCGAGCTGCCCGTCCAAGGACATGAGCGCCATGGGACGTTCGTGCACGTTGCGCTGCGCCAGCCGCACCGAGAGCGGATGCTCCGCCGGGATGATCAACGGGCGCTGCGTCAGGGTGTGGGGGCAGATCGGGGCGACGAGAAGGGCGTTAAGCCGGGGATCGACCACCGGCCCGCCGGCCGCCAGGGCGTAGGCGGTCGAGCCGGTCGGAGTCGAGACGATCAGGCCGTCGCCGAAATAATTGGCCAGGAAGAGATCGGCCGAATAGGCCTTGAGGGTGATGGCGCGGGCCTGGTCGCCGCAGCGGATGACGCAGTCGTTTAACGCGATATGCGGGCCGAAGGTCTTTTTGTCGCCGCGGTAGACCTCGACGACAATCATCCAGCGCTCCTCCAGCTCGAATCCCCCGTCGAGCACGACCTGCAGGTTGCGCCGAAGGTCGGAGGCGTCGCTGCCGCTCAAGAAGCCCAGCCCGCCGGAATTGATGCCGAAAAGCGGCACCGCGTGGGGCGCCAGGTAGCGCGCGGTGCGCAGCATCGTCCCGTCCCCCCCGAGGGCGATCGCGATATCGGCCAAGGGAAGGCGCGCCTGGCCCTCGGCGGTATGGCCCATCCAGACCCGCACCCGCCTCTTCTTGAGCAAGGCGTTGACGATCTTCATCGCCGCGACCGCCTCCGGCTTGAGCTCGTTATAGAAAAGGACGACCGAGCGGATAGAGTGTTTTCTGCCCGTTGACTTTATAGCGTTGGCCATCCGACGCGATCCATACGGCGCCTTCCCGTCCCACGGCCCGAAGGCCCGCCGGAAGGCAGCGCTCGGGGGCCAAGGCGAAAGGAGCCTGCAGTATACAAAATTCGACGGGCCCGCCCCCAACGCCGGAGATGGTGACCAACCCCGGGGCTCGGCCGAAATGAAACAGCAGCCGGCCGAAGGCCAGTTCCCATCCCTCGCCCGGCGGCGCCCTCACGACTGTTCGCGTGGGCACGACGCCCAGGATGGCGCGCATCCCGCGGGTCGCTCCGCGTTCCGAGGAGGTGAGCACGAGGCGCTCGATCTCGCGCACCCCCATCGCCTTGAGCGCCTTGCGCAGCAGCGACGGCGCCAGGCCCGCGTCGACTAGGGTATGGCCCGCGGGCGTCTTGACGACGGAGGCCCAGCCCCGCGGGTCTCCCAGTATCGCCAACTCCAAGGGCGGCCTCCGGCTTTGGGCGATGACGCCGAAGGCATATAGTCCGGCGGCCATGGCCCAGAACGCGAGGCCGGAACGCCACTGGGGCAGGACTAGGAATCCGAGCACCGCCGCGTAATAGGCCATCGTCGCCGCCGTCCCCATCGGAGGAATCTCCCAGGCCGCTCCCGGCAGCGTCGCGAAGAACCGGCAGGACCCGCTAAATGCCCAGATCGAACCTTTGAGGATGAGGATCAGAAGGCCGTCGACTCCCGGCCCGAACAACGAAGAGAGCGACCAGAATAGAAAGCCCGACCCCATCATCCACGCGGAATACGGCACGAGCAGAAGGTTGGCGATCAGGCCCGCGCAGGAAACGCGTCCCAGCATGGCCGCGATGATCGGCCCCAGCATGAACTGCACGACCGCGCAGGCGAGTATCGCCTGGAGCGGTTTTCGTAGCCAGGGGTTCATGGAAGAGAGGGTCCAGCGGGGCAGCGCCATGCATAGGCCCAGCGAGGCGGCATAGGTCATCTGATAACCGGCGCCGAAGAGGCTCCGCGGCCAAAATATCACGATGACAAACGCCGAGAGCAGCATCGCCTGGAATGAGTCGCAGTCGCGTTCCGAAAAAAACAGCACGTAAAAGGCCACGGCCCCGAAGTACGCTCGGAGGTAGGGAGGCTCCAAGCCGACCATGAGGCAATAGAAAGCGCCGCCTAGCGCCGCGCAGGCCATGCGCATGGGGCGGGGCATTCGAGCCGCGAAGGCGATCCCTATAAATAAGGCCATCGCCAAGGCGACCTTCGCGCCGGAGGGGACTAGGAGATGCATCACTCCCGCGTCCTGGATGGAGCGCTGCTCGTCGGAATCGAGGGCGCCCTTGTATCCCAGCATGATCCCCTCGAGTATCCGGGCCTCATCAACGGACAGGCTCGCGCGCAGGCGCCGGCGGATGGAGCGATGGGCCCGCTCCGCCCAGGCCGCCGGCAGCCACCAGACAGGCACCGCGGCCTCCAGGACCTTCATTTCGCGGACATGCATGAGCTTGACCACCCCGCGACCCGAGCAAAAACGGCGCTCGTCGAAATCTCCCGGCAGCCGCGCGAAGCGCGGCGATCTCAATTTGCCGACCGCCTCCACGATCTGGCCGGGCAGGAAGTCCGTCGAATCGCAGCTGCCGCGGCGCAGGAGAAGGAAGACGTCGAAGGCCTGGCCGCCATGATCGGCCCGCACCAGCATCCGTTCGCCCACATGATGCTCGGTGCAGGCCGAGAGCACGCGCCCCTGCAGCCGGAACGCCCGCGAGCGGCGCGGCCAGCCGAGCGGCGCTTCGACCTCGAAGAAACCCCAGGCGTTAAGCAGGACTAGGAGCAATAGGTACGATGCGAGCAGCAGCGAAAGGGGACGGCGCAGGTACGCCAAGGGCATACCACATATACGAATCGCCCTTCAGAATGGTTCCATTAAGTAAGGCTCGTTACTAAAAGCCCTCGGTGTATTATTTCGAGACTTTAGCAAGGTCACCTGGAACCAGATCCCCCCTACAGCGAGTTTTTCTGCAGTTGTCGCCTCGTTCTTTGGGTAGCCATCAAATCTTGCTGAGTTATCCACAGAAAAGTCCGTGACCTGTGCGACGAAAAATAACGATGGCTCAAAGATAATTTTGTTTTTAGTCTCAACGCTGAGACTAAGAGTCAAATTACGCTTGTTTTGACGATATTTTTCGTTTCCAAAGTCACGAAAAATGCCCGGCAGTCAGCTAAAGTCTGAAAACATGTAACTACACCGCAATCCGGTCGCCGGTGGTAGCACAACTCAAGGAGATAAAGCTAATTAGTCCCCTTCTTAGACCCTGGCCCTTGTAAACCATAGAAGATCGCGGCTGCGAAAAACCCTCCGATGAGAAGGCCGCCCAGCAAACTGCCCATTGAAAGGCCCAGCCCTGCTAATGTCAATCCTCCAATGGCAGCGATCATACCGTGGACTCCCGTATCGCGGATACGACTAAGACGATCCAGATCAGGCTGCTTTGGGCTCGCCATGGCGGGCGCTATTTTTTGACGCCTTTTTGTTTCTGGCGCGACCTGCGCCTGTCTTGCCGTGGCATCACCGCGCCGGCCTGCAACTCCGGTGCCGGCGGCAACGCCGCCATTACCAAGTTTTTCGTTAAAATCATTGGCTGCTGAAGATGCCGCCTCCTCTGGATTATCCCTATCTTGGGCCACCGTGGAAATTGCAATGGACAGGAAAAAAGCTAACCCTAAAATCGACGACTTCTTGATAGCCATTATTTTCCACCTCCAGGGATTTGCATTTATCTTTTAACAGGAGAAACTAAAAAAGCAAGAGCCAACGCTGACAGAGCCAGCGCCGACTTGAAAATTTAACAAGCCGCTGCTATATATTTGCCGAATTCATGCCCGAAGAACCCCAACCTCGCCATCCGGCCGAAAATCTCAGCCCGAATCCCGAGTCGAACCCTCGCCAGGACGTCGAGGAAATCGTAGCCGGCTTGAGCAGCCTCGACTCGGCGCGCCTGACGGTGCGCTGGGCCTTGGAGCGCATCCGCTTCCTGGAGAGCTCCAACGCCGAGATCCTCGAGCTTCTCCGCCAGACCCGCCTGGCCCGGGAGCAAACCGAGAAGCGCTACCAGGGCACGCTCCAGAAAGAGAAGTTGATCGCGGAGATGCAGGGCATGCTCAACAGCCTTTTCAAGGGGGAGGTGGACATCCAGAAGCTGCTCGAGCAGCGCGAGAAGCTCGACGCGCTGGAGAAGGAGCTCGAGGCCAAGGCCGGCGCGCGCATGGCGGAGGCCGACGAGAAAGCCAACGTCGCGATCAAGGAATACCAGCGGCGCGCGGTGGAGCTCGAGCGCACCTACAAGGAGGCCTTGGCCGAGACCGAGGCCCGTCACCGCGAGGAGCTGCAGGAAATGGAGCGGCGCCGCCAGCGGGAGGCGCTGGACCAACAGGCCCGCGAGGCCCGCTTCCAGGAGCAATTGCAGGAGGAGATCCAAAAGCACGCCGAGGAATACCAACAGAAGACCATGCTGCTGCAGCTGGAATTCTCGGCCAAGCGCAAGGAGCTACAAAAGGATTACGAGCAGCTCAAGGTCAAGCTGCTCGAGGAGGCCACCGCGGCGCAGGCGACCCATTCCGACGCTTACCGCCTCGCCCAGATGCATTGGAACGCCGAAAAGGAGCGCTTGCAGGGCCAGCTGGAGGAGATGGAGCGGGAGCTCAACCGGCAGCAGGAGGCTTTTTCGGCCGTCGAGCAATCGCTGCGCGAGCGCGAATTGCGCCGAGTGCAGGAGCGCGACATCCGGCACCAGCAGGAATTGGCCGCCATCGAGGCGAAATGGGAGAAGGAGCTCCAAAGCGCCCGGGAGAACGGCATCCAGGCGCTGCGCGCGGCCCGCGAGGAATACCAGGCGCAGGGCATGCGCCTTCAGGCGCAAGCGGAGCAGAAGGCGCGCGCGGCGGTGGAGGCCCTCTCCAAGGAATTCGAGGAGAACCGCCTCAAGCAGACGGCCGAGCTATCGGCCCATTATCGGCGCGAATTGGAGGCCCTGGCCGCGGAATACCAAAAGCGGGCCGGCGCCGTCGAGTCGAAGCTGCGCGAGGAGCTGGCCGCCCGCCAAAAAGAGATCGAATCGCTCAAGGAGGAGATCTTCCGCCAGAGCTCCACGCGCGCCGTCGAGCTCGACCGCGCCGAGGTGCGCTGCGCGGCCGCGCAGGAGCAGGCCGCCTCGGCGAAGGAAGCCCTGGAAAACGAGTCCCAGCGCCTGCGGGCGGCAGAATGCCGCGTCGCGGAGCTCGAAAAGGAGAAGGCTGCAATCGAGGCCAAGCTTCGCGAGGCCGAGGCCGCGCATGAGCAGGACCTGCAGCGCGTCATGGAGGCGGCCGCCGAGGCGCAGCGGCGCCAGCTCGAGGCCGAGGAGGCCAAGCGCAAGAGCGCCGAGCTGGAGACTCTGCGCGACCTACAGCGCTCGGAAATCTTGAGCGAGGCCAAGCGCATCGAGGAGCTCGAGCAGACCTTGGCCGAAGAAGAAAAGACGCATCCCTCGATCCCCCCGGCACCCCGGCCCGCGGCGCTGCGGGGCTGGCTGCTCGCGGCCTTTTCGGCGCTGCTGTTGGGCTCGGCCGGCGTACTATTCTTTTGCGCGCGCATGGATCCCGTCCGGGAGTACGCCGTCCCGTTCTCCCACCCGTCCGGGATGGCGTGGGCGGGGGATTCGCTGTGGGTCGTCGACGGGGATGAGAAGGCCGTCTACCGGCTCAAGGAGCGCGGCGCCGGGTTGGAGCTCGTCATGCGCATACCCGTGGGCGACTCCCATTTGACGGGGCTGGCGGCCGGCGACGGGGAGTTGTTCGTCGTCGATTCCGCATCCAAGCAGCTGCAGCGGCGCGCCATGGACGCGACCCTGACCCTTTTGGCCGCCAAGGAAGCTCCCGCCGACGCCCCCTCCGGGCTGCACTACGACGGCAAGCATCTATGGTCGGCCGACAAGGCCGCCCATCGGCTCTACCAACACGATGCCTCCTCGCTGGAAGTGCTGGAGTCCTACTCCCTCGACGAGGAGGCGGCGGCCCTGACGACGCATGGCGGCAAGTTCTGGATATCGGACGCGCAGGCCAACCGGATCCATGTCCGGGACCTGGCCCCGTGGCCTCGATTGCGGGAGTCCTTCTCCCTAGCCAAGCTGTCGGAACGTCCCATTGCCTGCCTCAGCATGAAGGAAGGGCGGCTGTGGACGGGACAGGAGGGGCGGGCAAGCCTGGCGCGTTGGCCTCGTTGGTGGCTGCTGCTTCAGCGGCTGCGGGCCAAGGCCTGATTTAAGTCCTCGATCAGATCGTCGGGATCCTCGATACCCACCGAAAGGCGGATGAGCCCGTCGGCCAGGCCGGCCTTGAGCCGTTCTTCCCTCGGGATGGAGGCGTGCGTCATCGTCGCCGGATGCCCGATGAGCGATTCCACCCCACCCAGACTTTCGGCCAGCGAGAAGACTTCGGTCGAAACCATCAGGCGCTGAGCCCGCTCCAAGCCCCCCTTGACCTCGAAGGAGATCATGCCGCCGAAGCCCTTCATCTGCTTTTTGGCCGAGGCATGATCGGGATGGGAGGCAAGGCCGGGGTAATGGACTCGGGTCACCTCCTCGTGCCGGCTTAAATGCTCGGCGAGGCGTAGGGCGTTGGCGCAATGCCGCTCCATGCGCAGGGGCAGGGTCTTGGCGCCACGCAGGACGAGGAAGCAGTCCATGGGCCCCGGGATCGCGCCGACGGCGTTCTGAAGGAACTTGAGCTTGTCGTAAAGCCCCGCCTCCGACGTCACGATCGCCCCGCCGACCACGTCCGAGTGCCCTCCCAGGTATTTGGTCGTCGAATGGACCACGAGATCGGCCCCCAAGGCGAGCGGCTGCTGCAGGCACGGGGTGGCGAAGGTGTTGTCGACGGCGACCTTGGCCCCCCGGGCATGGGCCAGCTCGGAAACCGCGCGGATGTCGGTGACGCGGAGCATCGGGTTGGAGGGCGTCTCGAGCCAGACCAGCTTGGTCTCGGGACGGAGGGCCTTCTCGACGGCGGTCAGATCGTAGCTGCTGATGAAATCAAAGCGGATCCCGAAGCGCTTAAACACCTGGGTGAAGGTCCGGTAAGTGCCACCGTAGAGATCGTTGCAACTGAGGACATGGTCGCCGGGGTTAAGCGCCTCGATCACGGTGCTGGTGGCGGCCATGCCGCTAGAAAAGCAGAGCCCGAAACGCCCCCCCTCGAGCGCGGCCAGATTGCGCTCCAAGGCCTGGCGCGTGGGATGGACACTGCGGGAATAATCGAAACCCTTGTGCTTTCCCGGCGCCTCCTGCACGTAGGTGGAGGTAAAGTACACCGGAGTCATGATGGCGCCGGTGGCGGCGTCCGGCTCCTGCCCCGCGTGCACGGCTTGAGTGGCGAAACGGCGTTTGGAATCGTCCTTTAGTTCCGACATGCGCTGATTCTACAAAATTAGATCCTAGGTCTAAGAGGCCCTTTTCCGGTAGGCCCTTTGACGAATTTTATGCGAGGGGCTCTTGGGTTATATTGCCTCCATGAGAAAACTCCTGCCTTTTCTCGCGCCCTGGATCCTTGCCGTCGCCGTTCACGCCAAAGACATCGGCCTGCCGCACGAGACGCTGCAGATGCTCCTTGAAGAGCAGTTCGGCGCCGTCTACGACGGCAGCCGGCTGTTCAAGAACGAGGCGACTCCCCCCGCCTCGCCCAAGCCGCCCAAGCCCCTTTTAGTGCTCGACCCCTCGGACATGGACCCGAGCGCCGATCCCTGCGTCGATTTCTACCAGTACTCCTGCGGGACCTGGCTCAAGAACAATCCCGTTCCCGCCGACCAGTCGCGCTGGATGCGCTATCAGCAGCTCGATGAATTGACCCTCGTACAACTCCGCGACATCCTGGAGGCGGCAGCTAAACGGCCGAAGGGCCAATCCCAGGAGCAGCGTAAGATGGGCGATCTCTACGCCTCCTGCATGGACGAAGAGTCCGTTGAGGCCAAGGGCCTATCGCCCGTAAAGCCCGAGCTCGCCCGCGTCGCCTCCTTGGCCGCGAAGGAGGACCTGGCCGTCGAGTTGGCGCGGCTGCACCAGCAGGGCATCGGGGCGCTCTTCTATTTCGGTTCGGCGCAGGACTACCAGCGGTCCTCCCGGATGATCGCCTGGGCCGATCAGGGCGGGCTTTCCCTTCCGGACCGTGATTATTATCTCAGCGAGGATTCCGCGGAGGACCGTAAAAAATACCTCTTGCACCTCGAGAGGATGTTCCAACTCGCCGGGCAATCCCAGCCGGCGGCGGCCGAGCACGCGCAACGCGTGCTGCGCGTGGAGACGGCGCTAGCCCGGATCTCGGCCGACATCGTCAGCCGCCGCAATCCCTCCAACGTGCACAACAAGATGAGCCTCGAGCAGCTCCAGCGGCTGACCCCCTCCTTCCCATGGGACCGGTATCTGAGGACGATCGGGGCCCCTCCCTTTAAAGCCTTGGACGTGGCGTCGACCGGCTTCTTCGCGGGATTGGAGGCGGTGCTTCAGGACCATTCCCTCGACGACTGGAAGTCGTACCTCCGCTGGCAGCTGCTGCACGCCAACGCGGACCTCCTGCCGAAGGCCTTCGTCCAAGAGGACTTCGCCTTCTTCGACAAGGAGCTCGGCGGCCAGCAGGAGATCAAGGCGCGATGGAAGAGCTGCGTCGGCTTAGTCGACGCGAACATGGGCGACGCCCTGGGCAAGGCCTACGTCGAGCGCCACTTCGGCCCGGAGCAGAAGCAACGCGCGCACGAAATGATCGCCGCGATCGAGTCCGTCATGAAGGACAATATCCGCGGGCTCGACTGGATGAGCGCTCCCACCAAGCGGCGCGCGCTGCGCAAGCTGCGTTCCATCGCCAACAAGATCGGCTACCCGGAACGCTGGAAAAGCTACCGGGACCTTTCCATCTCGCGCCGGGCGCTTTTGCGCAACGCCCGCAGCGCCAGCGCCTTCGAGTTCCGCAGGCGCTTGGGCAAGATCGGCGGGCCGGTGGACCGCGGCGAGTGGTGGATGACTCCCCCGACGGACAACGCCTACTACGACCCGCAGATGAACGACATCAATTTCCCAGCGGGCATACTCCAACCGCCCCTCTTCGACCTCAGCGCGGATATGGCGGTCAATTACGGCGCGACCGGCGCCACGATGGGCCATGAGCTCATCCATGCCTTCGACGACGAGGGCCGGCGCTACGACGCCCAGGGAAATCTCCGCGATTGGTGGAACGAGGAGGACGCGCGGGCCTTCGACGCTCGCGCCAAGGCCTTCGTCGATCAATACTCGGAGTATGTAGTCGGCAAGGACCCCGACAACCCGGGGCAGGACATCAAGCTCAACGGCAAATTGACCTTGGGCGAGAACCTGGCCGACAACGGGGGATTGATCCTATCCTTCATCGCCTACAAGCGCGGCGCCAAGGACGCCAGGCCCGCCGACGGCTTGACCCCGGACCAACGCTTCTTCGTAGCCTACGGCCAAAGTTGGTGCGGCAACCAGACTCCCGAGTCGGCCAAGAACCAGGCGAAATCCAACCCGCATTCCACCGGGAAATACCGCGTCAACGGGGTCGTCTCCAACATGCCGGAATTCCGCGAGGCCTTCGGCTGCAAGGCCGACGCGCCCATGGTCCGCCAGCCACCGAACCGGGTCTGGTAGTTTACTCGTCTTTAAGCTTGAAGCGCTCTTGCGCGCCGCCGGCGCCTTCTTTAACGGGTCCGGCGGCCATTGACCACCGTTGCTGCAGTTCGGCAAAGTCCTTCTTCAGCGCTTCGTTATTCGGCCCCAAATCGATGTTCCAGTCGCCCTTTTCATCGGGGGCCCATACGTAAACGCCCTTTTCCGAACACACGACGGCCCGGTCCCCGGCTCGGTTAATCGAGACCGAGCGGACGCTCTTGACGCCGCCGAAGTCGCTCAATATTTTGCCGCTGCGCGCATCTAGCAGAAACGCCGGCTTGTCCGGTCCTTCCCATACGATACGCTTGCCGTTTTCGATGCGCGAATGAACGATGCCCCCGTACACCTTTGTGAGGTCCTCGAATTGTTTCGGCCACCCGCGCTCATAAAAGCGCCTCTCGCTCTTGGGAACCTCGTGCCGCCAGACGCCCCATTTGGAAACGTCCACAAGTATATGCTTCCCGTCTGGTCCAAAGGCGCAGGCTCGCGGAGTTTCGGGAAGATCAATCCGGGCCAGTCTTTTCCCGGTCCCGATTTCCGAAACTAGCAGTTGATCCCGTTGGTCAGAACCGACGCCATCGAGCGCCGCGACGAGCATCGAGCCATCGGGACTTAACGCGGCCTCGACTATACTCAAGCTCCCGACGCCCCGTGGTTCCAGCAAGAATACCAACCGCCCCTTCGCCTCCCAAACGTATGCCGCAGATTCCGTAAAAAATAGGATCTTCGATCCATCGGGGCTAAACGACGATGAAAGGATTCGATTGAGCCCCGAGATCGGAGCCAATTCCAACGAGGTCATCGGCGAATGCGTCAGGGCGTCCCACACGACTCCCAACAACGTTTTTTCCCCGATGATCGCGAAGGTCGCTATTTTGGAGCCGTCCTCGCTAATGGCCGCCTGCAGGACGCGCCCCTCGGGCGAAAGCGCCGCCTGCCTTTCGAGCCGATCTTTGCGCTCATTATATTCCCTCAATAGGCCGGAGGACGAAAGGGGCTCTTCGGAAGACGCGGGTGCGGCAAGACACGGTGCGGCGATCAGCAAGCAGGCGGCGAATAGTCTCACAAGCAAAGTATAAGCGCCTAGCGCGTCAATGAACAAAGGCCTAAGGACCCGCCAAGGGTAGGGGCCAAGGCCCCATAAAAATATAAAATGGCGAACGTGCGTAAAGGCGTCTATGCCATCGCGGCCTTATGCCTGGCTTTCGGGGCCTGCAAAACCGCCGAACGACTGACGCGCCAGACGCTGCGCGTCGTTCCCGGCGGCCGCAATATCCTTCCCGAATTCGACCGCTACGCCCGCATGGCGCACGTGCTACGGCGCTACCACGACAGCGGCGTGCTCGACGAGAGGGCGGTGCTCGACGTCCTGCGCGACGCCGGGGTTTTCGGCCGCCCCAAAAAAAGCCCGCCCGGGACGGCGCCATCAGCCAAGCCCTTCCCCGTCCCCAGCTATCCCGGCGCCTACCGCTGGCCGCTTAGGGCCGGAGTGGTCAGCTCCGAATTCGGCGGGCGCTGGGGCAAGCAGCATCGGGGGATGGATATCGCGGCCGATCGGCGCAGCCCCGTCTATGCCGCCGCGCCCGGCAAGGTGCTCTACGCCGGCGACCAGCTTTCCGGCTACGGCAACGTCGTCATCCTGCGCCACGACTCCAAATCGACGACGCTCTACGCCCACAACGACGCGCTGCGCGTGCGCACAGAGGATTGGGTGGCCGCCGACCAGGTGATCGCCCTCCTGGGATCCACGGGCCGCTCGACCGGGCCGCACGTGCATTTCGAGTTCCGCGAGGCGGACCGGCCGGTCAACCCCAGAAAGAAGCTCCCGAAAAGCGGTTTTTAGGACTGCCGGGGTCGGGGCCTTGACGCGGCGGTAAAAATGATGTACAGTACCTCTGTACATATTTATGGCTACCGAGACCACCTACACCCACGCCCGGGCTCATCTGGCTTCCCTTTGCAATGATGTGGCTGCCTCTCGCGATATCGTGATCATTCACCGGCGCAAGGCCGAGGACGTGGCCCTGGTTGCGGCATCCGAGCTGCGCAGCCTACTGGAGACGGCGCACTTGTTGCGTTCGCCGAAAAACGCAAAGCGCTTGCTGACCGCCTTGCTTCGCGCCCAAAGGAGGGGAGGAAAGGCCCAGTCGCCAGCAAAGCTACGGCGGGAACTCGGATTCGCCTAGACAAGCGTCGCCATTCGTGGCTCGCCTAGCTGTTTTTCATCCGGAATTTCGCGAGGATCTGCGCTATTGGGTGCACACAGATCGCAAAATCGCTTTGCGGGCGCTGGATATCGTCGAGGCAACCCTCCGCGAGCCTTTCCAGGGCATCGGCAAACCCGAGCCCCTTAAATATCTTGCGGCAGGAGCGTGGTCGCGACGTCTCACCCAGGAGCATCGGATCGTCTACCTAGCCCGCTCGGAGCAGATTCACTTCCTACAGGCACGATACCACTATTAGTAATCATTGAAAATAAAAAGACTATATGTTATATTTTCAATGATGATTAAGCGTCTCATTTTCCGCGACCTAGCGCGCGCCGTCTCCGAATTCCCGGTGGTGGCCTTGATCGGGCCTCGCCAGGTCGGCAAGACCACCTTGGCTCAGGAATTCGCCCGGTCCCGGGCGCAAGGCCATCCACAACCCCTCTATCTCGATCTGGAGCTCGCCTCAGATGCAGCGCGCTTAAGCGATGCCGAGATGTACTTGGAAACGCAAGCCGATCGGCTCGTCGTCATCGACGAGGTTCAGAGAAAACCGGAGCTGTTCCCGCTGCTTCGCGCCTTGGTGGACAGAAAACGGCGGGCCGGGCGTTTCCTCATTCTCGGCTCCGCCAACCTCCTCGCCCTGCAACAGATTTCGGAAAGCCTGGCCGGGCGCATTCAGTTCTTGGAACTCGGGCCTTTCTCGAGGGCAGAAACGGGCCCGCGAGTTCCGCTCAGACGACATTGGCTGAGAGGCGGTTATCCCGAAGCGCTGCTCTCGCGCTCAGAAGCCACCTCGGAACGTTGGCGAGACGCATTGATCCGGAGCTACCTGGAACGAGACCTTCCGCAGTTAGGATTCCGGGTGGCGGCTGGCGAACTCAGGCGTTTCTGGACGATGCTGGCTCATAATCACGGCCAACTTTGGAATGCCCAGGAACTCGCGTCCAGCTTCGGTGTCACCCCACCGACCGCCACGCATTATCGCTCCATCCTCGAACAAATGTTTTTGCTTAGAACCGTTCCCGCCTGGCATGCCAATTTAAAAAAGCGTCTTGTGAAGTCACCCAGGGTCTATATCCGTGATAGCGGACTTCTGCACGCCCTTCTGGGCCTTGCCGACGCCGATGACCTGCTGTCTCATCCCATCGCAGGCAAATCGTGGGAAGGGTTTGTCTTGGAGCAAATCCTGGAGACGGCTCACGGCCGCCTCGAGGCTTCCTTTTTCCGGACCCATGCTGGCGCCGAAATCGATCTGGTCTTGCACCGGGGACGCAGCATCCGCGCGCTGGTCGAGATCAAGCTAGGCCTTCGACCGGTGCTGGCCCGCGGGTTCCATGAGGCACGGAAGGATTTGGGTCGGCCCAGAGCCTGGGCGATTTATAGCGGCAGCGAGCGTTATCCGCTGAGCGAAGGGATAGAAGCCATCGGCCTAGACCAGTTCCTAGTCGAAGTCCTCACAAAACTGGTATAGCGTCAGCGACGCGGGCCGCTTCCTTCGGCCATTTTGGAAAGGCGTTTAGAAACCCATTTTGCCGAAGGCTTAGCGGATCTTACCAAGGATAGCGCTAGCCTGGGCGTGGGCGGCCAGGGTTTCTTCGTTCGTCATGAGCCGCGGCAGCTCCGACATCGCCTCGCATCCCCTGCCCAAGCGTCCGAGTTCGGCCATATGCCATGCGTACGCCTGGACCAGGTCCCTCGACTTCATGCCGCGGCCGGCATAGTACAGAAGCCCCAAGGAATGCATCGCGGGAGCGAAACCCTTTTCCGCGGCGCGCAGATACCAAGTCTTGGCCTCGGCGTAATCCTGCGGGACGCCTTGACCGATCTGATACACAAGCCCGAGCTGATGCTGGGCCGACGCCTTGCCGCCCTTGGCCGCGACCTTCAAAGCCGCCTGCTTGGCCTGCTGCGCGGAGACGTTCCTTCCTAGAATCCATAGCCCGGCGATGCACGAGAGATAAATCGCCGCTCCGATCAGCCATTTTCCGCGGGAAGACGATTGCATAGGTTTAGACGAGCTCAAAAACAGGGGCATTTGCAGCTGCCGCCTACGACGCAGCAGTTATTAGGATCGCCGGAACAGGTCCAGCTCGTATTGCCGGCCGCCTTCGCTTTCTGATCGCCTTCCCAATATTTCGCATCCCCGCTACCCATATTAAAACCAGCCTTTCGAGCGGCTGCATCAGCTTCCGCAGCACTGCAGGCAGGTGGGCAAAGCGTGATGGTGGTCTTGCCGTCCGGACTTACCACTTTTCCGCTCGAACCATAGAATATACCCTCCGTACACTTGACGCAATTAGGAGGGGTGCCGCATTCCGAGCAAGTCGCAGGAACTTGTTTTGGCTGGCTCTGGCATTCGGACGGAGGCCTGCAATTAGGCCAGGTGCCGCAGACGCAACTGCCGCAACCCGGCGCCATTGGATTCGAAGCGCAACCATCCTTTGGCTTCTCTACCTTCGGTGAACTGGGAGGTAAGACCGGCGGCCCAGGCGGCTGAGGTGGTTGCGGATCCGGGCAGGGAGGACCTCTCCGGCTGCAGCGGTTTCCGCAATTGTCGACCCCAAAAGCGAGCTCACCGCAGTCCGGATCCGCGCTACAACTGCCGTTGGGCCTACAGCAAGGGCCTCCGGTGCGTGTGCAGGGATTGCCGCAATTGTCCACCCCGGAAGCGGTCTGCTCGCAGGCGGGATTGGCGCTGCAGCTGCCATTAGGCACGCAACACGGAGGCCCTCTCCTAGTGCAGCTATTCCCGCAGCTGTCGATGCCGCTGGTCGTTTGATCGCAGGCGGGCGCGGCCGCGCTGCAATTGCCGTCCGGGACGCAGGCGCCGCCGCCTCCGCCGGCCATGGCCAACGAAGCGCAGGAAAGCGAGCAGCTTCCGTTCGCGTTCAAGGGACCAACACGCCCGTCGATCGTCGCGCAGAACCCCCAGGTGTTATAGGGCGCGCGGGTCGTGCTGTTGGGGCCGCTAGTCCTGCGCCGGGCGACGGCCACTATGCAGGGATTTCCGGGATGCTCGGCGCCCTCGAACACGTAAGAAGATTGCTCCCAGTCCGGGGCCGAGAGCTTCTCCTCGGTCACCAAAACGCTGTTTTGATCGACCGTCCCGGTCACGTAAGGCTTTTTGCTCAAGCGGCGCGCCTTATTGGCCGTGGCGATACTCTCGATAACGGCCTTGGCCGCGTCGAGCCGATGCTGCTCGACAACCTTCTG